>JASOAK010000006.1:0-102011 GCA_048499175.1 bacterium
CATCAGCCACTTGCGCTCTTTTTGCGGGATCTTTTTGCCGAAGCGGTCCTCGATGCCGTAGTCGAGAAAGTGTTCGAACTCCCAGAGCAGCAGGGGCAGGTCGAAGCTGCGCTGGAAGGCCATGCACTCCGGATCGGCTTTCTCCAGCCCCGCCTTTTGGAATTGCAGCAACAGGTCGATCGCCTGCTTGTAGAAGAAATCCCGCATCGACTCGTTGCAGCTGGGCAGGAGCTTCTCGAGGGTCTTGTCGCCCAAGTCCTGAAGTAGGATCAGCCCCGCGTCGAGGTCGGTGTCGATCACTTTCGGGGCGGGGAGGCCGGCCTTCTCGAGCCAGCGGGCGACGTTGAGGAAGGGGGGCTCGAGCTTCGGGCCCTCGTAGTTGGTGATCTCTTCGGAGGCGCTTTGGCGGCCCGCCGGCATCTGCATGACGATGAAGGTCTCGCCGCCGGCCAGGGTCGCGCGGAAATAGACGCGGTAGGAGGCTTCGCCGAACAGCTTGTCCAGGGAGACGATCGCCCCGCGCTTCGCGAGCAGGGCGTCCATTTTTTCGGGGATGGCTTCGCTCACCAAGGGCAGCTTTAAACCTCGCCCGTGGCCCTGTCAATCGTACAGGTTGGAGAAAGGCCTAGGCCTATTTGCCCGGGACGTAGACGGAGTCCCCGTCGCTGGTCACGCCCGGATAGGGGTAAGGATATCCGTAGGGATAGCCATAGGGATAATAGTAAGGCCGGCCCACCTCGGCGGTGTCCGGGGAGGTATTGGGGGCGACCGGCGGATAGCCGGGATAGGGATAATAAGGATCGCGGAGCCGGTATTTTTGGCCCACGGCCGCGGGCGGCGGGGCGACGGAGCCGTCGCCGGTATAGACTTGGGCTTGGGCGAATCCGGAACTTAAAGTGATAAGGGTCAAGGCCAGTAGGAATGTTTTCATAGGCTTTCTCCGACTCCGATTCTACCCCCGAGGTAAAAGGCTGCGAAAGAGAATTTTATGGGCTTGCGAAAGGGCGGCGAGTTTCGGGTTGCGGCCCCATGGTGCGACGCGGCACCGTGGAAAGCGCGGCGGCCCCAGGGGGATGGTATTTTGCGCTGATGCAGGGCCGAGGTTATTTTTCCGCCGAGGTTGAGCCGGCCGGGAGGTGCGTGGCGCTGTGGCGGCGGGTGACGAAGTCTTTGATGTCGCCCAGGACCTCTTGCAGGATGTATTTCCGCTCGGTGCGTTGCTTGAGATAGAAGGGCACGATGCAGCCGCAGCGCTCGCAGTCGGCGTCGGCCCCCATCATGCACTGGTCTTTCTTGTTGCCCAACGGATCGAAGGCGAAGCCCTTTTGCAAAAAGATGCAGTTGTCGCCGATCGCCTTGTGGCGCTCTTTCTTGCGCATCAGGTTGAGCACGCGCTCGCTGACGCCGATGAAGTCTCCGTACTTCGAGCGCTTGAGCTCGATGATGCGGTCGATGATCTTGTCCTGCTCTTCGAAGGGGATGAAGAGGTCGTGCTTCACGCCCTTCACCGGGGTGAAGAAGTCGAAGAGGATGTGCTTCACCTTCTCGTTGGGGTACCACTCCTCGAGCAGGTCTTCCATACAGTGCAGGTTGCGCTTGTTCAGACAGCAGGCCAGCGAGATGTTCATGCCGGGCTCGGCCTCGGCCACCGACTTTTTGATCTTCTGGTAGACGCCCTTGCCGCGGATGTCGTCGTGGTACTCCTCGGTGCCGTCGACCGAGATGTGGAACATCACGTCCGGCCAATTGGGGATGCCGAAGGTGCCGTTGGTGACGACGATGTTGAACATGAAGTACTTGCGGCCGATCTCGATCAGGTCCTTGCGCAGCAGCGGCTCGCCACCCACCCAGGTGGCGCTGCGGAAGGGGAAGCCGTCTTTTTTCAATTCTTCCAGCTTGGCCAGCCACTCGTCGGGCTTGAGCTCTTTGTCCTGCTCGTAGGCGAAGAAGTAGCAGTGCTTGCAGCGGATGTTGCACTTGTTGGTCACGTCGATGGAGACCACCGCGCGGTCCGGGAAGCCGCGCACGAAGAAGGCCACCTTGGGCAGGACGTAGTCTTTCCAGAACTTGCGCTTCTTTCCCCGGATGGTCGGCGTCTTGATCTCTTCCTTGCGAACCGGGGCTTGGAGTGCTTCGGCGGCTTCAGCCATAGCGGGCCTCTTTTGCGAATGATTATTGAGCGGGATGAGATATGCCGCTTGCCCCGTGAAGTCAAGTTTTGTCGCGGGGTTAGGGGAATTTATCCCTTGGAATTCAGAGACTTCTGCAAGGCTTCCCCCAAACTGCTGGTGAGCGGTTGTTTCGCGATTGCCGGGTTGTTTGTCCGCGCGGCGCCGGAAGGCGCGCCCTGGGCGGGAAACCTTTCGTTTCCGAGGCTCTCGGCGAGGTCCTGGGCGGCGCGCTTGTACAGGGGACGCTCGAAGAGGCGATTATTATGCGAGGTCCAGGCCGCGTCGCCCTCGCCCTCGCGGGCCACCAGGTCGAGGAAGCCCTGGATCTTCGAATCCATGTCGTCCAGGTGGTGCACCACGATGGCCTCGAGGGTCTTGGGGCGCTTGGGCGAGCCGTATTCGAGGCGGCCGTGGTGGCTCAATACGATGTGCTCGATGTGCTGCAGGACCTTTTCGGGAAAATCGGGGATCTGGGCGGCCTTGCGGATCAGGATCTCGACGCTAGTGATGAGATGGCCGATCAGCCGGCCCTTGTCGGTGTACTCGAAGGCGCGCTCGGACTCGAGCTCCTCGATCTTGCCGAAGTCGTGCATGATGAGGCCGGCCAGGACCAAGTCGCGGTCGATCATCGGGTAGAAGGGGAGAACCGCCTTCGCCAGCTTGCACAGGCCCAGGACGTGCTCGAGCAGGCCGCCGACCCAGGCGTGATGGTTGGTCTTCGCGGCGGGGGCGCGCTGGAAGTCGCGGCTGTACTTAGGGTCCTCGAGGATGCCCAGGATCAACTTTTGCACCCAGGGATTTTTCATGTCCTCGCGGCAGATCCGCAGCAGCTCTTGGTACATCTTGGGGATGTCCTGCTTGGAGGCCGGCAGGAAATCGGCGGGATTCACTTGGCCGTCTTCCACCCGCTGGATCTCGAAGACGTTGAGCTGGAGGTGGTCCTGGTAGAGCACGACCTTGCCCTTGACGCGGACATAGTCGTTCTTTTCGAAATTCTGGCTGAGCAGCTCGGCCTTGTCCCAGATGCGGGTCTCGATCTGGCCGCTGCGGTCCAAGAGCTTCATGTTGACGTAGGCCTTGTTGTTCTTGCCGAAGAGCAGGGCCTTGTGGATGCAGAGGTAGATGCTGTCGACGTTCGAGCCCTCGCGGAGCTCTTGGATGTAGGTTTTGGACATAGCGGCGCACCGTAGCGCAAAGCGATTCCCCGCTTCAATACAAAGTAGGCTTGACACTGCCCCGCGCGATTGGATAGTGTTACGCGCCTTTCAAAAAACCCATATATTTTAAGTAGTTACCTCATGAAAGTTCAGATCCCCGCCTCCGGCGACAAAATCACCATCCAAAATGGAAAACTCCAGGTCGGCGCTCGGCCCATCATCCCCTTCATCGAGGGGGACGGCACCGGTCCCGATATCTGGAAGGCCGCGGTGCGCGTCTTCGATGCGGCGGTCGCCAAGGCCTACGGCGGCCAGCGCCGGATCCAGTGGTGCGAGGTCTACGCCGGCGAGAAGGCGCAGCAGGCCTACGGGGCCGAGTGCCCGCCCAATCTGCTTCCGCAAGAGACCCTCGACGTCATCAAGGAATACCTCGTCGCGATCAAGGGACCGCTGACCACGCCGGTCGGGAAGGGCTTTCGCTCGCTCAACGTGACGTTGCGCCAGGAGCTGGATTTGTATGTCTGCCTGCGTCCGGTGCGCTACTTCAAGGGCACGCCCTCGCCGGTCAAGGCCCCCGAGAAGGTCGACATGGTGATCTTCCGCGAGAACACCGAGGACATCTACGCCGGCATCGAGTGGGAGGCCAAGTCCCCGAGGTAGCGGTGATCGGATTTGCAGAAGGAGATCAAGAAGATCCGCTTTCCCCGAGACCAGCGATCGGGGCATCAAGCCGGTCTCGGATCGAGGCAGCAGCGCCTGATCCGCGCGGCCATCCGCTACGCCGTTAACAAGCGCCGCAGCGTCACCTTGGTGCAATAAGGGGAACATCATGGTTCACCGAAGGCGGCTTTCCGGCACAATGGGGGCGAGCTGGCCATGAAGAGTTCGCCGACCAGGTCGTCAGCTGGGAGGAATGCCAGGGCAAGGTCCCCGCGGGCAAAGATCCTCATCCAAGACGCCATCGCCGACGCCTTCCTGCAGCATGCCTTTTGACCCGCGCCAACGTGAGTTCGACGTGATCGCCACCCCTCAACCTCAACGGCGACTACATCAGCGACGCCCTCGCGGCGCAGGTGGGCGGCATCGGCATCGCGCCGGGCGGCAACATCAACTACGTCAGCGGGCGCGCCATCTTCGAGGCGACCCACGGCACCGCGCCCAAGTATGCGGGGCAGGACAAGGTCAACCCCGGCTCGGTGATCCTCTCGGGCGTCATGATGCTCGAGTACCTGGGTTGGCAGGAGGCGGCCGACTTGATCAACCGGTCGCTCGAAAAAACCATTTCGCAAAAGACCGTCACCTACGACTTCGCCCGCCTGATGGAGGGCGCGAAGGAGTTGAAGTGCTCGGAGTTTGCGCAGGCCATCGTCAATAATATGTAATTGTAGGGGCGAACCTCGTGTTCGCCCCGCAGCAGGGAGGGCGAACACGAGGTTCGCCCCTACAGGTGATTTATGGCACGAAAGAAGATAGCTTTAATCGGCGCCGGCAACATCGGCGGAGAACTCGCCCAACGCGTCATGCTGCAAGAGCTGGGCGACGTCGTCCTCCTCGACGTCATGGAAGGCGTCCCGCAGGGCAAGGCCCTCGACCTTATGGAAGCGCGTCCGGTGGACGGCTCCGACAGCAACTTGATCGGGACGCAGGACTACAAGGACATCGCCGGCAGCGACGTGATCATCGTCACCGCCGGCCTGGCCCGCAAGCCCGGCATGAGCCGCGACGATCTCCTCGCCAAAAACCTCGAAATCATCAAGAACGTCGCCGAGAACGTCAAGCGGCACGCCCCGAACGCCTTCGTCATCGTCGTCAGCAACCCGCTCGACGCCATGGTCTACGCCATGCAGAAGGTCACCGGCTTCCCGCACCGCCGCGTCATCGGAATGGCGGGCGTTCTCGATTCCGCCCGCTTCCGCGCCTTCGTCGCGATGGAGCTGGGCGTCAGCGTGAAAGACGTCACCGCCCTGGTGCTCGGCGGCCACGGCGACGACATGGTCCCGATCATCCGGCTGTGCACCGTCAACGGCATCCCGATCACCGACCTGCTGCCGCAGGACAAGATCGACGCCATCGTCAAGCGCACTCAGATGGCGGGCGGCGAGATCGTCGCCCTGCTCAAGACGGGCAGCGCCTATTTCAGCCCGGCGGCCAGCGCGATCGAGATGGCCGAGAGCTACCTGAAGGACAAGCGCCGCGTTTTGGCCTGCGCCGCCTACCTGAACGGCGAGTACGGCATCAAGGGCTACTACATGGGCGTTCCGGTTGTGATCGGCGCCAACGGGGTCGAGCGCGTCATCGAGGCCAAGTTGAACGAGGAAGAGAAGCGCGCGCTGCTCGGCAGCTTCGAGCACGTGAAGGCGCTGGTCGATTCGATCAAGTTATAATTATGAAAATCCACGAATACCAAGGCAAACAGATCCTCAAAAAATACGGCGTTCCCGTCCCCGAGGGCCAGCTGGCGCTCAGCGTCGACGAGGCCTACCAGGCCGCGCAGCGCCTGGGCGGCGTGACCGTCGTCAAGGCCCAGATCCATGCGGGCGGCCGCGGCAAGGGCGGCGGCGTCAAGGTCGCCAAGACCCCCGAGGAGGCCCGCACCTATGCCGGCCAGATCCTCGGTATGATGCTCAAGACGCATCAGACCGGACCCGAAGGGCAGGAGGTCAAGAAGGTCTGGATCGAGAAGGGCTGCAACATCGACAAAGAATTCTACCTGGGCATGGTCCTCGACCGCGCCACCTCGCGCGTGACGGTCATGGCCAGCACCGAGGGCGGCATGGAGATCGAAGAGGTCGCCGCCAAGCACCCCGAAAAAATCCTCAAGGTCGCGATCGACCCCGCGATGGGCCTGCAGGCCTACCAGGGCCGGCAGCTGGGCTTCGGCCTGGGTCTGTCCGCGGCGCTCGTCCATAAGTTCGTGAAGTTCGCGGGCGCCCTGGCGGCCGCTTTCATCGAGGCGGACTGCTCGCTCCTCGAGATCAACCCCCTGGTCCTCACCAAGGAGGGCGACCTGCTGGCGCTCGACGCCAAGGTCAACTTCGACGACAACGCCCTGTTCCGCCACCCCGACTACGAGGACCTGCGCGACCTGGACGAGGAGAATGTCAACGAGATCGAGGCCAAGAAGTTCGACCTAAGCTACATCAGCCTGGACGGCAACATCGGCTGCATGGTCAACGGCGCGGGCCTGGCGATGGCCACGATGGACATCATCAAGCTCTACGGCGGCGAGCCCGCCAACTTCCTCGACGTCGGCGGCGGCGCCACGGCCGAGAAGGTCACGGCCGCCTTCAAGATCATCCTCTCCGACCCCAAGGTGAAGGCCATCCTGGTCAACATCTTCGGCGGCATCATGAAGTGCGACGTCATCGCCACCGGCGTGGTCGCGGCCGCCAAGGAGATCGCCCTCAAGGTGCCGCTGGTCGTCCGCCTGCTGGGCACCAATATGGAGTTGGGAAAGAAAATCCTGGCCGAGTCCGGCCTGCCGATCATCTCGGCGGACCGCATGGACGAAGCGGCCGAGAAAGTCGTGAAGGCCATCCGATGAGCGTCCTCGTCAATAAAAACACCAAAGTCGTCACCCAAGGGATCACCGGTTCCACGGGGCAATTCCACACCCGCGCCTGCAAGGAGTACGGCACGCAGATGGTCGCGGGCGTCACGCCCGGCAAGGGCGGGCAAGACTTCGAGGGCATCCCGATCTTCGACACCGTCCGCCAGGCCAAAGAGAAAACCGGCGCCAACGTCTCGGTCATCTACGTCCCGCCGCCCTTCGCGGCCGACGCCATCCTCGAGGCGGTGGACGCGGATCTCGACCTCGCGATCTGCATCACCGAGGGCATCCCGGTCACCGACATGATCCGCGTGAAGCGGGCGATGGAGGGCCGCCGCACCCGCCTGATCGGGCCCAACTGTCCCGGCATCATCACCCCGGGCGAGTGCAAGATCGGCATCATGCCGGGCCACATCCACAAGCCCGGCGCGGTCGGCGTGGTCTCGCGCAGCGGCACCCTCACCTACGAGGCGGTCTACCAGCTGACCGAGCTCGGGATCGGCCAGTCGACCTGCATCGGGATCGGCGGCGACCCGGTCAACGGCACCAATTTCATCGACGCCCTCAAGCTCTTCAACGAGGACCCCAAGACCGAGGCGATCGTCATGATCGGCGAGATAGGCGGTTCGGCCGAGGAAGAGGCCGCGGACTACGTGAAGAAGCACGTCAAGAAGCCGGTGGTGGGATTCATCGGCGGCATGACCGCGCCCCCGGGCAAACGCATGGGACACGCCGGGGCGATCATCTCCGGCGGCAAGGGCACCGCGGCCGAGAAGATCGCGGCCTTGGAGGCTGCGGGTATCAAGGTCAGCCGCAGCCCAGCGGAAATTGGCAAGACATTAAAATCCGTTCTGTAGGGGCCGTTCGCGAACGGCCCCTGCGGACAATGCAAGGAAAGTGAATATGGCAAAAGAACGCACCCTCTCCATCATCAAGCCCGACGGCGTCGAGAAGAACGTCATCGGCGAGTGTTTCCGCCGCTTCGAGCAGGGCGGGCTCAAGATCGTCGCGACCAAGATGATCCACATGGACCAAAAAAAGGCCGAAGGCTTCTACGCGGTCCACAAGGAGCGCCCCTTCTTCCAAAGCCTCGTGAAGTTCATGACGCGCGGCCCGGTCGTGGTCTCCGTGCTCGAGGGCGAGAACGCCATCGCCAAGCACCGCGAGATCATGGGAGCCACCGATCCCGCCAAGGCCGCGCCCGGGACCATCCGCAAGGATTTGGCCAGCAACATCGAGGAGAACACCGTCCACGGCAGCGACGGGCCGGATGCGGCGAAGTTCGAGGTGTCTTACTTCTTCGAGGCCTCGGAGATCTTTTCGCGCTAGTTTTGGCTGAGTCGCCGGGTCCGCCCCTGGGAGAAGGAAAAATACTTTTCCACGGAGCTCCGGCCCAGTCGGGCTACTCGCGCCGAAAAGGCCCGTTCGCAAGCGAACTTGGGGTCTTCCTGCCGTCAGCCCCCAAGTTCGTTGCTCTCTGGGCCTTTTTGACGCTCCTACGCCCTCCTTCCTGCCTAAGGCTCCGTGGAAAAGTATTTTTCCTTCTCCCAGGGGCTCTTGCTGGATTCGGGGCTAATTTTTTTCTCGTTACTCCCGCTTTTGCGGTTTCTTCGCCTCTTTCATCAGGAGGAAATGATGCTGAAATTCTATTGGTATTCAAAATGCGATACCTGCCGCCGGGCGAAGAAGTGGCTCGAGGGTCGGGGGAAGAAGTTCGAGGAGATCGACATCACCCTCTCGCCCCCTTCGCTTGCGGATTTGAAGGACTATCTCAAGAAAAGCGGCAAGGAGTTGAAAGACTTCCTCAACCGCAGCGGCGTCCAATACCGCGAGCTCAATATGAAGGATAAGGTCAAAAGCCTCCCGCCCGAGAAGATCCTCGAGATGCTCGCCAAAGAAGGCCGCCTGATCAAGCGCCCTATCCTCACCGACGGCAAGCGCGTCACCGTGGGCTTTGACGAGAAGGAATTCGCCAAAATCTGGGGCTGAGCCCGCCTTACGGCCTCCAGGCTATCTTGCCGGTATCGAGGTCGACGATCCCGCCGACGACCTTCAACTTTCCCTGTTTCACCAGCTCCGGAAGCACCGCGCCCTGCGCGCTTAGCTTTCGCACGATGTAATCCACGTTCGCCCGAATCGAGCAGTTCAGGAGCTTCGGCGAGGGCTTGCAGCTGTCCCCCTCCAAACCTCGCCGGACCGCGTCGACCACCTTTTGGATGTCGCCGGGGACGGGGTCGCCCTTCAGCGTGGCGTCGATCGCCCCGCAACTTTCGTGGCCCAGCACCACGATCAGCGGCGAGCCCAGCACGGCGGTGGAAAACTCCAGGCTGCCGATCGCCACCGGGTCGGCGACGTTGCCGGCCGCGCGCACCACGAAGAGATCGCCCAGACCCTGGTCGAAGAGCAGCTCCGGCGGGACCCGCGAGTCGGAGCAGCCCAGGATCGAGGCCATGGGATACTGCTTCGGAGCTACCTCGGCGCGGCGCTGCGGCCCCTGGCGCGGGTGCTCGAGGCGCCCCGCCGCGAAACGCTCGTTGCCCTGCTTGAGGGCGGCTAGGCTTATTTCGGCGTCCCTCGTTGACGGCTGTCCCTGGGCGTCGGGTAGGGCGGCGAACATTATTAGAATTAGCATGGTCAGGATGGCGATGCGTTGTTGCGCCATGGGAATTCCTTTCGGGACCGGGGCGTTTCGCTCCGACCGTGTCCGGCGTTTTAGCGCGCCTCCAACACCATGTTGAAGGGCGTCTCGGCGGCGCGCCGGATCTTGGCGAAGCCGCCCTTTTCCAAAATGCCCCGCAGCCGCTTTTCGCCCGCCTGCGCGCCCAACGCGGGGCCGTCCTGCGCCAGCGAGGCCGGGACGCAGACGCAGGTGGAGGCGGCATAGAAGACCCGGCCCACCGGATTGAGGTTGTCCTCCAGACTGTCGCCGGCGCGTGGCTCGACGATCATCCAGGTCCCGTCGGGCTTGAGGCTTTGTCTGACGTGCCTCGCCACCGCCACGGGGTCGCCCATGTCGTGCAGGCAGTCGAAGTGGGCGACCAGGTCGTAGTCGTTGCCGGGGTAGTTCGTGGACTCGGCGACCTCGAAGTCGACGCGGTCGGCGACGCCCGCCCGCTTGGCGCGGTGCCGCGCCTCCTCGATGGAGGCGGCGTGAAAATCGAAGCCGAGGAATTTCGACTTCGGGTAGGCCTGGGCCATGAGGATCGTCGAGGCCCCCAGGCCGCAGCCGACGTCGGCGACTATGGCTCCCGCCTTCAGCTTGGCCTCGACGCCGTCGAGGGCCGGGATCCAGGATTGGATGAGGTTGCCGATATAGTTGGGCCGGAAGAAACGCTCGGTGCCGGTGAAGAGCAGGTGGTGGTGGCCGCCCCAGTCCAGGCCCTCGCCCGATTTGAAGCGTTCGACGATCTTTTCGTGGTCGAGAAACATCGAGGCGATGGTCTGGAAGGCCCCGGGCAGGAAGAAAGGGCTGTCCTCCTGCGCCAGCGTCGCGACCTGCTCGGGCTCGAGGGAGAATTTTCCGCTCGCGGCGTCGTAGGCGACGAAGCCGCCCGCGGCCTGGTTGCTCAGCCATTCGCGGACGTAGCGCTCCGCGGTGCCGGTGCGTTTCGCCAACTCCGCCGGCGTCGCCGGCCCCTCGGCCAAGGCCTTGTAGAGGCCGAGCCGGTCGCCGATCAGCGCCATCACGGCGCTGGCCGCGGCGCCGATCTCGCCGACGGCCCGATTCATAAAGGCTTCCAATTTTTGGGGATTGAGATCCATAGGCCCTCCTTTTATTCGAACGGGGACAAGGATAAGCCTTTTTCCGGATCTTGAAAAACAAAAGGATGAGGGCCGCGGGACCCTTGGTCAGCCGGCCGGCTCGAAGCGCGGGAGGACGGGGCGGTGGGCGCTGCGGGAAGGACAGTAGTCCCTTGACGGAAGAAACCGACTTGTCTACGATTTATCGAGACTTAGGGACGCTTATGAAAAGACTTCCCTGGAAGTGCGCGGTTGTCGCCTGCCTCAGCTTGCTCGACGTTCAAAATCCGGCAATGGCCACGTCGCGCTCGCAATATTTCGACAATTGCTCGGCTGGAAAAGACTGCGACGCGAAGCTCAACTGCTGCCGGGAGGCCTGCGGCTCGTATTCCGAAACGAATACCTCGGATGGAAAGAGGAGCTGCACCTGCACCTTCAATAATCCGGATGCTTCCCTCGAATCCTGCAAGCCGGCGACCAAGGCGGTCGATTTCAACGTGCAGCCCGATCTTCAGGGCGTCGAGCCCGTCAACCCTCGCGAAATTCGGACGCATCCGGGCACGTTCCAACAGCTGGAGCCGGTGAATGAACCCAACCCGCCGGGGGAAGGGACCACCGTACCCGGCCGTTTTCAGGTCCCGCGATGGTTGGACGGCCTCGAAGCGGATTAACCGGAGCTAATGTCCCTCCGCCGCGTCAGCCGTCCAACGCCAATGCCAGGGCTCGAAGGCCATGCCTAAGGGATTGTTCAACGGATAAGAGAGGCGGAAACCCGCCTGGGGCGCGTTCCGCTCCAGCCAGCGGTAGGCCTCGGTTTGTTCCAACGGAATATCCGTATCGCCCAAGACGCCGAAATCTATCGCGGGAAAATCCACGCAGGAATGCTCGCTTTCCTCGGGAAGGGCGACCCTTTGGAATGTCCGGCTCAGGCAGTAAGCATCCTGTCGCAGAAAGGCCAGCATGAGGTAGTGCTGGTAGCCGGCCGCGCGGTATCCGGAGGTGACGATCAACGGAATTCCCTCGGCATGAGCCCTGGCGAACAAGGAATGGAGGGACGCGTAAGCGGGTTGCGGGATCCAGTAGGTTCGGTTTCCATATTCGTTCGATGCCTGCTCAAGCGGAATGAGTCTCGCTTGGGCGGGGTCGGCGGGACGTTCGCAGGCGAGTAAGGGCAGGGGGCGCCGTTCTCGTTTCTTCCGCAGCAAGCTTCGAATAAAGGCGATTTCTTCCGGCTCAAGCGACTCCCACAGCCGTTCCTCGGTAAGCAAAAAAGCCCGCCCCGAGAGGATGTCGTTGGCGAAGGCGCTGAAAACCTTGGCGACGATGTAATCCGTCCGTTCGGATTCCTCTAGGGTCAAGCGGTCGTCGCAAGCTTCCGCGGTTTTTTCCCGGCGAACGGGAGGAAGATAGGATTGAAGGAGGAGATCGAAAATGCGACTGCCCGCCTCGGTGAAACGTTCGTGGAAATTCTCTTCATCGGCGCGTTCGGGGTTCGGGAGAATCGAGGCCAGATACGAGGCTTCCAGGGGCCCCAGCTCCTCAGGCGGTTTGCCGAAGTAGTGTCGGGAAGCCGCGGCGACCCCGAATAGGGAAGGACCCCATTGGGCGACGTTGAGGTAAATCTCCAGGATCCGGTTTTTCGTCAGGCTTCTTTCCAGCTTCAGGGCGAGAATCACCTCGCGAAGTTTGCGTGAAAAGGTCTTTTCAGGGCCTAGATACAAATTCTTGGCGAGCTGCTGGGTGATCGTGCTGCCGCCCCAGACGATTTTTCCCTGCTTGAGATTGATCCAAAACGCCGCCCGAAGGCTCTTCCAATCAAGGCCGGGATGAAAATAAAATCGGAAGTCCTCCGCCACCACGACGGCTTGCGGAATAAACGGCGACATCTTCGCAAGAGGCGTCCAGGCGATGGGACATTCCGTTCCGCACTTCCTCTTGATGAAACTGGTCGTCTTGGGATTGGCGTTTTGGAGGGGGCTCGGATCCGGAGCGCGAAACCAGAACCATGCGAAGCCGATCGAAAGAAGGATCGCTGGAGCTAAGGCCAGAGCGGTGAAAGCCAGGAGCCGGCGTCTTCGGCGCACCGGGCTAGCTTAAACCATCCATCGGGAAAACGCCACCGGCCCGGAAGATCAACCGGGACGCGCGACCTTGATTTGGGTCTTGTGGAGGCGGTTCGCCCAGTCGCGATAGTAAACGGTAAATACGTTCTTCTTGGCCGGCAGCCGGAACTTTAAGAGACCGGCGTGGGAGTGAGTTCCCGTTCGCGGGATCATGACGTCGATGTAGTTGTAGGGCCTGGTATTGGGATTGGAGGCGTAACACTCCTCGCTCGAAATTCCCTGAATACCCGCGCGAGGAATCTTACAGTAGTTTACGGGCAGCGAGCCGACGCCCGCGGCAAAAGGCGAGCCGGCCAAGTTTCCCAGCAGTTCGGACTCGTTCGAAAGCGGAGCAAAAGCATAGGGATCGTTGGCCTCCCCCGCGAACTGCGAGAAGGAAATCGGATCGGCGAATCGGTAATTCGTCGGCACCCGCAGGAAAGCCGATGCCACATAGGAGGCGCTCCAGCGGATTTGCGCGTAATTAAAGCCGAGGCTGTAGTTCAGAGAAACCGTTCCCGGAGGAAGTCCGGAGTCGGAAGGCCGGGGCCCGGACCCCTGATGGGGAGACACGATTTCCGGCGAGAGGTCCGAGGTGTCCAATGGCTCCGCGGAATCGACGTTACCGCAGGCCGCGAGAGACATTGAAAAAAGTACTAAGAAAATTGGATTGGATTTTTTCACCGAGCCCCCTGTTCTACGACCGCATACATAAGCAAGCCGGAGGCCAAAACTTTTCCCAAGGGGAGCCGAATAGGTTGTTTTTATAAGACACCGATATCACCGGCGATTTTACGGAATCTCTCGGAGTCCCTGAAGGGACATGCAAGGCGATTGGGGGGTGTGCCCCTCGGAAAGGGGCCGGCCAAGGGAATTCGATACCCTCGTCAGCCGGCCAGCTCGAAGCGCAGGAGGACGGGGTGGTGGTCGCTGGGCCTCCCTCCCGCCGGATAATCCACCCCGGGTTTGAGCGGGACCACTCGCCTGTCCAGGCTGCGCAGGCCCCGCGCCGCGAACCAGTCCAGCTTCAGGCTGATCTTTCCGCCGCCCTTTTGGATCTGGCGGTTGATCCAGCGGACGATCCAGTCGGGGAACTGGTCCCGGGCCATGTGGCCCAGGTCGCGGTCGTCGGAGACCAGGTCGTAGGTCCCCGCCCCCGGCTCGTTGCAGCCGCGGAAATCGAAGCCGCGGCCCTCGAGCATGCGGAAGAGGGGGCGGTCGAACTTATGCTCGGGCCCCGGATAATGCTTGCGAATCATTGATTGGGGCCCCGGCACCAAGACCTGCCGCAGCACGCTCCAAAAGACCGCCGGGCCGTGCGTCGTGTCGAGGGTGTTGGTGTTCCAGTCGCCGGCGACCAGGGCGCGGGACCTTTCGTCGAGGGCCGCGATCGCTTTTCCCAGCTGCGCGGCGCGGGCCCGCGGCGAGGAGAAGGCGTCCAGGTGCGTGCAGGCCAGCGTCAAGGTCTCGCCGCCGAGGCATAGGTCGGCCAGCAGGGCCCGCTTCTCGCCCAGCCGCGCCTCCTTGGACTTGAGCTTGTCGATGGCGTTGGCCATGCGGACCACGCGGAGGTTCTCGAGGCGGTAGCGGGAGAGGATGGCCTTGCCGTGAAGACCCAGGGCGTTCCGCCCCTCTTGATGGCGCTCGGAGCCGTGGCCTAGGGTGAAGTTGAAGTAAGACGGAGCAAAGTAGGCATGGAGGCCGAGGGCCTCGCCCAGCTCGGCCGCGACGTTGCGGTTCTCGGAGCGCGCCATCCCCCAATCCACCTCGGTGAGGAAATAGAAGTCGGCGTCGTTCAGGCGCGGGTCCTCGCTCAGGCTGCGCCGCAGGGCCGCGAGCTGCTTGCCGCGCTCGATGTTCCAGGTGATGGCCTTCCAGGGCCGCGGCGTGTCCGGCCGGGAAGGCGGGGAGGCCGGGACATGCACCTCGAAGCCGCGGTGCAGGCCTTCGGCGACGGAGCGGGCGAGATCGCGCAGCCGCGAATCTTTTTGCAACCGGAGGTGGACCGGCGCGGGGCTCGGGTCGCGGGCCAGGTAGGCGGAGGTCTCGGCGCAGGCTTGGAGGAAGGGGTCCATATTTAAAAATATAGAATAATTTTTTGAATAAAATTTATAATATAAATGTATAAAATATATATAAATTATAAATTATTAAATAATATCAATACGTTGAATAATAAAACAGGCTGGCATCCGCGTTGCAATTATCTCCGCTTGAAGGAGAGGCGCTATGGAATCCCAATTCAGCCAAGACCCGACGATTCAAGAGCTTTACCAAGGCGTGGTGACCCAGCTGAAGCGGACTCTGTCCAGCCAAGAGCCCCGGCAGGCCGTGAAGGAGATTCAGTTGGCGGAAAAGATCATGTCGAACATCGAGCGCTGCTTCCTCTCCGATCCCTTCGCCCGCCCGGAAGACCTGGGCAAGATCGTCGAGTTCACCCGCGGCCAGCTCTGGAACCAGGCCCGCAGCTACGTCGCGAAGCTCCAGGGCGCCCAGCTCGTCCCCGCCTTCACCGCTTAAAATTCCCGTAATGCCGATCTTTCCCCGGCCCTTGCGACCGCCGAATCCCAATCCTCGCCGGAGCGCGGACGACCACGGGCTTTTTAGGGAAGGCCCCGAATCCTGATTTTCGAAGAACGTCCGATTACCGCAGCCTCACTCGCTTGCCGCGCGTGCCGATCCGTCCGAAGGGCGTGACCGGGATCGCGGGGGTCCTCGAAGGCGGGGATGCCCCTCGAGCTGTTTTGCGCGGCAGCTGGAAGCGCCGACCTGCTTTTCGATCTGCTCGACGAAATGGTTTCGACCCAGGTGGCCAGCGCGTCGAGGCGCGGCCGGTGGCGTTCATGCGCGGTGCGGCCGCTGTGACGTAGTCTTCGGCCGTCTGCGGATGTCGTAATTGACGACGTGGCCGATGCTCCTCACGATGCCGCGGGCTACGATGTCGGTGGCTACCAAGATTCAGAACCTTTTTGAAGCCCCCTTGCAACACCGGCGATACGCTCGTTTGGCTGCGGTCGGAGTGCAACGCTTCGACGGAGAGGGTCTCCTTCGCCAGCAGGCGGCTCAGCCATTCGGCGTCCAGCCGGGTGCGGGTGAAGACCAGGGTGAATCGCCCGCCTTCAAGAGCTTGGAGGATGGCCCTTCGCGCTTCTGTGCTGGTCTTCCATGACGTAGAGGGCGTGTCGATGCCTTCGGCGGCGGTGCCGGGGCGCGCGATCTCGACCCGCTGGGGATTGCTGCTGAGATACTGCTCGGCCAGGCGCGTGATCTCGGGAGGGCATGGTCGCGCTGAACATCAGGGTCTGACGACTTTTCGGCAGCACGCGCAGGATGCGGCGGATCTGCTGCGGCAGCTTCAGGTCCAGCATATGGAGTCGGCCTCGTCCATCACCAAAAGCTGATGTTGCCCATGTGATCTGCGCCGCGCCCATGGTCGCAGAGCCGGCCGGGCGTCGCGCGTGACGAGGATCGAGGGGTGCTTCTGCAGGGCGCGGTATTGGGATCGGCTTCGCCGCCGATGATCGCGACCGAGTGCACCTTGAGCGGCTTACAGCCGACCTTTCGATCGCGGCGTGGGTCTGCAGCGCGATCTCGCGGGTGGGGCAGAGGATCACCGCGCGGGTGCCCTCGATGCCCTGGAGCTTCTCGACCAGGGGCAGCACGAAGGCCAGGGTCTTGCCGGTGCCGGTCTGCGCGATGCCGATCAGGTCGTTGTCGGCCATGGCGACGGGGATCGCGGCCTCCTGGATGGGCGTGGGGTGATGGTAGCCGGCCCGCTCGAGGCTGTGCAGCAGCTGCTCGGAGAGGCCCAGGTCCTTGAAATGCCGTTGGGTAGTTTCCATGGGGGTCGCTTAGGCTTTTTGCGCGGCGGCTTGCACGAGGGGTTGCAGCTCGCCGCGGGCGTACATCTCGCGGACGATGTCGCAGCCGCCGATGAATTTTCCTGCGATGTAGATCTGCGGGATGGTGGGCCAATTCGAAAAGGCCTTGATGCCGTCGCGGATCTCGGGGTTATCCAGGACGTTGACCGTCTGGTAGGGGACGCCCAAGCGGTTGAAGACGTCGACCACCGCGGCGGAGAAGCCGCACTGCGGAAAGGCCGGGGTCCCCTTCATATAGATGAGGATCTTGTTGTCTTGAATCTGCTGGGCGATGGTCTGTTGGACGTCGGACATGGCTTAGTCTCTCCTTAACTGTTTTTCCACTGTTGGGGGGTGTAGGTTTTCAGGGCCAGGGCGTGGATCGCCTCTTTCATCAGGTCCCCCAGCGCCTTGTACACCATCTGGTGCTGTTCCACCATGGTTTTGCCCTCGAAGAGGGGGCTGATGATCAGGACCTGGAAATGGTCCATGGTGCCGGTCGTGTCTTGGACGACGACCTCGCTGTTGGGAAAGGACTGGACCAGTTTTTCCTGGACTGCTTCCGGATGCATCATGAGACAAAACCTCCTTTGAGGACAACGGGTTGCACTTCATTAACCAAGTGAGGGAAATAATCAAGGCTCATCGTGAGTCGCCCGCCGGATTGGGCCCGTTTGCGGATTGGGCCGGATTTCGTCCCCTCGGGGCCGCCTCCCGTCCCCGCCTCGATAAATCTATCCGTTGAATCTTATTGAGGAATATGAAAACCTCCCCTCTGATGAGCCAAGAACTCGTCCCGGTGCGGCCAAAATCGGAGGAGGCCGTTATCTGTCTTGCTGCCTGGGGTGGGCGCCAAGGCCGCACCCACTCTTTGCGCCGACTCAGGCGGGCGGCAGCGGTGGTTCGCAAGCTTCTTTGAGCCCCCGGAGCCTCCGCGAAAATCCCGACATCGTCGACGCGGTCTTCTTCCCCGCGTTGGGGTTACCAGCCCACCGTGTGCGGGTCCTCGACTACGGCTGGGAGGAGTGGGGTGGGGCCTATCTCAACACCGAACACTTTGAGGGGTCCTGATCCTGTAATTTTGGCGGAGCGCCCCTGGACAAGGTCTGGCGGGTTCGCCAGCCGCTCTGGCCTTGAACACTTCTACGCCCACAACAACCCGCACCTGACCTCAAGCCGCAGAATGCCTTGCGGGCGGCGACGCCTCGGGAGCCCTGCGGAAGCTTCGTCGATTACGGCTGGATGGCTGCTGAATCCCTTCAACCTGCCGACAGCAACGCGATCGGCACCGCGCCCCCTCGCGGCGCCCGAATACGCCCTGCGCCGTAGCCCTCTGACAAATGTCCGCGCCGATCTCTCTATTCCGTCGGCGTCCTGCTTTTTTCCTCCTGGCGCGCCGGCCTCCCTACGAAGGCGCGACGCCGCCGCCCTGCAGGTGGCCCAGTTTCAGCGCGACGCCTCGCGCTCGTCGGTGGTGGCGGGCGCCTGGCCCTGCTCGGATTTCCTCCAACGCCTGTTGAAATCAGCGACCTGCAGGGGCGCTTCGAGGGTCCGGCGTGCAGGCCTGCTGCCTTGCAGGCCGCCGTCGGGCCGGCCTGTCCGACGCCTTACCTGGCCGCCGGCCTCGTAGACCCACCGCAGCTGTTTCGCCCCAAGGAATTTTTGAAATATTTTCGGCGCATCGCGATTCGCGGCGCTGGGCGACCCCAGGGTCCGGGTATCGGGCATTTTCTGCCCGCTGGCTCGAGCGTTTCATTTGGAGCAATCAAAGCGTCTTTCGGCTCTCTGGAGAAAAATTTTCCTCGTCCATGAGAGGTGTCTCGCTCAACCCGGCCATTCCGACCTATTTGATCATCGACGACGCGGACCGCGCGGCGACCGGGAGGCCTGGCTCTGCGGTAGTGGCCCTACGGCCACGTCATCGCCTGTCGCGACATATTGGCCCGGGGCCGCGGACCAGGGCTGGCAGCGGGTGGATTGGAAGGCGATGACGAGACTGCGGCGCGTCGCGAGGCCGCTCTTCGGCAAGCGCGCGAGTGCCGCAGACCCTGCAGGCGCGCGCGGTTCAGCGCAACCCGCTCGCTTTGGCCTCGGGCGCGGTCGCGTTGGAGCGGCAGGGTCTTGCGCCGCGAGGGTGCCGCTTGGAAACTGGACGTCGAGAAATTTTCGCGGGGGCCGGGCTCGCCGCAAGCCGGCTCTCTCATGGCGATGCCTGAGGTTCCGCGTTGCGCTCGCGAGGCGGCTCGCCGCCGCGTCGGTGCCGTGGCTCCGCCGCGCTGGCTGCGGAGAGGAGCCCGACAGCCTGGCTGCGCGCCGGTTGCTGCGCCGGCGCCTGAAGGGCGGCGAGGCGCGTTTTTCCACCGGAGCTTTCTGCCCGCCCCGCGGCGGAGGGCGGCCTGATGCCGGAGCTTCCCGTCCGCGCTGGAGGTCTGCGTCGCGGTTGGGCCGGGAGAGGTCAGCGGCCCTCGGGCGTTTCTTTCTCCGCGGGCGAGATTTCTCCCCGAGGCAGCTGCTGCCGCGTGCCTTGGCGATCATGCCGAGGCTCAAGACCTTGACCTCGAATTTGTGAACAGCCTGACGCCGGCGCAGCCGCTCGCCTTCGAGGCCTTGGGACTGCTCGGCCGGTAAGGCCCCGCAGGCCGAGGCGGCTTCACAGCCTTCCAGGCCTACAAGGCCTGGTCAGGCAGCGGCCAGGCGCGCGTCCTTTGCAGAGGGGATCGCGGCTCGGCGCGTTGGCGACCACGGAAGGCCCTGCCATTTTCCAACAGGCTCGCCGCGGGTGCCGGAGAAGCGACGAGCTGCGGGGACGCATCGAGCGCCGTGGCGCAACATGCGCCGCCACCGATTTCTGAGGGCGCGGAGTTCCTCAAGAGGCCTCCCCGGAGGCCGCTCCGGCACGGTGCGGGCCCTGCCGAGGCTCTACGTTCACGCCGAGCATTGCTTCCAGACCCCTCGATCCCGACCGGGCGGCAGGCTTCGCCACGAGGCCCTGCTGGGCGCTTTTCCAGGACGCGGCCGTCCAGGCGCGGGTCTGTCGCTTGGCGGGCGCGCATCTTGATGAAGCGCGAGGGACCTGCGAGGCGCGGGCCCGGCTCGGCGAGGCAGTCGCGGCCTCTGGCCAAAACGTCTGACGAGGCCGCCTACGCGCGGGCGCTGCTCGAGCGGGCGGAGTTCGCCGAGGCGGCGCGGGACCTCGAGTCCGCCCAGCAGGATTCGCGCAAGGCCTTCGAGATCGCGCGGCGCCTCAAGCTGGGGGAGCTGGAGGGCGAGACCCTGCTGGTCGTCGGCAAGATCCAGAGCCGCGACCTCGAGCGGCTCGACGCCGCCGTCAAGACCTTGATGAGCGCGCGACAGATTTTGGAAAAGTTGCCCGGCGCCCGGCGCCTCTGGGAGTGCGACTTTCAGCTGGGCGATATCGCGCGGTTCCGCGGCGACGGCCTGACGGCGCGCGCCCATTATCAGCGCGCCCTGCAGGGCCTCGACGGCGTGATGGCTGCCTTGCCGCCGCAGGGCGAGGAATCCGAGCGCCTGACGCGGCGGCGCGGTGAATTGGAGATGTCGATGCAGGTCTTGGGGTAGGCGGGAAACGTTTTGTTATGAGTTTCTGGAATACATTGCAAAGGCCGATCTTGGGTCTGTCTCCGATGGACGGCGTGACCGACGCCGCCTACCGCCGGGTCGCGGCTCGGCACGGCGGGCCCGATGTGGTGCTCACCGAGTTCACCAACGTCGAGGGCCTGTCGCGGAACGCCGACGTCATGCTCGACGACTTCATTTACTCCGAGGCGGAGCGCCCCGCGGTGGCGCAGATCTACGGCAAGGAACCCGAGGCCTTCCACAAGGTAGCGGTGATCGCCTGCGAGCTGGGCTTCGACGGCGTCGACGTCAACATGGGCTGTCCCGCGAAGAACGTCGCCTCGCGGGGCTGCGGCGCCGGGCTGATCCGCACGCCGGAGCTGGCCAAGGAGATCGTCCGCGGGGTGCAGGCGGGGATTCGCGACTGGTGCAACGGATTGTCGGTCGAGGACCTGGGGCTGAAGCCGCGGATGGCGATGAAGGTGCGGCGGATGAATTTGGCCCGCGCCGGCGTCGAGCGCGTCGCCGAGCGGCGGCCCATCCCGGTGTCGGTCAAGACGCGGCTCGGCTTCGATTCGATCGTCGTCGAGGACTGGGTGAAGCATCTGCTGGAGACCGAGCCCGCCGTCATCTCCCTGCACGGCCGCACCCTCAAGCAGATGTACACCGGCTCGGCGGACTGGGACGCGATCGCGCGGGCGGCCGAAGTCATCCATCAAACGCCGACCCTCGCCCTGGGCAACGGCGACATCCAGTCCTTGGAGGAGGGCCTGCGCCGCATCCGCCAGAGCGGCGTCGACGGCATCCTGATCGGCCGCGCGGCGATCGGCGCGCCGTGGATCTTCCGCGGCAAGGCGGCCTTGAAGGCGGCCGCCGCGGGCCGGCCGGGCGACGCGTCTTTGGACGTCCCGGTCTCCCTGCAAGAGCGCTTCGCGATCCTGCTCGAGCACGCGCGGCTCTTCGAGGAGGTCAAGGGCTTGAAGCGCTTCTCGGCGATGCGCAAGCACTTCGCCTTCTACTGCAAGGGGATCCCGCGGGCGGCGGAGCTGCGGAATCGGATGTTCCAGACAAGGTGTCCGGAGGATGTGGAGAAAGTTTTGCGGGAATATCTGGTTGCCTTGAATCGGGACGCCCTGATGCCGGACAAGTCCGGCTATTCCTGCTTGGAAATGGCGGGTTCGGGTGCGAATTGAGACTCCGGGTAAAACCATGAAACGCCTGATCCTCGCCTCCACCTCTCCGCGCCGCCGCGAGCTGATGGCCCTCCTCGAGCTCCCCTTCGAATGCCACGCGCCCAACTTCGAGGAGACCAGCGACCCCGCCCTCTCCCCGGCCGAGGAGGCGATGGAGTTCGCCCGCGCCAAGGCCGCCTCGCTGCTCGCCGAATTTCCCGATGCCCTGCTGATCGGCAGCGACACCCTGATCGCCCTGGACGGCCGCAAGATCGGCAAGCCGAGGGATCCCGAGGACGCGGTCTCGATTTTGGAGACGCTCTCCGGCAAGATCCACCAGATCTTCACCGCCGTGGCCGTCCTCGACGCCGCCACCGGCAAATGGGCCGGCGCCTTGAGCCAGGTGACCGTCGTGATGCGCGCCTCCACCGAGGCCGAGCGCCGGGCCTACGTGGCGACGGGCGAGCCGCTCGACAAGGCCGGGGCCTACGCCATCCAGGGCGCCGGGCGGCACCTGATCGTCGCGACGGAAGGGGATTATTACGCCGCCGTCGGGCTGCCGCTGCACGAGCTGGCCGAGGCCCTGCGGGATTTCGGCCTAGAGCCGTCGATTTCGTTTCCACCCGCCCTGTTTCCCGGGCCATAATTCTCCCCCACAAGGGAGCGTCCATGAAACAATACCTGGTTTCCCCGAAGAAGAACTTCAAGCTGAAGAAATACGACCCCGCCGACACCGGCGCCTACGAGGCCAGCGAGGACGGCGAGAAGAAGGCGGAGCAGCACACGCGCCAGATCCTCTCGAAGCTCGACGAGCTGCAGGAGCGGCTCTACGCCTCGCGAAAACAGGCCCTGCTGATCGTCCTGCAGGGCATGGACACCGCCGGGAAGGACGGCACGGTGAAGCACGTGATGGACGGGGTCAATCCCACCGGCTGCGTCGTCCATTCGTTCAAGGTGCCCACCGAGGAGGAGCTCGCCCGCGACTACCTGTGGCGCGTCCACCAGAAGGTCCCCGCGAAGGGCTTCATCGGGATCTTCAACCGCTCGCATTATGAGGACGTCCTCGTCACCCGCGTGCACGGCATGGTCTCGGACAAAGAGGCCTTGCGGCGTTTCCGCGAGATCAACGACTTCGAGGACCTGCTGGTCCGCAACGGGACGGTGATCCTGAAATTCTTCCTGCACATCTCGAAGGAGGAGCAGCGCCAGCGGCTCGAGGCCCGGGCGCGCAACCCGCAGAAGCGTTGGAAGTTCAGCTTAAACGACGTGAAAGAGCGGCGCTTCTGGTCGCATTACCACCAGGTCTATCAAGAGGCGATCGCCGCCACCAGCACCAAGGAGGCGCCGTGGTACGTCGTGCCCGCCAACCACAAGTGGTATCGCAACTACGTGGTGGGAAAGATCCTCATCGAGACCCTGGAGGGCATGAAACTCAAGTTCCCGCCGGCGGCGCCCGGCGTCAACTTCGACAAGATCAAGGTGCCTTAGCCGGCGCTCCCCGCGCGGATCTGCCGCCTTTCGGGGGCCCGCCGCCATTCCGAAAATTCCGGAGGACAGCATGAGCGTTCCGACCCTAAGCTTGAGCGAGTGGCAGCAGCGCCTCGGCGCCGATCCGGTGCAGGGACTGGCTCCGGCCGAGGCGGCGCGCCGCCTGGCGCAGGACGGCCCCAACGCCCTCCCCGAGAAAAAGGCCAACCCCGTTTTGAAATTCCTCTCCTATTTTTGGGGGCCGATCCCTTGGATGATCGAGGTCGCGGTCGTGCTTTCGGCCCTAGTCGGGCACTGGGCGGATTTTGGGATCATCCTGGTCCTGCTGGTGATCAATGCCGTCGTGGGCTTCTGGGAAGAGTTCCAGGCGGGCAACGCGATCGCGGCGCTCAAGGCGAAGCTGGCCTTGCAGGCGAAGGTGAAACGCGGCGGGGCTTGGCTGGACGTCCCGACCCGCGAGCTGGTGCCGGGCGACTTGATCCGGATCCGCCTGGGCGACATCGTCCCCGCCGACGCGGTGGTCCTGACGAGCGACCCCATCGAGGTGGACCAGTCCGCGCTGACCGGCGAATCCCTGCCGGTGACGCACGGCCAGGGCGAGTCGCTCTACTCGGGATCGATCCTCC
The DNA here is from genome assembly GCA_048499175.1 of bacterium. GTDB lineage: Bacteria > UBA10199 > UBA10199 > DSSB01 > DSSB01 > DSSB01. Next base: position 23,444 of record JASOAK010000006.1, read on the forward strand.
GCCAGGGCGAGTGCGACGCCTTGGTCAGTGCGACCGGCCTCAAGACCTACTTGGGCAAGACCGCCGAGCTGGTCGCCGACGCCAAGAGCGTCAGCCACTTTCAAAAGGCGGTGCTCAAGATCGGGGACTACTTGATCGTTTGCGCCCTGGTCTTAGTGGCGGCCATCTTGGTCGCCGCCCTGCTGCGGGGCGATCCGATGCTGACCACCTTGCAGTTCGCCCTGGTGCTAACGGTCGCGGCGGTACCGGTGGCGATGCCGACCGTGCTCTCGGTGACGATGGCAGTGGGGGCGCGGCTCTTGGCCCGCAAGGAGGCGATCGTCAGCCGTCTCTCCTCGATCGAGGAGCTGGCGGGGATGGACACGCTCTGCTCGGACAAGACGGGCACTTTGACGCAGAACAAGCTCTCGCTGGGCGAGCCCATTTGCCTGGCGGGCACGACGCCGGAGGCGCTGGTCTTGGCCGGGGCCCTGGCCTCGCGCGCGGAGGATCGCGACCCGATCGATTTGGCGGTCTTGGCGGGCGTTACGGACGAGAAGTCCCTCGCCGCGCATCAGGTGCTGCATTTCCAGCCCTTCGATCCGGTGCGCAAGCGCACCGAGGCCCAAGTGGAGGATCCCGACGGCCGGGAATATTGGGTCACGAAGGGCGCGCCGCAGGTGATCGCCGCGTTGGCGACGGACGCGGCGGCGCGCTCCGAGATCGACCGGCAGGTGGCCGCCCTGGCGGCCCGGGGCACGCGCGCCTTGGTGGTCGCACGCGCGGACGCGCCCGGCGCCTGGCGGCTGCTGGGGATTCTCCCGCTCTCGGACCCGCCCCGGCCCGACAGCCGGGCCACCATCGCCGCCGCCGAGGCGATGGGCGTAGGAGTGAAGATGGTGACGGGCGACCAGCTGGCGATCGCCAAACAAATCGCCGGGGCTTTGGGGATGGGGACGGACATCCTCGACGCGGGAACCCTGGCCTTCGCCGACGCGGCGCAGACGCGGGCGACCCTGAAGGAGATCGAGGGCGCGGACGGCTTCGCCCAGGTCTTTCCCGAGCACAAGTACCGGATCGTCGCCGCGCTCCAGCAGGGCGGGCACATCGTGGGAATGACCGGCGACGGCGTCAACGACGCCCCGGCCCTCAAGAAGGCCGACTGCGGCATCGCGGTCTCCAACGCCACCGACGCGGCGCGCGCGGCGGCGGCCATCGTCCTGCTCACGCCGGGGCTTTCGGTGATCGTGACGGCCATCCAGGAGGCGAGGCGCATCTTCCAGAGGATGAACTCTTATGCGATCTACCGCATCGCCGAGACGATCCGCGTCCTGCTCTTCATGACCCTCTCGATCCTGGCCTTCAACTTCTATCCGGTGACGGCGGTGATGATCGTCCTGCTCGCCTTGCTCAACGACGGGGCCATCCTCTCCATCGCCTACGACAACGCGAAATTCTCCAATCGACCGGAGGCCTGGGACATGCGCCGCGTCTTGGGCGTCGCCACGGTCTTGGGCGTAGTGGGGGTGATCGAGTCCTTCGCGGTCTTTTTCGTCGCCGACCGATACTTCCACCTGAGCCGCGACTTGATCCAGACGTTGATCTACCTCAAGCTCTCCATCGCCGGGCACGTCACGGTCTTCGTCGCCCGCACCCGAGGTCCCTTCTGGTCGGAGCGCCCCTCGAACCTGCTGCTGGGCGCGGTGATCGCCACGCAGATTCTCGCGACCTTCATCGCGGTCTATGGCCTGTTCATGACGCCGCTCGGTTGGAAGTGGGCGGGGTTGGTTTGGGGTTATGTCTTGGTCTGGTTGTTTATCGAGGATCGGGCGAAGCTTGTGGCATATAAGATGCTTGGGAGTAGAAGTTTGTAAATATTCTTCTATTTAGAATGGTGGATTTTTAACCTAGGTTCTATTGCGTATCTATAAAATATTTTACTTATCTAGTTCATTTCTATAAACTAACGTTAGTTTTCTATAATTTAATATTTATTGAATAATTTCATATAGTTATATATGGGAATGCACGATTTTAATCCGTTTAACCCTAATTCTGTGGTTACCCCCACCCTATTTGCGGGAAGGGCTAACCAGGTGAATTCGATCCTAAAAAAATTGGCTAATGTTAGGCGTGGAATGTCCTCAAGTTTTGTTTTTCAAGGGGAAAGAGGAATTGGGAAAACCGCTTTAGCAAAATTAGTAAAGCACATTGCCTCAACTAAAGATCCAAAACTTTACAATCTTAATTTCTTAACTACTTACTATTCAGTTGAGGTGGGGCAGGATTTTAAAAATGTTATTCAGGCTGCGCTAAATTCCCTAACCGATCAATTACCAAATCCAATAATCAAAAGATTAGGCGAAAGATTGGGTGCCATTTTCAAAGATGGAAAGTTTTCTTTTGGTGCGTTTGGAGTAAATTTAGAAGTAGAAAAAAAGGGCAAACCCCAAGGAGAAATTTTTCTTAAAGATCAAATTATATCAATATTAAAAAATATTATTAAAGGAGTTGAAGCCTCCGAGGAGAAATATGACGGAATGTTGATTATTATTGACGAGGCTCAGAATATTTCTGACATTTCTGGTGTAGCTCAAATTCTCAGAGGAATAATTACAACATTGAATGTTGAAGAATTGGGTAGAATTTCTTTTTTGGTGATTGGTTATGAAGAAGCGATAGAAAAGTTTTTCGAAGGAGATCCTTCTGCAAAAAGAAACTTTGATACAACTACTTTAACAGTGATGCCTTTATCCGAAGCTTCTGAAATTTTAAAAAAAGGATTTGATCAAATTAAGGTTAGATATAAGCCAGAAGAGGTAGAAAAATTTATCATTCCCACTCATGGATATCCTCATTCTATTCAGGTTTTAGGACATCATTTGATCGAAAACGATACGGATAACTTTATCGGTGAAGATGATTGGAATAAGGCTAAGTGGGACGCGGCCATTGAGTTGCAAACAAAGGATTTTTCTCATTTTTATAAGTTTAATAAAAAGCCGACGATCAGGGAGAGGGTGTTGAATTATTTAGCCATTGCCTCTTCCGAAGTGACAAAGACCGAATTAGATAAAAAGTTTAAAGGAAAAAATATTTATCAGGAGAATTGTTTGGGGCATTTGAAGAAAGTTGGAGCCATAAAAGAGGACAAAAAAACGGGAGTCATTTCTCTTCATTCGCCACTTTTTAGGACTGCGATTTTTTTGAATATTCTTGCTAATGATTTAAACAAAACTGATCCGATTCTCGCCGAAGAATTTGATAAAATATATAAAAATAACGAGGAGCAAAAGGAGAAGCCTTTAGATGCTCCTTAAATACTCTTTCGCTTCTACAACGGAGCGGGTCCCGGTGAGGGAGCCGAAGGACGGCTTTCGGTGCTTGGCGTCGACCCTTGGATGAGTTGGAATCCCGAAGCGCTTCGTTGAATGAGAATCTTGACGGCTTGATTGGGCCGAATCACCAACCCCGGCATCGTCAGGGGAGGATTGAGATCGACGACCAGCTGGTAGCTGCCGGGTCGCAACGCATTCACTTTGTTTCCAACCGGGCCGCGCAGCACCTCTTGCCCCCGGTCATTCAGCACCCGAAAATCCGCGGTGGCGGCTTGAACGATGGCTTCCTTCAATTCGACTCCGGTGGAGGCGGCGAAGAATTTGCCCCCGCCCGCTTCGGCGATCTTGGTCAGGTCGGCCTTCGATTTTTCGTCGCCCACGTCGTAGCCGACCACGTGGACCTTGCTTTGGATGCCCTTCTGTTTCAATTCCGCCGCGGCCGCCGCGGGATCACCGTTGCAGCTCTCCAAGCCGTCGGTGATCAAGAGTACGACGCTGGAACCTTTGCCGCCGCCGAGGTCCGCGGGAACTTGCTTTAAGCTATAGGCGATGGGCGTTTTTCCCCGGGGGACAAGCCCTTGAATTTTTCCCAACAGGGTGGCCCGGTTGAGCGGACTTAAGGGGACCAAGAGCTCGGAATCCTGACAATCGTTTTTGCCGACCGGAGATTTTCCGCCGTAGACGCGGAAGGCCACCTTGGTTTGATCGGGAATCTGTTCGACGATGCCGCCCAAGACCTGCTTGGCGATGTCGATCTTGGTACCGTCGGGCAGTTGCGCCCACATGCTGTTGGAAACGTCCAGGATGATCTCTATGTTTTCCGGCGGGAAGAAAAATTTCGCTTTTTCTCCGGCCTCGCCACCTTCCAAATCCACCACCAACTGTCCCAAGCTGATTTGGGCACGCAGAGAAGCGGAGACGGTCTTGCCGGCCTTGGTCTGGGCGATGGCCTTGAGCAGGTAAGAGCCCGGCGTTAGCGAGGAAGTGTTCCAGGCATATTCAAAAGGCGCGGCGGTAACCGTGGTCAGCAAGGTGTCTCCGTTGAAATATTGCACGGCCGTGACCGGATCCTGGGGATTTTCGTTGAGGAAGGTCACCTGCAGCGGAACGGTGCCCACCAGTTCAGCATTGGGCGCCGGGTTTTTCCAGGCCAGGCCCATTTCGCGCGAAATATTCACCTGGATGGCGTCTTCCACCGTCGTTCCGTCGCTGAACAGGGCCTGTGCCTTCACCGTGTGTTCGCCGGGCGCCAGTCCGTCGGTGTTCCAGGGGGTCACATAGGGAGCCTGGCCGGCGCTGCCGATCGGGGTTCCGTCGACGCTGAATTGCAGTTGCGACAACACCTTGTCGGCGCGCAGCAGCAGGGTGGCCTCTATCTCCGTCGCCCCCGTCACCGTGTCGCCGTTGCCGGGGCGAACGATTTTGAGCTCGGCCGCGGGTTGGATTTCGATGGTGCCTTCATCCATTCCCGTCTTGCCGTCCGCGCCGGTGGCCACCACCTTGAGTTGGTGCTTACCTAAAGACAAGGTCTTGGGATCGAGCGGGAGGCTGTAGTCGGCGCCGGTCCCGCCTTGTTGTTCACCCACCTTCCGCCCGTCGATGAAAAATTCCACCTTGCTCAGTTGAATCTCGGCGATGTTGGTCACCTTGCCGGTGAAGAGGGTCGGGCCGCTCACCAGAGAATCCTTGGCGGGAGACGCCAAGGCGATCCAGGGCGCGGGGGCCTGATGCAGGTACCAAGCGGTGTACTTCGATTGCAGCTCGGCCCCGATGGTTTGATAGATGTCCTTCAATTTTCCGGCGTCCTCGGTGCGGTAATATTTTCCGCCGCCCTCGCTCGCCAACCTTTTCAAAAAGGGTTCGTCGACGTCCTTTTCTTTGCCCAGGCCGACCGAGTAGACGCGGAGCTTTTTCGAGGCCAACTTTTGCGCCAATTGAGCCTCGCGTTCTTGGCTCTTGTCGGAGGCCACCCCGTCGGTCATGACCACCATGGTGGTCGGGACGGAGAGTTTCTCGCCCAGGTCGTAACCCAGGATGACGGCCTGGTAGAGGCCGGTCCCGCCGCCGGAACGAATCGCGTCGATCTGGGCCTTGAGGGTATTCTTGTCGGTGCTGATCGGTTGGGCCGAGGGACTGCTGCTGAACGGAATCAGCAAAATTTTATCTCCGCGGCTCTTGAGGTCGATGAAGGCCTTGGCCGCCAACTTGAGCTGATCGATGACCTTGCTCATCGAACCGCTGTGGTCCAGCACCAAAATAATATTTTGGCCGGTTTTGACCCCGCCGAGTTCAAACAGGACGTCGTAAGGTTCTTGGCGCTGACCGTTTTCAAAAAAATCGAAATCGTCCTTATCCAAAAACAAGACGTCTTTGCCCGCGGAATCCTTGACGGAGAGGTTGAACAGGCGCTTATCGCCTTCCGCCTTCGTATAGGAGAGCGCCATCGAATAAAACTGCGCGGTTTCTTTTTGCCTCGCGGCCTCGAAGTCCTTGGTGGCCAGGCGCACGGTCACCGAGCGCCCGCTGGGATCGACGATGGTGGTGACGGCCTCACCGACCCCGGGGGATGACGGTAAAATGGAGGAAAATAGATTGGGGACCCGGTTGCGAGCCATGGCCACGAAACCGATCGCGTCGGTCACCAGCACCAAGATCCCCAAGCTCAAAAAGATCTTCGCGCGCTGCGGATCGCTCTTCCGGGATTTCAACCAGAAGAACAGTAATAGAAGGAAAACCAGCGGAAAAACGAAGTGGATGGTCAGGTAGACCGGCTGCAAAAAAAACCAAGGGATGAAGGCGAAGAAATCGACGCCCAGGAAGGCGTCCTCCAGGCCGATACCGCGGAGCATTCCGTAAAAAAAGGCTAGCGAACAGTAGGCTAGAACGACCGTGACCGCGATCTTGAGCCAGGTCGGGCCCTTCGACTTCAACCACAGCGCGGCGATCAAAAACAACAGGACGATCAGAAAAACCGGATTGAGCAGGGCCTCGGTGGTTCGGCCGAACAGGGTGAGGGCCTTGGGATCGGACGTGGGATAGCGGATCGCCGAATAGACCACGAGTAAAATGGCCAGCAAGGCCGGGACTCGGAAGACTTCCCAAATCCTGTGTTTTTTGTAGAGCAGCCATCCGCTCAGGCCGACGGCGACGAGCAAAACCCCTAATAAAACCCAACGCAGGTAAGAGGTGTTTTGAAAGCCCTCGATGGTCGCTTTGAGCAGAAAAAAGAGGAGGAGGAAGGTGGCGAGGTAACCCAAAGCGGCGCCGGCGAAAGCCTTAAATGATTTCAGGGCATCGGGGTGCGGCGCAGGAACTTCCGCCGATTTTTCCGGTGGCGGCGGAGCGGCTTGTGGCTCGTCCATAGGACTTCTTTACCACCATAACCTCACTGGAGGTATCCATTTTTTTTGATACACGGGATTCGGTTAGAATTTCCCAGGCGCGAAGCGCTGGATGCTCAGCTCGAAGGCGCCGTAGCCGGCGATGTTGAACTGCGCGTCGCTGCGGGTGGCGAGCGTTCCTACCACGAAGTTGAGCACCCGGCTCTTGTCGCCGAACACCATGACTCGCGCCGAGGCGCCGAATTGGTCCTCGACCTTCGTGCCTTCGAATCCCGCCAGGTCGTCGCGCCAGACCCTGGCGTAATTCGCGTGCAGGCCCCAGTAGCGCCAATGCAAGTCGGCGCCGACGCTGAACTGTTTGCGGTCCTTCAGCGGCGTGAGGCCGTCGCCCGAGGCGGCGTTGGTGGGGACGAACTGCCCGTAACCGGCCTGGATGTCGAAGTGGTCGCCGAAGCCCTGCTGCAGATACACGCTGGGCGTCAGCCCGCCGCCGGCGTCGGTCGCGTTGGTGCCCGGCAGCAGCGAGGGCAGGCTGCCCTCCGGGTAATTCACATAACCGAGGCTGCCGCCGATCACCGTGACCCAGCCGGGCATCTTGTCGGGGTTGAACATGTTGAAGGTCAGCAGGCCCTGCAGGAGGCCCATGCCTTCTTTCTTGCCGCCGAAGGCCCCCGAGAGGGACAGCTTCAAGTCGAGCGGAAATTTTTCCGTCATCGGTTGGTGGAAGCGGACGTCGCCGCCCCAACCGAGGTGGATGTTGGGATCGGCCAGGTTGCCGTCGGCGAAGCCCTCGTAGGACCAATCGCGGAAGCGGCGCTGCAGGGTGTTGTCCCAGTAATTGCGGCCGAGGCGGATTTGCCACTGAGGGGAGGGCCTGAACTGGGCGTAGAGCTCGGGGATGTCGAGGCGGACGTCGCTGTCGGCGCCCTCGATCTTGAAGAGCCGTGGATCCGGCGAGAGGCGCAGCAGCCGGATCTTGGCGTCGGAGAGTCCGGCCTCGTTGCCGACCTGCAAGGCGGGGCTGACGACGGTCGTGATCTTGTCGTTGAACTCGTAGCGGAAGCGAGGCGCGAGCCTCAGCCCGTACACATAGTCGTTGTTGATCTCGTGGAAGGGAAAGCTCCCCTCGAACGATAGATCCAGGGTTGGATCACCCATGGTTTGCGTACCCCCGTCGTCGCGGCCCGAGCCGCATACCTGAAGTATCGGGAATCACGCAAGAAAGTTACCGGGCGCGGAGCGGAAAAAAGATGCCGCCCTGCGGCGTCGCGAATTCAATAAAAAATATTATAAATTTCAATAGGTTATACTTGCATGCGGTTAACGCTGCCAAAGGGCATTTTTCCCTTGGAGTCCGAGCTCCGAAAAGTCGCGATCGAAGGCGAGCAGCTTATCTCCGCTGACGAGAACGACGGCGGCCAAAACGGCATCCGCCAGCGAGGCCTTGCTTTTATTGGAAAGCCTCGCCTTGGCATACAGTTGTGCCCCTAACTGAAGGTGAGTTTTTTCCGGGGGAATGAGTTCGAGGGATTCCAGCTCGTTGGCGATCGCCGTGGGATCCAGTCCTCGCCGCAAGAAGAAGACGAAGGTTTCCGCGTACTGTTGCGGAAGGATTCCCATGGCTTCTTGTGGGAGTTTGACCCGTTTGGCTTTATCGGTTCCCAAGAGCCATTCCACGGCAAAACTGGAATCAATCCAAATCACGGTCGCGGTCCAATGCCTTGAGTTCTTCTTGCAGTTTTTTTGAAGGAACCTTTTTTGCGTCCTTGAGCGAGCCGAAACGAAACCCGGATTTCTTAAGGTGGTATTTTTCGAAGACCAATTCTTTGATCACATCGGTTTTCGTCTTCTTCAGACGGCGGGATAGCCAGTCCAAGCGCTTCTCGAATTGGGGGTCTGTATGGATGTTCAACGCCATATATGGGCTTTAGGATAGCTATAGAGGGTCTTTATGTCAAGGCGGGCGATTCATTCCGGTTTCCAATATCCAAAGGCTTCGAGGTAGGGTTTGAAGTAGCCCTCGGCGGCGCGGAGCTTTTCCATTTCGGCTACCGCGGCCTCGACCAAGGCGCGTTCGCGCCCCAAGTCCATCACGCCGCGCAGGACGAGGGTGCGGAGGAAGACGAAGTAGGTGTCCATGGCGTCGCCCAGGCAGTAGTCCTCGATGCGGAACAGGTCGCCCGCCTCGAAGAGCTCTTGGACCATGTCCCCCTTCGTGTCCATCTTGCCGGGCTTGCCCAAGATTTTGGAGAAGAGATTGAGCCCGCCCTTCCAGCGGATCGCGCCGTAGTTGGTGAGGAACTCGTGGAGGTCCAGGTGGTGCTCCTCGTTGAATCGGTAGCGCGGCCCGAACTTGTCGTAGTGCGACTCGCGGATGCTCAGGCCCAGGCGGAAGGCCCAGAGCTCGAGGACGCGGAGATCGAAGCCCTTGCCGTTGAAGTCGACCAGGACCGGCCGGTTTTGGTTGTAGGTCTCCCAGAAGTGCTCGACCAGGGCGCGGGGCGTCTTGCCGTCCTTGCCGAGCAGGCCGATCTTGAGGATCTCGAAATCCGGGTTGAGGCCGACCGCCGCGATGCAGACCGGGACGTGGAAGGCGGGATTGATGAAGTCGCGGCCGTCCTGGGCCAGCTCGGCGAGCTGAGCTTGGTAGGCCTGCTCGTCGTCGAGTCCTTGGCCGGCATACAACACCCGGTTGAGCAGGGCTTTGTCGATGCGGGTCTCGATGTCGTAGACGAGGTAGCGGAATTGGGAGGACATAATTTTCTCCGCGGAAATGACGATGAGGGAACTCTGGGACCTGGTTTGGCGCTAGCACGGGAGGTGCCGAAGGGCAAGCCGCTCGCGGCGCATAGATGATCCCAGGATATCGCTTGCCTTCTCGCCACAGGCCTTCTAAGAGCTCCGCAACCGCCGGGAAGGGCCCGCCGATAAAGGGCCTACCGGTTGTGATTTCCTCGGGTAAGGAAATTCCGTGAAGGTTTGCATGGATTTCTTTGCCCGATTCTTCCTTGGTGTTCTTACCTTCACCGTCTTCTTAGCCTGCGGGCGCGGCGGGCAGCTCGTTCCCTTTCCCAACCTCGGTCAATCCCTTTGTCGTTCCGATGCCGAATGCGGTCTTTTCGAGGTCTGCGACCCCTTCGAGGGGTGCGTCTCGCGCCTTCAATCCTGCGACGCCGAATTTCCTTGTGCGGAGGGGTTTCAGTGCTCCCAGGGGCTCTGTCTGCAACCGGGGGCCTGTTATTTCAGCGCCCAGTGTCCGGTGGGCTACGGTTGCGAGGGGTTCCGCTGCGTCTCCGAGCGTTGCCGTTCCGACCAAGACTGCTCCGAGGGGCGCCGTTGCGACCTGATCGACGGCCTGTGTCGCGCCGAGCTTTGCCTCGAGGATGCGGCCTGCGGCGCCGGGACCTGTTGCAACCCGGTGACGAGGAACTGCGCCCCCAAGGTCGTTTGCGAACGCTACGACAACGGCGTTCCGCTCGATTGCCAAGCCGTGCCGGAGCGTTGCGACGGCGAGGACAACGACTGCGACGCCGCCATCGACGAGGATTTTCCGGACTTGGGCCAAGTTTGTTGGGTGGGCGAGGGGCTTTGCCTGAGGGTCGGCAACCGGGTTTGCGCCGAGGACGGAGGCGCCATGATTTGCGACGTTCAACCGGGGAGCCCCGTCCCCGAGATCTGCGACGGTGCGGATAACGATTGCGATGGAGAGACCGATGAAAATTGCTAAATACCTTGCATTCCTAAGCCTGGCCTGCGCCGCCTGTTCCGGGGGAGGCGGGGCGGACCTGGAAGAGTCGGTTTTGTTGGATCCATCGCTGCGCTTGGAGGAGGGCGCGGAGGTCCTGAACCCCGATCTCGCCGATCGGAATTACGGCCTCTTGTTCAATGCCGAGGACGGCAAGTTCGCGGTGCTCAACGACCGCTTGATCGTCGATCCGGTCGACGAGGCGGGCCTGGAGGCCCTCTTGGCGAAATACCAGGCCCGCGTCGTCGCCGATCCGGAAATTTCCCTGCCTCACGACTCGATCCTGGACACCGACGGCATCACCGAATTGCCCTCCACCTACCGGGTGATCGAGCCGGATCCCAGCTTGGCCAAGCCGGGGATGTTCGCGGCCTATGCCCGCGACCAGGGAGTATTCTCCCAAATCTACGTCGACAGCGAGGCCACCCGGGATTTATTGAACCTCTTCGCCCAGATGCAGCGGGAGGATACCGGGAAATTCCGCGATCTCCAGCTGGTGCTCTACGCCTACGAATACCCGCCGCCGCTGTTGAAGGCCGTCCAAGTCCCGCTCGAGGAATGGGCAAAAGCCCCTGCCTCTGGAGGGAGCCCGCGGGCTCTCCGCTCGCCGGGCAGCTGAAAATGCGGGCGGGGGCGACATGGGAGGGCCAAGCGAGGGAGGCGCCGATCTATAATTCCCTGATTCAACGCCAATCCGGAGGCGCGATCCGGTACTGCACCTATAACGACGGCCTCGACGTCGCCCCGGAGAAGTTCATCTCCGAGGGGGACAATGTGCTGATCTTGGATGCGGCGACCTTTTACAACGCGCACGAGGAAAGCCTGGCGGGTCCGGTGGGGAATATGCACCTTTGGGCCTTTCCCCCCGACCGGCTGCCGCTCGCCCTCCCGCGCAACCTCGACAAGCAGGCCCCGCCGGGGGCGGTGCACCTCAACCTGCGCGGGCCCGGCGGCGACGGCGACAATTGCGAGTGGTGGGATACCGGCATCGAGCAGTACCTGACCTACCAAAACTTCATCCTCTGGGATTGGGACCGCAACCCGGAGCAGCAGGTGGTCTTGTTGATTTGGGAAGGCGATGAGTGCAAGGATTTCAAATTGGTCGAGGTGTGCGCCCCGGACGACCCGGTCGTGGCCTTTCGACTGACGCGCGACGTGACCTTGGGCGAGCAGGGAGTGTTTTTGCAGGATTTTTCCGCTGTTCGTCCAGGGGTCACGACCCTGGATCTGGCGGCGTCCCGCGACGTCGATATGCGGGTGCGGACCATCGATTATTGCCGGGCTTATGATTCTGAAATTATCGAAATCTGTAACGGTTATGATGATACTTGTGACGGTCGGGTAGACGAAGGTTTCGAGGCGAAGGGAACGGCCTGCGACAATGGAGGATTGGGGCAGTGTCATGCGGTAGGAAAATGGATTTGCAATGACCCTCGTAAGCAGCGACGAGGCGAGCCTGCATTATTGTGCAATGCGCCTCCCCGACAGGCCTCTCCCTTCGAGATTTGTGACGGCATCGACAATGACTGTGATGGTCCCATAGATGAAGATTGGATTCAAAAGGGATTGGCTTGTGGGTTGGGAGTCGGAACTTGCGGCGTAGGCGCCCTTGCCTGTAATAATGGCCAGATAAGCTGCCAAGGCGAGGTAGGGCCGGTGCCGGAGTCTTGCGATGGTCTCGACAACGACTGCGACGGTGTGACGGACGAAGGCTGTGCCTGTGCTCCCAGCGCTATTCGAGACTGCAGCATCGATTTGGGACCTTGCTCCTTGGGGCAGCAGGTATGCCTACCAGGCGGGACTTGGTCGGATTCCTGCTCCGGGACGGTTCCTCAGCCGGAAACCTGCGACGGAGTCGACAACAACTGCAACGGGGCGGTGGACGAGGGTGTTTTGAATCTTTGTGGAACCTGTGGCCCCGAGCCCGCCGAGATCTGCGACTATTTGGACAATGATTGCGATGGGGCCGTCGATGAAGGAGTGAGCAACGCTTGCGGTGGTTGTTGGGAGGAAGGGCCGGAAGAGCATGCGTCAGGGGATTCGGATTGCGATGGGATCGATAATGATTGCGATGGTATCATTGACGAAACTGATTTTCCAGTGACGTGTGGAATGGGAGCCTGTCAAGCGGAGGTCGATTCTGTTTGCGAGATATGTTCTCCCGAACCTCAACCGGCTCCCGCTGAACATATGGATTTTGGAAATTGTAATAATGCCGTCGATGACGATTGTGATGGTTTGACCGATTCCGAAGAGTTCCCAGATTGTTTTTCTTTGCAAGGTGGAGGTTGAAATTGAGACAATTAAAATTTCTCATCCTTGGAATTGCTTGTGGTTGGTTACAGGCTTGTGGCAGCTGTCAAGAAATCAAGACCCCCACAATGTATACTGAATATGGATCTTATCATTTAACTATCGTTAATCCCGACTCTACCCAGCTTGATCTAGAACTAAATACATCCGAGCCGATAAGGTCTGGGAGTTTTTTGTTAAATACCGGCTTTACTCGACCAGACAAACCGTTTCCGGAAAGCGAGATGTCTGTTCGATTTTATTTTCGTGAGACGGCTTTGCCGGGGGGGGAGAACATTTTTGAACAGAAAAAAGGGGATACATTTGAAATTCCTATTACTCCGCATAATGTAGACAGTGACGATATTATTTATAGAGAAACATTTCCTCCCAATAAAGGCTGGGTACCTTCTCAATACTCCGGCAAAGTCACCATCCTGGAAGACGACCTCGTCGAATTCGACCTCATCTTCACCGACGGCGTCGAGTCACGGCATGTCCTGGCGACCTTCGTTTTCAAAACCTTAGACCTCGTTCAAAACGTCGGAGAATGCGGTTGATCCTATGAAGCGTTTCAGTGAAAAATTTATTGCCTGTCTTCTGTTGGCGGCCCTTTTCCCCTTCTTCTTCGCCTGCGGCCAATGGCGGCCGGCCAGCCTTCGCGACATCCAAAACGCCTATCCCGAGAAGAAGCAGCAGGGGGAAGAGCTGTATCGCCTGGTGGGACCCGACGGCAAGGAGAGCCGCTTTCGCCTGCGGAACGTCACCTTGGAGGAAAACGGCGTCCGGATCCGGAAAAATTCCCAGGAGAAATTTTACGGAAGCGAAGAGCTTGCCTCCTTGGAGAAATTCGATGTCGACGAGAAGAAGACCCTTATTGTAACCTTAAGCTCCATTTTCGGCGGGATGGCCTTTGCCTTGGGAGTGGGATTAGCGGTTGGATTGGCCACCTACCAAGATTAACGAAATAGGAGCTTGCTTGAGCTCGGACAATCTTCGAAATTCCCTGGGGAAAGATTTCTTCAACGCGGCCGCGGAGAAGCTGAGGCCGCGTCTACTCGCCTACCTCTACCGCCGCCTCGCGGATCGAGGAGAGGCGGAGGACCTCTGTCAAGAGGCGCTGCTCGAGGCCTACACCGCGCTCTCCGAGTCGAAAGCCGAAGCCGCTTTCAGGGAAGGACTCTTTCAAATCGCCTCCCGCCTTGCCGACCGCACGGCCGAAGGCGCCCAGCCCTGGGGCGAAAGCTCCCTGGAGGTCCTGCAGGATTACCTCCTGGAGCACGAGCCGACTCAGAACGAGCTGCAAGAGACGCTGGAATCCCGCGAAGAGGAATACTCCCTCGCGGATCACGTCGACTTCTGTTTTTCCGTGAGTCTCCAATCGCTTTTTCCCCGCGAGTGCAACGCCTTTCTGTTGACTCAAATGGAGGGCTTTACCTCGGAGGAGGCCGCAGGCGTCATGGGGGCCTCGCCGGAGGAGATCGAGGAAAAGTCCGCTTCCGCGTCGGAGAGCCTGCAGGAGAATTTCGCCGAGCGTTGCAGCCTGGTGAAGGCCGGCGCGCCCTGCAAGCAGTGCCGGGTCTTCGGCGAATGGCTGCTCGGACCGGAAGAGACCGAGGAAGAGCTGCGGGGGCTCCCGCTGCAACCCTCGGTGAAGCCCGAGGCGACCTTCCCCAAGCGCCTACAGCTCGTCTCGCGCATCGACCCCCTGCATAACGGTTCCGACCGCTTTCACGAGCAGCTGCTCCAGCTGTTACGGCGCGCCCTGGGGGAAAAGGGCTTACTGAAGCCCTAGGCTTCCCACCTGGCCCGCCTCCTCGCGGGGCTCGCGGCGTACCCAGATCTCGGGAATCTTCGTCAGGTCGACGAATTCCTTCCGCGACAGGCTCAAGCGATAATAGTCCGCGCTCACGCCGACGGAGCCGTCCGGCCGGTACTCCAGCTCGGCCTCCAGCTCCCCCGCGGGGATCTGCGGAAAACTCCCGGCCCAGGCCTCGGGCGCGATCAGCCCCATCGATTCGCCGCGCAGCGCCCGGGGCGGCGGCTTAAGCTCCCGCGCCTCGGCGTCGAAGAGGGCGACGCCGTCGTAGCCCTCGGCCTTGCCGCCGTGCAGGGCGATCAGGGTCGGGGCCAGGTCGACCAGGCTCGCGGGCGTCTCGACCTCCTTCAAGTCCGTCCAGCGCGGGTCGAAGATCCCGAAGACGACGTTGTTCTGTTCGCGGCCCTTCAGGTCGATGCCGTGGATGCCTCCGTAGATCTCGTGACCCGCCACGAAGCGCTCGCCGTGATCCGAGAGGAAGGCGACGCGGTGCCTCTCGAAGTATCCCTTGGCCCGCAGCTCCGCGACCAGCCCCTCCAAGAGGCGCAGCGTGCCCGGCCGCCGCAGGAAGTAGGGGTTATGCCAGCCCTCCGGGGTCCGGCTTAAGGGGTCGCCGGGCTTGGACCAGCGCCAGAAGGAAAAGTCCTTGGGGCTTAGGCCCAGCCAGCCTTCCAGTCCCGCGAGCTCGTTTCGGGTGAGGCGGATCGGGCTGTGCAGGTGGCAGGTGTGCAGAGCCATCAGTCTCGCCCCCTCCGGGAGCCGCGAGAACTTTCGGAAGGAAAAATTGAAGAAGCGCGGGGCGTCGTAATTGAATAGCGAGGGCGAGTTGAGGCTGAAGCCCCGCAGGTTCTCGACGAAGGCATTGTTGGTCCAGAGCGCCGGGAAGACGAAGTGGTTGAGCAGCGCCGCGCCCAGGTGGGCCTTCCATCCGATCTCGGGAATCACGGAATCCGAAAAACCCTGCTCGGCCGTGAAATAGCTCGTCTCCGGCTGGTCGGAGGCGAAGAGGCTGTGCCCGCCGTGCCGGTCGCGCAGGCGGCGCGGCAAGGTGAGGGCCTCGGCCCCGTGAGGCAGCGGCGAGTCGAAGAAGAGGCGCACGCCGTGGCGCTCGGGATAGACGCCGCTCAAGACGGAGTTCCAGGCCGGGTGGGTCGCGGGCAAGGGCGTGAAGGCCTGGCGGAAGATCCTTCCCCCCAGGCCCTCGGCGGCGCGGGCCAAGGCGGCGTTGCCGCTGTCGCCGTCCAAGGCGTCGAAGCCCAGCAGGAGCACGCGCGGTTGTTTCGTTGCGGCGGCGCGAGCCGGCGGCAGGTCCAAGGCGGAGTCGCCGGCCAAGGGCGCGTGCAGCAAGGTCGGCAGCACGGCCGCCAAGCCCAAGGCGGCGGCTGAGCGCAGGCCGCGGGGTCGGGTCCACGCGAAGGCCAAGAAGAGGAACAAAAGTCCCAGCCCAAAGATTTGAGCGAAGCTTCCGAGCAGGCTTTGCTCCCAAAACATCGGGAAAAAGCCCAGGACGGAGGGATACTGCCAGGCGGTCCACCCGTAGAGGAGACAGGTCTGCGCGCCTACGAGAAAGAAATACGCGCCGAAGTCGCGGCGATCCTTCCCCGGCCGCGCCGCGAGGCCGCGGTACGCCCACCCGACCAGCGCCGCGTTGACGGCGCCCAAGCACCCGGCCCAGGCGAGGTACAGCGCGGCGATCTTGGCAAGGCGCAACGCCACGTCGCGCACGATGAAATCGGGCAAGGCCAGTTGGCGCAGGGAGGGCAGGTAGAAAGATGGCGCGTAGAAGAACAGCAGGCACTGCAGGGTGAAGAGCAGCGCCGCAAACAGCAGCGCGGCCTTAAAAGAGGAGAGAAAGCGCTTCATGGGACCTCTCGGTAGAAGCGGGTCTCGGGCGAAGCTAAAGGGCGGCGTAGCCGGTTTGCCAGTCCAGCGTGGTCTCTTCCATCGCGTCGTCCCGCTTGAACTTGGCGATCAGGAGGTTCTGCAGTCTTTGATGATAGGCCGTGAAGTCCGGGATCGGGTGCGTCGCCACGCCGGACTCCATCGCCGCCTTGGCGATGGCGGGGGCCACGAAGAGCAGGACGCGCGGGTCGAGCGGCTTGGGGATGATGTAGTCGGGCCCGAACTGCAGCTCCTTGAGCTTGTAGGCCTGGCAGACCGACAGCGGGACCTTCTCGCGGGCCAGGAAGGCCAGGGCCTTGGCGGCGGCGAGCTTCATCGGCTCGGTGATCTTGGTGGCGCCGACGTCGAGGGCCCCGCGGAACACGAAAGGGAAGCCCAGGACGTTGTTCACCTGGTTGGGGTAGTCCGAGCGGCCGGTGGCCATGATGATGTCTTTCCGCACGGCCAGCGCCTCGTGGTAGCCGATCTCGGGGATGGGGTTGGCCATCGCGAAGACGATGGCGTTGGGCGCCATCGTGCCCAGCATCTCGGTCGTGAAGAGGCCCGGGCCGGAGAGGCCGATGAAGACGTTGGCCCCCTTCGCCGCGTCGGCCATGGTGCGGGCCTTGCCGTCCTGGGCGAAGAAGCCGCGGTTGGGCTCGAGGTCTTTGCGGTCCTTTGTGACCACGCCCTGGCGGTCGCATAAAAAGACGTTTTCTTTCTTCACCCCGACCGAGAGGAACATCTTCGCGCAGGCCACGGCGGCGGCGCCGGCGCCCGAGAAGACCACCTTCACCTCGCCGGCCTTGAGCCCGGCGATCTCGAGGGCGTTGATCAGGGCGGCGGTCGAGATGATCGCCGTGCCGTGCTGGTCGTCGTGGAAGACGGGAATCTTCATGCGCTTGCTGAGCTGCTCCTCGATGTAGAAGCACTCCGGCGCCTTGATGTCCTCGAGGTTGATCCCGCCGAAGGTCGGCTCGAGGGAACGCACGATGTCGATGAATTTGTCGGGATCTTTTTCGTCGATCTCCAGGTCGAAGACGTCGATGTCGGCGAATTCTTTGAACAGGACGCCCTTGCCCTCCATGACCGGCTTGCCGGCCAGCGGGCCGATGTCGCCCAGGCCCAGGACGGCGGTGCCGTTGGTGATGACGGCGACCAGGTTGCCGCGCGCGGTGTAGCGGTAGCTCTCCGCGGGGTTGGCCTGGATCTCGAGGCAGGGTGCCGCCACGCCGGGCGTGTAAGCCAGGGACAGGTCTTCCTGGGTGGCGCAAGGTTTGGTGGGGGTGACGGCGATTTTTCCGGGCCGGCCCTGGGCGTGGTAGTCCAGGGCGGATTTCTTGTCGACCATTCCTGTGGGACTCCTCTCCATCAGGCGCCTGGGGCGCCCTTTGGGCTGCTCCTACAAGAGCGCCTCGGGCCTGTCAACCTCCCAATCTTTCAGGAAAAACCGGATATTTTCCGAGGGTTTCCCGTCGGCGCCGGCCCCGGTTTCAGACATAGCCCAGGGCCTGGACGATCCGGAAACGGGTGGCGCGGAAGGCGGGCCAAAGCGCGGAGAACAGGCAGGCCGACAGCGAGATGGCCAGGGTGTCTCCGATCAAGCGCGGCGTGAGGCTGATCATGGCGAAATATCCCGAAGAGCTTTGCGGAGGCGGCGGCATCTCGATCCCGATCGCCGAAATCAGGGAGGCGAGTCCGACTCCCGCCGCCAGCCCGAGGACCGCGCCCAGCGCTCCCAGGATCGCGGCCTCCAAAAAGATGGTCATGAAGATCGTCGGCCGCCCGTTGCCGATCGCCATCATGGTGCCGAATTCGCGTATTCGCTCGAAGAGGGCCATATTAAGGGTGTTGGCGATGCTGAAGACGAAGATGACGCAGATGATGAGCTGGATGACCGAGTAGATTCTCAGCAGCATTTCTTTGCTCTGGCGGTAGAAGAGTCCCTGTTCCTCCCAGCTGAGCACCTCGAGGTTGGCCTTGTCGCGGAGGAACCGGCTTCGGAACGCCTCTTGCGCCGCAGCGGTGAGCGACGTCGCTTTGAGCAATACCAGAAAGGAATGAACCTGATCCGGAGCGTCGAGCAGCTTCTGGGCCGCCGCGAGGTTCAGCTTCATCGCGCGATCGTCAAAGTCCTTGGCGATGGTCTCGAAGACGCCCCGCACCCGCATTTCCGAGCCGTCGATGGCCCCCGCCCTTCGAGTGGTCAGAAAGGTGAGGCGGTCGCCGACCTTCACGTTGAGGGCCTCGGCTAAGCCTTTCCCGAGCAGGACGCCATCGCTGTCCGAGGGATCGAGGTCTTGTCCCGCGACGATGCGTGTCGCACTGTGCGCCACGTTGCCGGCCTTGGCGCTTCCCATCTTCCGCTCGGCCGCGGCGTCGGTGCCGATGGCCAGGACGGCGACCGAGGCGTTTTCCGTGCTGGCCATGCCGCCGAATTTCAGGCGCGGCACCGTGTAGTCCACGCCCGGGAAGGCCTCGACTTGGCGCCGGACAGCCTCGGCGTCGGGCATGAGGTAATCCAAGGGGGCGGAGGCGCCCATTTTGAAGTAGCCGGCGCGGTTTATTTGGAGATGCCCGGTCTGGCTGTGGATGAACTGCTCCCGGTAGCCCTCCATGAGGTTTTGGAAAAAGCCCCCGACGAGAATCAGGCCCGTGCAGCCGAGCACGAGAATCATCAAGGTCAGGAAGCTGCGCCGCTTATTTCGAAATACGTTTCTCCAGGAGATTTGTAACAGTCGCTTGAGGCCCGTCATGTTGTATCACTCCGTCGCTGATCCTGACGATCCGTGTGGCGTGGTGCACGACCCGGGGGTCGTGGGTGGAAAAAACGAAGGTGGTGCGGTGGCTCTGATTGAGCCGCTGCATCGCGGCCATGATGGCCTCGGCGGATTCGCTGTCCAGGTTGGCCGTCGGCTCGTCGGCCAAGATGAGCAGCGGGTGGGTCACCAGCGCCCGCGCGATGGCGACGCGCTGCCTCTGCCCGCCGGAGAGCTCGTCGGGCCGGTGCATGGCGACTTCCCGCAGCTGCACGTCGGCCAAGGCCGCCCAGACCCGCTCGCGGCGCTCCTTCCGCGTCAGCGGGTGGAAGAGCAGCGGGTATTCCACGTTCTCGAAGGCGTTCAGGACCGGGAAGAGGTTGAAGGACTGAAAGATGAAGCCCAAAAAACGGCTGCGCAGCCGCGCACCTTCTTTATAGGAAAGATTTTGGGTCGGCTTGCCCTGCAACAGGATGCTCCCGGAACTCGGCGCGTCGAGGAGCCCCAGCAGGTTGAGCAGCGTCGTCTTGCCGCTGCCCGAGGGACCCATGATGCAGAGCATTTCCCCGGAATGGATGGTGAGGTTGAGGCCGCGCAGGGCCTGCACGTGAAGTTTGCCCAAGGTGTATTCCTTGACCACCTCTTGGGCCTGCAAGATTTCCATGATTACCCTTTTCCCCTGAGATCACCCGTTATGGCCCGCGAGGCGCGAGGCCATGCAATACAAGAAGAAGGATTTGCAAATCGCGTGCCGATGATCCCAAAAAAAAATCCATGAATTTATGATTGTTTTCCTCCTGAGCGCTCCGCGCCCGCGTTTCAATCTGATAATTTTATCGCGGAGCTTGTCAGTCTTTTGACGGATGCGGCGGAGGCGCGGAAACGACGGGGCCCCATTAAGATTGGTTGTGATGCCGCTGGTTCTGACCTTATACTGCTCCCAGGGTTCGATTCATCCAATATCCAAAGGGGGTTATCTCTTATGAACATGAAGTGGGTGTCGGGTATTATTCTTCTTCAATTGGGCTTTGGCGGTCTCTGCTCCGCGGCGGCGTCCGCGGATCCCAACGAGATCGTCGCCAAGGCCGATCTCATCCGGGCGCCGAAGGGCTCTTACGAATTCGAGGCCACCGTGACGACCTACGAAGGCACCGAGAGGAAATCCGAGAACGGCTACAAGGTTTACGTGAAGGACCTCGATCACTCCCTCGTCGAATTTCGGGTCCCTGCCTCGGAGAAGGGGAAGAGCCTCCTGATGGTCGAGGAAGACCTTTGGATCTACCTTCCCAAGGTCAAGAAGCCGGTGCGCATCCCGCTCCAGCAGCGGCTGGTGGGAGACGTCTCCAACGGGGACATGGCACGCGCCAATTTCTCCAACGACTACACGGCGACGCTCGCGGGCGAGGAGAAGGTCGAGGGGAAGGACGTCTATGTCTTGGATTTAGTCGCCAAATCGCCGAAGAAAACCTACAACAAGATCCGTTACTGGGTCTCGAAATCCGACAATCGGCCGGTGCAGGCGGAGTATTTCACGGTCTCGGGTCAGTCCTTGAAGACCGTGGCCTTCGAGGATTTCCGCAGCGAGGCGGGAGCGGTTCGCCCGATGCGCCTGGTGTTCCGCGACACCTTGAACAAAAACAAAAAATCCGTCCTCGAGTTCAAGAGCATGGTGAGGAAGGAATTGGCCGAGAACATGTTCACCAAAGACTACATGAAGACCTTGGAGTAGCCGGTGACGCAGTCGATACGGCGCCGGCTGCTGCCCTGGCTGTCGGCCTTGCTCTTGGTTTTTCCGGGAGCGGCGGGGGCCGCCGAGGAAGCCGTGCCCGAATCCGCGCCCACCGAGCTGCCGTCCTTTTGGCGCGACAATTTCCAATACAGCGTGGAGCTGCGGCAGGAAACGGCCTTCCGCATCGCCTCGCCGCGCAACTTCAGCAAGATTCGGCAATTCGTGAAGGCGGAGACGAAGTTCACCTTCAACGACCATCTTAAGATGAAACTGGGCGGCCGCGCCTGGTACGACGCCGTCTATGACCTGACCGACCAGTATCCGCCGGACGTCCGCGACAGCCTGCGCAAAGAGATCACGATCCGCGACGCCTACCTCGACATCGCGGCGCCCAAGCTCAACATCCGGATCGGCAACCAGCAGATCGTCTGGGGCGAGGCCTTGGGGCAGTTTTTCGCCGACGTGGTGACGCCCAAGGATCTGCGGGAGTTCTTTTTGCCCAGCTTCGAGGATGTGCGGATCCCGATCTGGGCGCTGGATTTGCAGTACAGCTTCTTGCCCGGCTGGACCCTCGAGGCGGTGCTCTCTCCGGACATGAGCGTCAACAAATTCGCCCCGCCCGGCGCGGACTTCGCCTTCTTCATCCCGCCGCCCCCGCCCGGCGTGAACCAGGTGCTGCTGCCGGACGACAAGCCGCAGACCGATTTCAAGCACTGGAACGGCGGTCTCCGCTTTTCCTACCTGGTGAAGGGCTGGGACCTGGCTTGGTTCTACTACACCAGCCCCGACCACGTTCCCGCGCTGTTCAAGACTCTGGGCGTCGACGCGGCGGGAACGCCCACCGTGACCTTGGATCCCAAGCACAAGCGGGTTCATCACCTGGCCGCGACCTTCAACAAGTCGATCGGCGACGCGGCGGTGCTGCGGGGCGAGTTCGTCTATACGATCGGACGCTTTTTCAACGCGCAGAATATCGCGCTCGACAACGGCGTCGTGCGGCGCGATCAGTTTCGCTATGTGGTGGGTTTCGATTACAGTCTCGGCGAATTCGACATGAACGCCGAGTTTCAGCAACAGGCCATCTTCGGTCCGACGGCGAACGTCGCCGACGACATCCTCGACACCTGGGTATTTCTGCGCTTCGAGCACGAATTCCTGGATGCGAAACTGGTTCCCGAGTTGATTTTCATCGTGGGAATCCCGGAAGGCGACACCCAGGTCAGCCCGCGCCTGCATTACCGCGTCACGCCGGGCGTCACCCTGAGCTGGGGCGCGGATCTTTTCAGCGGGCCGCAGGACACACTCTACGGCGAGTTCGACCGCAGCGACCGCGTCTTCATGAACACCAGCTGGCGCTTCTAGCCGCGGCCCTCCTTGGCGCGGCGGCGGTTCAGAATTTTCTCGGAAAAATCGCGAAATGCCCTAAAATTCGTTTCATGACGGCGGCCCGCAAGCCTTCGTTGCCGGATCTGGCCAGGATCCTCGCCCTGGGGGCGGTGTATTACGCCTCCGCGCGCCTCGGCTTGATGCTGGACGCCGTCGCGGGCGTCGCGACCCCGGTGTGGCCGCCGTCGGGCCTCTCCCTCGCGGCCCTCCTGTTATTCGGCTACCGCGTTTGGCCGGGAATCGCGCTGGGCGCCTTTTTCGCCAACTTTCACGTGGGCCAGCCCTGGGGCGTCGCCCTCGGCATCGCCGTCGGCAACACCCTCGAGCCGGTGCTGGGCGCGACCCTGCTCCGCCGCGTCGGATTCCGGCCGGACCTCGAGCGGCTGCGCGACGTGCTGGCGCTGGTTTTCCTGGCGGGCTTTTGCAGCACCGTGCTCAGCGCCACGATCGGCGTCGCGAGCGTGGGGCTGGCCGGGCGGCTTTCCGCGGCCACCCTGGTCTCGACCTGGTGGACCTGGTGGTCGGGGGACCTGCTGAGCGACTTGATCGTCGCGCCCGTCGCCTTGACCTGGAGCCGTCCGCCCTCCCGGCGGGAAGTCCTGCGCCGCGGGCCGGAATTCCTGGTCCTGGTGACGGCCACGGTCCTCGCCTCCCAGATGACCTTCGGCGTCTGGTCCGTCTTCGGGACCACTCCGTATCCCCTCGTCTACATGATTTTCGCCTTCGCCATCTGGGCGGCCTTGCGCTTCCGTCCCCGCGAGGCCTCTGCGGTCGTTCTCGTCGTAGCCTGCCTCGCGGTGTGGAACACGACCCGCGGCATCGGCCCCTTTTTCTTCGCCACGATCCACGAGAGCCTCCTGGCGCTGCAGTTTTTCGTGGGCATCCTGGCCGTGACTTCCCTGGTGCTCACCGCGGTGTTCACGGAGCGGCGCCGGGCCGAGGCGGAGGCCCGGGAGCTTATCGCGGAATTGCGCCGGCTCGGCCGCTTGAAGTCGGAGTTCGCCTCGATCGTCGCCCACGAGCTCAAAACGCCGCTGACCGTCGTGAAGGAGGGGATCCGCATGGTGCTGGACGGGGTGGACGGGGAGGTGAACGAACGGCAAGCCGAGACCTTGCACCGCGCCATGGACAACGTCGATCGCCTGATCCGGCTGATCGCGAACGTGCTGAACTACGAGAAGCTGGAGTCGGGCCGGCTGGAGCTGGAGCCGACGGACGCGGACCTGGGCGCCCTGGCGGAGGGCGTCTGCCAGTTCATGGAGCTGCTCGCGAGGAAGAAGAAGATCCGGTTGCATTTGGAGCGCCCCAAGGAGGCGATCGCGCTGCGCTGCGATCCGGACAAAATCAAGGAGGTGCTCATCAACCTCATCGACAACGCGCTGAAGAACACCCCGAGGGGCGGCGAGGTGTGGATTCGCCTGAAGGCCTCGCCGGCGAGCGTCGTCCTCGAGGTAGAGGACACCGGACGCGGCATTCCGCAAGAAGAGCAGGCGGGCATCTTCCTCATGTTCCGCCAGGCGCAGTCGTCCGAAAGGGTTCGGATCCCCGGCGCGGGCATCGGCCTGGCCGTCTGCAAGCTGATCGCGGAGCTGCACGGAGGCCGCATCGGCGTGGCGAGCGAGCCCGGCCGGGGGGCGAAATTCACGGTGGAGTTGCCGCTTAGACCCGGGGGGCTGGCTCCGCGGGGCCGGCCGGCGGAGACTGGGTCAACAGCTGGATGGTCGTGACCAGCTCGGCGGCGTCATAGGGCTTGGCGACGAATCCGACGGCGCCGGATTGCAGGACATGGTCGACGATCTCTTTGTCCGAATAGCAGCTCAGCACCAGGACCGGCGGGATCTTCCGCTGCGGCGACATCCGTCGGAAGGCGTTCTTCAGGAAGGCGGTGCCGTCGACGCCGGGAAAGCCCAGGTCGAGCAGTACCAGATCCAACGTCCGCTCTCCGACGATCTTCAAGGCGGCCTCGACCGAATCGGCCTTGTCGCAAAAGAACCCGTGGTGCTGCAATCGTTTCTCGAGCGTCTCGAGGATCTCGACGTCGTCGTCGACGATGAGGATGCGTTTTGGTTCCACGACGTGCATTCTCCCATTAAAGGGAGAGGGCATTCAACCCGAAATTCAGATAGGGAATATCCTGGAATGTTGCGAGGTTACGTCAATCGGCCTTGACGACCAGGACGAGCTTTTGTCCCGATTCCACCGCCTCGCCGACCTTGACGTTGACTTCCTGCACGACGCCGTCGATCGCGGCGGCGAGCTCGTTTTGCATCTTCATCGCTTCGATGACGACGAGGGCCTGGCCCTTCTCGACCTTGTCGCCGGGCGCGACCTTGACGTCGACGATCTTTCCGGGCATCGGGGCGCTGATCAGGCCGTGGCCGCCGGCCGCGGCGTCGCTTTGCGAGACCACGCGGCGGCGCGGGTCGAAGACCTCGAGGTGGTAGGGAATGTTTTGCAGGTTCAGCTCGCAATTGTCCTGGCGGAAGACGACGTCGGCCTCCAGGACCTCCTTGCCGTCGATCAGGAAGGAATAAAGCGAACCCTTCGCGAGGAGCGGGGAGAAACGGTGCGTGGCGCCGTCAAGCGTGACCTTGTACTCGCCCTCGACGCTCTTGATCTCGACTTGGCGCTCTTGGCCCTCGAACAATACGGTGTAGATTCTTGACATATAATATTTTGCAGGGGCGAACCTTGTGTTCGCCCCCAACAATTAACCTCGCAATCCCAATTTTCGTCCGGTCAGCCGCCAGGGCGAGGCGTCGGAGACGCCGCCGGCGTGGCTGACGGGCCGGGCTTTGCTCTCCTCTAAATGTTTCGCCAGGGCCGCGGCCATCAAGGCCTTCTGCGTGTCCTCGTGGGAGACGGCCAAAATCTCCTTCATGTGCTTATCGATGAAGTGGGTGTCGTATTTCCCCTTCACGAAGTCGTCGATCGCGAGGGCGCGGCGATGGAAGTACAGGTTGGTCTTGGGGCCGCTCACCCGGTACTCGCTCAAGGCGCGCTGCATACGCTGGATGGCCTCCTCGCGGTCGCGGCCGTAGGCGACCAGCTTGGCCAAAATGGGATCGTAATCCATCGGGACCTGGAAGCCCTGGTAGATGCCGTTGTCCAGGCGGATGCCGGGGCCCAGCGGGTACTGCATGTCGACGACCAGACCCGGGGCGGGCATGAAATTGTGGAAGGGATCCTCGGCGTAGACGCGGCACTCGACGGCGTGGCCGCGCTGTTGGATGTCTTCCTGCTTGAAGGGCAGGGGATCGCCCTGCGCCACCAGGATCTGCGCCTTCACCAGGTCGATGCCCGTGACCAGCTCGGTGATCGGGTGTTCGACCTGCAGGCGGGTGTTCATCTCGAGGAAATAGTAATTTTGCTTATGATCGACCAGGCACTCGATGGTGCCGGCGTTGTAGTAGCCGACGGCCTTGGCCAACTTCACCGCCATCTCGCAGACGCCCTTGCGGGTCTCGGGGGTGATGAAGGGGGAGGGCGATTCCTCGATGACCTTCTGATGGCGGCGCTGCACCGAGCACTCGCGCTCCCAGAGGTGCACGACGTTGCCGTGATGGTCGCCGAAGACTTGGACCTCGATGTGGTGCGGACCCTCGACCAGCTTCTCGACGTAGACCGCGTCGTCCTTGAAGGAGTTGAGGGCCTCGTTCTGCGCCATCTGGAAGGCGCTCTTTAGTTCCTTTTCTTCGCGAACCGCGCGCATGCCCTTGCCGCCGCCGCCGGCGGCCGCCTTCAGCAGGACGGGGAAGCCGATCTTCTTGGCTACCTCAAGGGCCTCGTCGGCGTTTTTCAAGGCGTGCTTGATGCCCGGGACGACCGGGACGCCGGCCGCTTCGGCAATCTGCCGCGCGCCGATCTTCGAGCCCATCTTGACGATGACCTCGGGGTCGGGGCCGATGAAGATCAGGCCGGCCTGGGTGACGGCGCGGGCGAAGTCGGCGTTCTCGGAGAGGAAGCCGTAGCCCGGATGGATGGCGTCGGCGCCGGTGGTCTTCGCCGCCGCGAGCAGCTTGTCGACGTTGAGGTAGCTTTCCTTGGGCGAGGCGGGCCCCAAATGAATGGCCTCGTCGGCGCGCCTGACGTGCAGGGCGGCTCGGTCGGGGTCGCTGAACACCGCGACCGTCGCGATGCCCATGTCGCGGCAGGCGCGGATGACGCGCACGGCGATCTCGCCGCGGTTGGCGATGAGGACTTTTTTAATCTTCCGTTTAGTCACCATGAGAGGGTCCGTAGGGGCGAACCTTGTGTTCGCTCTCCCCGCGACGGAGGCGAACACAAGGTTCGCCCCTACAGGGGAATATTTCCGTGTTTCTTCGGCGGATTCTTGTCCACCTTGTTTTTCAGCATCTCGAGCGCCTTGACGATCTTCACCCGGGTGAAGCGCGGCTCGATCACCTCGTCGATGTAGCCCAGCTCCGCCGCCTTGTAGGGCGTGGCGAAGGTGGCGCGGTATTCGTCGGTCAGGCGGGCGCGCTCTTTTTCGGGGTCCTTGGCCTTCTCGATCTCCTTGCGGAAGATGATGTTGACCGCGCCGTCCGAGCCCATCACCGCGATCTCGGAGAAGGGATAGGCGAAGTTGACGTCGCCGCGAATATGCTTGGAACTCATGACGTCGTAGGCGCCGCCGTAGCCCTTGCGGGTGATGACCGTGACCTTGGGCACCGTCGCCTCGCAGAAGGCATAGAGCAGCTTGGCCCCGTGCAGGATGATACCGCCGAATTCTTGGTCGGTGCCCGGGAGGAAACCCGGCACGTCGACGAAAGTGACGATGGGAATGTTGAAGGCGTCGCAGAAGCGCACGAAGCGGGCGGCCTTGATGCTGGCGTCGATGTCGAGGCATCCGGCCAGGACCTGCGGTTGGTTGGCGACGAT
Source organism: bacterium (assembly GCA_048499175.1). Taxonomy (GTDB): domain Bacteria; phylum UBA10199; class UBA10199; order DSSB01; family DSSB01; genus DSSB01. Next base: position 50,594 of record JASOAK010000006.1, read on the forward strand.
GCCCGCGACGCGTCCGTTGTAGCGGCCGAAGCCGATCAGGATGTTTTTGGCGAAGTCGGGTCCGACCTCGAAGAAGTAGCCGTCGTCCAGCGTGCTCTTGATCAGCACCTTCATGTCGTAGGGTTTGTTGGCGCTGTCCGGGATCAGCGCGTCGAGCTTCTCGTCGACGCGGTTGGGGTCGTCCTTGGAGTTGACCAGGGGCGGGTCCTCGAGGTTGTTGGCGGGCAGGAAGGCGAGCAGCTCGCGGACCTGCTGCAAGGCGGCCTGGTCGTTGGGCGCGCGCAGCAGCGAGACGCCCGACTTGCTGTTGTGGGCGACCGCGCCGCCCAGCTCTTCCTTGCTGACCACCTCGTGGGTGACGGCCTTGATGACCTCGGGCCCGGTGATGAACATGTGCGCGGTGTTCTCGACCATCATAATGAAGTCGGTGAGCGCGGGCGAATAGACCGCGCCGCCGGCGCAGGGCCCCATGATGACCGAGATCTGTGGAATGACGCCGCTGGCGAGCACGTTGCGCAGGAAGATGTCGGCGTAGCCGGCCAGCGATTGAACGCCCTCTTGGATGCGCGCGCCGCCGCTGTCGTTGAGGCCGATCACGGGCGCCCCGGTCTTCATGGCGAGGTCCATAATCTTGCAGACCTTGCGGGCGAAGGCCTCGCCCAGCGAGCCGCCGAAGCTGGTGAAGTCTTGCGCGAAAAGGAAGACGGTGCGGCCGTCGATGGTGCCGTGGCCCGTGACCACGCCGTCGCCCAAGATCTTCTTGTCTTCCATGCCGAAGTCGGAGCAGCGGTGCGTGACGAAGCGGTCGAGCTCGACGAAGCTGCCCGGGTCCAGCAAAAAGTCGATGCGCTCGCGCGCGGTGAGCTTGCCGGCCTTGTGCTGGGCCGCGATGCGGTCGGCGCCGCCGCCCAATTCGGCCTCGTCGTTTTTCTTCTTCAACAGCTCGGACATTTCACGGTTGGTGGGCATAAATTCACTGAATTATATAAAGATTTTATGGGTTCCCGGCCAAAGCCGAGGGCCCCAGGCTCATAGATTTTCGGCCCCGGGGGGTCAAGGGAATTGTGAGCCGAGCGGCGGGTCCGCCGCGCGAGACAGACGGTTATTTCAAGAAATCCCGGGTGACCCGCGCTTGCACCGCCGCCTTGGCCACGGCCTTCGCCACCGCCGCGTGGACCAGGGGGTCGAGCGGGTCGGGGATCAGCTCGTGCTCGGGGGTTTGGCTGACGATGGCCAATGCCGCCGCGATGAAGATCTCGGGGGTGAAGCGGAGGGCATGGGCCTCGATCGCGCCGCGGAAAATCCCGGGAAAGCCCAGGAGGTTGTTGACGCGGCTCCCGTCGCTGGCGAAGGCCGCCCCGGCGGCCAGGGCCTCGGCGATGGTGATCTCGGGGAAGGGATTGCTGAGCGCCAGGATGACCTGCCCCTTTTGCACGTCCTCGGCCTTGATCAGGCCTGGTAGGCCGGTCGTGGCGACGACGACCTGGCATTTCTTTAATAAGTCTTTCAGCTCGGTCACGACCCCGCCCAGGCCCTCGAAGCGCTTCTTCGCCTCGGGATTGACGTCGGTGCCGTAGACCGGGTTGCCGGTGTACTTCATGATCAGGTTGGCGATCGCCGAGCCCGCCGCGCCCAGCCCGATCTGGCCGACGTTGGCGTTTTTCAGCTCGATGCCGCCCACCCGGCAGGCGTTGATCAGCGCGGCCAAGGCGACGGTGGCCGTGCCGTGCTGGTCGTCGTGCATCACCGGGATCTTCAGGCGGCTGATGAGCTCGGCCTCGATCTCGTAGCAATCCGGTGTGCGGATGTCCTCGAGTTGGATCGCGGCGAAGGTGGGGGAGATCGTCTCGACCGTCTCGATGAAGCGCTTGACGTCGAGGGTGTCGATCAGGACCGGAATCATGTGCAGGCCGGAGAATTGCTGGAAGAGGGCGGCCTTGCCCTCCATGACGGGCATCGAGGCGGCGGCGCCGAGGTTGCCCAGGCCCAGCACGCGGCTGCCGTTGGTGCATAGGCCGACCGTTTTGCCGATGGTGGTGTAGACCTCGATCTGGCTGGGGTCTTCCTTGAGCAGCTTGCAGACGCTGGCCACGCCGGGGGTGTAGACCTTGCGCAGGTCCTCGATCGACTGGATCGGCAGCTTGGGGCGCACCAAGAGCTTGCCGCCCTGATGCAGCTCGAGGACCTCGTCGATGACCGATTCGAGCTCGACCTCGGGGATCTTGCGCACGGCGCTGACGATGGCGCTAAGATGGTCCTCGTCGTTGACGATGATCGTGATGTCGCGGATGTTGTGCAATTCGCCGAAGCTGACCGTGGAGATATTGCCGATGTCCCCGCCCATCTGGGAGATGGTCGAGATCAGCTTGGATAAGACTCCGATAAATTTGCGATTTTTGCAGCGAAGCGTGCGGATGAGCTTTTGATTCGACATATGGGGGATTTCAATCTCCCGCGAAATGTGAGGGGGGTCAAGGGGATTCTAAGTGTCGAAGTGCTTGAGTGCCTAAGTGTCTAAGTTATTAATCGAGCGGGAGTATACTCGTCAGTTGACAAGGGTGTAGGCGCTTTAGTAGCCCCTTCGCGTATTGCGTTAATTGTTGTTCCATAGCTACTTAGACACTTAGGCACTCAAGCACTTAGGCACTTGAGCGAAGCGTTTATGTCCTTCAAAAAAGTCGATCACGTCGCCATCGCCGTCCCCGACCTCGACGAGGCGATCAAGCTTTATCAAAGTCTGCTGGGCAAGGGCCCCGAGCACATCGAGGAGGTGGAGGAGCAAAAGGTCCGTGCCGCCTTCTTCGGCGTCGGCGAGACCAACCTCGAGCTGCTCTTTCCCACCTCGCCGGATAGCCCCATCTCGAACTTCCTCGAGCAAAAGAAGGGCCGCGGCGGCCTGCACCACATCTGCATCGAGGTCAGCGGCCTCGAAAAACACCTCGAGGAATTGAAGAAGCAGGGCGTCCAGCTGATCGACGAGAAGCCGCGCATCGGCGCCCACGGCAAGCGCATCGCCTTCGTCCATCCCAAGTCCACCGGCGGGGTCTTGCTGGAGCTGTCCGAACCCATGGACGATCAAGATTTGCATCATACCTAATAGGAGAAATCTCTCATGAGTCCCAAAGTGCATCCGAACGAGGCCCTCTTCGCGGGCGAAAAGCCCTTTCCCGTCATCCCTTCCTGCGAGCATTTCGCCGGCTCCGAAAAGCTGATCACCAAGGCGATGGAGCTGCAGAACGCCAAGGGCGGCGTCTTCGACATCACGATGGACTGCGAGGACGGCGCGCCCACCGGCAAGGAGAAGGAGCATGCCGAGATGATCGTCGCGATGGCGAAGGGCCCGCTCAACAAGCACAAGATGGCCGGGGCCCGGATCCACGACTACACCAACGCTCATTGGAAGCAGGACGTCGACATCCTGGTCGGCGGCGCCGGCAACGAGCTGGCCTACATCACGATCCCCAAGCCCACCGCGGTCGGGCAGGTGAAGGAGATGATCGCCTACATCCAAGAAGTCGCCAAAAAGAACGGCATCAAGCGCGAGATCCCCATCCACGTCCTGATCGAGACCCACGGCGCCTTGAAGGACGCCTTCGAGATCGCGGCCCTGCCCTGGATGCAGGTCCTGGACTTCGGACTGATGGATTTCGTCTCCGGCCACCACGGCGCCATCCCCGACGCCTGCATGCGCTCGCCCGGGCAGTTCGAGCACGCCTTGATCTTCCGCGCGAAGGCGCAGGTTTGCGCCGCTGCTCTGGCCAACGGCATCATCCCCGCGCACAACGTGACGCTGGACCTGAAGGACGCCGAAAAGACCAAGGCCGACGCCAGCCGCGCCCGAAACGAGTTCGGCTTCCTGCGCATGTGGTCGATCTACCCGACCCAGATCGACGCCATCGTCGCGGCGATGCTGCCCGACTACAAAGGCGTCGAGAAGGGCGCGCAGATCCTGGTGGCCGCGCAAGAGGCCAACTGGGGCCCGATCCAGTTCGAGGGCGAACTCCACGACCGCGCCACCTACCGCTACTTCTGGGAGCTGGTACAGCGCGCGCACATCTCCGGGCAGAAGTTGCCGGAGGCGGCGGAGAAGGCGTTCTTCGGTTAAAATCTTGGAATATAGCGTCGGCAAAAGGCAGGTCTCACGACCTGCCTTTCTTTTGAGCGCCGGCCGCTTTGATAAAAAATGCCCGGGAAAATTTTAGAATTTTCCTATTCTTGGGCTGGGATTTCGTTCTAGGACGACGATACGATTTCCGCCTCGCCCGGAAATCGGCTCTCCAGGCAACTTCCGGGACCGACCGGCGGGTTTTTGGTCCTGCAGAGCGACCATTACTACGGGGCCTTCGGTGAACTCCGGAATTTGCAGATGGATCCGCGGGTCTGGGAGCGGGTCTTCGACGGGGCCCTGCCCGACGTCGAGTCGGGATCGAATGCGCTCTTGCCCACCGCCCAGGACATCAACCTCCACCTCCAGGTCTTTCGTCGGCGTCTCTAGAACTGAGGTTCCCAGGCCCCAGGGGGTCGAGCCGAAGGGGGCGGAAGGCCCCGCCGTCGGGGTGAAATCGCACAGAGATTTCGCGATTTTGGGGGCTTTTTTTGAATTTTCGCCGTCGCTGAAACTGGCACAAGGCTTGCTTCAAATTTCCTCCATCGAGGGCCTTTCTAAGGAGGAAGCAGCATGTTGGAATTCGCCGAATACGAGATCTCGAACCCGCCGTCCGAACCCCAAGCCGTCGCCGAACCCCCGCCTGTTTCCGAAACCTTAAGCGCCTTCGATCCCCAAAATTGGCAAGACCTGCAGCGGGCCGCGACCCAAGACCCCATCGCCCTGCTTCAGCTGGCCGACCTGGCCCTGGAAGGGAATTTTCCCGCCGAGGAGCTGCTCTTCGCGGCCCAGCCCGAGCTTCAGGCCTACGGCGAGGCCGCCTTGGCGGATATCACGCTGCTTCCCCGCTTGGCCCTCTTGGCCGAGCTCGGCTGCGCGAAGGTCCAGCGGCTCTTGGTGGAATTGGTGGCGGCCGGGCCCCAGGATTTCTTTTTCAGCATCGCCGGCGTCGCGGCCGAGGGCAGCTACGCCGCCTTCGCGGTCCTCAATCAAGCCGCCGGCTTCGACCACTTGGCCGCCTTGATCGGCTACGCGGAGATCTATGCGGAGGACAGTTTCTACGGCCCGATGCTCCGCGCCGTGCTGCAAAATCCCGAATTCTGTCCCGCGATCCTCGACCTCGCCGCGACCGGCGACAGCGTGGCGGGTGCCATGATCGCGAAGCTCGCCGAGCTGGGCAATCCCACCGCGTCGGAGTGGGTGCGGGTGCCTGCGGCTGTCAACTGGCAGTAAGTTTTCTCGAAATTTTGGGAGAAGGAAACAGGCCCGCGAGGGCCTGTTTCTTTTCAAGGGCTCGCGGTCTTTTATCGAATCTCGAAGGGATACTTCTGATCGTCCACCGTCACGATGAAGCGCAGCAGCTTCTCGCCCTGCAGTTCTTTGGGGATGTCGAAGAGCAGCGAGAGAGTGCCCGTGCCGGTGAAGCCGGTGGATCGAGAGTAGGAGGTTCCTTCTTCCAACACCTGGATCTCCGCTTTGCCTTCGCTGAAGCTGCTGGGAAACTCTTCACGCCGCGCGATCGGCGTGAGGGTTTCGCCCTGTACCATAACGTAGAACTCCGCGAAGGTCGGCGAGCGGTGAAGGAAGTAACTGAGCGAGGGGCCGTTTTCCGGAAGCGTAAAGACCAGGTCGACCGCGTAGGCCTTGCCCTTCGCCTTCGCGCCGCCGAAATTCGCCGCCTTCCCCGGGACCGCCTTCACCGTGGCGCCCTTCGCCAAGGGCAGGGTCTTGCCCCAGGCGCCCTGCGCCCAGTCCGGCTCCTTGCCGCAGCCGTCCGGTCCCATGCACTGCTTGTCGACCTTCCAGGCCCCGCCTTCCTTGACGAGCCGCACCTCGACCTTTTCCTTCTGCGGCTTCGCCTTGGGATCGTTGAGCGAAAAGAAGTCGCGCGCGACGGCGTCGACTTTCAGGCTGGCCTTACCGCCGTCTTTGGATAGGTCGGTCTGTTTTACCTTGTAGCTGATCGGCGCCATCAGTTTCATGAGGTTCTTGATCTCGGCCTGCTTCTCCGGGCTGTTGAATTCCTTGTTGTACTCGTCGACCTTTTCTTTGGAGGAAAGGGCGAGCACTTTGTCGAGGTCGCCCGCCTTGCTCGCCGCCACCCAATCGGCGTAGGCGGATTCGGGGGTGTTTTGGGCCTGGATCGCCGGCGTGAAGGCCAAGCAGGCGGAAAGCAGGGCGAGGGAAGCCAAGATCGAGCGCATGGGGACTCCTTTTTGAGATCCGAGCCAGGGCCTTCATCGGCGGTTTTCGCCCCGCTGTCAACCGCGGAGCGAAGGCCCTAAGCGGCCGTCTTCTCGGCGGTTTCTTTGGGTTGACAGCCCCTTCCGGTCCTGGCTAGAAGCCCCGTCACTATGAATACCCAAAACGCCCTCTCGGCAGCCAAGACCCTCCTCGAACAATGCGGACGCTTTCTGGCCCAAAAGGCCGCGGACGGAAAAGACATTTCCACCGCCAAGCTCGACGCTTTCCAGGGCACCGCCTACGACCTGGCCTGGGTGGCCTCCGAGGTCTACGCCGCCGAGCAGATCTGCGCCTACGCCGACAAGCACGGCGAGCTCGAGAAGGCCCTGGCCGAATACTTCACAGCCGAGATGCTCGCCAATTTTTCGCAGAAGGTCAGCTTCCACTTCCACGAGTGGGGCGTCGACCAGCCCAAGCTCGTCGAGACGATCTGGAAGCCCGAGCTGACCAAGGACGTCGAGAAGGTCCTCGCCGCCGACAACGTCGCGCGCATCGCCCAGCTGATCAAAAAGGCCAACCACGGCGGCAGCTACGGCCTGGACGAAAACCATCAGATGTTCCGCGAGACCTTCAAGAAGTTCGCCGAGGACAAGGTGGCGCCCCTGGCCGAGAAGGTCCACCGCCACGACCTGCTGATCCCGCAAGAGATCATCGACGGCCTGAAAGAGTTGGGTTGCTTCGGCCTCTCCATCCCGCAGGCCTACGGCGGCTTTCAGGACGACGCCAAGCCCGACAACACCGGGATGTGCGTCGTCACCGAGGAGCTCTCGCGCGGTTCGCTGGGGGTGGCCGGCAGCCTCATCACCCGTCCCGAGATTTTGTCGAAGGCCATTCTGAAGGGCGGCACCGACGCGCAAAAGCAGAAGTGGCTGCCGCTCTTGGCCAGCGGCGAGCGCATGGCCGGCGTCGCGGTCACCGAGCCCGACTACGGCAGCGACGTCGCGGGCATGAAGGTCACGGCCCGCCCCCAGGAGTCGAAGGGGCAGAAGGGCTGGGTCATCAACGGCGTCAAGACCTGGTGCACTTTCGCCGGCTACGCCGATTCTCTGATGGTGCTCTGCCGCACCGACCCCGACATGTCGAAGAAGCACCGCGGCATGTCCATCCTGATCGCCGAGAAGCCGCGCTTCGAAGGCCACGAGTTCAAGTACGACCAGCCCGAGCACGGAGGCCACATCGAGGGCAAGGCCATCCCCACCATCGGCTACCGCGGCATGCACTCCTATGAGGTCGCCTTCGAGAATTACTGGGTGCCCGAGGAGAACCTGATCGGCGGCGAGGGCGGCCTGGGCAAGGGCTTCTACATGCAGATGGAGGGCTTCGCCGGCGGGCGCTTGCAGACCGCCGCCCGCGCCCTGGGCGTGATGCAGGCGGCCTTCGAGGCGGCGCTGCGTTATTCCGACGAACGGAAGGTCTTCAACAAGCCGATCTTCGAGTACGGCATGACGCAGTGGAAGCTGGTGCGCATGGCCGCGCTCATCCAGGCCGCGCGCCAGGCCACCTACCACGCCTGCCGCCTGATGGACGAGCACAAGGGGCAGATGGAGGCCTCGCTCGTGAAGTTCTACGCCTCGAAGATCAGCGAGTGGATCACCCGCGAGGCCCTGCAGATCCACGGCGGCTACGGCTACGCCGAGGAGTACGCGGTCAGCCGCTACTTCGTCGACGCGCGGGTGTTTTCGATCTTCGAAGGGGCGGAAGAGGTGCTCGCACTTCGCGTCATTGCACCGTCCTTGCTTAAGCAATACCTGTAGGGGCCGTTCGCGAAGGGCCCTACGGCCTTGTTTCGCGCACGACGCCCGCGTCAAATCATAGGAACGTATATGCCGATCACCATCCCCTATCCCAAATTCCAAGAATCCGCCCCCGGCCAGGCCGCCGACCTCGAGAAAGTCCGCTACCCGCAATACGGCCGCGTCCTCGAGGACTTCAAGCCCGGCGAGGTCTTCTGCCACCCGCGCGGCATCACGGTGTACCCGGCCTTCGCCCTCGAGTTCGCGACGACCTTCATGGAGGCCAACCCGCTCTACACCAACCGCGAGTACGCGATCGCCCACGGCTTCCGCGATATGCCGGTCTCGCCGCTGATGGTGATGAACATCTGCCTCTCGTTGGGCGTCCAGAACGACTCCGAAAAGGCCATCGCCAACCTGGGCTACTACAATGTGTGCTTCGTGAAGCCGGTCTATCCCGGCGACACCCTGCGGGCACTGACCAAGGTCTTGGACGTCAAGGCGAAGGAAGGCAAACCGGGCATCGTGACCATCCGCACCATCGGCCTCAACCAGAAAAACGAATTGGTCCTGCAGTACGACCGCAAGATCATGGTGGCCGCGGCCGGCAAGGCCAGCGAGCCGACCACCGTCTCGGGCCAGCCCTTCCCCGAGCAGGCCGAGCCGACGATCGAGATCCCGGGCGCGAGCGGCGCCTATCCGACGAATCTCACCGGCGTGAACAGCTACTTCGAAAACTTCACCGTCGGCGACGTCATCGTCCACGCCAACGGCCGCACCATCACCGACGAGCACTATCCCTGGACCTACCGCGTGATGAACACCCACCCGCTGCACTACGACCGCCTCTATTCGACGGCCCGCAGCGGCGCGATGAGCGGCGAGCCCATCGTCTACGGCGGCCTGGTCTTCGCCTGGCTGGCGGGCCTGGCCAGCCGCGACACCACCGAAAACGCCTTGGCCGACTTCGGCTACACCGAGGGCTACCACACCCAGCCCGCGGTGAGCGGCGACACGGTCTACGCGATCTCGCGGGTGCTGGCGAAGGAAGAGGGGCCGAAGGGGCTGAACGCCGGCGTGGTGACCTTCCAGCTGATCGGCGTGAAGAATATCCGGCCCAAGGAGGCCTTGGAGAAGTTCGGCGCCGATCTCTTTGTCAAAGAGAACAACAAGAAGGACCTGGGCAAGGAGAAGATCCCCGAGAAGATCTTCGAGATCGAGCGCAGGGTGCTGATTAAGAAGAAGGCCTAGTTCTGATAATAAAACCTAGCGGGGCACTCGGAGCGGAGTTTCCGTATGCCCAAATCCCTGACTGTTTTTAAACTGCTATTCATTGTCTTCCTAGCGACCCCGAGCCCCGCTTTGCGGGCGGAAGAGGACTTGTCCGTACAAAGCGAATGGAAAGACAACTCGGGCCTGACGATTGTGACTCCATCGCTAGATCTGGGCGTGCTTAAGCTTCCTTCTTTCAATCAGGCGCGCTCCTATTTTTCGAAGGCCCGCCTGGTGACCTTCGCGAACTACGGCACCGAATACATCGGCGTTGAATTGAATTGCAGCGCTCGGCTGGGGGAATGGACGGCGCCCAAGGGAAGGGACTCCGTCGACGCGGTTGGATATCTGTGGGTGCCCAAGACTCGGTTAACTTGCACGCCGGATTCATTCCTGATGGCTCCGGGACAAGAGACCGTGGTGAAGATGGAGCTCGAGGGCGTTTATCCCAATGTCCATTCGGGTTATTATGACATCTATGGCAGGGCGGCGGTTTCCTTGAACGGGTCCCCGATTCGCGATCTCGAGCTGAAGGGCAGGGTCCTCCTTGCCGAGGGGAAACGGCGGCCTTTCTCGCCCGCTCCCGCCGCTTCCGCGGTTTCTCACTAGCCCGAGGTGATCGCGGCACCGTACTCCATTTCCTAAAATTTCCTTTTTGAGGGGAGTGGTCCTCAGGACATCCATCCAGATGGGCCTGAACACCACTCCGCGCGCTAGGGTGCCTGGCATGTTCCTTGCGCATGAAGTGGGCATGAAGCCCGTGTCCCTCAAAATGCGGCCCCGTGCCGCGGCGCCGACGGTGACGAAGCCGCCTCAAGCCGAGGTCGATCCCCCCACTTCTCCCGCTTTTCGTCGCGCCAAGCGCAACGCCGACGCCTACACCGCCTTCGTCGTGATGAGCGCCCTCAGCACGGGGGTCTTCCTGACCGGCACCGGCCTGAGCGTCTGGTCCGGCCTGCGCTACGGCAAGGCCGCTGGGACCGAGCAGTTGCTGCGCGCGGCCTCGCGCGGTTCGAAAGATTTATTTGACGAGTCCGGAGAGATCTCGCGCGAGGCCCAATCGGCGGCCGCCGCGGTGCCGGGCCTGACGGACGTCTTGGAGAGGGTCGAGGAGAAGGCCGCGGACGAGAACAAGGACGTCCAGACCACCCTGCGCGAAATGGAAGGGGAGGCCCGCGCGGAGCGGCGCAAGCAACAGAAGTTTTTGATAGGTTCGGGGGTGGCCGCGGGGGCGGGTCTGGTCGGGATGCTGGTGTTCATCTCCGCCGCCAAGATCGCGCGGCATCGCGGGATCATGCTGTTCGGGCGCGAAGGGCGGCCCCGCTTGCGCGCGCAGGTGCTTCCCGCCCTCTCTCCTCAGGAGCTGGGGATGCAGATGACGCTTCGGTTTTAAACGGAATTCCCGGGGGCGGATGCCTCGGCGATCATTTCGCGGTACAGCGTCTCGTAGCCCCGTACCATCGTCTCCAAAGAAAATAAACATTCAGCCCTGAGTTTTCCCGCGGCGCCCATGGCCGCCGCGAGGTCGGGCTTTTCGATCAGGCGCCTCATGGCCTCCGCCAGGGCCGATTCGTTTCCCGGCGGGCAGAGCAGGCCGGTGATTGGATCTTCGACGACCTCCGCCAACCCTCCGCAACGCGAGGCGATCACCGCCCTGCCGCGTTGCATGGCCTCGAGGGCGACCAGACCAAAACACTCCTGTTCGAGCGAGGGCATGAGGAGCGCCGTGCAGGTCTGGATTTCGCGCTCCAATTCTGCCGGCGCGAGGTAACCGGGCATGGCGACGCGTTCCTCGAGACCGAGTTGCCGGCGCAGGGCCAACAAGGCCTCCCGTTCAGGGCCGTCGCCGGCGAGGGTGAGACGGGCTTGGGGATAAAGCGCGGCGATTTTGGCGAAGGCCCTCAAGCCGACGTCGAAACCCTTGTTCGCCGCTAGCCGGCCCCAACTTAGAAAAGCGGCGGCTTGGGGGCGCATCGATGCCGGCATGGGGCCCGTCGGTCGCGGAAGTCCGTTGTGGATCACCGAATCTTTGCCTCGGATCTCCGAGAAAAATTGCCGGGCCTTCTCCAAGGTGTCGCGGGAGACCGCCGTCACTCGGTCGCAGGCGGCCAGCATCTTGCGGAGACTTTCCACCGCGCTTTCCCTGGTTACGTCGAAATGAAAAGTGAAGAGGGTCGGGTGGGGCGCCACCTTCATCGTCAGATAGTGGTAGAGGAAGCTCGGTCCGTTCGTGTTCAGGTGAGTCAGGTGAGGGCGAAAGCCCGTCTTGAGGCGGCGGACCGTTTCCAGGCTGCGCTTGAAGTCGGCAGGCGATCCGGAGAGGCCCGGGCGCAGCGGAAGCCGGTGGATCGTCACCCCGTCGCGGACTTCCTCCTCGGGACAGCCCTGTATGGCGGAGGTGACGAGGCGGAATTCGAAGCCGCGCGGCCTCAAGGCGGCGAAGAGCGCCTCGCTGAAGCGCTCGATGCCGCCGACGTGGGGCCAATGGAGCTCGTTCCAGAACAGGACCCGTAATTTATTTTCCGGGCGAAAGTTGTCGGTAGATGCGTTCATAGGCGTCGACCATGGCGGTGAAATCGAATTCCTTTCGGACAAGCTCCCGCGCCTGCCCGCCCAAACGTTCGCACAGAGCCGGATCGGCGAGAAGCCTCTCCATGGCTTCGGCCAATCCTTCCCAGTTTTCCGCCTCGAAGAGCAGCCCGGTCTCGCCGTGCCGCACGATCTCCGGCAGCCCGCCGCATCGCGCGCCGATCGTGGGTCTGCCCAGGTGTGCGGCTTGGAGGGCGGCGAGGCCGAGGCCTTCTTCGACCCTCGAGGGCATAACGAGGAATCGGCCTTTTTCCAAGAGGGAATAGACGCGATCCGGGGGCACTTGGCCCAAAAAGGCGACGCGTTCGATGAGGCCTAGGGATTGCGCGAGGGCTTCCAAGGATTTTCTCTCGGTCCCGTCCCCCGCGATCCATAACCGAGCTTGCGGGCGCCGTGCGCTGATCCGCTCGAAGGCCCGAAGGATCAAATCGACGCCTTTCTCGCGGGAAAGTCTGCCCAAGTAAAGGACGGTCTCCGCGGAAGGCCCGGTCGGCTCGGGCCGGGAGAGCGGGGGCTCGATGCCGTTGTAGACCACCTGATGCGGCGGGGTTTTTCCGGGATAGAGGGCCAAGGCCATTTCCAACATGCGACGGGAGACGCCGGTCAGGAAATCCACTCTAGCCAGGTATTTCCTGAAATAGCCGTCCTCCTTGGGAGGGTAGGAAAAAAACGCATGGACCGTCAGCAAGCGCGGGGCCGCGCAGGCGCGATGGGTTTGCATCTCGAAAAACAAGGAGGGGCCGGTGCTATGGACGTGGATTAGGTCCGGGTCGATGTCTCGGTACAATTGCAGCAGGCGGTCGCGGATCGAGGCATGGGCGCGAAGATCTCCCAGAAGAGCCTCGCGAAAGGGAAGGCGATGCACGGGGATTCCCCGCCAGGTCTCGTAGTCGGGGAGATCGGGGCGGTGGCGCGAGGCGACCAGGTGCGCCTCGATGCCGCGTTGGGCCAGGGCGGGGATCAATTGGGAAAGCAAAACCTCCGCTCCGCCCACGAAGGGCAAAAAATTTTCTCCCCAAAACAGGATTTTCATAATGTCTTGAGCAAATTGCCGATGGCGACGGGGATGCCGTCGAGGTCGGTGCCGGACTCCAGGAAAAAACAGGGCACGCGGCGGCTCAGTTCGGCCATTTTTTTGAAGGAGCTGCCGCCGAGGCCGGTGGACTGAAACAAGGTGCTGGGCGCCAGCGCGTGCAAACCCTGCATGGCGCCGGCGGGGAGGATGCGCGTTTCCGTCCGCCCGGTGATTCGCGGCATGAGAATCGCCTTGAGGGGCAGCTCGCCGAGCAGCCGGTTCTGGAAGGAGTCGTGGATCAGGAAGCTGGGTTTTTCATCCGGGACTCCGGTGGCGGGCATACGGCACTCCGCGAGATGGGGAAATTTCCCCACCATGTCGGGATTGACCTTCGTCGAGGCGTAAAGGCTGTAAACTTTCGGGGTCTCTCCGGTGTCGATGAGGCAATAATCGTCGCCCAAGAAAAACAGATCCGACTTGAGCGCGGCGGTGCAGGAGGTGGATTTGCCGGCGCCGCCCCTTCCCACCAAGATGGCGCCGCCTTGTCGGTCGCCGACCGCGCCGCCATGAATGAGTTGGAGGGAATTGCCTTCGGAGAGCCAGTGAAAGATCGAGCGCGCGGGGCAGACCTTTTCCGAGAAGAAGATCTCCCGCGTGTCCTTCACCCAAAACAGCCCCAGACCGTCTTTGGCGCGGAAGGCGTTCAGGACCTCGGTGCCGAAATCGTATTGGATATGGTGCCCCTCGCCGTGCAGGCCGAGACGGCTCCCTTGAATCTCCGACCATCGCGGCGGATTCATGGCGACGCCGCTGCGACGACTGTCCCAAAATCCGACGGAGATATCGCAAGCCCGGGCCGGAGCCGTTTCGAGATGCGCGAAGGGCGGCGTCAGGGCTTCCGCAAGCTCTTGCGAGGCGAAATGAAATTTTGCGCGGAAAGGCCCAATCCGGAAATGACGAACCATCGGGTTCGGGCCGGCCTCGACCGCACGCTGGAATTGCGAGAGCAGCTCTTGAAAATAGATGGTGGGGCTCCGTATCGCCCCTGAAGGCGAGGAGTCCTGCAGTCGCTGCAGATCCTCCAGCGTCAGTTCACTTTGGCTTGGGGCCATCCGGCGTCATCCACGTCATGAATGGGATCTAAAAGGAGTAGCTCCTGCATGTCGCTGAACTTGGTCAGCACGGGGGCGACGAAGGGCAGGGGGGCGGCCGGGGCGCCTGCGGCTTGGGCGGGCGGGTCTTCGCCCGGGAAGAGGCCGATCAGCTCTTCTTTTTGCAGCTCCGCGAGCAGCCGGTCCAGCTCGGCGGCCAAGGACTCGCGGTCGGCCGAGTAGCTCTGGGATAATCGGGACAGAATTTTGTCCCGGGAGGCCCCGTCCTGGACCAGGCCCCAAATTTCGATGCAAGAGCCGTTGAGGTTGAAATAATGGCCGTTTTTCAGATTGATGATCATGACCTCGCCGTCGACGACCTCGCTGGTGATCCGCGGCGAAGCGATGCGGTAGATTGGACTCATGGTTCCCTCGCGTTCCCAATAGGTGGGGCTTCTCTAACGGGCGCAGAACTGTTTTGCAAGCCCTATGGAAAATGCTAGTGAGGCCCCATGGCACTCCAGGCCTGGCGCCATTATTTCGGCTATTACCGCGGCTTTCGCCTGCGGCTCTCCCTGGTCTCGGGGGTGGCCCTCTTTCAGGCGACCCTGCTGGTCCCCGTCGCCTTGATCGTCCGCAACGCCTTCGACCGCATGATCCCCGCAAAGGATTTCCAAGGCCTGGTCCTGGCTGGCGCCGGCATCCTCGGCCTCTATGCCCTCAGCCACACCCTGGTGCTCTTCACACGTTACCAGACGCTCAAGATCAGCAAGGCGGCCATCCAGCGCTTCCGCGACGACCTGCTGCGGAAGGTCTACGCGCTTTCGCGCAGCTACCATACCCGTGCGGATCGGCAAAAGCTGCACAACCACATCGTCCAAGACACCGAACGCCTCGACGTCATGACCAACGCGGCGATCACCTTTCTCTTTCCCTCGGCCTCGATGAGCCTCGCCCTCGCCGCCGTCCTCGCCTATCTCAACGCGTGGCTTTTCCTGTTGTTGCTCTTGGTGTTGCCGGTGCTGTTCCTGGCGGGACGCTTCCTAGGAAGAAAATTTCGCGGCCACGTGAAGCGCTTTCACGAAAAATTCGAGGGCTTCAACAAGGGAATGCATTTCATATTGAGGATGATCGATCTGACGCGCACCGTCTCGGCCGAAGACCGGGAGATCGAGCGACAGAGCCGCGTGCACGAGGAGCTGCGCGAGACCAGCGGCCGGATGGCCTGGATCGGCACGGCCTACACCGCCACCCAAAACATGCTCGTGGTCTGCGGCGGGCTCTTGATCCTCGTCGTGGGAGGGCGCTCCGTCATCGACCAACGGATCTCCTTGGGCGACCTGCTGGCCTTCTACTTCGGCTTCGGGTTGCTCCGCGAGCACCTGCGCACCGTCTATAACGCCGTCCCCGACATCGTGGCCGGCACCGAGTCCCTGGGGCATCTTTACCGCATTTTGCATCTGGAGGACGAACTGCCCTACCGCGGCTCGAGGCGCGTCGCGCTGCAAGGAAATATCCGTTTCGACGAGGTGTCCTTCGGATACGGCACCGAGCCGATCCTGAAAAACGTGGGACTTCAAATCCTTCCGGGTCGCACCTACGCACTCGTAGGTGCGAACGGTTCCGGGAAGAGCACCCTGCTCAACCTGATCCTCGGCTTCTACCGCCCCCAATCCGGCCGGGTTTTCGCGGAAGGCCTGCCTTACGACGATCTCGACATGGCCGCGCTCCGCGCGCAAATCGGAGTGGTTCTGCAAGATCCCATGCTGTTTCCCGGCACGATCCGGGAGAACATCGCCTACGGGATGCCGGAGGCCTCCGACGAAGCGGTGCAGGTCGCGGCGGCCCTGGCCAACGCCGACGGCTTCATCCGCGCGCTTCCGCAGGGCTACCAGTCCCCGCTGGGGGAAAACGGCGTCCTGCTCTCCGGAGGGCAGGGACAACGCATCGCCCTGGCGCGGGCCCTGCTTCGCCGCCCGGCCCTGCTGATCCTGGACGAGCCGACCAACCACCTCGACGCCTTGGCGGTGCGGACACTGCGCGACAACCTGACCGCGCATTTTCGCCACATCGCGATCCTGGTGGTCAGCCACGACGAGCGCATGGTCGAGATGTCCGACGAGGTGTTTCTGATGGAGGAGGGCAGGATCGCCGCAACGGGCGGCCCCGCGGGCCTGAGGGGCACCGCGGCCTACGCCCGCCTCTTCGGGGCCGCGTCCCCGGAGGAAAGGAGGGCGGGGCATGTCCGCGGAGCTTAGCCGCATTTCCGTGATCGTCCCGGTTTACAATCACGAGGCCTACGTCGCCCAGGCGCTGCGCAGCGCCTTGGACCAAAGCTTCCCGGCCCACGAGATCCTCCTCGTGGACGACGGCTCCACCGACGGGAGCGCCGCGGTCGCCGCCGGCATCCCCGGGGTCAAGGTCCTGCGCCGGCCCAACGGCGGCATCGGGGCCGCGCGCAACACGGGGCTGCGCGCCGCGACGGGCGACGCCTTCGCCTTCCTCGACGCCGACGATCGTTGGCATCCGGACAAGCTGCGCTTGCAAAGGGAGGCGCTGCTCTGCCGGCCCGAGCTCGACATGGTGTTTAGCATGGCGCGGCAGTTCCTCAGCCCGGATCTAAGCGAGGCCGAGCGCGCGCAACGCAAGGTGGAGCAGGAAGTGGTTCCGGGCCGGATGGCCGGGACGATGCTGATTCGGCGCGGGAGCTTCGAGCGGGTGGGGGAATTTCGCGGGGACCTTCGCACCGCGGAGTTCCTCGACTGGTACGCCCGCGCCCAGGCCCTCGGGCTGAAAGACGAGATGTTGCCCGAGGTTCTCTACGAGCGCCGCATCCACGCCGCGAACCACGGCGTCCGCGAGCGCGGTGCCCGCGGTGACTATTTCCGAGCCTTGAAGGCGTCCATCGATCTCAAGCGCAAGGCGGAGGCAGAGGGGGCATGAAACGTGAGAGGGAAAGCCATTTGAAGGCCTTTCTACCCAGTCCGGCGCAGGAGCTCCTGCTCAAGGCGGCCCTGTCGGAGGGCGACGAGGCGGTCGCTTCGTGGCGGGAATACCTGAAGCGCGTCGCTTTTGACGACACTGACTACGGCAGTTCTCGCATCCTTCCGCTGGTCTACAAAAACCTCCATCGGCTGGGTTTCGACGATCCCTACATGGGTCGCATGAAAGGCATCTATCGACGCACCTGGGCCGAAAATCAAAAAAACTTCCAACACCTTCCCGGGATTTTTTCGGCCTTTCGCGAGGCGGGGATCCCCGTCCTGCTCTTGAAGGGCTCGGCCCTCCTCCTGCTCTGTTACCGCGATTTCGGCCTGCGCGGCATGGGCGATTTCGACGTAGCGGTTCCTGTGGCCAAGGTCCGCGAGGCGGTGGCGATCCTGGAACGGCGGCAATGGCGTCTCTGCCTGGAATACCCCCAATTGCAGATCGAGTTGCACCACGCGGTGCACATGCAAAACCCGATGCGCGAGGATCTCGATCTTCACTGGCACGTCTTGGGCCATCGTTACGCGGAGGAGTTCGACCGGCCCTTTTGGGAGGCCGCCCGTCCCCTCACTTATCAGGGGACCGAGCTCCCGTCCCTTCAGCCCTCCGACCATTTGTTGCACGTCTGCCTGCATGGGGCGGCCTGGTCCGCGCTGTCCCCCTTGCGCTGGGTCGCCGACGCCCACTATATCGCCAAGCACTGCGAGATCGATTGGGATCGGGTCTTGAGCATGGGGGAGTTTTTGGGGGTGATCCCGGCCCTGCGGGCGACGCTGCCTTATATGAAAGCTCGTTTTTCGGCCCCCATCCCGGAGGATTTTCTAAACCGGCTCTCGGTCATTGAGAGCCCCGCTTGGCAGCGGCGCGAGCTGAAGGCTCTGTGCCGGCCTCACGGCTTCCTCGGGGTCTTGCCGCTGCTTTGGGTGCGCCATGCGCTCGACGGCGAGGCGATGGGGCGGCGACGTTCCTTTCCCGACTACCTCAAGACCTTTTACGGCCTTGACAGTTACCGGAAGCTGGGGCGGTATTTCCTGGGCAAGGCATGGCAGAAGTTGAACCTTCGCGTTCGCTCGAGGCCGCGGCGCCCTTTCGCCGCGTAGTTTTAACGCACTCCATTCTTATTCGCCGTAGAACCAAGGAAAAAATCGGTGAGATCTTACGGTCGATTCGAGAAATTCTTTGTCTTGCTGGCCATCCTGCCCGCCGTTTTACCGCCGGGGTGTGGAATCAATGCTTCGCCCGCTTCGGATCGCGGTTCCCTTGCCACGCCGGGGTGGAAGGGCCGGATCGACGGCGTTTGGAGCTGGCGACTTCCGAACGCGCCCGACGGCATGCGGCCCACGCAAAGCTGGCATGCGGTGGGCAGCTCTCCGAACGGCGATATCTACGTCGCCGGCATGGACCACGCGATCAACTCGGCCCTCTACCGGCTGGAGGCCGCAACCGGCCTCCTGCGCTACGTGGGCGACGCCCGGACCGCCGCCGAAAAGGCCGGCAACCTCCGTCCTGACGACCAAATCGAAAAATTCCACACCCGACCGTTGTGGCATCGGGGTCGCGTTTACGTCGCCAATCTAAATCGAAGTTACGCGGACGAGGAGTGGCGCCGGGTGCGCGGTTTCCATTGGTTCGCCTACGACATCGCCCTGGGCGACTTCCTAGACCTCTCCGCCGGCGAGCCCGGCGGCTCTGCGGCCGAGCACGGCGGCCTCGTCTCCCTGGTCTCGGACCCGCGCCGCGAGGTCCTCTACGGCGCGCAGGCACCCGAAGGGCGCGTCTACCGATTCGATCCGGCGCGAAACAAGACGGAGGATCTCGGCCGTCCCCTTGGCCTGAGGCAGCCCTACGTCTATGCCGCCCGCGCCTTGTGGGTCGACGCGCGCGGCCGCCTCTACTACACGATGGGCAAGGGTTGGTATACTCAAGGGAAGGACGACCTCTCCGTCACCGCTCATGTGCACGTCTATGACCCGGATTCGGGATGGACGGAGCGCAGGGATTGGAAGCTGGCGCCGCCCCTGGTGCGCGGGGTTCACGACGCCATCGAGGTCGGCCAGTGGACCCTGGATCGCAAGACCTTTTTCATGGCCGACGACCGCCTGCGCGTCTATCGATTCGACGAGGAAGGGCCTTCCTTCACTTATATGGGACGCGCCGATTACGGCGGCGGAGACAATTGGGTCTGGCAGGTGTCGCCCAATGGAAAGAAGGCCTATTTCGCGCCCAGCGATCCCGCCGAGGGCCTTTTTGAATACGACCTCGAGAAAAAGACCACCCGGAAGCTGGCGGGGCTCGATGAATTGGATCCGGCGGTGGGTTCCCTCGGCCGGCATACGGGCTACGACGCCTGGGATCAAGACGGCCGTTTCTACTTCGCCAGCTTTCAGCGCGACGGCAAACAAAGCGCGATCCTGACAGCCGTCGACCCCGTCTGGCTCAAGGCGGCCAAGGGTCTGTTGCCCTCTTTGCAAAGGGTTGGAATTCGGACTAAGGGCGATGGATTCGAGATCTTTCGTGAGGGTGGGGTACAAGGAGAACTCGAGGTCCTTTACCTCACTTGGCAAGGCGAAGAATCTTTCGATGGGGCCTTGTTCTCGCTTGGCCGGGTTCTCATTCCCGCAGGTCAAGCATCGGTCGAATTAGAGCCTAAAAAACCGCCCTTGCAGGCAGTCGGTGACAAGAAAACTCAAATACGGCTGCTTTCCGATGGCGATACTTATGTATTGGGGGAAAGAATTCTGGTCGAAAATCAGGGGCGTTTTGCTCGGAAGGTTTACTAATTAAATATCCCCGCGCCGAAATTATTCCTGGATCTCGGCGATTTGAGGCTGAGACTTGGCGACTAGAGCATTAAAGCGGCGCCACTCCTCGAGCCATTCCAATTTACGAACCGCGGGAACGGACATGTAGTCCAAAATTTGTTCTTTGGTTCGGAAGTAACCAAATCCGCCTATCTTTTTCTTGAGGGATTTTTTTTTCATTTCTTTTTTCTTATCTCAAGCACTTGTTTTAACGACCGGATATCATGGCGGTCTTGCAGTCGATTTGCCTTTTCTTTTAATTTTATCAAATCTCGAATCCCAATGACAGAGATATTGACCCCTCCGATGTCGATCAATTCTCTCCGTTTAAAAAGATTTCCCTCAATAAATCTATAAAATTCATCAAGATTCCTCTCTTGACCGGTTAGATAAAAACTAATAGTCCCAAAGCGCTATGACGATCAAGCGCGATCAACCCTGGGTCATGCGGACCTATTCCGGCCACACCTCGGCCCGGGCCTCCAACGAGCTCTATCGCCTCAATTTAAGCAAGGGCCAGACCGGCCTCTCGGTCGCCTTCGACCTGCCCACCCAGACCGGCTACGACAGCGACTCGGTCATGGCCCGGGGCGAGGTCGGCAAGGTGGGCGTTCCCATCTCGCATTTGGGCGACATGGAGACCCTCTTCGACCAGATCCCCATCGAGAAGATGAACACCTCGATGACGATCAACGCCACGGCCGCCTGGCTGCTGGCGCTCTACGTGGCCGTCGCCGAGAAGCGCGGGATCGACTCGAAGGTCTTGCAGGGCACCACCCAAAACGACATCCTCAAGGAATACCTCTCGCGCGGCACCTATATCTTCCCGCCCAAGCACTCGATCCGGCTGATCACCGACATGATCACCTACTCGGTCAAGCACATCCCCAAATGGAACCCGACCAACATCTGCAGCTATCATTTACAAGAGGCCGGCGCGACGCCCATGCAGGAGCTCGCCTTTTCGATGTGCAACGCCATGGCCTACCTCGACGCGGTCCAGGCCAGCGGCCAGGTGCCGGAGGGCGAGTTCGACCAGGTCTTCGGGCGCATCTCCTACTTCGTCAACGCCGGGGTCCGCTTCATCGAAGAGATGTGCAAGATGCGCGCCTTCACCCGCATGTGGGAAGAGCTGGGCCGCGCGCGCTACGGCGTCAAAGACGAAAAAATGCTGCGCTTCCGCTACGGCGTCCAGGTCAACAGCCTGGGGCTCACCGAGCGCCAGCCCGAGAACAACATCCAGCGCATCGTCCTCGAGATGCTGGCGGTGGTCCTGTCGAAGGACGCCCGTGCCCGCGCGGTGCAGCTGCCCGCCTGGAACGAGGCCCTCGGCCTGCCGCGGCCCTGGGACCAGCAGTGGTCGCTGCGCATCCAGCAGGTCATCGCCTACGAGACCGACCTGCTCGAGTACGAGGATATTTTCAGCGGCTCGCCGGTCATTGAGGCCAAGGTGAAAGAATTGGCCGAGGCGGCGCGGCAAGAAATCGAAGTCGTCCAAAAGATGGGCGGGGCGATCAACGCGGTCGAGTACATGAAGCAAAAATTGGTCGAGTCCAACGCCGCGCGGGTCCGCGCCATCGAGGACGGCTCGATCAAGGTGGTGGGCGTCAACTGCTACCAAGAGACCGCCGAGAGCCCGCTGACCGGCGGGCGCGACGAGGGCATCCTCAAGGTCGACGAGTCCGCCGAGCGCGAGCAGATCGAGCGCCTGAAAAAATTCCGCGCGCAGCGCGACGAGGCCAAGGCCAAGGCCGCCCTCGAGACGCTGAAGGCCGCCGCCGAGCGCGGCGACAACATCATGCCGGTCTCGATTCAGGCCGCCCACGCCGGCGTCACCACCGGCGAGTGGGCCAACGCCCTGCGCCAGGTCTTTGGCGAGTACCGCGCCCCGACCGGCGTTTCCGGCGTGCGCATGGCGACGACGACCGAGGCCATCCAAAAGGTCCGTGACAAGGTCGATCAATTTCAAAAGAAGACGGGCGAGAAGCTGCGCGTCCTGGTGGGCAAGCCCGGCCTCGACGGCCACAGCAACGGCGCCGAGCAGATCGCGGTGCGGGCCCGCGACGTGGGCATGGAGGTCGTCTACCAGGGCATCCGACTCACCCCCGAGCAGATCGTCGAGGCGGCCCTGCAGGAGGGCGTGCACGTGATAGGCTTGAGCATCCTTTCCGGCTCGCATCTTGCGCTCATCCCCGAGATCCTGCGCCTCATGAAAGAGAAGGGTCTGAAGAACGTCCCCGTCATCGCCGGCGGCATCATTCCCGAGACCGACCGCCAGGTGTTGCTGCAGGCGGGGGTCGCGCGGGTCTACACCCCCAAAGACTTTGAACTGAACACCATCATGGACGAGATCGTCGGCATCGCGATGTCGGCCCGTAATTAGAAGGAGACCTAGACCATGACCAAGGAAATCTACGAACTCGGCGAGATTCCCCCGCTTGGGGAAGTCCCGAAGAAGATGTACGCGCAGGTGATTCGCCCCGAGCGCTTCGGCGAGCCCACCAAGGCCTTCCAACAAGAGACCATCGACGTTCCCGAGCTGCGTCCCGATGAGGTCCTCGTCTACGTCATGGCGGCGGGCATCAACTACAACAACGTCTGGGCGGCCCTGGGCATCCCGATCGACGTCACCAAGAACCGCCCCAAGGACCCGTATTGGCCCGACAGCACCGGCTTCCACATCGGCGGCAGCGACGCCAGCGGCATCGTCTACAAGGTCGGCAGCGCGGTGAAGAATGTCAAGGTCGGCGACGAGGTCGTCATTCACTGCGGCCAGTGGAGCCAGGAAGACCCGCAGGTGAAGGCCGGCGGCGACCCGATGTACGGCGCCAGCTTCCGCATCTGGGGCTACGAGACCAGCTGGGGCAGCTTCGCCCAGTTTACCAAGGTGCAAGACCACCAGTGCCTGCCCAAGCCCAAGCACTTAAGCTATGAGGCCGCCGCGGCCTACATGCTGGTCGGCGCCACCGCCTATCGCATGCTGACCCGCTGGCAGGAGCACGAGGTGCGCAAGGACGACGTCGTCCTGATCTGGGGCGGCGCCGGCGGCCTGGGCTCGATGGCCATCCAGATCTGCAAGGCCTTCGGGGCCAAGCCGATCGCGGTGGTCTCGGGCGAGGACAAGGTCGAGTACTGCAAGAAGCTCGGCGCGGTCGGCGTCATCGACCGCCGCAAGTTCAACCACTGGGGCATGCTGCCGCACTGGGAGGACAACGAAAAGTACAACGCCTGGCTGCAGGGCGCCCGCGCCTTCGGCAAGGCGATCTGGGACGTCTTGGGCGAGAAGAAGAGCCCGCGTATCGTCTTCGAGCACCCCGGCGAATCGACGGTGCCGACCAGCGCCTTCGTCTGCGACACCGGCGGCATGGTCGTGATCTGCGCCGGCACCACCGGCTACAACGCGACCCTCGACCTGCGCTACCACTGGATGCGGCAGAAGCGCTTCCAGGGCTCGCACTTCGCCAACGACAAGGAGGCCAAGGGCTTCAACGACCTGGTGCTCGAGGGCAAGGCCGATCCCTGCCTGAGCCGCACCTGGAAGTTCTCCGAGACCGGGGCCGCCCACCAGCTGATGCGCGAGAACAAGCACCCGCACGGCAATATGGCGATCCTGGTCAACGCCAAGAAGGAAGGCTTGAAAAACCTCGAGGAGGCGAAGAAGGCCTAGGCCTTTTTTCGTTCGATTTGGGCCGCTTCGGTTTCGCGCCGGAGCGGCTTTTTATTTTTAGGAACGTCTCAGGGCGAATTCGAGCCGCTGAAGGGGTTTCATCCTTATTCCGTCTCATGCCAACGGGATCTTCTGGTTTTCGATGGAATCCAGAAATGCGGGGCAGATATCGTCGGGCCTAAGGATGTCAACTTTGTAAGGCAGCGGGCTCTCCTCGAGGCTTTCTCGAATTTTTGAGAGCTGGGCGCGTGTTGCGGGAGGGGAAGCTTCTAGTAAAAGATCTACGTCGCTGTATTTTTTATGAGTCCGAGTGGCTCGGGAGCCGAACAGCCAAAGCTTGGGGGCTTGGCTCGCGGGCAATTCTTTCGCCACCGCCTGTTCGATGATTTTCAAATCTTGCGGCCTTAGGCCGTGATCTTCGGGATTCATGACGGGGGCGTTCCAATTTCTTTCTTAAGCCGCTGCAACAAAGCATCTGCCTTAGGACAAAAACGTTTTGCGGACTCGAACACCTCCTCGGCGCTGTTTTCTTCATAGGTATGCGAAGTAAGATTTCTTGCTTCGAGAAATCCCAGCCATTCGTCGACATCGTCGATCCAGCCTTGTTGTCCCAGATCCCGAATGACTGATCGGGGCGAATGGGATTCAACTCCGTGATAGGCCAAAGTTTTTTTTGCGGTTTTCCAAATCAGTTCGAAAGTATATTCAAACCTTTGAATCGCCCCGTCCCTTTCTCGGTCGTTTTTAGGAGGGGGACTGAGGGCGTCTTGGAGAGATTGTAAGGCCTTGCTGACAGCGCTTAGATTGATGCCCATGAAAATACGGTATCCAAGGCGGTGAGCGCTGTCAATTTCCTTTGTTTTTTCGGGTATTACGCGTTTTGAGAACCGTTCTTTCGGAGTTCCTATGAAAAAAGTGCTTTCCGCATTGCTGTTATTGATCCTCGCCGCAGCTCTCGTGGTCGCCTACCAGTGGCGCCGCGCCGCCGACCGTCTCGGCGCGGCCGCGCGCGGCGGGACCTACCGCAGCCTTGGGATCAAGCTGGAGATCGCTCCGGCGCGCGGCGGGGTGCAGGGGATGTTTCGGCTCAGGCCCTACGTGGAGATCCCGCAGGTCGTGCTCGACTTGAGCGCCTGGGGACTTTCGGGTCCTATCCCGCTCGGCTCGGCGCGGCTTTCCACCCAGCTTTGGAAGAGCTCCGGCCTCCTGCTGGTGCTGGAGCCCGGCGGGGTTCAGAGGGACGGCTTCGAAGCGAAGCGGGTGGCCTTCGAGCTGTCCTTGCCCGATCTGATCCTGGGTCTGCGCTCGGAGGCGATCGTCTTTCGCGATCCCGGCGCGGGGGAGACGCTGACCTTGCAGGAGCCCTGGCTGCAGCTGGGCTCCCGCGAGGCCCCGGTGCCCGGCAACCTTCATCTGCGCATCGAGGGCGTCACTTACGCGAAGGACCGCGAGGGCCGTCCGCCCCAGGAGATCCGGCTCGGGCCCGTCGAGTCCGGCTACGCCACCGAAGTGCGCGGCGCCGAACGCGCGTGGAAATTTTTCCACCGCGGGCAGGGCGGCGGATTTTTCCTTCCCGAAGGCCGCGGCGAGATCGGCGGCTGGAGCTTTCGCGCGGAGGGGCGCTTCGCCGACCTCCCTTGGGAGCGCTGGAAGGAGCTAGGCGCGGAGTGGGCGCGACTCCTCGGCGCCTTGCCCAGCCCCGAATCGCTGCCCGCCGCCGAGTCGCGGCCGGCCTACGACGCCCTGTTGGGCAAGACCGTCGCCTTCCTCCTCGACTGGAGCCCGCGCGTCGAAGCGATGGAATTCCGCTGGGCCGGGCTCAAGGTCGGCGACGAGGCGAAGCGGGCCCGTTTTTCGATCGAGCCCGTGGAATTCGAGGCGCGTTATTCGGAAGACGCTCAGGGGCTGGCGACCGAGGCGAAGGGCTCGCTGAAGCGAATCGAGGCCGCCTTCGAGGAAAACCGCTTCGAGCTCTCCGACCTGAGCTTTGGGCAAAAGGGGAGGCTCAAGGGCGTCTCGTACCGGGACTGGCTGCGCTATTTTGTGGATTACTACTCGGCCACGCTGGCCTTGAGCCGCGATCCCCAGGATTGGCCGAGCCGGATGGGCGCGCTTTACGGAGCCTATCTCGCGCAAATGCCCGACGAATTGTCCGGAGAGATCCGACTGGGGAAATTGTCCTATCAGGGCCCGCGCTACCGGACCGAGCATCGCGGGGCTTCGCTCGTCTACAAGATGGGCGGGGACGCCTGGTCGTATCGGCTGCAGGACGATTTCGACTCGGTGCTTCCGCTCGAGCCCGACAAGAGCATACATCAGGGTAAGATCGACATGGATACCGGCTTCCAACTGCCGTGGGGAGAATTGCTGCGCCACCTGCGGCGGCGGCATCGCACGCCGCCGCCCGAATCCCTGCCGAATCTGGCGCAAGTCTTTGCCGGACGTCCCGCGGGGCTGGATTGGAAGTGGCGGGTGGATCTGGGCGCGACGCTCTTCGCCCTGCGGTTGGACTTCAAGCTTTCGGGCGACGCCGGCAAGCTCGCCGACATGGCGGCCATGGCGACGGGCATGACGGCGCAGGACTTTGAGTCGGCGGCGCCTAAATTGGCGCAGGACGCGCTGCGCGCCTTTTTGACGGAGGGAAACGCCGACTTCCGCATCCAAATCGATCGGCTCTCGAGGCTGCAGGCGGCGTTGGACAAGCTGTATTCCGGGGCCTCGATGGGGTTGGCGATCTTGGGGCCTTACGTCGAAGTGGACGCGAAGTCCGACGCGATGAAATCCAGGTTGCAGGTGGAAGGCGGGCAAGTGCTGCTGAACGGAAAGAAAAATTCCGCGATCGAGTCCTTGCTCCGACAAGGTTTTCGGTAAGGATGCGGGCGGGGCGACGCGTTCGTCCCGCCTGTTTTTTTCTGTTCAAAAAAATATTTGCCAAAAAATAAAATTGCGCTCACTATCGTAAACCGTTTGGGGAAGGTGTTAGGCGAGATTTTTCATTCCTCAATTCGTCCCGTCTGAGCGAGAGCCGAAGATCGGGACTTCTTCATTATGCATCCGGGTAAGTGAATAATTTGCGGCGTTTTTTTCCGCCCTTCGGCGGAAAATTCAAGGCCGTGGTGTTTGGTTCGGTCGAAAAATTCAATTCGACCGCGGATGTGTCGGTGTGCGCGAATTCTAAGCCAAGGAGGTCTTCATCATGAAACGGCAGGCAAAGTACTTTTTCGCTGTTCTTTCCGCATTTTTCCTAACTGCGATCCATTTGCAGCCTGCCTCGGCGGCCGGTACGGGGACGCTGGCGCCCGCGCCTTTCACCTACGCGGCGACGGCCGTAGGCGGCAGCACGAGTCAAACCTTCACGGTATCCAATACGCTAGTCGCTACGAGCATGTTCGTTTTTTCGGCGACGCTTTCGGACGAGACCCACTTTACCATCACCAACGACACTTGTTCCGGGGCGACGATAGCCGGGCCCGCCGGCACCTGCACGATCGATGTCGCGTTTAGGCCTCAGGCGGTCGCCTTGGGCTTGACGACGACCTTGATCGTCGCGACGGACGCAACCACCCCCGCCGGGGGTCAGCTGACCTCGGTCTTGGGTGGGGACGGCACGGCCGCGCCCGTCGCCGTTGCGGATCCGACCGCGATTGCCTTTGGAAACCAATCGGTCGGGACCACCAGTCCGACTCGGGTGGTTCAATTGACCAACACGGGGACGACTCCCCTGACCATTACGTCCGTCGCCTTGGGCGGAGCCAATCCCGCAGAATTCACGATCCTGAATGAAACCTGCAGCTCCGCAAGCCCGCTTCCCCCGGCGACCGATTGCGTCGTCGAGGTCGCCTTCGCTCCGACCAGCGCGGCCGCCTTCGCCGCGAGCTTGGATTTCACGACGGACGGCGGGAATCCTTCCGTGACTTTGACCGGCACGGGCATCGCCGGCGCGGTGGCGAGCGCGGATCCGGCGACCTTGGCCTTCGGCAACGTCGCGGTGGGTTTGAGCAGCGCGGCCCTGAACGTTCAGTTGACCAATACCGGCACCTCCGTCCTCAACATGACGGCGGCTCCGGCGATTACCGGCGTGGGTGCGGGTGAATACGCCGTCGTCAACGACGGTTGCGGCGCCGCGGGAGCCTTGAATCCCGGAGAAGATTGCATCGTGCAGGTCGTGTATACGCCGACGGCATCAGGCCCGGCGGGCGCCGCGAGCTTGAATTTCACCACCGACAGCAACGACCCTTCGGTCCCGTTGACGGGAGCGGGTGTGGTCGGCCCTCTGGCCAGCGCCACGCCGGCGACGCTCGCCTTCGGCTCGGTAGGCGTGGGTAATTCCAGCCCGGCCTTGAACGCTCAGTTGACGAATGCCGGGACCACCGATCTGACGATCACCGCGGCCGCGGCTTTAGCCGGGGCAGGCGCGGGCGAATACTCGATCGCCAGTGACACCTGCGGCACCTCGGTATTAATTCCCGGGGAAAGCTGCATCGTCCAAGTCGTTTACTCGCCGACCGCCCTAGGGGCCGCCCCCGCGGCCACCCTGAACTTTACGTCCGACGGCGGGAATCCGAGCGTCACGCTGACGGGAACCGGGGTCACCGGTCCCGTGGCCAACGCGGTCCCGGCGACGCTCGCCTTCGGTTCGGTGCCGGTGGGTTCTAGCAGCGCGGCCTTGAACGTTCAGTTGACCAATACCGGCACCGATGATTTGGTCAACACGGCCGCGCCGGCCCTGAGCGGCGCGGGCGCCGGCCAATATGCCATCGCGAACGACGGCTGCGCCACGAGCACTTTGCAGCCTAACGAGAGCTGCATCGTTCAGGTGGTGTACTCCCCGACCGCGGCGGGTCCCGCGGCGGCGGCCAGCCTGGATTTCACCACCAATAGCAACGATCCTTCGGTGGCCCTGACCGGCACCGGCGTCGCCGGCCCCGTGGCCAGCGCCACGCCCGCCACCCTTGCTTTCGGCAGCGTGGGCGTCGGGCAGAGCAGCGGGCCTTTGGCCGCCCAACTGACGAACACGGGCACCACGACCCTGACCATCACCGCAGCCGCGGCTTTAGCGGGCGCGGGGGCGGGTCAATACGCGATCGTCAACGACAGTTGCGGAACGGGCGCGCTGGAGCCCGCGCAAAGCTGCCTGGTCCAGGTCGTGTATTCGCCGACGACGCTGGGCGCGGCTCCGGCGGCGACCTTGAATTTCACCAGCGACGGCGGTTCTCCGGCGGTGACTTTGACCGGGACCGGTATCACAGGCCCGGTCGCCGCCGCGTCTCCGTCGACGCTTGCCTTCGGTTCGGTAGGGGTCGGATCCAGCAGCCAAGCCTTGGTCGTTCAATTGACCAACACGGGAACGGACGATCTCGTTCTCACGGCCGTCCCGGCCTTGAACGGGTTAGGAGTCGGAGAGTACGCGATTTTGAACGACGGCTGCGGGACCTCGACTCTCCAGCCTAACGAGGATTGCGCCGTCCAAGTCGTCTACACGCCGACCGCAGCGGGAGCTGCTCCAGCGGCCTCCTTGGATTTCACGACCAATGCGAACGATCCCTCGGTGGCCTTGACGGGAACCGGCGTCGCGGGGCCCAATGCGGAGGTTTCTCCGGCGACCCTGGCGTTCGGAAACGTCGCGGTTGGCGGCACCGCCGGACCTTTGGTGGCGCAGCTGACCAACAACGGGACGACCGTATTGACGCTCTCGGCGGCACCGGTAGTGACGGGCAGCTCGGATTTCGCCATCGTCAATTCGACCTGCTCCGTGGCGAATACCCTTGAGCCCGGAGAAGACTGTTTGGTGGAGCTGACCTATTCGCCTTCTGCGGCGGGCGCGGCTCCGGCCACGACCCTCGACTTCACGACCGACGGCGGAAATCCGCAGGTGACTCTGACGGGCACCGGCGTAGTCGGTCCGATTGCGAGCGTTGATCCCGCGACCGTGGCGTTCGGAAGCGTTGCGGTGGGAGACCTCGGAGGTCCGCTGGTGGCCCAATTAACCAACACGGGCACGACGATTTTGACCCTGAGCGGCGCGCCGACAATTACCGGAAGCACCGATTTTACGATCGTCAATTCGACCTGTTCGGTGGCGAACACCCTCGAGCCGGGCGAAGACTGTTTGGTGGAATTGACCTATTCGCCCACGGCTGCGGGCGCGGCTCCGGCGACGACACTCGACTTCACCACGGACGGCGGAAATCCGCAGGTGGCTCTAACGGGCACCGGCGTGGTCGGTCCGATCGCGAGCGTCGATCCGGGGACCTTGGCTTTCGGCGGCATTCCGGTCGGTTCCTTCGCAGGGCCCTTGACGGCTCAGCTGACGAATACCGGAACCACGACCCTCACACTGGCATCCGCCCCCGTGGTCACGGGCAGTGCGGACTTCTCGATCGTCAGCAGCTCCTGCGCGGTCGCCAACACCCTGGAACCTGGGGAGGATTGTATTGTCGAGGTGCTGTACGCGCCTACTTCTGCGGGCGCGGCTCCGGCGACGACGCTTGATTTCGCGACGGACGGCGGGAATCCGCAAGTGACTTTGACTGGCACAGGGGTGGTCGGTCCGATCGCGAGCGTCGATCCCGCGACTGTGGCGTTCGGAAGCGTCGCGGTGGGCGGCACGGCCGGTCCCTTGGTGGCGCAATTGACCAACACCGGCACGACCACTCTGACCCTAAGTGGCGCTCCGGTAATAACCGGAAGCGGAGATTTCGCCATCGTCAATTCGACCTGTTCGGTGGCGAATACCCTCGAGCCGGGCGAAGATTGTCTGGTGGAATTGACCTATTCGCCCTCTGCGGCGGGTGCGGCTCCGGCGACCACGCTCGACTTCACGACCGACGGCGGCAATCCCTCCGTGACTTTGACCGGAACCGGGGTCGTAGGCCCGATCGCCACCGTCAATAACGCCGCCTTGGCCTTCGGCACGCAGCAGGTTGCGACCTCCAGCCAGGCGCGGGTGGTGCAGTTGACCAACACCGGCACGACCGTGCTGACCATCACCGGCGTCGCGCTCGGCGGAGCCAACCCCGGCGAGTTCCAGATCTTGAACGAAACTTGCACGGCGGCCGCCACCTTGGATGTCGGCGAAGATTGCGTCGTCGAGGTCCTGTTCGCGCCGACGGTGGCCGCAGCCGCTGCGGCCTCTTTGGACTTCACGACGGACGGCGGCAACCCGTCGGTGACACTGACCGGCACGGGCGTGGACGCCAGTCTCAGCGCGAATACGCCGGTCTTCCCGGATACCCTGGCCGGCGCCACCAGCGCCGTTCAGACGGTTACGGTGAGCAACGCCGGAGGCGCGGCCACCGCCCTGATCGGGACGGTGAGCCTGGTGGGCGCCGATCCGGACCATTTCGAAATCATCTCGGACAATTGCTCCAATACCTTGGTCGCGGGCGGCGGTTCTTGCGACGTGGATTTGGCGTTTAGTCCCGAGAGCACGGGGTCGTTCAGCGCGACCCTGAGTATCCCCAGCAACGCCACGGCTTCCCCGCTGACGGTGGCCCTCGCCGGCAACGGGGTGGCTCCGATTTTGGTCGTCACGCCGGCCGAACCCTTCGACTACGGCAGCGTTCCGATCAACGACCCGGCGCTCGCGGGAATCCAGACCTTCACGCTGGACAACACCAGCGTCGACCCGGCCGGCGATCTCATGATCGGGACGATCTCCCTGGTCGGCTCCAACCCCGACCAATTCTCGATCGTCGAGGACAACTGCTCCAACACCGTCGTCTCCTTCGGGTCCAATTGCACGATGGAGGTCGCTTTCCTGCCGACCGCGACGGGCCTGCAGCAGGCCGCCTTGAGCATCCCCAGCAACGACCCGGCCAACCCGGTCCTGGTGCACGACATCGAAGGCACCGGCATCGCCTCGGCGGTCTCGGTGACCCCGGCCTCGCCCTTCGACTTCCTGACGGTGCCGGTCGATACCGCCAGCGCTCCGCAGACCTTCACGGTCGAAAACACCGGCACGGCGCCTCTGGCCCTGGGTCAGCTCGCCCTGGTCGGCGCGGATCCCTTCAACTTCGCGATCACCGCGGACGCCTGCTCCAACACGGTCCTCGCGCCCGCGGCGACCTGCGACTACGACGTGACCTTCTTCCCGGATGACGACGTATCTTTCACGGCGACGGTCTCGATCCCCAGCAACGACCCGGCCTCGCCCTTCAGTTACACGGTGACGGGCACGGGGATCATTCCGGGCCTGGTCGCCAATCCCGGCAACCTGGCCTTCGGGAACCAGGACGTCGCCACGTCCAGCGCGCCGCAGACGGTCACGCTCAGCAATACCGGGGCCGCCGACGTGACGGTGGCCAACGTGAGCCTCGTCGGGACCAACCCCGACGACTTCGAGATCGTCCAGGACGCCTGTTCGGGCCAGACCTTGATCCCGGCCGGAACCTGCCTGGTGCGGGGCGTCTTCAGCCCCGAGTCCGCCGGGGCGAAGAGCGCGGCCCTGCTCGTGCTGAGCGACGATGTCGACAATCCCTTCCTCTCGGTGGCCTTGACCGGTACCGGCATCGTGCCGGGCGCGCCTTTGGTCTCGCTGGCCCCGACGGTGTTGGATTTCGACAACGTCGAGCCCAACACGACGACCATTCAAAACGTCACCCTCACCAATATCGGCACGGGGACCTTGACCGTCTCCGCGGTGGCGGTCGGCGGGAGCAACCCGCAGCCCTTCACCAATTCTGGGGACTGCGTAGGGGCCAATCTCGGCGCGGGACAGAGCTGCACTGAGGCGGTGACCTTCGCGCCGGGCACCGAGGAAAACTTCAATGCGGTGCTGAACTTCACCACGAACGTGCCGCAACAGCCTTCCTTCGTGGTGTTGATCGGCAGCTCGGCCATCGACAATAGCGGTTGCGCCTTGGGAGGGTCTGGCGCGCAGGGCGG
The DNA here is from genome assembly GCA_048499175.1 of bacterium. Taxonomy (GTDB): domain Bacteria; phylum UBA10199; class UBA10199; order DSSB01; family DSSB01; genus DSSB01. The sequence continues at coordinate 82,985 of JASOAK010000006.1, forward strand.
TGGGAAGGCCCTCGGTTACGGGTTCCTGCTGCTTTGCCTTACCCTGGCGGGCGTGCACCGTCGCTGGGCCCGGGACCGATAATCGCAATATTGAGGAGTTCGAAAAGGGCGGGTGCCTCACCCGCCCTTTTTTATTTGCGCGAGCAGGTCGCGGACCAGTCCCTCGATCTGGCCCCGGACTTTACGAAAGAACTCGGGCGATTGCCCGATGGGATCCGGGATTTTCCAGTCCAGGCGGCGTTTGGCGGGGACCCAGGGGCAGGCGTCGCCGCAGCCCATGGTGACGACCACGTCGAATTCCCGCCCGCGGAAGGCCTCGACCGACTTGGAGGCTTGTTTGGAGATGTCGATGCCGATCTCCTTCATGGCCTCGATCGCCTCGGCGGCGACGAAGCCCGCGGGCCGCGAGCCGGCGCTGCAGGCCTTTACGGCGGCTCCGCCAAGATGCCGGGCCAGGCCCTCGGCCATTTGGCTGCGGCAGGCGTTGCCGATGCAGACGAAAAGTAATTTGAGGGGAGGGGTGGGGGACATCGAATGCCTTTCTCGATTTGACGAGCGATCAATGCCGCGCGGGGTTCGGCGCGTTCCTAGTTTACTTTTTATTCTGCGTCAAAAATTATGAAATTTTCATGACATAGCCGTAAACACCGCGTCAAAAAAATCCGTTCTTTCCTCGTAAGTGAAAAATTTGTTTGCCAAATCATCCTCAGGGCGTTCCACTTCCAGCCACGGGTAAGGAACGGTTAGGAAAGAGGGCAGGTCTCTCAAGCTTCAAGGCCGGTAAACTTCATTCCATCTCCATTTCCAGCGGCCGGGGGTCCCAAGCCCCCGGCCTTTTTTTGACTGGGAAATGGGCGCCCACGGCTTGACAGATGTGTATCGCTTCTTTAATGCTATACACATGAAAAATTATCGAAGAAAGCAGCTGATTCTTCCTCAAGACAAGCTGAACGAGGTGAAAAAGGCCTTGGGTGCGAGGACGGACACCGAGGCCGTCATCTTGTCGTTGGAGACAGTGCTTCGGCAGAAAAAACTTAGTAATTTTGCCGACTTACCGAACAGGCTTCGATTGAGCCTGACCCTGCCCGAGCTGGAAAGAATGCGCCGTGACTAAGGTCTTGGTCGATTCCTCGGCATGGATCCACTTCTTCAACCGCAGTTCGGAGGGCTGTCATCGGGCGGTAGCAGAATTATTGCGGGAGGACCGGGTTGTGACTTGCGGAATCGTACTGACCGAAGTATTGCGCGGCGGCAGGAACGACAAGGAGCGGCGCCTTCTCGTCGAGCACTTTCGGTTGTTGGAATACGCCCCGCTGGCCCGCGAGGATTATGAAGAAGCCGCCGCCTTGGGCTTTCGACTGGCGCGCAAAGGCCTGAGCGTCAAAACCACGGATTTGTTGATCGCCCACTTGGCACTACGGCATCGGTGGACTATTTTGCATGACGACAAGGATTTCGAATCGATCAAGATTCATTCTCCATTGAAGACCTTTTCGTATTTTTAGGAGGTTTTAAAATGAACGCCAACCAAGTCCGTCCCGGCATGATCGTCGAGTGGGAAGGGCAACCTTATTACGTGATGGAGTCGATCCACCGCACCCCCGGCAACCTGCGCGCCTTCATGCAGATCAAGATGCGCAACATCAAGAACGGCAACCAGATCGAGCAGCGCTTCGCCACCTCGGACCGCATCGAGAAGATCCAGCTCGACGTCGCCAAGATGCAGTTTCTCTATCAAGAGGGCGAGGACTACCACTTCATGAACGTCGAGAACTACGAGCAGACCCAGATGAGCGCCAAGGAGCTCGGCGACGCGGTCAACTTCCTGCTGCCCGAGACCGTCATCGACGTGCAGAGCTACGAGGGCAAGCCGATCGGCATCCAGCTGCCCAAGACCATGGACTTCAAGATCATCGAGGCCGAGCCTTCCGTGAAGAAGCAGACCGCCTCCTCCAGCTACAAGACCGCCAAGATCGAGACCGGTCTCACCGTCAAGGTGCCTCCCTTCGTGGAAGAGGGCGACGTCGTCCGGATCGATACCGAGACCCACGATTACATGGAGCGGGTCAACAAGTAATCCAGGCTAATTTTTTTGGGAAAAGGCCCGCGCGCAGGAGGGCTTGGGCACCAGGCGGTGTCCTTGGCTGTAATCGTCGGGCTCGAGCGGGTCGTGGCCCTTGTCCACCTGTCGGCAGGGCAGGATCTCGATGTCCGCCAGGCATGCGGACAGGGCGGCGTCATCGGCAGCGACGCTTCCTTCCTCTAAAGATTCCGCCATCTGTCCCACGCTTTGGCCGGGCGCGCCGCCGAGGCTCTGGGCCAGGCCCGGCACCTCCTTCAAATCCGTCTCGCAATCGGTCGCCGGCGTCACCGGCTGGCACTCCGACACCCGCCGGCAGATCGTCGCCACGGCCAAAAGCGCGTCGTTCGACCAAAAGGCCTTCAGGGAGGGCTTGGCGAATTCCACCATGAAGTTCGCTTCCACGGCCACACCGTCCAACATCAAGGTGACGGCCGAGATTTCCCCCGCCTCCGACACCTGGAAATCCGCCTCGAAATCGGTCCCGTCCGAGAAGAAGGCCGTTACCTGAACCTCCGCGTCCGAGCCGGAGACCTGGCCCGCCGTCGACTCGAAGACATCCTCCAAGACTTGGGTCACCTCGGCACCGCCGTCTTCGGCGAAGCGGACCACGTAAACGTCTTGCCGGTCGACGGGAGTAAGGGTGACGACCTGCCCGCCCAACTTGGGGTTTCCAACCTCCACTCCCGGGTTCGAGGCGCAGGCCGGGACGAGGCAGGCGATGAGGAGGCAAAAGGCGTAAGTTAAGGGATGGCGAAGGAAGGTCATGATTTCACCGGATGGCTGAGTTTGAAGAGTTGGAGGTTGATTTGAGCGACGAAGGTCTTCGGCGCGTCTCCGTCTTGCTCCAGGATGGAGTGGAGTTTTTTGCGGAATTTCTGGATCTCTTGCTTGGCCTTCTGAAAGCTCTTTTCGGAAGAGGCGATGGTGAGGGCGGAAAATTCGCGCTCGGAGGAGTTTTCCTGCATGACCGCCCGCGCCGCCAGCCGGCACATTTGTTGGTGGAAGTTGGCCACCGACAAGGATTGGACCTCGTCGGGGGTGGTGAGCATGGCCTCGAGTCGGCCCAGGTCGCCGGCCGCGGATTCCTCGAGCAGTCCGAGCTTTTTCAGCTCTTGGACGGCCTGCTTGATGGATTTCCATTCCACCTGGGGGTTCATCCGCGCGTAGAGCCAGGCCAAATCCCTCTTCTCGCCGGCGTCGAGCCGGACCAGCTCGAGCATCGCCACATAATACCAGTGGGAGAAGAGGCGGTATTGCGCCGAGGTCAGGGGTTTCGCCGCGAGAAATTTCTTGTGTCGGCTCAACTCGAGGAAGCGTTGATTTTTTTCCTCGTTGGTCTTGGCCTGGTTGAAGCGAACCAGGGCGCGGAAATATTTCTTCTCGGACTCGCTCAGCTTGAAGCCGCGCGCGATCTTCTCAATGCCCGGCTCGGCGAGGTTGCGCTTGCCGTCCATCACCAATTTCAAAAAGCCGGAGGAACTCAGGCCCGCCAGGCGGTTGAAGGAGCGATAGCTGAACAAGGGGTTTTTCTTTTTCAGCTCGGAAAAGCGCTGCTTTAGGAAACGCCGGTAGTTGGTGAAGTCAAAGACGGAGGTCATTAAGTGGCTGTATGGCAAAAAGGAATATTCATGGCAAGATCTTGTACGGAGAGCGGCCTTTTTACTTTAGGGAAAATTTTTGTTTCCTTCAGAAAACACCCCGTTTCGGTCCCGCTTCGCGAAGCATGCTAAAATAATAAATATTTTCAACTAGTTAAAAGGCAAACCCTCTTAACCTTCCGCGCGCGGATTTGGAGCCGCGCGTCCGGGCGGTATTTCCCTTGTGATCAGCCGGGGAAATCGTCCACATCGCGGCTGCGGGTAAATTCTGAACATTTATCGATCCGCCCGCGCCTTAGGTTCCACGAGGCGCGAGCGGAACGGGTAAGGAGAAAAACATGAAGGAGCTCAAACGGAGCCCGGGGCTGCTCGCCCTGGCGGCTTCGATCGTATGGACTATTGCCTTGGGTTATGTCCAGGTAGCCAAGGCGGATTCCTTTTCATCCACCTGCAACGACGGCGATCAGGATGGGTCCTCCGAGCAATGCGAGGACTACAACAGCAACGATCGCGACGGTTGCAAATCCAACTGCAAAGTGAATTTCTGCGGCGACGGGGTCTTGAAGGCCTCGGACAGCGACACTACCGCGGCCAACGGGATCGCCGATGCCCAGTTCTTCGCCCCTCACGTCCAGCAGGCGACCGAAGGTTGCGACGACGGGCGGCATTGCAGCGACGGCACCCCTTGCGCCAGTGACGCGACCTGTTCCGGCATCGGCGACGAGGTCTGCGTCACTCGCGACGGCGACGGCTGTTCCAGCGCTTGCGTCGATGAGGTGCCCGGCGCGGTCTGCGGCAACGGCATCATGGAAACCGGCGAGGCCTGCGAGGACGGCAACACGGATCCCGGCGACGGTTGCGACGCCGGTTGTCAGCTCGAGGCCGGAGTCTGCGGCAACGGCTTGAAGGAAGGCGACGAGGAGTGCGACGACGGCAATAACTTCTCGCAGGACCTCTGCAAAAACAACTGCACCAAGAACGCCGCGGCCCCCGCCGGCTTCGTCTGCGGGGACGGCAACATCGACGTTCCTCCCGAATCCTGCGACGACGGCAACACGACCGACGGCGACGGCTGCTCCAATTCCTGCGTCGACGAGACGGCCGGCGCGGTCTGCGGCAACAGCATCATCGAGATCGGCCAGGGCGGCGCGGAAGAGTGCGACGACGGAGGCACCGCCAACGGCGACGGCTGTTCCTCGACCTGCACCCTCGAAGCGGCCGCGGTCTGCGGCGACGGCGTGGTGGCCGGGGCCGAAGCCTGCGACGACATGAACGCCAACAACTCCGACGGCTGCTCTTCCACCTGCACGGTCGAGGCCGGCTTCAGCTGCTCCGGCTCCCCGAGCGTCTGCGTGCCCACCGGCGGCGTCACCTGCGGCGACGGCGACGTCCAAGCGCAAGAGCTTTGCGACGACGGAGGCACCGCCAACGGCGACGGCTGCTCCTCCGCCTGCGAGGTCGAGACCGGCTTCGATTGCTCCGGCGAGCCCAGCGTCTGCGGCCCGCTCTGCGGCGACGGCCTGGTCCTGCCCGGCGAGGCCTGCGACGACGGCGACTTGGACACCGGCGACGGCTGCTCGGATACCTGCACCGTCGAGGGCGGCTTCGTCTGCTCCGGCGAGCCGAGCGCGTGCGAGACCGACGGTGACGGCGACGGCACCGGGGACTCCGGCGACAACTGCCCCGGCGTGTCCAATCCGGGCCAAGAGGACGCCGACGGCGACGGCGCCGGCGACGCCTGCGACGCCGACGACGACAACGACGGCATCCCGGACGGGGAGGAAAACCCCGGCTGCGCGACCGATCCCGATCCCGCCTGCGGCGAGTCCCCGGGCGGAGGCGGCGACACGGACACCGACGGCGACGGCATCCTGGACCAGGATGAGAATCCGGGCTGCGCGACCGACCCGGATCCCGCCTGCGGCGAGGACGTGGGCGAAAACGACGACGGCGGCGCCGTCGTGGAGGAGGGCGGGGGTTGTTCCCTGACGGCCTCCAGCCAAGGCGCGTCCAGCTTTTCTCTAATCGGTGCCTTGCTCCTCGGAGCGGGGTTCCTGGTAAGGAAGCGCCTCAGCATCTAAGTAGGATCTTCCAGGGAGGCGAGAGGCAGGGGGTTTTCCCCCTGCCTTTTTTCTTGCCTAAACGGCGATTCGCGGTCATGATTTTATGCCCCTAATCATCGCATCACCCCCCTCGGGGGGTCGCCGAAAAACCAGGAGGATTGCTCGATGTCTAAGCCCGATTCCGGCTCCAACAAGAAGATCATGGACTGTCTCAACCGCATCTTCCAAAAGGAGATGTCCGGAATCCACCGCTACCTGCATTACTCCTTCATGATCATGGGCCATAACCGCATCCCCATCCAAAAGTGGTTTCGCGACAAGGCCAACGAGGGCATGATTCACGCCGTTCAGATCGGCGAGAAGATCACCGCCTTGGGCGGGCACCCCTCGCTCGAGAGCGCCCCGGTCCCCGAGACCAAGTCGCACAATATCGACGATATCCTGAAAGAAAGCCTCCAGTTCGAGCAAAACGCCCTCGAAGACTATATCCAATTGGTCAAGCTTTCCGGGGAGGACATCGCCTTGGAAGAAATGGCGCGCGATTTCGTCCGCCAAGAGACCGAGCACCTCGAAGAAGTCGAAAAGATGCTACGGAAAAATAAATGAAGCGACTGACCGGCCTGCTCTTCGTGGCGGGCCTATTCGTATTCGCCGCCCTCATCCTGATCCTCGAAAGGCCCACCGGCACCTTGCAAGGCCGGATCGTCGGCGAGGACGGGCGGCCCATTGCCGACGCCCAGGTCAGCCTCGACGACTACCCCGTCGCCCGCAAGGCGCGCAGCGACGCGGAGGGGCGCTTCCGCTTCGACCAGCTCCCCATCGGCAGTTATTACGTCACCGCCGGCCGCCGCGGCTACCAGGGCGCCTACCTCCAAAATTACAAGATCACCGAGGGCGAGGCCGTCGACCTGGGCAACGTCACCCTCAAGGAGCTGACGCCCAACCTTTCCGTCAGCGTCTGGAACAACACCAAGCTGCCCGACGAGAAGATCGTCTTCTCCGTCTCGGGAGCCAAGGTGGGCAATATTCATTTCGAGGCCTACCGCGTCGACCTCGCCAAGTTCCTGGGCTCGGGCAAGAAGTTCGAAGAGCTCGAGAACCGAGAGGCCGACCCCAAGCAGTGGGCCGAGGCCTCCCTGGTGAAGGAGTGGGACGAGAAAATTCCCGAGGAAGACATCCCCGAGTTCGACCGCAAGGTGAAGGGCCCGATCGACGGGTCGGGCCTCTTCCTGATCCGCTCGACGGCCGCCAGCCTCGACCGCACGCAGGTCTTCACGAACAGCCTGCTGATCAACCGCACCGACTTGGGCTTCATCACCAAGCGCGACTCGGCCAAGGTCCTGGTCTTCGCCTCGGCCATGACCAACCCCGCGCCCGCGGCGGGCGTCGAGGTGGTGCTCTTCGAGGATCAGGGTGCGCAGCGCCGCGCCCAGACCAACGCCGAGGGCGTGGCCGAGTTCGACGTCGCCGGCGTGGGCTCCGCCTACCTCTTCGCGCTGGCGGTCCAGGGCGGCTCTTACGCCTATGCCTTCGTCCCGGGCGGCTCCGACGAGGGGGCGATGGAGGGCGGCGAAGGAGAAGGCGAGGGAGAGGAGGGCGCTGCGGCTCAGCCCGCCGGCACGCAATTCCAGACCTTCCTCTACACCGAGCGGCCCCTGTATCGCCCCGGGCAGAAGGTCTACTTCAAGGGCATCGCCCGCTGGCAGGACCGCGACGGCAATTACTCCACCCCGCCCGCCGGTCCGGTGCACGTGAGCGTGGAAGACCCCAAGGGCAACATCCTCTGGGAAGACGACAAGCAGCGCAACGCGATGGGCTCTTTCTGGGGGGACTTCGACCTGGGCGAGGAGGCCGACTTAGGTTTTTACAGGATCAAGGCGGAGGTCGGCGGCCAGGAGTTCTCGAAGGACTTCGAGGTCGACGAGTACCGCAAGCCCGAGTTCAAGGTCGAGATTCGGCCCGACAAGCCGCGCTACTTCAACGGCGACAAGATCCAGTTCCTGATCGACGTGCAGTACTACTTCGGCGCGCCGGTCGAGGCCGAGGTGGGCTATACGGTCTACAAGAGCGCCTACTATTACAGCGCCCCCGGCGAGGACTTCCTGCCCGACGTCTGGGGCGAGGGCGAGTACTACGGCGGCTACGGCGAATTCGTCAGCGAAGGGAAGGGCAAGACCGACCGCCAGGGGCACCTGAGCGTCGAGGTCCCGACGGCGGCCTCCGACCAGGACCAGCGCTACACCCTGCGCGTCACAGCGACCGACATCACCAACCGCCAGGTTACCACCGAGAACAGCGCGGTGGCCACCGCGGGCGATTTCTACTTCCGCGCCGACCGCACCGAGTTCCTGGCCCTCCCCAAGAAGCCCTATCCCCTGACCGTCGTCACCCGCGACTACGAGGGCAAACCGGTTTCCCGCGCCTTCGAGGTTCGCCTCGAGCGCGAGGTCTGGGACCCCGTCGCCTCCAGCTACGATTACAAGAAGGAAGGCACGGTCAAGGGCGAGACGGGCGCGAGCGGCATGACGGATCTCAAGCTCGAATTCAGCCGCGGCGGCTACTACCGCATCGTGATGAGCGGCAAGGACTCGGGCGGGCGCAAGGTGCGTTTCGACGACTACGTCTGGGTGAGCGGCTCGGCGCAGGACAGCGAGGACTTCGGCCTGCAAAAAGAGCTGAAGATCGTCACCGACAAGAAGAAGTACGAGGCCGGCGAGACGGCCAAGGTCTTCCTGGTGGGGCCCAACAAGAACGGCCGCGTCCTGCTCTCGGTCGAGGGCATGCGCATCTACCAGTACCAGGTGGTGACCCTCGACGGCTTCTCCAAAGAGGTACAGATCCCGCTGAAGGCCGAGTGGGAGCCGAATATCTTCGTCAGCGCGACGACGATCGGCAAGAAAGAATACTATGAGGGCAGCGCCGAGTTGGCGATCTCGCCCAAAGAGCACTACCTCGACGTCGAGATCAAGCCCGATGCCCAGACCTACCGCCCGGCGGGCAACATCACCTACACGGTCGTGACCAAGGACATGCAAGGCAAGCCCGTGCCGGCCGAGATCTCGCTCGGCGTGGTCGACGAGAGCATCTATGCCCTGCGGGCCGACTCGACGGACATCAAGAACTTCTTCTGGGGCCCCAGAACCAACCGCGTCTCCACCAACTACTCCTTCTCCGGCTACTACACCGGCGGCATCGAGAAGGAAGACCGCAACCTCCTGCGCCGCAACTTCAAGGACACCGCCTTCTGGCTGCCCGCCATCCAGACTGCGGCCGACGGCAGCATCGGCGCCACCTTCACCCTGCCCGACAACCTGACCACCTGGCGGGCGACCGCGGTGGCGCACAGCCCGGCGACCGAGGTGGGGCAGCAGATCAACAAGGTGATCGCCTCCAAGGAACTGATCGCGCGCATCGCCACGCCGCGCTTCTTCACCGAGCGCGACCAGGTCAAGCTGAAGGCCATCCTCAACAATTACACCGACAAGGCCCAGACCCTGCGGGTCAGCCTCGGCGTCGAGGGCATCGACTTCGCCAACCCGAAAGACGGCGAGCCGACCAGCATCACCATCGAGCCCAAGGGCGTGGCGAGCTTCGACTTCACCGTCCTGCCTAAAGTGGCCGGCAACGCCAAGATCCAGCTCTTGGCGAAGAACGACCAGGTCTCCGACGGCGTCGAGCTGAAGATCCCCGTCCTGCCGCACGGCACCGAGGACCACCAATACGCGCAGGGCGAGATCCAGGCGGCGGGCCAGGCCCAGGTGAAGCTCGTCGTTCCCCCGCAAAACGACCCCAAGCGCAGCAAGCTCAAGGTGACCCTCGACACCAGCTTCGTCGCCCAGCTGCTGGGACCCTTGGGCTACCTGGTCGACTACCCCTACGGCTGCGTCGAGCAGACGATGAGCCGCCTGCTCCCGGCCATCACGGTGTCCAACCTTTACAGCTCCCTGGGGCTCAGCGATCCCATGCTCGAGAAGAAGCTCCCGCGCGTCATCGCCAAGGGGTTGAAGCGCATCCTGCGCTATCAGCACGCCGACGGCGGTTGGGGCTGGTGGAAGGACGACGAGACCGATCCCTTCATGACCGCCTATGCCCTCTACGGCCTGATCCGCGCCGAGCAGCTGGGGCAGAAGGTCCCGCCCGACGCCATCACCAAGGGCAAGGAGGCGCTGCAAAACCTGCTCAAGCAAGGGACGCTGACCAAGACCTATATGTTGGGGCCCGAGGCGACGCTCTACTACCTGCACTACGTCGCCTCCTTGGCCGGCATTAAGAGCAACCCGCCCATCCCGAAGGCCGAGGGTATCAAGACCAAGCTTTCCCGCGCCCTCCTCGTCCTGACCCTGATCAACCAAGGGAAGCGCGAGGCCGCGGCGGAGTGGGTCTCCGATTTGGAGGCCGCGGCGATCTGTTCCGGCGCGCTCTGCCACTACTCCGACGGGGACACCAAGACTAAGACCTTCGGCCACGAAAACTACTGGCGAGACCCCGAGCTGACCGCCTGGGTCCTTCAGGCCCTGATCGCCGCCGGCGGCGAGAACCAAAACCTCCGCGACTCGATGGTGCGCTGGCTCCTGACCCAGCGCCAGGGCGGGATGTGGCATCAGACCCGCGCGACCGCGACGGTCCTCTACGCCCTGGCCGACTACGCCAAGGGCCTCCCGGGCGTGAAGACCGGCGTCAACGCGACCTTGGCGCTGAACGGGCAGGAGCTCGAGAAGATCGCCGTGGCCTCGCCCCACTTCGTCCGCAACGTCGTCAGTCCGGCCCTCAAGACCGGCGACAACCAGCTGGGCATCGGCAACTTGCTGACGACGCCCCTCTACTACCAAAGCGATCTGGCGACCTTCAGCCAGGAGGAGAGCCTGGCCCCCGTCGACAAGGGCATCCGCGTGAAGCGCGAGTACTTCATCCTCGAAGACCAGGGCGCGAGCGACGGCGGGGCGCGGCTCTTCAAGGCCTCGCCTTTGAAGGGCAAGGTGAAGAAGGGCGCGACCGTCGGCGTGCGGCTCACCGTCGAGTCGGGCCAGGACCTGAGCTACCTGATCCTCGAGGATCCCTTCCCCGCGGGCTTCGAGATGCTCGACGGGATCCGCTTCGATCCCAACGCGGCCTACTACGCCGACTTCGAGCGCCGCGACGAGAAGATCGCCTTCTTCGCGAACCGCCTGAACAAGGGGACGAATATTTTCAATTACGCCCTGCGGCCCGAGCTGACCGGCCGCTTCGGCGCGATGCCGACCACCGCCTACGAGATGTACGAGCCCGAGACCCGCGGCTCGGGCGCGAGCGCGGTGCTCGAGGTGGAATAGGATTGCGATGCGCAACGGATGGAAAAACCTCGCCTTGGCCTCGGCCTGCCTGGCGGCCCTCGGGACGGTGGGCCTGCTTTACGCGCAGCGGCCCTTCCGCGCGCGGATGGCGGCCTACGTGACGGATCTCTCCGCGCGCAGCTTCGCCCAGAAGCGCAATATTCAACAGGCGGGCCTCGCCTTTTCCGGAAAAATCCTCCTGCCCGGCGAGGTCTTCTCGCTCAACGAGGCGGCGGGACCCTACACCGAGGCCCGCGGCTTCCTGCCCGAGCGCGGCTTCGCCGAGGCGAGCCTGATTCAGACCCCCGGCGGCGGCGTCTGCCAGGTGGCCTCCACGCTCTACCAGGCCGCGCGGCGCGCCGGCCTCGAGATCGTCGAGCGCGTCCCCCACACCGGGCCGGTTTCTTCCGTGCCCCGCGGCGAGGACGCCACGGTGGTCTACGGCTACGCCGATTTGAAATTCCGCAATCCCCATCCATACCCCGTCAAGATCCTCTCGAGCCTCGCGCAGCAGCAGCTGCGCATCGAGATCTGGGGCAAGGAGTCTGTTGACAAACTGCCGGTGTATGCAGGCCGGATTTACTCCGACCGGGATTAAGGAATTTTTGCCGACAGCCTGCAAGGAGAAGAACGATGTCGAACGCCCTCTCTAAAAATTCCTTCGCGCTCGCCGGGGCCTACGCGGTGAACTTGGCCGCGGCCCTGTATTTTTCCAAATCGCTCACGGTCCTGCACTCCGCCTACCTCCTGGCCGCCGCCCTGGCCCTGCTGGGTCTGGCGATCGGCGCCGGTTTCTCGATGGCGGGAGGGAAGGGCGAGGGGGGCTCCGCCGGCAAGCTGGTCGTGGCCCTGATCTTCGCGGCGGTCCACGGCGCGGTGGCCTACGCCCTGGCGCGCTACGCCTTCAACCTCGACTGGCAGACCGCCCTGGCCTATCCCGTCGGCGCGGCGGTGACTTGGATCGTCTTCGCCCTGCTGAGCTGCCGCTACCCGCAGAGCTTGAGCGCCTTGCTCGCCGCGGCCTTCCTGGCCGGCGGCCTGGTGATCGCGCTGCGCCTGGGCGGCGTCTGGGCCGGATTGGTCTACGGCTTGGCCCTGCTCAACAGCTGCCTCCCGGGCGGCAAGTGGCTGGGCCGAGAGAGCGCGGAAGCGGAGGTCTGGGAGCGGGCCCTGTTCTTCGCCTCGCTTCTGGCCGTGGGGAGGGCGGCGATCCAGTACTACCTCTTGCAAAGCAACTACGCCGCCTTGGGCGTCGTCATCACGCATCCTTACACCTACGTCGCGCTCTTCGCCGGCGTCTTCCTGCCCGCGCTCTACTGGGTCTCGCAGCGCGACCGCTTCTGCCACCCCGCGCTGGCCCTCGTGCTGCTGGGCCTCGTCCTGCCGCTGGCCTTGGGCGTCTTCGTTCACGTCCGGCCCATGGCGGGCTTTCTCCTGGGGCTGGTGACCGCGAGCTTCCTGCTCGGCATCCTCTTCACCGGCACCTACGGGATGGGCCTGCTGTCCTACCTGGGGATGGCCGGCGCGACGGTGGGGCTGCCGCTCTTCGCCAAGCTCTCCAACTTAAGCCGCGTCGCGCGCCTCGAGATCCTCGGCGTGATCGCGGTCGTGCTCTTCTTGGTCCTCGCCTTCCTCATTCCGCGCGGCGAGGCCTCGCGGCCGCCGCATGAGAAAGAGGCGTGAGCCGTCCTTTCTGGATTTTTCTGCTTTTCGCCCTGGTCGCCGCGCCGGCGCTTCGCGCCGAGCCGGACGTTCCCGACAATGCCTTGTTCGTCCAAGAGGCCCGACGCGAGGTGCGACGCGCCCTTAAGCGGCGGGACGGCCTCGTCCTCTGGATCGACCGCGAGAGCGGCGAGATCGAGACTTTCGGCAATCCGGATTTATTGCAGCAGCCCTTCCTCCCCGGATCCCTGATCAAGCTGTTGACCGCCGAGCTGGCCCTTCGCTCCGGCCGGGAGTGGCAATACCGCTGCACGGGCCGCGACCGCCTCGGCGGCAGGCGACGGCACTGCTGGACCCGCAAGGGCCACGGCGAGATGAACCTGGCCAAGGCCCTCGGACAGTCCTGCAACCTCTACTTTTCCTGGTTGGGGACGCAGCTGGGCTATCCGGCCCTGCGGCAGGCCTTGGCGGAGGAGGGATTTTCGGGCGCCGCCCGGCTTCCCGAGGCGTCGGAGCAAGCCAAGGATGCGGCAGACCTCGCGATCGGCGACTTGCCGGCCTTCGCGGCCACGCCGGAGGAGGTGAAGTCCTTTTGGCTGCGCTACCTGGACAAGCTGGACCGCCCGGACTTCGCGCCCGTCCGCCAGGGCCTGCGCCGCGCGGTGCGCGAGGGGACGGCCAAGCGAGTAGGGGTCTTGGATTTGGAGATCCTCGGCAAGACCGGCACCGGCGACGCCCTGCGCACGGCCTACAAGACCAACGGCTGGTTCCTCGGCGCCTATCCCCCGGCGCGGCCCCGCTGGGCGCTGCTGGTCTTTATCACCGAGGCGCACGGCTTCGACGAGGCGGCGGAGCTGGCGGAGGCGATCTTCCGCGCGGCGAAAGAATTTAGGGTGTTTCCAAAGTCGATGTGATAATAATAATGATTAAAATGGGTGGGATGCGATGGCCGTGAAGAAGAAAACCCGGAAAAAAAGAGATCATTTAATCTCTTGGAAAGACCCGGAAAACCCCGCGGATGGGAGCCGGTTGAGTGTGCCGGATCGGGTTCGTCAAGCCGAGGAAATCATCCAGTTTGCGGAAAAAATCAATCCGTACCCTAGATACCGGCCCTTCGTAAAGACCTTCAAATCGATCCGTGATTATGAAAAATGGAAGAAACAGCAAACCAACCCCTGGTTGGTTTGAAAATTCAAAATTCCTTCAAGTTTGCAAGCTGCTCAATAAGGAAAATGCGAAATATTTGGTGGTAGGGGGATGGGCCTAGCAATTGCGCATCATTAACAGTCAAAAACTTTCCAAGTGATTCGGCTTTTTTTTGGATTAATATTTTTCCATCTCATTTTTCCTCCGCAGGCCTCTGGAAAACCGGACCTATTGCGGATAAGGGTCGCTTCCAAGATTCAGACTTCGCAGTTGCAAGTCAGATCTCCCTCTCTGGAGGTTTTTCAAGAAGGCTTGGAAATTAAGTGGAGGCGGGCCGATTCACCTCTGGAAATTTCCGCAAATAACGAAACCGTTATCGTCGGCGGGAAGTCGACGTCTGAGGCGCGGGTGCGTTCGGCGGGGCATCCTTTGCAAATATTTTTCCAGGGTGCCGTAAGACGATATTCGGGAGAATTGGCGATTAGATCCAGGAATGGAATATTCGAGATTACCGAGTTGGTTCCGTTGGAGCAATATGTTCGCTCCGTTCTTGCGGGTGAGATGCCCGCTGAATTTCCCATTGAGGCCCAAAAGGCCCAGGCGGTCCTGATCCGCTCCTACGCGCTCGCCCACCGCGGCCGGCACGCGAAGGAGGGCTTCGACTTCTGCGATCTTACGCATTGCCAGACCTACGGCGGACTTGCGGACGAGTCCGGGATCCGCGACGAAGCGCTGCGCGCCACGCGCTCCCTGGTGATGAGCCACAGCGGCAGACCGATCGAGGGGCTCTTTCATTCGACTTGCGGCGGCCATACCAGCGCCAACCAAGGGGTCTTTGGCGGACGGCCCCTGCCTTATTTGCAGGGCGTGGACGATCGGGACTACTGCGCCGCCTCGCCGCACTCGGTTTGGTCCAGCCGAATTCCGTTGGAAAAGATCTCCACGGTCTTGGCGGAAGAAGAACGCTTGCGCGCGAACATCCCGCTGCACGGCCTCGCCGCCGGCGAGCGGGAGCCGGGCGGTCGCGTCTTTTCCCTGCGGCTCGCGGGCCCGCGCTCGGGCGAGATCGCGACGATGGAGTTTCTCTCTCGCATCGGGAAGGCCGTGGGGTGGAACCAGGTGAAGAGCAATTGGTTCGACGTCGCGGTGGAAGAGGGGTTTGCGGTCTTTCACGGCCGGGGATTGGGACACGGCGTCGGCCTCTGTCAATGGGGCGCGCGCGGCATGGCCCTCTCCGGGGCGCGCTTCGATGCGATCCTCCGCCACTACTTCCCGGGCGCCCAACTTCGCCGTCTCCCCTAAGGTTAATGCGTTCTTATATACGCCTATATGCCTATATGCCGCCCCTCCGGAGGCTTTAAGATAAGCGCCGGCGTCTTTTTTTCGGTTTTCCGTGGAGCTTGCGCGCAGGCTTTGCACGTTGCTGCCGCGCCTCGAAGCCGAGGGATGCCCTCTTGAAAAACGGTGGCGATCCCTGCGCGGGATCGCCACCTGCCGCGCGAGTCCCTTGGCACCGAGGCGTCAAGGGGAAGGGCCTCACGAGGCTTTTCAAGAGGGCATCCCTCGGCTTCGAGGCTCATTGCCCTGCCGAGTTTTTGTGGGGAGATCAGGCCGCCCTCGACCCCTCCAGGAATACCCTTTCCGCCCCACGATTTCGCGTCTATGATAGCCTCTTCTTTACGGGGCCGGGAATATTCATCTGCCGTGCACCGACCCTGAATTTTTCCGGCAAGTTAATCGAGATGATATTTTCCACAGTCTTTAGATAAATTGACTGGAACTTTGAGATGGATAGAAAACCGGTCCTATTGCGGAAGACGATGCGAAGCTTGTTTTTTCAATTTCTGGCGGGAGTTTTTTTGGGGATTTTCCTCCTGCTTTCCTCGGCGTCTTCCCTCGGCCAAGAAGACCCGCTTTCTCGCCTCCGCGCGATTCGATCCTCGCCCCAATTGCGGGCTCAACTGGCGGCCGTCGTCGACGTTTCCGTCCGGCGCGCCTTCGGCGAGGCCGTGGCTATGCCGGAGGGTTTGGATAGTATGTTTCTTGGGCCGATGGGAGTCTTCGTCACCGCCAAGCGCGGAGAAGAGGTGCGCGGCTGCATGGGCAGCTTGGCGCCGAAGAAGAGCAGTCTGGTGGAAGAGATCGCCGCGAATTTGCAGCTGGCATTTTCTAGGGATCCGCGGCATCGACCCATTCTTCGCGAGGAGCTGGCAGGGATTAAAATCTACCTCAGCGCGACGGGCGCCCCCGTACCGATCGAGCGCTGGGGCTCGGTTTCCCCGGCGCGGGACGCGATTTTGCTGAAGTCGGGGGCCAAAGAGGCTGTCGTCCTGCCCGGCGAGGCGCGGACGCAGAGGTATTTGCTGGCCTTTGCCAAGGCCAAGGCCGGCATCAAGAAAGGGGAGGCCTTTCGCTTGTATCGACTGCCGGTGGAAGTGGTCGAGGCGGATTGGACGGCGCCTTAATCCCGCGACGGGATGGATTCCTCGACCTCGCCCAGGTGCTCCCCGGTCTCCTCGATGCGACTCGCGCGCAGGCGTTCGGCAGTGGCGTTTGGGCGGCCGTAATATTTGTATTTCGCCGGCTCGTTGAGGTGCTCGGTGCTGTTTGGATCGTCGCCCGGGGCCACGTCTGCCATGAGGGTCCGGATCTCCGCGGGAAAGACCGATAAAATCTCGTCGAGCTTGGCCTCGTCCGACCCCGCCAAGTCCATGAAGATGGTGCCGATCACCTGGGGGATGAAGTTGTTCGGCTTGTTTAGGTCGTTGGTCCGGTAGTGAGTCAAGAAATTGCGGACTTCGTCCCAGTTATCCGTGCGCACGGCCTGGGCGATCTTGCTGGCCAGGATGGCGGACTCCTCTTTGTGATGGCCCTCGCCCGGGATCTTCGAGGGAAGCGTCTCTAACTTATCCTTGATTTCGTCGATCTTCTTTTCCTTCCGGAAGTCTTTTTGAATGGCCTCCAGCTCTTCGCGCGCCTCTTCGACGTCGACGTTCGATTTCTTCAGATCGCTCTTCAAGGTGTTGAGTCTGTTCTCGAGTTCGGATTTCTTTTCGTCCGGAATCCGCGATCTCTCCACGTCTTCAAGCAGGTTCTCGGTCATGCCCTTCATCGTCGAGATCTTTTCCTGGCGTGTGCCGCGGCCTTCCTCGATTGCGCCCATCAATTCCTCTTGCAGGCCTTCGATGCGCTCCTGCAGCTGCTCGAGATTGGTCCTCGGCTTGCCGACGAGGCGCTCGAGCTCGCGGATCTTGCCCGTGAAATGCTCTTTGGCTTCTTCATCCAGCAATAGGCTGTTTTCGGATTTGTTGAGCTCGCTCTTCAGGTCGGAGATCGCCTTGCGAGGGTTGAATACCGCTTCGCCCTGGCCGCCCATCTCCGCCATCAGCGCCTCCGCCTCCTGGCGGTTCCGCGGGGCTACGTTGTTGCGGTAATGGGCGACGTATTCCTCCTCGCTCATCCCCGAAAACAGGTCCGCGTCGCCCACGCCTTCGCCCAACTCGCCGGCGGCCATGTCGACGTAGGCCTCGGGACTGATGGCGTCCGGATGCGGGCGGCTCTGGACGCCGTTGACGTCGAAGCCTTCGTAGTCGCCTTGGGGCTGATTTTGGGCGGGGACCTCGCCGTAGCGATCGGTGTAGACTTGTTTTTTTGAAATCGGATCAGAATTCATGTTTTAGCTCCGTTTCCCGAGGGTCAAGCGTCGTAGGACATTTTAACCCTCATGCCGTGGATTGAGAACCGCTTTACGGCCCAGCCAGGCCTTACGCGTATCTATATTGTGTGGAGGGGCCGCCGGGACGATCCGGTGCCGGCGATGGGGAATAAAACTCCTCATCGATTCCTCCTTGGGCCTAGGGCCTCGAGGAAGAGAAAATGCAAGCCTGGGGCCAGGTACCAAATTTTTACTAATTCATTGAAATTATTTGATTTAATATTGAATTTTCGAGATCGACTCTAAAATTTATACGTACAAATTAAAACAAAAATTCTAATTTCTGGAATTTGAAATGGAGATTTCACTTTGAACAGATACTTTTTAGGAGGAGGGGCATCGAAATCCCTCCTAAGGCAGTAAATGATAGGAAGGGCATGAGTAAATCGATGCGGGTGGATTGGAAAAGGTTTACGGCATTTTTCGCGGCCCGCCTGGGGCTGGGTGTATCGCCCTGTTCGCGCCTGGATTCGGCCCCCAAGCCCCCAGCCGCGGAGAGAGGAGGCGAAGAGGCAGGTGAAGCAGGTGAAGACGGAGCAATTAAATTACGTTTTAAAAACATGGGGTTACTATTCGCTTTGGTTTTGGGTCTAGTTTTATCAGCCTGCTCACCATCCAACTCAACCCCCCCTCAAAAAGCGGCTTGGCAAGTATCTGCCGCCCACCAGGCGTTAACCACAGAGGCGCAATGGCTCAACACCTCCCGCGCCCTTAAACCTGAGGATCTCACCGGACGTATCCTACTCGTCGACTTCTGGACCTACTGCTGCATCAATTGCCTTCATGTCATGCCCGACCTGCACCGATTGGAGAAGGAGTTCGCCAACGACCTGACGGTGATCGGCGTCCATTCCGGCAAGTTCGACAACGAGCGCGACCTGGAAAACATCCGCGCCGCCGTGCTTCGCTACGAGATCGAACACCCCGTGGTGAACGACGCGGAGTTCAAGATCTGGAACGCCTTCGGCACCCGCGCTTGGCCGACCTTCCTCCTCATCAATCCCGAAGGAGAGGTGGATCGCGCCTACAGCGGCGAGGGTCACTATCAAGAGCTGCGCGAGGACATCATGCGTCTGAGGAAGGAATACGCGGGGAAATTCCGCTCCGATCCCTTGCCGATGGCCCTAGAAAAGGAGAAGGCGCCGCCCTCGCCGCTCGGCTTCCCCGGCAAGCTGGCCTACGCGCCCGACCTGGACCGCGTCTTTGTCTCCGACTCCAACCGGCATCGCATCTTGGGACTACTGCCGGACGGCACCATGGTGACGGAGATCGGCCGGGAAGGGGAGGCAGGCGCGCGGGACGGGAGTTTCGCGGAGGCGCGTTTCCGCGGTCCGCAGGGCCTGCTGTACGCGGATAAGAAGCTCTACGTGGCGGACACCGAGAATCACCTGCTGCGCGTCGTGGATTTGGAGGCGGGGAAGGTGACGACCCTCGCCGGCACCGGCGCCCAA
>JASOAK010000007.1:0-98413 GCA_048499175.1 bacterium
GCCGGTGCGGTCCATCTTGTTGATGAAGGCGATGCGGGGGACGTGGTACTTGTTGGCCTGGCGCCACACCGTCTCGGATTGCGGCTCGACGCCGCCCACCGAGCAGAAGACCCCGACCGCGCCGTCCAGGACGCGCAGGGACCGCTCGACTTCGATGGTGAAGTCGACGTGCCCGGGCGTGTCGATGATGTTGATCCGGTGGCTCTTCCAGAAGCAGGTGGTGGTCGCCGAGGTGATCGTGATCCCCCGCTCCTGCTCTTGCTCCATCCAGTCCATCACCGCCGTGCCCTCGTGGACCTCGCCGATCTTGTGCGACACCCCGGTGTAATAGAGGATGCGCTCCGTCGTCGTGGTCTTACCGGCGTCGATGTGGGCCATGATGCCGATATTTCGAGTTTTGGCTAGCGGGTACTCTGCCATAAAAATATGGGCCGATCGTTTCGGCCCATTCCTAAAACCTTACCATCGATAATGCGCGAAGGCCTTGTTGGCCTCGGCCATCTTGTGGACGTCGTCGCGTTTCTTGACCGCGGCGCCGCGGTTGTTGAGGGCGTCCATGATCTCGGCGGCCAAACGGTCGGCCATGGTGCGCTCGCCGCGCTCGCGGGCGTAGTCGACCAGCCAACGCAGCCCCAGGGAGATCCGGCGCTCGGGGCGTACCTCCATCGGGACCTGATAGGTCGCGCCGCCGACCCGGCGGCTGCGGACTTCGACGACCGGCTTAATGTTTTCGAGGGCCTGCTTGAAAAGCTTCATCGGATCGTCGTTCAGCTTGCTCTGGATGATGTCGAAGGAACCGTAAACGATGCTTTCGGCGGTGCTCTTCTTGCCCTGCAACATAATCTTGTTCACGAACTTGGAGATCAGCTTGTCGTGGAACTTGGGATCCGGGAGGATTTTTCGTTTAGCAATGTGGCCTTTACGCGACATAAGAATCTCTCTCAATCAGGCGGGCCCCCGAAGGACGGCCCGCGCGGGTTACTTGGGTTTCTTCGCTCCGTACTTGGACCGGCCTTGACGACGCTTCTCGACCCCGGTGGAATCCAGGGTGCCGCGCACGATGTGGTAACGCACGCCGGGAAGGTCTTTCACGCGGCCGCCGCGGATCAGCACGACCGAGTGCTCTTGCAGGTTATGCCCCTCGCCCGGGATGTAGGAGGTGACCTCGATCCCGTTGGTGAGGCGCACGCGGGCGACCTTGCGGAGGGCCGAGTTGGGCTTCTTGGGGGTCGTCGTGTAGACGCGGACGCAAACCCCGCGACGCTGCGGGCAGCGCTGGAGGGCGGGTGCGGTACCCTTATAACGGGCCTGCTTGCGGCCTAAACGGACTAATTGGTTGATCGTTGGCATAATTCGCTTCCTGTTGGTCGCGAGCGACCGCGATAACGCAAATAAGCCCCTGTCGAGGAAAGTCCCGGTTCCGGGATTTCGCCTCGGCATGGGAAAAAATTATTATTATATTTCAACTAGTTAGCTCGGCTTTTTCCAGCCAGCCAAAAATAGGCGCGTTAAGTAGCACGCGCCTCCGAGACCTGTCAAGGAACAATACCTCAACAAATCCGGGTTTTTATGGCCTCACCCAAGCCTTCGGCGGGTTCCCCCGCCGGGGTCCTTAGGCGCTAAGGTGGCTGGTCGCCGCTTCTACTTCTTCTTCGGCCTCGTCGACCTCCATCTTCAGGTCGCGGTAATGGCGCAAGCCGGTACCGGCCGGAATCAGGCGGCCCATAATCACATTTTCTTTCAAACCGCGCAAGTGGTCGACCTTCCCGGACACCGCGGCCTCGGTGAGGACGCGGGTGGTCTCTTGGAAGGACGCCGCCGAGACGAAGGACTCGGTCGAGAGCGAGGCCTTGGTGATGCCCAAGAGCATCGGCTCGCCGGAGGCCGGCTTGCCCTTCTTCGCCCGGATCTGGGCGTTGATGCGCTCGAACTCGTCCCGCTCGACCGTGTCGTCGATCAGGAAGGTCGTGTCGCCCGCATCCTTGATGCGGACCTTGCGCAGCATCTGCCGCACGATCGTCTCGATGTGCTTGTCGTTGATCTTGACGCCCTGCAGACGGTAGACCTCTTGAATTTCGTCGACCAGGTACTTGGCCAGGGCCTTCTCGCCCAAGACCTTGAGGATGTCGTGCGGGTTGGAGGAGCCGTCCATGAGCGGCTCGCCCGCCTTGACGTAGTCGCCCTCGCGCACGGCCAAGTGCTTGCCCTTGGCGACCAGGTATTCCTTGGCCTCGCCGACCTCGGGGGTGACCAGCACCTTTCGCTTGCCCTTGGTGTCTTTGCCGAAGCTGACCACGCCGTCGACCTCCGCGATGATCGCAACCTCTTTGGGCTTACGGGCCTCGAAGAGCTCGGCGACGCGCGGCAGACCGCCGGTAATATCCTTGGTTTTGGTGGTCTCGCGCGGGATCTTCGCGATGACGTCGCCGGCGATCACGTCCTGGCCTTCGCCGACCGTGATGTTGGCGCCGATCGGCAGCAAGTAGCGTGCCTCGTTGTTCGAGCTGGGCAGCTTGCGGGTCTGGCCGCGCTCGTCCTTGATCGAGACGCGGGGCCGCATGTCGGCCTGCTTCGACTCGGTGATGACCTTGCGGGAGAGACCCGTGACTTCGTCGACCTGCTCTTGCATGGTGACGCTGTCGACGATGTCGCCGAACTTCACCTTGCCGTCGACCTCGGTCAAGATCGGAATCGAGTAAGGATCCCACTCGGAGAGCAGGGTCTTCGCGGCGACGCGCTGGCCGTCCTTCACCAGGAGCTTGGCGCCGTAGGTGAGGGTGTACTTCTCGCGCTCGCGTCCGGCATCGTCGACGATGGCCAGCTCGCCGTGGCGGTTCATGACCGTCAGGGAGCCCTCGCGGTTCTTGACCGTCTTGACTTCGATCAGCTTGACGAGACCCTCGTTGCGGTTGTCGAGAGTCGACTGCTCGGCGCGGCGGGAGGCGGCGCCGCCGACGTGGAAGGTCCGCATGGTCAGCTGGGTGCCGGGCTCGCCGATCGCCTGCGCGGCGATGACGCCCACCGCCTCGCCCAGGTTGACGAGCTGCCCGCGGGACAGGTCGCGGCCGTAGCAATACGAGCAGACGCCGCGGGCGGACTGGCAGGTCAGCACCGAACGGATGCGGACCTTCTCGATGCCCGAATCCTGGATGACGTCGACCAGCTTCTCGTCGATCTCGGTGCCGGCCTTCACCAGCATGTCGCCGGTGTAGGGATCCTTCACGTCCTCGAGGACGACGCGGCCCAGGATGCGGTCGCCGAGCGGCTCGATGACCTCGCCGCCCTCCACGAGGGGCGACATCCAGATGCCGTCCAGGGTGCCGCAGTCCACTTCGGCGATGACGACGTCGTTGGCCACGTCGACCAGGCGGCGCGTCAGGTAGCCGGAGTTGGCGGTCTTCAAGGCGGTGTCGGCCAGACCCTTGCGGGCGCCGTGCGTCGAGATGAAGTACTGCAACACGGTGAGGCCTTCGCGGAAGTTGGCGGTGATCGGCGTCTCGATGATCTCGCCCGAGGGCTTGGCCATCAGTCCGCGCATCCCGGCCAGCTGGCGCATCTGCATCGCGCTGCCGCGGGCGCCGGAATCGGCCATGATGTAGATCGGGTTGAAGCTGGGCAGGGTCTTCTCGGTGCCGTCGTCCTGCGTCACCTTCTCGGTGCTCATCTGCTTGAGCATTTCGGTCGCGATGCCCTCGGTGACCTGGGCCCAGATGTCGACGATCTTGTTGTAGCGCTCGCCGTCGGTGATCAAGCCGTCGATGTACTGATTTTCGACGTCGCGGACCTCGTTGTAGGCGGTCTCGAGCATCGAGTTCTTCGCCGACGGGATTTTCATGTCGTCGAGGCAGATCGAGATCCCGGCCTTCGTGGAGAACTTGAAGCCGATGTCCTTCAGGCGATCGGCGAGGATGACGGTCTCTTTGTCGCCGGCGACGCGATAGCAGCGGTCGACCAGGTCGGCGATGGACTTTTTTGTCCATCGTCTTGTTGATGACGCTGAAGGGGATCTTGGACGGAATGATCTCGTAGAGAGGATGCGGCCGGTCGTCTCGACGCGTCGCCCTGGATCGACTTTAATCTTGGCCTGCAGGTCCGAGCGACTTCGTCGGGCCAGGGCGACTTCTCGGGGCTGGCGAAGACGCGCTTCCTCGCCCCTTCGCGTGGATACGCTCGCGGGTCATGTAGTAGATGCCCAATACCATGTCCTGCGTGGGGACGATGATCAGGCTTGCCGCTCGCGGGCGACAGATATTGGACATCATCAGGACGCGGGCCTGTTGCTTCTCCTGGATGGAAGCGGCACGTGGACGGCCATCTGGTCGCCGTCGAAGTCGGCGTTGAAGGCCGCGCAGACCAGCGGGTGGAGCTGGATCGCCTTGCCCTCGACCAGCACCGGCTCGAAGGCCTGGATGCCGAGGCGGTGCAAGGTGGGCGCGCGGTTGAGCAGGATCGGATGCTCTTGGATGACCTCGTCGAGGACGTCCCACACCTCGGGCAGCTGTTTCTCGACCATCTTCTTGGCGGACTTGATGGTGGAGACGTAACCGCGGATCTCGAGCTTGTGATAGATGAAGGGGCGGAACAGCTCGAGGGCCATGATCTTCGGCAAGCCGCACTGGTGCAGCTTGAGGTTGGGGCCGACCACGATGACCGAGCGGCCCGAGTAGTCGACGCGCTTGCCGAGCAGGTTTTGGCGGAAACGGCCTTGCTTGCCCTTCAGCATGTCGGAGAGCGAGCGGAGCGGACGGCGGTTGGGGCCGGTGAAGACCTTGCCGCGGCGACCGTTGTCGAAGAGCGCGTCCACGGCCTCTTGCAGCATCCGCTTCTCGTTGCGGATGATGATGTCCGGGGCGTTCAATTCCATCAGGCGCTTGAGCCGGTTGTTCCGGTTGATGACGCGGCGATACAGGTCGTTGAGGTCGCTGGTCGCGAAGCGGCCTCCTTCGAGCGGGACGAGAGGACGCAAGTCCGGCGGAATGACCGGGATGACTTCCATCATCATCCAATCGGGCTTGTTCTGCGAGTCGCGGAAGGCCTCGACCACCTTCAGCCGCTTGGCGATCTTCTTCTTGGTCGCCTCGCTCTTGGTCTTGGTCAGGTCTTTGCGCAGCTTCTTGGCGAGTTCGTCGCAGTCGATCTTTTTGAGCAGCTCGAGCACCGCCTCGCCGCCCATTCTGGCGGTGAAGCCGTCGAGGAACTCTTCCCGCGCCTTCTGGAACTTATCCTCGGTCAGGATCTCGCCCTCGCTGAGCGTGCTGGTGCCGGGGTCGGTGACGACATAGGCCTCGCAGTAGAGGACCTTCTCGAGGTCTTTCAGCGTGGTATCGAGGATGGTGCCGATGCGGGACGGCAGGCTCTTCAAAAACCAGATGTGGGCGACCGGCGTGGCCAGGTTGATGTGCCCCATGCGCTCGCGGCGGACCTTGGATTGGATGACCTCGACGCCGCATTTTTCGCAGATGATCCCGCGGTGCTTCATGCGCTTGTACTTGCCGCAGTTGCACTCGTAGTCCTTCACCGGGCCGAAGATCTTGGCGCAGAATAGGCCATCGCGCTCCGGCTTGAAGGTGCGGTAATTGATGGTCTCGGGCTTTTTCACCTCGCCGTGCGACCAGGACCGAATCATTTCGGGGGAAGCCAGGGAGATCTTGATTCCCGAGAATGACAGCGGGTCTTTGGGCTTTTCGAAGAAATTTTGGATATCCATTTTTTCCTCTTCGTGGGGACGAAGCTCGCCTCCGTCCCGTTGCGGGGAGGGCGAACACGAGGTTCGCCCCTACAATTTATTTCGCCTCGATTAATTCTACATTAAGCGCCAAGCTTTGCAGTTCTTTGACCAAGACGTTGAACGACTCGGGCAGGCCGGGCTCGAGGTTGTTCTCGCCCTTGACGATGGCCTCGTACATCCGCGTGCGGCCGATGACGTCGTCGGACTTCACCGTCAGGAACTCCTGCAACGAGTACGCGGCGCCGTAGGCCTCCATCGCCCAGACTTCCATTTCGCCCAAGCGCTGGCCGCCGAACTGCGCCTTGCCGCCCAGGGGCTGCTGGGTGACCAGCGAGTAGGGCCCGATCGAGCGCGCGTGGATCTTGTCGTCGACCAAGTGGTGCAGCTTGAGGATGTACATGATGCCGACGGTGACCGGCTGCTCGAAGGCCTCGCCGGTACGTCCGTCGAAGAGCACCGTCTGGCCGGATTCGGGCAGGTCGGCCAGCTTGAGCATCTCTTTGATCTCGCTCTCCTTGGCGCCGTCGAAGACCGGCGTGGCGGTGTGCATGCCGCGGAACATGTGCTTGACCAGCTCGAGGAGCTGAGCCTGAGTCATGTCCTCGAGCTGCGCCGCCGAGGGATTTTTGCCGTAGACCTTCTTCAGCAGGGCGAGGAGGTTTTCCTTGCTTTGCGCCTCTTCGACCAGGCGATGGATCTTCTCGCCCAGACCGCGCGCGGCCCAGCCCAAGTGGACCTCGAGGATCTGCCCGATGTTCATGCGGGAAGGAACGCCGAGCGGATTGAGCACCACCTCGACGGGACGCCCGTCTTCCATGTAGGGCATGTCTTCCATCGGCAGGATTCGCGAGATGACGCCCTTGTTCCCGTGGCGTCCGGCGACCTTGTCGCCGACCGAGATCTTGCGCTTGATCGCGACGTAGACCTTCACCATCTTGATGACGCCCGGGGGCAGCTCGTCGCCCTTCTTGAGCTTGTTGATCTTCTGGTCGTAGACCATCTTGGAGAACTCGACCTGCTCTTCCATCGCCTCGAAGAGCTCGCCCAGCTCGGCCTCGATGTCGTCGCCGTCCTGGACGGTGATCTCGGACCACTTGCCGACCGGCATCTGGTCGAGGGTGGCGTTGGTGATGCTCTTGCCCTTGGTCAGGTAGACCTTGTCGGTCTCGTCGTCGACGACCTTGGAGGAGCTGACGCGGCCGACCAGCAGCTGCCGGATCTTTTTGGCGGAGCTGTCCTGGAGGATCTTGATCTCGTCGTCCAAGTCCTTCTTTAACTTGTCGGACTCGGCGGACTGGATCTCCTTGGCGCGCTCGTCGAGCTCGGCCCCTTCGCGGGAGAAGACCTGGGCCCCGATGATGATGCCGCCGACGCCCGGCGGGACGCGCAGCGAGGTGTCTTTCACGTCCCCGGCCTTTTCGCCGAAGATGGCGCGGAGCAGCTTCTCTTCGGGACTGAGCTGGGTCTCGCCCTTGGGAGTGATCTTGCCGACCAGGATGTCGCCCGGTTTTACCTCGGCGCCGATGCGGATGATGCCGCTGTCGTCCAAGTCCTTGAGGGCCTCCTCGCCGACGTTGGGGATGTCGCGGGTGATCTCTTCCTTCCCGAGCTTGGTGTCGCGGGCGACGCACTCGAACTCTTCGATGTGGATCGAGGTGAAGATGTCGTTCTTGACCAGGTTTTCGGAGATGAGAATCGAGTCCTCGAAGTTGTAGCCGCCCCAGGGCATGAAGGCGACGAGCACGTTCTGCCCTAGCGCCAACTCGCCGATCTCGGTGGAGGGGCCGTCGGCCAGGGTGTCGCCCTCGCGGACCTTTTGGCCCGCCTTCACGACCGGCTTTTGGTTGTAGCAGGTGTTTTGGTTGGAGCGGCGGTACTTGACCAAATTGTAGATGTCGACCTCGGAGCTCTCCTTGCGGGAGGTCTTCTCGGCCTTGACGACGATGCGGTCGGCGTCGACGCTCTGGATGACGCCGGAGCGGCGGGCGCGGATCGTCACGCCGCTGTCCTCGGCGACCTTCTTTTCGACGCCGGTGCCGACCAAGGGCGTCTCGCTGCGCAGCAGCGGCACGGCCTGGCGTTGCATGTTGGAACCCATCAAGGCGCGGTTCGCGTCGTCGTGCTCGAGGAAGGGAATCAGCGAGGCGGCGATCGAGACCAGCTGGTTGGGCGAGACGTCCATCAGCTCGACTTCCTTGGGCTGGACCATGACGAACTCGCCGTTCTTGCGGCAGCTGACCAGGTCGTTCTTGAAGTGGCCTTTCTCGTCGACCGCGGCGTTGGCCTGGGCGATGTAGAAGCCTTCTTCATCCAATGCGGAACAATAGATCACTTCGTCGGTAACCTTGCCCTCGGCGACCTTGCGGTAGGGCGTCTCGATGAAGCCGAACTCGTTGACGCGGGCGTAGCTGGAGAGCGACGCGATCAGGCCGATGTTCGGACCTTCGGGCGTCTCGATGGGGCAGATGCGTCCGTAGTGCGTCGCATGGACGTCGCGGACCTCGAAGCCCGCGCGCTCGCGGGTCAGGCCGCCCGGCCCGAGGGCCGAAAGGCGCCGCTTGTGGGTGACCTCGGAGAGCGGGTTGGTCTGGTCCATGAACTGCGAGAGCTGGCTGGAGCCGAAAAACTCTTTCACCACCGCCGAGACCGGCTTGGGGTTGATCAGGTCGTGCGGCATGAGGGTCTCGATTTCTTGGAGGCTCATGCGCTCTTTGATGGCCCGCTCCATGCGGACCAGGCCGATGCGGTATTGGTTTTCGAGCAGCTCGCCGACGGCGCGGACGCGGCGATTGCCCAAGTGGTCGATGTCGTCGACCTGCCCGAAGCCGTCCTTCAGGTTGACCAGGTACTTGATGGTGTCGAGGATGTCCTCTTTGCGCAGCGTCGTGATCTCGAGCGGGATGTCGTAGCCGAACTTATGGTTGATCTTCAGGCGGCCGACCTTGGAGAGATCGTAGCGCTCGGGGTTGAAAAAAAGGTTTTCGAAAAAGGCCGTGGCCGTCTCGATGGTGGCCGGATCGCCCGGACGCAGGCGGCGGTAGATCTCGGTGATGGCCTCCTCGACGGTGGGCACCTTGTCGATCAGCAGCGTGTTGCGGATGTAGGGACCGACGTTGAAGTTGTCGATGAAGAGCAGCGGGATCTCGGCGATCTTGCGCTTCTTGATCTCCTCGAGCTTCTCCTCGGTGAGGATCTGGTTGCACTCGAGGACGACCTCGCCGGTCGTCTTGTCGACGATGTCGTGGGCGGCGGGACGGCCCACCACTTCTTCGAGCTCGACGGGGATCTCGTTGACCTTGGCCTTCTGCAGTTTCTCGATGGCCGACTGGTTGAACTTGCGGCCCTTCTTCACCAGGACCTCGCCGGTCTTGGGATGTTTGATGTCCTTCGCCGCGCGCTGCATGGTGAGGATCTCGGGCTCGACGGTCTTGAAGAGATTCTTGCCCTCGTAGGTGAAGGTCTCGGTCTTGTAGAAATAATTCAGCATCTGCTCGGTGTTGAGACCGAGAGCGCGGATCAGGACGGTGACCGGCAGTTTGCGGCGGCGGTCGATGCGCACGTAGACGATGTCCTTGGGGTCGAACTCGAAGTCCAGCCAGGAGCCGCGGTTGGGAATGATGCGCGCGGAATACAGCAGCTTGCCCGAGGAATGGGTCTTGCCCTTGTCGTGCTCGAAGAACACGCCGGGCGAGCGGTGCAGCTGGGAGACGACGACGCGCTCGGTGCCGTTGATGATGAAGGTGCCGGTGTCGGTCATCAGCGGGATCTCGCCGAAATAGACCTCCTGCTCTTTGACGTCGCGGATCGAGCGGCCGCCGGCGTCGTCGCTGACGTCCCATACCACAAGGCGCACGGTCACCTTGAGCGGGGCGGAAAAGGTCATGCCGCGCTCGCGGCACTCGTTGACCTCGTAGGCCGGGCGCTCGAAACGGTAGGAGACGAACTCGAGGCTGGCGGTCTGGTTGAAGTCGCGGATCGGGAAAACGCTCTTGAAGACGCCCTGCAGGCCGGTGTCGGCGCGGGATTCGGGGGCCACGTCGGCTTGGAGGTATTTATCGTAGCTGAGCTTTTGGATCTCGATCAGGTTGGGCAGCTCGACGATCTTGTGGATCTTGGAAAAATCCTTGCGCAAAATCCCGGTGGGAACATGAGAAGAACTCATGACGTCTCCTAGCGAATAATTGTCAACGCGGGCTCAAAAAACGGAAAAAAAGGAGATTTCCCCCTCGCCCGGAGGGGGAAATCCCTTCGAATCTCGAAGACGGACTACTTGATTTCGACTTTGGCGCCGGCCTTCTCGAGCTGGTCCTTGATCTTGGCCGCGTCTTCCTTGTTCACGCCTTCCTTCACGGTCTTGGGAGCGCCCTCGACCAGATCCTTCGCCTCTTTGAGGCCCAGACCGGTGATGGTGCGGATCTCCTTGATGACGTTGATCTTGTTGTCGCCCGAGCTCGCGAGGACGACCGTGAACTCGGTCTTCTCCTCGGCCGCCGCGGCGCCGCCGCCGGCCGCGCCGCCCGCCATCACCGCCACGGGGGCGGCGGCGGAGACGCCGAACTTCTCTTCGAAGGCCTTCACCAAGTCGGCGACCTGCAGAAGGGTCATGTTTTCGATCGTTTCCAGGATGTCTTCAGCTTTCACGATAGCCATTTTAATTTCTCCTTAAATTTCAAATTTAAATGGGTGTAATTGATTTTCTTGGTTTCGCTTATGCGGACTTCTTGTCGCGGATCGCCGCGAGCACGGTCGCCAGCTTGCGCGGGATCGCGCTCATGACGTTCACCAGGTTCTGCGCCGGGGCGTTCATCGACCCGAGCAACTTGGCGAGCATCTCCTCGCGGGAAGGGAGCTTGGAGAGGGTCTCGATCTGGGCGGCGTCCATGACCTTTCCGGACAGGAAGCCTCCTTTGATCTTGGCCTTCTCGAACTCCTTCACGAACTTGACCAGGATCTTCGCCGGAGCGACGGGGTCCTTGGCGCTGGTCACGACGGCCGTGGGGCCGACGAAGAGCTTCGTCAAGGGCTCCAGTTCGGTGCCCTTGATGGCGAGGCCGGCCAAGGTGTTTTTCATCACCTTCAACTCGGCGTCGTTTTTGCGAAGCTCCTGACGCAGCTTGGTCAGCTCGCTGACCGTGAGGCCTTGATATTCCGCAAGAAGGGTCACCGAGGTCTTTTGGAAGCGCTCTTTGAGCGATTCCACCGCCTGGGCCTTCTGCTCTCGATTCATGGTCTCTCTCTTTCCCCTTCAACCCCCATCGGTTAAGGAGGTTAAGGGCTATGGTTCTTGTTTCAGGCCGCGTAAAGAGGGAAACCGAATCCCGTCTGCGTGGGCGTTATTGCTAACATTATTCGACTCGGTGAAGAGTCGAACCCACGGTCTTTGACGCACCCATTCAAAAAATAAAGTCAGCCAACTCCTACGGTGCTCGGATCGATCCTAATTCCCGGACTCATCGTCGCGGAGATCGCGACGCCGCGGAGGAAGGTGCCCTTGCTCGAGCTGGGCTTGGCCTTCACCACGCCTTCGATGAGGGAGAGGACGTTGGCTTTAATCTTTTCGGGACCGAAGGACAGCTTGCCGACCGGAGCATGGACGATGCCCGCCTTTTCGTTGCGGAACTCGACCTTGCCGGCCTTGAGATCCCGGACGGCCTTGCCGATATCCATGCTGACCGTGCCGACCTTCGGATTGGGCATTAAACCCCGCGGACCCAACACCTTGCCCAGCTTGCTGACCGAAGCCATCATATCAGGCGTGGCAACCACTTTATCAAAGTCCATCCAGCCGCCTTGGACCTTTTCAATCAACTCGTCGGAGCCCGCCGCGTCGGCGCCGGCCTCGAGGGCCTCTTTCTCCTTGCCGCCCTTGGCGAAGGCGATGACGCGGATTGTCTTGCCCAGGCCGTGCGGCAGAGCCACCGCGCCGCGGACCATTTGATCGGTCTGCTTGGCGTCGATGCCGAGGCGCAAGGCCACCTCGACGGTCTCGTCGAACTTGGCCGACTTCAGCTGGGTCAGGAGGCCGACGGCCTCGTCCAGGGTGTATTTCTTGTCAGGGTCCACTTTCGTAGCGGCGTTTTTGTATTTCTTTCCTGCCATAATATCCTCGATTCGATGATTCTTACTTCACTTCGATGCCCATGCTGCGGGCGGTTCCCTCGACCGTGCGGACGGCGGCGGCCAGGTCGCGGACGTCGAGGTCGGGCAATTTCAATTTGGCGATTTCCTCGACTTGCGCCTTCGTCACGGTGCCCACCTTGGTCTTGTTGGGCGTGCCGGAGCCCTTCGGCACCTTCGCCGCCTTCAGCAGCAGGATGCTCGCCGGGGGCGTCTTGGTGATGAAGGTGAAAGACCGATCCTGGTAGACGGTGATCACCACGGGAATGATCAGGCCGGCGTCCTTCTGGGTCCGTGCGTTGAACTGCTTGCAGAACTCCATGATGTTGACGCCGTGCTGACCGAGCGCGGGGCCGACGGGCGGGGCCGGGTTGGCCTGGCCGGCCGGGCATTGCAACTTGATGTATGCTTGGACTTTCTTTGCCATAAAAAACCTCTGCTAAACCTTTTCGAAATGTCGGGGCGAACCCTTCGGCCCCAGCCTTAAGTCTTCTCCACCTGCATGAAGTCGAGCTCGATCGGCGTGGACCGGCCGAAGATGCTGACCAATACTTTCAATTTACCCTTTTCCGGATTCACCTCTTCGACCATGCCGTTGAAGGTGGCGAAGGGGCCATCGACGACTCGGACGTTTTCGCCCTTCTCGAAACTCACCTTCGGCTTGGGCCGCAGCGTGCCCTCGTCGATCTGCTGGGTGATACGCCGCACCTCTTCCTCCGGAACGATCGGAGGATTGACGCTATTGCCGACGAAGCCGGTGATCTTGGGCGTGTTCTTGATCAAGTGCCAGGTGTCTTCGTTCAACTCCATCTTTACCATGATGTAACCTGGGAAGAACTTCCGGGAGGTCGTCTTCTTGACGCCCTTCTTCATTTCGACCACGTTTTCCGAGGGCACGAGAATCTCGGAGACGTATTCGCCCTTGCCCAAGGCGCGCACGCGCTCTTCGAGGGCCAGCTTGGCCTTCTGCTCAAATCCCGAATAGGTGTGAACGACGTACCAATGATGGGCCATAAAAGTCTCTTCCTTTTACAGGGTCAACAGCCTCGCCGTCAGCGTGCCCCAGAGGGCGTCGAAACCGAACATGATCAGGGAGGCGATGCCCACCATCACGATGATCACGCCGGTCGAGGCCACCGTCTCCTGCCGCGTGGGCCAGGTGACCTTGGACAGCTCGGTGGCGACTTCGCCCAGAAAGTTGTAGCTCTTCGCGTTGCTGCGGAAAAACAGGAAGAGGCCGAGGGCGATGACCAGCGCAACGAGGCTGGGCAGGCTCATCGGTAGGTTTTCGAGAAGCGGCAGGCGGAATAGGTCCCAGATCTGCAGGAAAAACTGGCGGAGCAGGAACCAAAGCGCCAGCGCGGCCAATCCCAAGCCTAAATCGATATATTTTTTATAGCGATCCATTTAATCCTTACTCTCCCAAAAATGGCAGGAGAGACAGGTCTCGAACCTGCAACCCCCGGTTTTGGAGACCGGTGCTCTACCAATTGGTTTATTCGCCGACACGGGCAAAGCCCGTATCGGCTAAGGCTCAGGGGGCGGCTTCCGAGCAAAGCTCGGTAGCTTCGCTCTATCACTATCGCGCAGTTTGCCCGGCCACAACGTGGCCGGTTTGCCTGCTTGATCCCCCTTCAACCCCCAGCGGTCTCTTTATCTCTCCTTCGCTCTCCTTAAAATGGCAGGAGAGACAGGTCTCGAACCTGCAACCCCCGGTTTTGGAGACCGGTGCTCTACCAATTGAGCTACTCTCCTATTCGGACGCTCGGAGCAAGTCCGAGCGTCCTAAAGCTCAGGGGGCGGTCTCCGCCCTCCCCCTTCAACCCCCAACGGACAAGGTCAGGGGAAATGATATTTGCCCCTATTTGGTCTCCTTGTGCGGGGTGTGTTTGCGGCAGGTGCGGCAAAACTTGCTCCGCTCAAGGCGATCCGGGGTCTTGGTCTTGTTCTTTTTGGTGGAGTAGTTGCGGTTCTTGCAAACCGTGCACTCCATCTGAATGATGCTGCGCATATCTTTCTGAGGACCGTTCGCAAACGGCCCCTACCTCTTTATTCAATGATCTCGGTGACGACGCCCGCGCCGACGGTGCGGCCGCCCTCGCGGATCGCGAACCGCATCTCTTTCTCCAGCGCCACCGGCGTGATCAACTCGACCGTGATCGCCACGTTGTCCCCGGGCATCACCATCTCGACCCCCGCGGGCAGCTCCACGATCCCAGTCACGTCCGTCGTCCGCACGTAAAACTGCGGACGATATCCCTTGAAAAACGGCGTGTGCCGCCCGCCCTCTTCCTTGCTGAGCACGTACACCTCAGCCTTGAACTTCTTGTGCGGAGTGATCGATCCAGGCTTCGCCAACACCTGCCCGCGCTCAACCTCTTCCTTCTTCGTCCCGCGCAACAAGGCCCCGATGTTGTCGCCCGCTCGACCCTCGTCCAACAGCTTCCGGAACATCTCGACGCCCGTGATGACCGTCTTCTGCGTCGGCTTGAACCCGACGATCTCGATCTCTTCCCCCACCTTCACGATCCCGCGCTCGATTCGGCCCGTCACCACCGTCCCGCGGCCCGAAATCGAAAACACGTCCTCGATCGGCATCAAAAACGGCTTGTCGATCGGACGCTGCGGCTCAGGAATGTACTCGTCGATCGCCTCCATCAGCTTCATGATCGCCTGCTCGCCCAGCTCCCCCGCGTCCCCTTCCAGGGCCTTCAGCGCCGACCCCTTGATGATCGGAGTCTTGTCGCCGGGAAACTTGTACTTGCTCAGCAGCTCCCGCACTTCCAGCTCGACTAAGTCCAACAGCTCCTTGTCGTCGACCATGTCGCACTTGTTCATGAACACCACGATGTACGGTACCCCGACCTGCCGCGCCAACAGGATGTGCTCCCGCGTCTGAGGCATCGGACCGTCCGCCGCCGACACCACCAAAATCGCTCCGTCCATCTGCGCCGCGCCCGTGATCATGTTCTTCACGTAGTCCGCGTGCCCGGGACAGTCCACGTGCGCGTAGTGCCGCTTGTCCGTCTCATACTCCACGTGCGCCGTCGCAATCGTGATCCCGCGCTCTCGCTCCTCAGGCGCCTTGTCGATCTGGTCGTACGCCAAAAACTGCGCCTTCCCCTTCGACGCCAACACCTTCGTGATCGCTGCCGTCAACGTCGTCTTCCCGTGGTCGACGTGCCCTATCGTCCCTACGTTCACGTGCGGCTTCGTTCGCTCAAATTTAGCTTTTGACATGTCGTCCTCCGTTTCAGAACTTTTTCAAAACTTATCGCAATGCTGAGCCCACAATCAGAATCGAACTGATGACCTTCTCCTTACCATGGAGATGCTCTACCGACTGAGCTATGTGGGCGGTGGAACAATTTGGTTTCAATAAGCGGGAGACGGGGCTCGAGGTTATTCGCGGACCCGAAATAAATTCGGTTCCGCTAAAGCCCTGGGTTCGCGCCCGGCAACCGCCGCAAAATTATCAATAAGCGGGAGACGGGGCTCGAGGTTATTCGCGGACCCGAAATAAATTCGGTTCCGCTAAAGCCCCGGGTTCGCGCCCGGCAACCGCCGCAAAATTATCAATAAGCGGGAGACGGGGCTCGAACCCGCGACCCTCAGCTTGGAAGGCTGATGCTCTAGCCAACTGAGCTACTCCCGCAAATGCCGACGATCGTGTCCTTAAGCTCCGTCGTCCGATTTCAAACACCGCTGACGCTTTCCACCGACGCCATTCCTTCGAATCACATCATCCTGTGGAGAGGGAAGGATTCGAACCTTCGAAGGCATACGCCGGCAGATTTACAGTCTGCTCCCTTTGGCCACTCGGGCACCTCTCCTATTCGCGAAGCCGGGCGAAGCCCGGCTTCGCTAAAGCCCAGGGGGTGGCTTCCGCCCTCCCCCTTCAACCCCCAGCGGTCAAGGCACTTTCATTTTTCAAAAGTTCCTTTGGGCCAATGGGAGCTTTCCAAATTTTCAGAGGAAGCGCTTTAGTTCCGCTTCATTTTTTTCTGCGCTTAGATTCCGCCGCGCTTTGATGGCCAATCCTCTCCAAATCCACTCCAAAAAACAAAAAGCCGACGACCGGGATCGAACCGGTGACCTACTGATTACAAATCAGTTGCTCTACCAGCTGAGCTACGTCGGCAAAGTAAAGCTTACCGGCCCGAAACGCGTTGCGACGCTCGTTATCGAAGCCAAAATCGGTTCCGAAGGCCTATGAAATTTGTTTTCTAATCCTTGAAAATCGTTGAATTTTTTAGGATTTCACCATGGTCAAACGGACGTGGCCTTCAAAAAAGTGGACCGTGTATAGTAACGGCGCCCGGCCCTGTCAAGCCTAAATACAGCAAGATCGACGGGTATTTAGCGCCCTTTTTCACCCCTCGCGCCCGCCGGCCCTACGGAATCATTTTCGACTCGGCCTCGATCGACTTCTTAAATTTTCGTACAGACATACCGCCGCAGTGGCGGCGACGTTGAGGCTCGAAATCTTACCAAGCAGCGGGAGTCGAATCAAGAAGTCACATTTCTCGTGAATCAGGCGGCGCATCCCCTTCCCCTCCGAACCCAGGACCATGAGGGTCTTCGCCGGCCAATCGAAGCCCAGGGCGTCCTCGGTCGCCTCCAGGCTGGTCCCCACCGACCAAAAACCGGCCTCCTTGCAGGCCTCGATGGCCCGGGCGAGGTTGACGACCTTGGCAACCCGCAGGTGCTCGCTGGCCCCCGCCGAGGCCTTGCAGACCGCCGGGGTCACGTGGGTCGCCCGATCCGTGCAGATCAAGACTCCGTCCACCCCGCAGCCCTCGGCGCTCCGCAGGACGGCACCCAGGTTTTGCGGGTCTTGGATCTGGTCCAGGGCCAGAAGTAAAGCCTCTTGTTTTTCCGATAGCTTAGGAAGCAGAGTCTCAAGCTCTATGTAAGGATATTCGCCCACCTCCGCCGCCCAGCCCTGGGCCAAAAGACCGGGGAGCTTGCCTTCGAACCAATCGCGACCGACGGCGCTGACCCGAACCCCCAACCGGGCGAAGGAAGCCAAGGCCTCCTCCAAGGCGGGATCGGGCTTAGCGGAATTCAAATGGAAAAATCGATGGAACTTGCGCCGACCGGCGCGCAGGGACTCGAGAATGGGGTTTTTACCGTAGAGGAGTTCGGTCATAGGCGACCGCCCCTTCGGCCGGGGGAGCGTAAAAAAAAGACCCGCTCCCCCTAGGAGCGGGCCTTCCCGTAACTTAACATCCTCACAAAATCAAGCCGTATAGGTGCCGAAGATCCGGACCTTCTGATCCATCAGGTCGGTCTCGATTCGGCGCAAGGCCTCGGGATTCTCGCGCTTCAGGTAACGGCGCGCCATGAAGTAGGCCCGTTTGTAATTCTCCATCTTGTCCAGGAGGTCTTCCTGCGCGATCAGATCTCCCGCCTCCTGCAGCTCCAGTCGGGCGTATTCGTGGCCGAAAGAGCTGTTCTGGAGGATCATCTCCCACTCGCGGGTGCCCTGGGCGGCCTCCGGCTTCTCGCCGCCGTTTTCCTCCAGGATCGCCCTGCCGTACTCAATATCGATTACCGCCATCGTCTCACCTCTGCCTTTAAGTAAAAGCAATTCTTTTGCCAAAGGGGCCGAGGTGGGGCGATGTCATAATACATTGATATTATTTAATTTTTATAAAACCTCCGTTCGAGGAGCTCTCCGGGCGGAGGACCCCCCTCCCCGAAGCCGCGGCGAAGGGCTTAAGAGTGGTGATTGGAGTCCACAAATGGAGTCTTTGGGCTTAAGAAAAACAGAGGATGGAATAGGTAATCGCCAGGGCCGCGGCCTTGGTCAGCTTCTTTACGGTTCGCATCTCGACACTCCTTTCTCGGCGGGGCCTTGTGAGCCTGCCGATTTCGCCGCCTAAGATGGAGGGATTACGCGAAAGGTTAGTGACGGGATGGAAAATTTTTGAAAAATCTTGCCCTGCCCGGGCTTGTTTTTTGCCGGCCTTGCGCCTAAGAAGGGGCGCATGAAAACGACCGCCCTGCCCAAACTCTACCAGTACAACGTCTGCCCCTTCTGTTGGAAGGTCAAGGCCCTGCTCGGCTACAAAAAGATCCCCTACGAGGCCGTCGAGGTTCACCCCCTCAACAAAAAGGAGATCAAGTTCTCCAAAGATTACAAAAAGGTTCCCATCTTCATCGACGCGGCGGGGAACCAGGTCAACGACTCGACCCCGATCATGCAGTATATCGACGAAAAATACCCCGAGACGCCCGTTTTCGCCAAAGGCGCCGCCGAGCGCGAGAAAGAAGCCCATTGGCTGAAATGGGCCGACGCGACCCTGGTGCGCGCCCTGCCGCCCCTGATCTACCGCAACCTGGGGGATTCTCTCCAGGCCTTCGACTACATCACGCAGCAGGAGAAGTTTAACTGGCTTCAGCAGCGGACCATCAAGTACTCCGGGGCCCTCGTCATGACCATGGTCGCCAAGAAAAGCGCCAAGGAGCAAGGCATCGCCGACCCCGAGGCGCACTTGAAAAAATGCCTCAAGGACTGGGCCGAGGCCCTGGGAACGGGAGACTACCTGGGCGGGGCCAAGCCCAACGCCGCCGACCTGGCGGCCTTCGGCATCTTGAAAAGCATCGAGACGCTGCCGGCCTTTCGCTGGGTCCGCGACAACCGCAAAGTTTGGGATTGGTACCAGCGGGTCGACCGGGCGGCGCTGCGGGCGGCTTAGCGAGGCGCCGGGCGGCCGCCGGCCAAACCCTGATTTTTCCGGAAAAACCGTTCCCGAGCCGTTAGGGCCGGGCACCCTTCCCCCGCTCCCGCCACTGGTCGGGGCTGAAGGTATGCAGGGCCAGGGCGTGGATTTGGCCGCCGAAGAGCTCCCGCAACGCCTCGTTCACCATTCGGTGCTGCTCGACCAGCCCCTTCCCCGCAAAGGCCTCCGCCGCCACCGTGACGATGTAGTGCCCCCCGCCCCCCTGCCGGGCCCCGGCATGGCCGGCGTGCTTGGCGCTGTCGTCCAGGACCTCCAGGAAGACGGGCTTAAGGCGTTCTTCCAAAATCCGCTCAATGTTTCGAATCTGTGAATTCATGCTTGTCCCGTGATATTTTTTTTGAATCCCGCGGGGATTCGTTATAGGAGCCAGCCGGTCCCAGGGCCCTCAAGCCCTCGGCCAGGAACATCCATGGTAAGCGAAAAAAATCCGGCGACCGAATGGTCGGTCGCCAAGGCCATCGAATACTACAACATCGACAAGTGGGGCTCGAATTATTTCTGGGTCAACGACAAGGGCCATCTTTCGATCCAGCCCTACGGACGCGAGGGCCCCAGCATCGACGTGATGGACGTCGTCGACGACATCCGCGAGAAGCAGCTGGGCTTCCCCTGCATCATCCGCTTCCAAGACATCCTGCGCTCGCGAGTCGTCACGCTCAACGAGAGCTTCCGCCGCGTCATCCAAGAGTCGGGCTACAAGGGACAGTATTTCGGCGTCTACCCCATCAAGGTCAACCAGATGCGCGAGGTGGTCGAGGAGATCCTCGACGCAGGCGCGCCCTACCATTACGGCCTCGAGGCCGGCAGCAAGGGCGAGCTGCTGACGGTGCTCGCCCTCAACACCGCCCCCCAGGCCCTGACCATCTGCAACGGATACAAGGACGAGCCCTTCATGCGCCTGGCCATGCTGGGCCGCAAGCTCGAGCGCAAGGTCATCGTGGTCATCGAGAAGATCTCCGAGCTGCCCCAGCTGCTTCGCGTCGCCGAAGAGATGCAGGTCGAACCCTACATCGGGCTGCGCGCCAAGCTCACCACCAAGGGCACGGGGCGCTGGGAGCACAGCGGCGGCGACTTCGCCAAGTTCGGCCTCACCATCCCCGAGATCATGCAGGCGGTGAACATCCTCAAGGACGCCAAGAAAGAGCATTGCCTGAAGCTCTTCCACTTCCACGTCGGCAGCCAGATCACCGACATCCGTACGGTGAAGGAATCGGTCAAAGAAGGGGCGCGCATCTTCGCCAAACTCTGCAAGATGGGCTTCAACATCGAGTATTTCGACGTCGGCGGCGGCCTGGGCGTGGATTACGACGGATCCCAGACCACCGGCCAGTCCTCGATGAACTACACCCTGGACGAATACGTCTCCGACGTCGTCTACAACCTCCAGCAGATCTGCGCCGAGGAGGAGGTCCCCGAGCCCAACATCACCAGCGAGTCCGGCCGCGCGATCGTGGCCCACCACTCTTGCATCGTTATGTCGGTCTTCGGCCACATCGAGATCGGCAGCAACCCGATCCTCCCCAACGGCCGCGAAGAGCCTCAGGTCGTGCAAGAGATGCGCGAGATCGTCGGTGGGCTCAACCGCAAGAATTTCCTCGCGACCTTCCACGACGCCTCCACCAAGAAGGAGGAGGCGCTCTCGATGTTCAAGCTGGGCCTCCTCGACCTCGAAGACCGGGCCAAAGTCGAGACCCTGCACTGGCAGCTCTGCCGCGAGATCATCAAGATCCAAGAAAAGCTCCGCCGCGTCCCCGAGGACACCGCGAAGCTCGGCGACCTCTTGGCCGACCAGTACCTCGCCAATTTCAGCCTCTTCCAGACCGCCCCCGACCACTGGGCCTTCGACCAGCTTTTCCCTATCGTGCCGATCCACCGCCTCGACGAGCCGCCCACCCGCGAGACCACCATCGTCGACATCACCTGCGACAGCGACGGCAAGATCGACCGCTTCATCGACCCCATCGTCGACAGCCGCGATACGCTTTCCCTGCACCCCCTCAAGGAGGGCGAGCCCTATTACATCGGGATGTTCATGCTGGGCGGCTATCAAGACATCATGGGCGACATGCACAACCTCTTCGGGCGGGTCAACGAGGTCCACGTCTTTTGCGACGACGAGGATCCGGAGGATTTTTACCTGGAAGAAGTGATTCCGGGCGACCGGGTGAAAGACGTGCTGTCCCGGGTGCAATACTCGCCTTCCGAGCTGCTCAAGACGGTGAAGACCGCAATCGACCAGCAGGTTCGCAAGGGCGCGGTCAAGCCCAAGGAAGGCGTCGGCCTCATCGATTTCTACGAAGAGACCATCAACGGCTACACCTACCTGCGCTCCGGCCCGCCGGTCGCCAACGGCGCCTGATCAGGCCGGCGCCGCCGGCTCGAGCACCTCGGCCTCTTCCTGGGGCTCGCGGGAGAGAAACATCGCCGTCATCAGCCAAGAAACGCCCAAGCCCCCGACCAAATCCAGCACGTAGTGCTGCTTCATGAACAGGATCGACGCCGAGACGATCGCCGCCAGCAGGTAAAACACCGGCGCCAGGCGCGGTCGCTGCCAGCGGACGACGGCCGCGCTGATCATGGCCAGGGCGACGTGCAGGGAGGGAAAGCAGTTGTAGGGCTCGTCGATCCAATAAAAAAAGCGGAGGATGTTGGTGAAAAAATCGTAGGGCGGTTGCAGGTCGACGCGCAGCTCGTACTTGACCGGATAGAGCAGAAAGCAGGTGAAACAGATCACCCCCGCCCCGATGAAGGCCTTGGCCGCAGCCTTGATAAGCGGGTAGTTGCTCCAGCACAGGAAAAAGGTGAGGACGGGGATCAGGTAGACGATCGAGTAAAAGGGCGCGAAGTACTTGATGAAGGGGATTTGGTGATCCAAGGCGATCGCGAGATCATGGCTGGCGCCCTGCCGCGACAGGTAGGCGTTGATGCCCAGATACCCCGCGATGTGAAAGGACAGGTTGCCGAGGAGCCAGGCGAATTTTTTAGCGGTCAACGAGGTCGGCATGGGGCGTGTTGCGAAGCCTTTCTTTCTTTGCGAGCGCCCTCCATAAGGTGCGCCCCGGGACGGGAAAGAGAGTGTCCCTTCCGGGCCCTGCGGAACTCGCACGAATTAGATTTGCCGTCTACCCCTCCGCTATCGTTCCTACCAATATCTTCCTTGCTCACTCCGCCCTCCTTTAAGGTTGGCTCAAACAGGTCCTCGGTCCCTCCAGGGACACTCTCTTTCCCGCACCGGGGCGATCTATTGAAAGGCTGTTGAAAAACTGATTTTATTCTCGCCACAATTAATCCCGGGGAGCCACGCCCGGACACCCGTTCCAAAGGGCTTATTATTTCGACCTATGATATTATTTCTTTCTCAGAAAAAACCTCCGCCGTAAAGGCCTCGATGAGGACCCGGCCCTGTTTCCAATAATCCATGGGAAGGCCGGCCTTGGCGCAGGTATGGCTGAGGAAGGTCTCGGCGTCCCAGCCGTAGGAGGCCGCAACCTGGGGGAGGAGCAGGCCGCTGCGGCTCCCGGCGCTGACGATCAGGCCGTGCTCGCCGACGCGGACCTGCGAAACGTCTTTTAAGATTTCCGGATCGGACAGGACGCTGATCTCGAAATGCAGCTCCGACAGCTCCTCGAAGCGGACGGGAGGAAAGCGGTAATCCTGGGTGGCCGCCGCCACGGCCATCTCTTGGACGGTCCGGAACAGGGGAGCGGCGGAACGGATCCGGCCGATGCAGCCCCGCAGCTCCTCGAGTCGGTGCAGGCTGACGAAGGCCCCGCCGGACCGATGCAAGGCCGGCAGCTCGCTGGGCAAGACCAGTTCCCGTCCCTCTCGGATCCTTCGCTCGACGGCGCCGCGCGCCAGGCCCAACAATTCGCCGCGTTCCTCGGGATGCAACATGCCGCCTAGTCTACCGCGTTTTTCTTGTTTCGGTAAGAATCTCTTTCCTGGTATAAAGTTTCCATGAGCCTCAAGGGCAAGAAAATCCTGCTCGGCGTCGGCGGCGGCATCGCCGCCTACAAGTCCTGCGAGCTGCTCCGCCGCCTCACCGAGCGCGGCGCCGACGTGCACGTCGTCCTGACGCCCTCGGCCCAGCAATTCGTGACGGCCATGACCTTCCAGGCCCTCTCCCAGCGCCCCGTGCACACCGACCTCTTCAGCCTGACCGAAGAGTCCGAGATGAGCCACATCAAGCTGGCCGACGAGGCCGACCTCCTCTTGATCGCGCCGGCCACCGCCGACCTGATCGCCAAGCTGGCCCACGGCATGGCCAACGACCTACTGACCACGGTGGCGCTCGTCACCCGCGCGCCGGTCTTTTTTGCGCCCTCCATGAACGTCAACATGTGGGAGAAGGACGTCGTCCAAGACAACGTCAAGACGCTGCTCCGCCGGGGCTGCCGCATGGTCGAGCCCACCGAAGGCTACCTGGCCTGCGGCTGGGAGGGCAAAGGCCGGCTGGCTGAACCCGAGTCCATCCTCGCCGCCGTCGAGAGGCACTTTGCCGCCGCGGGCGGCGGCAAAAAAAAAAGCCTCGCGGGACGTAAGGTCCTGATCAACGCGGGCCCCACCCGCGAATTCCTCGATCCCGTCCGGTTCCTCAGCAATCCCAGCAGCGGCAAGATGGGTTTCGCCCTGGCCGAGGCCGCGCGCCGCCGCGGCGCGGAAGTCACCCTGGTCGCGGGACCGGTCGCGCTGCCGACACCCGAAGGGGTGCACAGGATCGACGTGGTTTCTTCCGCCGAGATGCGGGAGGTCTGCGAGAAACACTTCCCCAAGGCCGACCTCTTCATCGGCACCGCCGCGGTCGGCGACTTCGCCCCGGCGAAGGCCCTGCCGCAAAAACTGAAGAAAAACGGCCGCGCCCTGCGGCTCGAGCTTCAACCCACCACCGACATCCTCCTCTCCTTGGGCAAGGCCAAGCGCAAAGGACAGGTCCTGGTGGGCTTCGCCGCCGAGACGGAGTCTTTGATCTCCCACGCCAAGGAAAAGTTGAAGAGGAAAAACCTCGACCTGATCGTCGCCAACGACGTCTCTCAGCGGGACATCGGCTTCGCCGGCGAGGACAACCGCGTCACGTTGATCGACCGCAGCGGCAAAACGACCCCGCTCGAAAAGATGCCGAAGGCCGCCGTCGCCGAACGGATCCTCGACGAGGTCGAAAAGCTGGTCTAGCATCCATAAAAAAAGCCCCTCTTGCGAGGGGCTTTGGAACCGAAAATTCGAAATATCTATTCTTTGATGATCGAAAATCCCGAGATGAACTGCTTGAGGAAATCCTCGTTAAGTTCGATGGAATTTCCGCCCACGACCTTCACGGCGGGCAGCGAAATAGTCTTCGCGTCCGGGAGGTCCCTCAGCATCTTCTTGAGATCGATGGCGAAGGAGTAATCCGAGGCGGCCATCCACACCATGCGACCCTTGAGGGATTCTTTCAATTGGCTCGCGATCAAGGCGTCGTCCAACTGCTTGGGATAGGAATCGCCGCTGCCCGCGATAATACCTGGCTTCACCTTGAAATTGGCCGCGGCCTGAATCATCGCCGTGAAGAGCGAATCGAGGTAGGGCGCAGCGTTGGAGGCGTCACCGTCGGCCTTCAGGCTGAGAAACTTGGCGTCGGCGTTGAGGTCGGCGGCCAGGGCGTTGACGTCGGCCAGACCGGCGGCCGAGGAGACGCCCATGTCGTAATGAGAGAATACCTTCGCGACCGCGCGGCCCAGGGTAATGTAGAAGTCCGCCGCGGAGGCGTCGGAGAAATTGGCCTTGAAGGTCTCGGCCGGCCTGGCGAGGAAGACCCCGGGTATCTCGGCCTCGAGGAAGCCCGGATCTCGCGACATCGCCTTGGCCAAGACGTGCCAGTCGCCGAAATTGCGGTCGATGAACTCGAAGGCCTTGCCGATCACGTCGTTAGGCGTATGACCCGCATCCATCTGCTTTTTCAGGTAATGGAGGATCATCGGCCAACCGTCCAGATTGCCGGTCAACCCGTCGAGGATGGGGTCGAGGCTGCTGGGGTTGCCGCTGGGGCCGAACAGGGTGTTCGCCGGGACCTTTTGCAGAAGTAGGAACTCCAGCTCGGGGCTCTCGAAGGCCAAGGCGAAGCGCGAAAGAAAGGCGATCAACGCCGCCTTGGTGTCGGGTTTCTCGGGGTTCGCCTTCACGCTGTCGTTGAAGGCGCAGCTGGCGCGGCCGTTGGCCGTCTTAAAATCGCCGCTGGTGA
Organism: bacterium; assembly: GCA_048499175.1. Classification (GTDB taxonomy): domain Bacteria; phylum UBA10199; class UBA10199; order DSSB01; family DSSB01; genus DSSB01. The sequence goes on from JASOAK010000007.1 coordinate 24,809, forward strand.
AAGGGGCCATGAAATCCCCGCTGCCCTCGCAGCCGTCGACCAGGGCCTTTTCGACCTCTTCCCCGGTCGTTACCTGGGCGGGAGACTCCGCCTCGGGGGCCTGAGGCGCCTTCTGGCCTTTATCGCAGCCGGTTAACGCAAAAGTCGCGAGCGAAACTACCAGACATAATGCCTTCCAGTTTTTCATGAACCATTCCTTTCGTGATGAGCGAGACGAAGCCCGTACAGGCCCTTGTTTCTCTTATCGGAGGCGCCGGGGCCACAAGTTGTCAGGCGGCGCACATAAATATTCTAAACCATTCCAATAGGTTATTGAATCGCGTCGGTGATGACCGGAAGGTCCACCGGCTTGTAGATCCCCTCCTTGAGCCTCTCCTTGATCTCCCCGACCAGCTCCCGGGCCCCGGCCCGGCTGACGAGGCCGCGCCGCGTATAGCTGCGCAGGTCCTTCACCATCTCCTTGGCGTAGAGCAGCTTCAACTGACCCGCCGGATCGGCCCGGAGCACCCTTGCCTTCTCGGGGCCTTGCAGGAACTCGATCAAGACCTCGTGGCAGAGGTTTTTGTATTCCCGGACGTCCTTGTCCTCCAACTCGTATTCGCTGCGCTTGGCCAGGAGCTCGGCGGCGCCGCGCCACTTGTTCATCCGCTGCACCAGCAGCAGGCTGTCGAAGATTTTCTTGTTGGTCTTGAAGCTGAACAGGGTGCGCTTCAGGCTGCGCTCGAGGAAGCGGTCGAGCTCTTGGTAGTCCCCTTCCGCCACTTCTTGGAGCGTCGTCCAGACCTTGGGGTCCATCTTGAGGTCGAAGCGCATCTCCCAATAAGTGTGGCGCAACGTGAGGGTCTCGTAGGAGCGGATAATCTTGAAAGGCACGAAGAAATTGTGCGCCACGGTGTCGACCGAGAGGTGGGAAAGATAGCCGTAAATAAAGACGCGTTCCCGCTCGGTCTCGGCGCGGTCGAGCAGCGGCAGGGCGACGTCCCAGTGATGGCAGTGGTAGAGCTCGCCCGCGTACTTCTTGCCGACGATGATGTCGGCGGCGATGGTGCCGTAGAGGAAGGTCTCGGGAAATTTTTTCAGCAAGGCGCGGATCGCCGGCGCCAAGAGGGCCGCGTTGGCCAGCGCGTGCAGGGCGTAGCTCATGTGGGCGCCGGGGCCCCAGGCGTAGGCCGCGGCTGGCAAAAGGAGATAGACAAGGGCCGCCAAAAGGCCGTAGAGCAGCATGCAGGCAGGTTAGAACAAGAGCCATGAAAACGGAAGAGCTTGCGCGAAAAAAGTTGGAGGCCCTCTACCTGGCCGGAGAGCGGGAGCTGCCCGTCGTCGGCGGAATCCCGCAACCCCTCGCGGCGCCTCCGCCTGCCCCGGCGGCTGCCGTGACGCAGGTCGCCGCCCCGGCGCCGCCCCTTCCCCAGGAGCCCCGCATGCCCCAGCCCGCTTCCCTCCCCCGCCCCGTCCTGCTGGATCCCCGTGAGGCCCAGGCCCGGCTCGAGGAGATCCGCGCCGACATCGGCGACTGCAAGCGCTGCCGCCTCTGCGAGCAGCGGAACCACATCGTCTTCGGCGTCGGCAATCCCCGGGCCGAATTGATGTTCGTCGGCGAGGCCCCCGGCCGCGACGAAGACCTGAAGGGCGAGCCCTTCGTGGGGCGCGCGGGGCAATTGCTCACCAAGATCATCGAGGCGATGAAGTTTAAGCGGGAGGACGTCTACATCGCCAACGTCGTGAAATGTTTAAGGTACAATGCCATGGTTCAACTGGGAGACGGTTCCTGGGAAAGAATTGGTCGATTGGTAAGAAAAAAATATGATGGAACCGTCATGTCCGTGGATGAAACCGGGAGAATAGCACAAAAAAAAGTCATCGGATGGCATTCCACCCCATTGGACGGAAGACCCGTTTATAAACTCTCCTATAAATCGGCAAAAAAAGCAGGGGCCTTTAAACGAGCCATATACTTGACAGGAGACCATCCTGTCCTAACCAAACGTGGTTACGTGCAAGCTCAAGCCCTCAAGCCCGATGATGAGATCTCGGTAGGCCAGGGTCTTTCGCAGGTGATTCTGAATCTCATTTTTGGTTCTCTCTTAGGCGACGGGCATATAAGGCCAAATAATGCCCACTTTTCTTTCTCTCACAGCATAAAACAAGAGGACTACGCGCTGTTTAAGGCCAACTTACTTCAAAAAGAACTCGGCGGGGCCGTTCAAAAATTTGCCGTCGCCGCCGGAGGCGACCAGCAATATCCCATCGTCTCTATTCGAACCAAAGCTCATCGCAGCTTGGGAATCGTCCGAGAACTCTTTTATTCCCCCAAGAAAAAAGTTCCCGACCAACTTTCCACCATGCTCAATCCAATGATGTTGGCCTTTTGGTTCATGGACGACGGGTATATGCGTATTCGGCCTCCCCGAAAGCCGTCTGCCGAAATCGCCACTTGCGCCTTTTCCGAAGAGGATTTGACGGTGTTGTTGCAAGGGCTAGCCAACCTCGGAATCCAAGCTTATGCCATTCGCGGGCGCATTCATTTTAATATTCATGAAACCATCAAGCTTTCAGAAATGATTGCTCCCTACGTGCCAAGTTTCATGCGCTGGAAATTACATCCAGAAGTCGAACCTCGGATTCCCTTCAACCCCACTTTTTTTGAATCCGGAGAACCCATCTCACTCTATGACAATGTAGACATCGAGCGAGTCGAGTATAAGGGAGCCGATAAGACATTTTTCTGCATCGATGTAGAAGAAACCCACAATTTCGTCACCAGCGGAGGCGTAGTGCATAATTGCCGCCCTCCCGAAAACCGCAACCCCGCCCCCGACGAAATCGCCACCTGCGAGCCCTACCTGCTGCGCCAGATCGAGACCATCCAACCCAAGGCGATCGTCGGCCTGGGCAACTTCGCCGTGCAGACCCTGCTCCAGACCGAGGCCAAGATCACCGGCCTGCGTGGCCGCTTCCACCCCTGGCCCTCCGCGGTCGTGAAGGCCAAGTTCGAGACCAGCCTGCCGGAAGGCTCCATCCAGATGATGCCCACCTACCACCCCGCCTTCCTGCTGCGAAATCCCGCGATGAAGCGCCCGGTCTGGGAAGACATGCAGAAGGTGATGGAGCTGCTGAAAAAATCCTAAGACCTGCTTGCGACCGCCCTGGCCGGGGCTTGTCCGTCGGGAAGCAGCTGCTTCAAGAGGCTGGACTCGCGCTGGTAGAAGCCCTCGGTGTGGAAGGAATCCCCCAGCTTAAGCAGGGCGTAGTCGAGGTGGTGCATCACCTCGTGCAGCAGAGTGCGCAGGAAGGTCTTGAAGGCGACCACCTGGATGCGCTTCGCCGTTCGCATCCAGACGGTGATCAGCGGCGTCGCGCCGCGCCGTGCCTCGTAGAGGCCGTGCAACTCCCCCCAGTTGTGGGAAGGCCGCCGCTCCAGCACCTTGACGCGTACCGCCGGGGTGCCGAAGACCCGGTTCAAGGCGTTGACCAAGGCCTGGGCCCCTTCCTGCGTCCGCGGCTGGTTGCCGGCGGCGAGGACCTGGGAAAGATAGGCGACGAGGGGCTGAAACCGTTCGGCTTGGGGGATCTGGAGGGAGGTAATGCCGTCGCTGCGGCGATAGATCTTCTTCTGGGCGGCGTTCAGGCGGCGGTAATAGGCGAAGGGCATCCTTGGCCTCGCTTAAGGATCATTTCTTTTTCAGAATTTCCATCGCGACCCGCTTCGGATCCGCGGCCGCGAGGATCGGGCGCCCCACGACCACCGCGTCCGCGCCCAGAGCGAAGGCCTCTTCCGGGGTCTTCACCCGTTTTTGGTCGCCGCGGTCGGCGCCGGCCGGGCGCACGCCCGGCGTCACGATCTTGAAGGCCTTGGGCAAGGCGGCGCGCAGCATGGCGATCTCCTGCGGCGAGCAGATCACGCCGTCCATCCCGGCTGCCTGGGCAAGGCGGGCGAGCCGCCCGACCTGCTCGGCGGGCGTGGCGGCGAGGCCGAACTCCGCGAGGGAGTCCATCGAGGTCAGGACGGTCACTCCCATCAGGAAGGGCGCGGGGACCTTGCGGCGCCGGGCCTCCTCGCGGGTGGCGGCGGCCGCGGCGCGCATCATTTCGGAGCCGCCGCTCGCGTGCAAGGTGAGCATCTCCACGCGATTGCGCACGGCCTCGCGGCAGGCCTCGGCGACGGTGTTGGGAATGTCGTGAAATTTGAGGTCGAGGAAGATCCGCTTGCGCCGCCGCTTCAAGAGCTTGAGGACGTCAGGGCCGTAGTGCGTGAAGAGCTTGAGGCCCACCTTGTAGAAATCGACGGCCGGGCCGAGTTTTTTCAGGATGGCTTCGACCTCGCGGGCGCTGTCGAGGTCCAGGGCGACGATGAGTTTTGAAATCTTTCGCATATTCTGTAGGGGCGAACCTTGTGTTCGCCCTCCCCTTCCGCCGGGCGAACACAAGGTTCGCCCCTACGAATTTCCATGAATCTCCAAAAGCCGCTCCAACACCTGCGCCGGCGGCACCTTCTGCAACTCCCCCGTCTTCCGGGCCTTTACTTCCAGCTGCCCTTCCTTCAAACCCTTCGCGCCGACCACCACACGATACGGAATGCCCAGCAGGTCGCTGTCCTTGAACTTCACCCCCGGGCTCTCGTCGCGGTCGTCCCAGAGCACCTCGAGGCCGGCCCGACGCATCCCCTCGTAGAGCTCGCGGCTCGCCTGCAGCACCGCCGCGTCGCCCATATTGAGCGTCACCAGGTGGAAGTGGAAGGGCGCGATGGGATAGGGCCAGACGATGCCGTTGGCGTCGTGGTTCTGCTCGATGGCGGCGGCCGCGGTGCGGCTGACGCCGATGCCGTAGCAGCCCATCGTCATGATCCGCTCTTGGCCCTTCTCGTCCAAAAACTTGGCGTTCATCGCGGCGGAGTACTTGGTGCCGAGGAAAAAGACCTGTCCCACCTCGATGCCGCGGTGCTCCTCGTAGACCCCCTCGTCGCACTTCGGGCAAGGGTCCCCCGCGGTCGCGCGCCGCAGGTCGAAGAAGCCCTTCGCCTCGAAGTCGCCCAGGTTGACGCCCGTCAGGTGAAAGTCGCGCTCGTTGGCCCCCGTGACGAAGTCCTTCATCTCCGCGAGGGCCAAGTCGGCGTAGAGCGGGGCCTTCAGTCCCACCGGCCCGGTGAAGCCCACCGCGCTCTTCAGGACGCCCTCGATCGTCGCCGTCGAGGCCATCTCGAGCTTGCGCACGCCGGCGACCTGCTCGAGCTTCGCGCCGATCAGCTCGTGGTCGCCGCGGACGAGGGCCGCGATAGGACCCCGATCGGTCTCGTAGATCAAGATCTTCGCCAGGTCCTGCGGGCGGACGCCCAGGCATTGCGAGACCTCCTCGACGCTGGTCTTGCCGGGCGTCGCGACCTTCTGGAACTTTCCGGAGACCTTCTCGACCTTGGCCGGATCGACCGCGCCGCGCACCGCCGCCTTCTCAACGTTGGCCGCGTAGTCACAACGCGTGCAGGTCAGCACCGGGTCTTCGCCGCTCTTGGCGAGCACCTGAAACTCGTGGCTCAGGCTGCCGCCGATCGCGCCGGTCATGGCCTCGACGGGCCGGAAGACCAGGCCGCAGCGCGCGAAGATGCGCTTGTAGGCCTCGTACATGAGCCAGTAGGTCTTCTTGGCGTCCTCCTCGTCGGCATGGAAAGAGTAACCGTCCTTCATAACGAACTCGCGTCCGCGCATCAGGCCGAAGCGCGGACGGATCTCGTCGCGGAACTTGGTCTGGATCTGAAACAGGTTGAGCGGCAGCTGCCGGTAGGAGTTGACGTTCTGCCGGATCAGGTCGGTGATCGCCTCTTCATGGGTCGGACCGATGCAGAAATCGCGGTCGTGCCGGTCCTTGAAGCGCAGCAGCTCCTTCCCGTAGTAATCCCAGCGCCCGGTCTCTTTCCAGAGCTCGGCCGGCATGACGACGGGCAGCAGGACCTCCTGGGCGCCGTCGCGCTCCATCTCCTCGCGGATGATCTTCTCGATCTTCTCGAGGACCCGCAGGGCCAGGGTCAGGAAGGAATAGACGCCCGCGGCGGTCTTGCGGATCATGCCCGCGCGGAGCATCAATTGGTGGCTGACGACCTCGGCGTCGGCCGGGGCCTCGCGGAGGGTGGGGATTAACAGTTGGGATTGTTTCATAGCATCGTGGGGATTCTCGCCTTCGCCGAGAGACTAGGCCGCGGGGGGCTCCACCCAGCGGTTGTGCCTTTTAATCAGTTCGATCAGCTTCTCGTCGGCGATCTCGGAGGGGATGTTCTTCTCGACGCAGTCCTTCCCGACGTAGAGGTGGATGCGGCCCGGGCCCCCGCCGACGTAGCCGAAATCGGCGTCGGCCATCTCGCCGGGGCCGTTGACGATGCAGCCCATGATCGCGATCTTGACCCCCTTGAGGTGCTGGGTCTTCGACTTGATGCGCTGGGTGGTCTCTTGCAGGTCGAAGAGCGTCCGCCCGCAGGAGGGACAGGCGATGAATTCCGCCTTGCTGATCCGCAGACGGCTCGCCTGAAGGACGTTGAAGGCCAGGCGCGTCGCCTCGCCGGGCGCCGCCCCGCCGATCTCGATCGAGTCGCCGATACCGTCCATCAGGAGCGAGCCGAGGGCGGAGGCGGCCTCGAGCGTCACATCTTCAAAAATCTTGGCATCCACGAAAAGGTGGATCGGATGCCGGATCCCTTCCTTGGCTAATAGCGCCGCCAAACGGCGATAGTCGTAGATCGGCTGTGGTGACTCGAGGCTGAGCGCGAGCGGCGCCGAGAGCTTCAAGATGGACAGGCGGTCGACCAGGGCCGCGACGGAGTCGAAGCGCAGCTCGAGAAGCTTTTGGTTTTTTTGCGCGAGCCGGGCGAGCTCCTTGAGCTGCTCGGAGGCCATGCCCGGGGAGACCTTCAAGCGGGCCGCGTCCCAGACCACCAGGGCCTCGCGGGCCGCCGTCGGATCCGAGACGACGAGGCCGATTTGCGTCGCCGGCAGCAGCGAGGCGACTCGGTCGCGAAGCGCGTCGAGGACCTCGGTACCGGCGCCCGCCGGCGCCTCGAGAAAGAGCAGATCCATGACGGGCTCTTCGCCCTTCCGAGACCCGGCCCAGGATTCCAGTGCCGAAAAATCCGCCGCCGTCGCGGTCGGCGTCGGGTAGGTCGCGACCACGCCGTACATGGCCGCCGCGCCGACCTTGCGGTCGCCGGCCTGGATCGCCAGGCTCTCGCGACGCTGCCGGTGCATCGGGTCCCAGGAGATCTCGAGCCCCTCCGCCGGCGCCGCTTCGGCTTGGCCGAACCGGTCGTTGAATTTCTTCACCAGCTGCCGGGCAACGGGGATCTCGTGGATGGAATCCTCGGTCAGGCTCACCCGCACCGTGTCGCCGATGCCGTCCTCAAGCAGCGAGCCGATCCCGATCGCCGACTTGATGCGCCCGTCCTCGCCCTCCCCCGCCTCGGTGACGCCCAAGTGGAAGGGATAGTCCATGCCCAACTCGGCCATGCGCTGCGCGAGCAGGCGGTAGGCCTCGATCATGATGAAGGGCGAGCTGGCCTTCATCGAGATGATCAGGTCGCGGTAGCCCTCGGCCTCGCAGAGGCGGACGAACTCGAGGGCCGACTCGACCATCCCGAGCGGGGTGTCGCCGTAGCGGTTCATGATGCGGTCGCTGAGCGAGCCGTGGTTGGTGCCGATGCGCATCGCGACGCCGTTCGCCTTACACTTGCGGACCAAGGGGATGAATTTTTCGGCCATGCGGGCGAGCTCGGACTCGTACTCGGCGTCGGTGTACTCTTTGACGGCGAAGAGCTTGCGGTCGGCGTAGTTGCCCGGGTTGATGCGCACCTTCTCGACGTGGTCGGCGGCGATCATCGCGGCCTGCGGCGTAAAGTGGATGTCGGCCACCAGCGGGGCCTTGACGCCCGCGGCGCGGAGCTGCTCGCGGATGTTCTTCAAGTTTTCGGCGTGGTGGATGGTCGGCGCGGTGATGCGGACGATCTCGCAGCCGGCCTCGGCCAATTGCTTCGCCTCGCGGACGACGGCCGCGGTGTCCATGGTGTCGGAGATGGTCATGGACTGGACGCGGATGGGATTGGCGCCGCCGATCCCGACGTCCCCGACCTTGACCTCGCGGGTCTTGCGCCTCCGGTAGGAAAAGAGCGAAGCGGTGTACAAAGCCATGGAGGCCTTATTTCACGCCAAAAAAAAGGGGTCAAGCCCGTAAGCTTGACCCCTGGGTACCCCCAAATGGTCGGAATGATTCGGTTAGCCGCTTAGGCCGGCTTGCCGCCGAAGAGGACTTCGATGCCCTGTTGGCCGAGAAACCCGTAGGTGCGTTCGCCGCGAACCACGCCCGCCGGCTGCCACGAGGCATCGGGAGTGTGGACCTTCGGCTGGGCCTTGGGCTTGGGGCCCGCCGCGCGGGAGGGCGAGCTGCCGGCGCGATCCACATCCGTGTTGTAACGCAACACCGGAGCCGAGGGGCGATGGCGTTGGGTGAACTTCGGCCGGCGCGCCGCAAGCAAGTCCGTGGCACCGTCGGCCCCCACGGTGCGGATGCCGTGCTTCATCTTGAAGCCCTCGCCCTTGGTGGCCAGAGGCGGGGCGTCGCTCAAGCGCAGGCCATAAGGACCTTCGGTGTAACCACGCGTCACGCCTTTGAGACCTTGGGAGGCCTGATAGCCCTTTCCATTGTCGGTGTTGGCTTTCGCCGGAGCCGGCTTTTTGCCCGCGCCTTTTTTAGGGGCGGCGGGTTTGGCGGCCGAAGGATCGCTGAGTAAACCGATGTCGATGAGGAGTTGCTCCGTCTCGGAGCGAGGCGCTTGTTTGGCGGTGGCGGATTTAGGACCAGTCATTGTGTTTTCCCTTTCTACACAATAACCCCTTTACATCTCGTCCTGGAGTCAGACGCCATGCACCCTTCAAGGAGTAGGATTAGCAATGCACATGCCAAGACTCGAGACGCACGGTTTCCTGACACGGCGAGTCGTTAAATAATTTAATTATTACAATTAGTTAAATAAGAATAATATCTGTCCAGAATTCTGGTTAAAATGACGCGGCGCATTCCGGGAGGGGCGGATTTGGGGGTAGCACCCCCTCATTTTTCCTTGGGGACGCGGCCCGAACCCCTCAAAAGACGCGGGTTTGCGGGCGGGAAATCCTTTTTCAGCCGGCAATTGCCGCGAAGGCCAACTGGAGCTGGTTCATCTCGGCGCTGCGCTGGATGGTGTGGCGGATCGCGCGCCACTCGGCAGCCCCCTTCCAGGGCGCGGAACTTGCGGCGGGCGTCCATGTCCAGGCGGCGGGCCAGGGCGCCCAGCTTGCGGAGAGCGAGGCCGGCATCCTCGGTACTGACCCTGGGCCTTGCGGCAAAGTTTTGGCGCTGGGCCAGCTCGATCGACTGGCTGCGGGCCAGGATGGCGGAGCGGCGGGCCGTGGAGGAGGCTGTCCCTGGAGTAGGGGCCAGCTCAGCATCGAAGGCGGCCTGCTGGCCGGCAACTTCGACCGAGGCAACGGAAACGCCCTCGGAGTGGTCGATGGGCAGGGTGGGCAGGGCTGGCTGACGGCTTCGACCGAACCGCGGTTCCACAGCTTGGCGACGGGCTGGATGTTCGAGAATTTCTGGCTGAGGGAAGGATTTTTCGGGTTGCTGGAAAGCTGGGTGCCCATGGGCATGCCTCTTTCATCAGCATGCCCCCGGCATACGCTGTGACGTGTGCAAGCTTATATAAAGCAAAGCCGATGCCATCCCCGTCCCGGCAAACGCTCAAAACGCGATAAGCTATTAAACCTTTGAAATTTAATGATATTTAAGAATCGCTATCCAAAACCCCAAAGGCGGGGCGATGGAAGACGGAGCAAAAATTTGGGGATGGAGGCCTCAAGAAAAGACTCGGCGGAGGGCTCAGCTCCCCACCAGACGGCGGAGCCGGACGAGGCCCTCGGCTTGAGGATCCTGATGGGCCAGCAGGTCGAGCTGCCGACGGGCCTCGCCGAGGTTACCCAGGCGATATTGGGCCAGGATCAGGTTGCGGCGGTAACGGGAATCGCCGGAGTGCAGGGCTAAGGCCTGGGCATAACGGGTCGCGGCCTCCCGGTAGCGGCCGGCGTCGTATTCCATGTTGCCGAGTTCGTAGTGGGCTTCGGCGAAGCGGGGATCCGCCCGAAGCGCGGCCTCGAAGTCCGCCCGCGCCGCCGCGGGGTCCTGGCGCCGGTCGCGATGCAACAATCCCCGATTCAACAGGATGTGCGGGTTGGCCGGGTCGATCCATAGGGCCCGCTGGAAGAGCCCTTGCGCGGCCGCGGCCGAGACGTTCAGCTGGTCGAGGGCCCGGTTGTTCCAGTGCCAGGCCAGGAACTCGCGGGGACTCAGCCGAACCGTCTGGCGGTGCTGGGCATCAAAGGCCCCGTAGATCGGGTCGAGCAGCACCGTCCGCCCGCCGACGCGGACGCCCGTGGCGATGTGCTGCACGCGGTCGCCGTGAAGGTCTTCCCCCACCCACACCGGGAAGGCCTCGAAGCCCGCGCGCTGCGACAGCGTCATCAAGACCTTGGTGAACTCGGTGCAGTCCCCGCCCGAGTTGGCAATCGTCTCGTCGAAGTTTCTTTCGGGAAGATGGTGGCGCACCGAGAGGCTCAGTCCCCCCGCGTCCGTGACCCACTCGAAAATGTGCCGGGCGAGGGCCAGGCTGGTCCCGCTCGCCGTCGCGTTGGCCAAGCGCCAAGCGACGAGGTCTTGGTCGAAACTCTGCAAGGCCGCCTGCGTCGCGGTTCCCGACCCTGGTTCCCAGGGCAGCGCCTCTCCGGCGAAGCGCCGGTAGGCCGGTGAAAGAGCACCGGCGGTCGTGATCCGCTGGAAGAGCTCCGCGCTGTCGAGGCTGCGGTCGAAGACGCCCTGAGAAGCGCCGCCGCGGACGCGGGAGTAGTCGATGGAGGCGAAGCCTTGATCCAAGTCGCGCCGCGTGGAGCCGGCGCCGAGCAAATCCTGAAACAGGCCCTGCAAGGCGGGTTCGCTCGAGAATCGGACGGTGTAAGGGGGTGGAGTCAAAGCCCTTCCCTTTTCTCGCTGATGGAAAACCTGTGAACGGCCGAGGAAATCCGTAAAAATTTCTTGTGTTGGGGGCCTTATCGCGGGGACCGCGCCCAAGTTGCGGAAATTTCCCTTCCGTCTATCAGGCCGTTGACAAACCATCTTATTCCGACCGGAGCGAATCCGGCCTCCATCCACCGCCCAAAAATCCTTCGGATTTTCGGGACCCGCCAATCCGCCTCCGGCGGCTTGGCCCCACAACCGGTCGTTTGTCAACAGACACCTAGCGCGGCTGCTGGCGATCGGAGCCGGTTTGCTTCAGCGGCTCCGAAAGTCCCGGCTCCGCCGCCTTCGGGGCCGGAGCCTCGCGGACGAGGTCGGTCGCGGCCAGGATTCCCTCTTCCAACCAGGCGTATTCGCCCTTCAGGAAGCGCCCGGCCAGGCGATAGGCGCTGGCGTCGTCGCGGTCGAAGAGTTCGGCGAAACGCCGCCGGATCTCCTTGCGCTCGTAGCGGCAGAACAGGTCGGCCAGTTCGATCGCGTTGGCGCAGTCGCTCCGCTCCTTGGCCAGGGAGAGCGCCCGGCTGCAGGCCACCGACATCGCGAAGAGGGAGACGCCGACGTCCACCAGGCGGGCGAGCAGGAGCTGCCGGCGCTCCAGCCTCAGCTGATAACGCGCCATCGCGTGGAAGATGCTTCGGGCCAGGCGGTGCGCGCAGCGCTCGATGAAGCGGCCGTGCCGGGCCAGGGGGCCCATCTCCCCGTGTTTGAACCAAGCCCCCGCGGTGAGCCACTGCCGCGGATACCACCAGGCGTAGAAGCCCGCCATCCGGAGCAGGCCGCGGAACTTCTTAACTACGCCCGACTTGGGATCGAAGACTTCTTGGCCCAGGTGCATGTGCGGGTCCAGGGCCTCGCGGGCGATGAACAGGCGCATGATCTCGGAAGAGCCCTCGATGATCGTGTTGATGCGCGCGTCGCGCAGGATCCGCTCGACCGGGAAGGGCTTCTCGCCGCGGGCGCGCAGCGAATCCGCGGTCTCGAAGCCGCGCCCGCCGCGGATCTGCAGGGTCTCGTCGATAATCCGCCAGCCCCGCTCCGAGCAGAAGAGCTTGGCCATCGCCGCCTCGAGCCGGATGTCGCGCCCGCCCCGATCGACCAGGGCCGAGGCGTACCAGGTCATCGCTTCCATGGCGAAGGTGCCGGCGCTCATCCAAGCCAGCTTCGCCGCGACCGCCTCGTGCTTGCCGATCGGCGCGCCCCACTGCACCCGCTCGTTGGCCCAGTCGCGGGCGATGTTCAGGCATTGCTTCGCGCCGCCGGTGCAGGCTGCCGGGAGCGTCAGCCGCCCGGTATTGAGCGTGACCAGGGCCAGTTTCAGGCCCCGGCCCAGACCGAGCAGGATGTTTTCTTTCGGAACCTTCACGTCGCGAAAGCGGAGCAAGCCGTTCTGGATGCCCTTCAGTCCCATGAAGTCGCAGCGGTGCACGACCTCGAAGCCGGGCGTGTTCGTCTCGACGATGAAGGCGGTGATGTCCTTGGGGCCGGTCTTGGCCATCACGACGAGGATGTCGGCGACCGGGCCGTTGGTGCACCAAAGCTTTTCCCCGTTGATCAAATAGAATTCGCCGCCGTCCACCGGCGCGGCGGTGGTCTTCATCTGCGCGGGATCGGAGCCGACGGAGGGTTCGGTGAGGGCGAAGGCGCTGATCGCCCCCTCGCGAAAGCGCGGCAGGAATTTCCGCTTCTGCTCCTCCGTCCCGAAGAGCTTCAGGGGCTGCGGGACGCCGATGCTCTGGTGCGCGGAGAGCCAGACCGCGGTGTTGCTGCAATAGCTCGCGACGGCCAGGATCGCGCGGTTGTAGTTGATCTGGGAGAGCCCGAGCCCACCGTAGGCCTGCGGGATCTTCATCGCAAAGGCGCCCAATTTCACCAGGCCGTCGACGACCTCGGCGGGCATCGCGCCGGTGCGGTCGATTTCGTCGGGATCGACCTTGGCCTTGAGGAAGGCCGTGAGCTCGGCGATGTAACGATCGCCGATCTCGCGGTCGGCGGGATCCTGCTCGGGGAAGGGCAGCACCCAGTCTGGATGGAAGCGGCCCATGAAAAGCTCACCGACGAAACTGGGGTTCTCCCAGGCCGTCTCGCGGGCCGCCTCGGCGACCTCCATGGCCTCTTTCTTTCCTTGGCTTTCTCGATCATCGGGGAGAGCGGACATGGAATACCTCCCTGCGTTGAGATTGGAAACGCGCGACTAGCGAATCTTCTGGCCGAGGGCCTCGGAGAGCCGCTCGACCACCTGTCCATTGATGGCGCTGACCATGATGAAATCCACCATGACCGGATCGCGACGACCACGGTCTTCGAGGATCTCGATCTCGTAGCGCAGGTCGCCGTTGCGCGGGTAGTCGGTGAACTTGTAGTGCAGCTTCTTGCTCACCGCGAGCCGCTGCACGTCGGGCAGGGCCTTGACCTGGGCCAGGGCCTGGGCCTCGCTCACCAGGGGTTTGGGCCGGGGCCGAGAGGCGGAAGGCATGTAGGGCAAGGCGCTGTCCTTGCTCAGCTTGACCTCCTTGATCGTCCCCTTCCCCACCTTGCGGTTGCGGTAGGAAAAGTCCATCCACCACAGCGCCCTTTCTTTGGTGTCGAAGAGCGTGCCGACGATGTATTTGCCGGACGGCAGGCCCGCGTAATGGTCGCTCTGATCGATGCCGTCGCCGGGGATCTTGACCATCAGCTGTTGGATGAAGCGCTGCAAGTCCTCCGCCTGCTTGCGGGTGGAGAAGGTCCCCTTCAGGACCAGATACAGGGTCTCGTTTTGCGGGATCGGAATCTCGGTCACCCAATGCGGCAGGCCGCCGCTGGGCTTCTTGCCGGCGGCGTTGAGGCCGGGGGCCGAAAGGACCACGATGGCCAGAAAACCGATCAGCTTGGCGGTGAGGGCATGGCGCTTCATAGCTCTAGCCGAAAATAGATGCCTCGCGCAAAAAAGGCAACCGCGAGAAATCGGCGAAGGAATCGATCAAATAATCGGGCCGGTAGGCCAGCAGCTCCTCACGGGGGCGGAAGCCGTAGCTGACCGCGCAGGTGGCCAGGCCCGCGGCGCGGCCGCATTCGATGTCGACGTGGGAGTCCCCCACCATGACCCCCGGGGCGGGGGCGCCCAAGTCGCGGAAAATCGGCCGGAAGACCTCGGGGTCGGGCTTTTGGATGGGCAGGGTGTCGCCCCCGATCAGCCAGCGGAAATGGGAGCGGACGCCCAGGCCTTCAAGGATCTTTTGGGAAAACAGCTCGGGCTTGTTGGTGACCACCGCCTTGGGCAGGCGCTCGAATTCCCGCAAAAACTCCAGGACGCCGGGATAGAGGCGCGTTTGGTCGAGGAGGTGGTCGTGGTAGTAGTTCCAAAAGGTCAGGAAGACGCGGCCCAAGGCCTCGTCGCTGGGGTTGCCGAGGGCGTCGCGCACCAGGGTCTTGGCGCCGTGTCCGACCAGCTCCTCGATCTTTTTGTCGGGCAGCGTCGCGAAGCCCTCCCGCTCCAGCGCGTAGTTGAGGCTGTCGGCGATGTCCTTTTTGGAGTCGATCAGGGTGCCGTCGAGGTCGAAGATAAGTACGGGAGACATAGGCCCCGGGCTATACGCGAGGCGTCGGCGGAAAGCAACCGCGGGGGTTTTTAATGGCAAACGTTGTAGCTAAATCCCGCTTATTTTGTAGAGCTAAGTAGCTTTTTTCTTTTGCCACGTCCGCCCCCGGCGCGAGGGGGATATGCCCTGCGCGACCCGGTCGGGCCCCCGCAAGCCCGAACTTGCTTCGGGCGCGCAGCAAAGTCGACAGACTTTGCGAAGTATCCTAGCCCCGGGGCCCGCCCTCTGCAGAAAGATCGAAATTATTTAGGCCTCAAGGTGTTCGATCTTTCTGATGGTCGCGCCAGGACATATCCCCCTCGCGCCGGGGGCTCTTGCAGTCAGGGAGAGGCGGTACAATTCGCCCCTACAGGGACTTCTCCAGCAAGGGAATTGGGATCGCGCCGCAGCGGAGGACCGCGTCGTGAAATCTCCGCAACGAAAATTTTGCGCCCCACCGCTTTTTCAACTTCTCGCGCAGGGCCTTCAGCCGCAGCATCCCCGTCAGGTAGCTCTGCGGCACCGTCGGGCGCATCGTGTACCAGTTGACGTCGGCTCGGGCGGAGACGGGGCTCATCTTCAGCTCGCGCGCCATGAAGCGCACCGCTTCGGCATCGCTCATCGCCCGTGTGTGCAAATTCACGTCGACGATCACCCGGCAGGCACGCCACAGCTTGTCCTTCAGCTGGATCAGCCTCCCCCAGGCGTCGTAGCCGCCCGCCTCGTACATGAGCTCCTCGCAGTAGAGGGCCCAACCCTCGTAGAAGCTGCTGCAATTGTAGGTGCGCATCATCCGGCCCGGCGCGCGGCGCTGGACGGCGAACTGCAAGTGATGGCCCGGATAGCCCTCGTGCAGGGCGGTGACGCGGAGCGCGCCGAAATTGTGCTCGCCGAGCAGGGCCTCGGCCTTTCGCGGGTCCCGAACCGTGATCGGCGTGACAAAGAAGGTGCCGCGGTTCGCGCCGCGGAACATCGGGGGATCGACGTAGGCCGCGAATGGGATCGTGCTGCGGGTGAAGGCCGGCGTCTCGATCACGCGCAGGCTCTCGCCGCGCGGCAGGCTGACCAGGCCGCGCTCCGCGACGAAGCGCCGCAACCGGCGCGTCTCCCGGCGGTAGGTCCGCAGCAAATCGCCGGCCTTGGGGTGGCGGCGCTTCGCCTCTTCCACCAGGCGATGCCAGGGCTTCTTGGGGTCGATCTCGCGGGCCTGGGCCTCGAGCTCCTCCTGGACGGCGGCGAACTGCCGCTCGCCGAGTTTTCTCAGCTCCGCCGCGCTCAGGTCGCAGCGGTGGTAGGTCTTGAGCAGAAACTCGAAGTCGGCCCGCCCCACCGCGTAGTCCCCGTCGGAACGCTTGGCGAGGGGCCCGCGCAGGAATTTCAGCAGCTCGCCGCCGGCCGCCTCAGCCTCGGCGCAGGCGGCTAGGATCTCCCTTCGCCGCTTCGGCGCGAGGCGCAGCAGCTCGCCCCTCACCTCGCGCAAAAATCCCAGATAGCCTTGGCACTCCTCGACCGCGATCCGCGTCCATAATTTGGGCGGGCGGCCCAAGTTCTCCATCGCGGCGGCGACGACCGCGCGCGCGCCGCGCAGGCGGGCCAGGGCGGCCTCGACCTTGCCTCCCTTGGAGGAAATGCGGAGGAAGACGTACCAAAGCCCGTAGATCAGCTCGCCCACGTAGAGCAAGGGGTCCCGGCGGTACTTGCGCCACTCGCCCCACTCCTTGAGGCGCAGGGCCAGGTCGCTCTTCAGCAGCTCAAACTCGATCCGGTCGTCGGTCCAAGTTTTGGAAGGACGGACTCGCCGCAGCTCCGCCTCGAGCTTTCGCAGCGCCGCGAGGTGCCGCCCGATCCGGGCCTCCGAGAGGTCCGCGTTACGCGAGGCGTGGCGCTCCTCGCCCAGGGCCCCCGCCCAAACCGGCTGAAAATCGAACAACTCCCGAAAGTAGGCCCGCACCGGGCCAGCGACGCTTTCCGACATGGATTTTTTCCCTTTTCATTCTTCGCAAATTCGAGAAAGGTTACGGCAGGAGAGAATACATTGGCAAAGTGTCTTTATTGTCAAGAAAAGGCCGGCTGGTTTCAGGCCGTCTGCCGCGACTGCAAGGCGATGCTCGTCAAGCTGCAAGAGCTGGGGACGGGCTTTTCCTTCCGCGACCTGCTGGACGCCCTGATGGCGACCCAAGCCTCCAACGCCAAGATCGAAAAATTCCTCGACGCCGACCTGCGCGGCCAGGGCAGCATCCGCGACATGATCACCGCACGCATGACCAACGAACTGGCCAGCCGGGTGGGACAGCCCACGGACACCGACTCGCTCAAGGTCAAGCAGATCCGGGAAGAGGAGAAGAAACGGCCGCAAATGCCGCTCAAGCCGGGTCAGTGCGACCCGCTGCGGAGATAGCCGCCGCCGGCCCCGCTCCGAACACTCCCTCCAAGGAAGCGGCGCTCAGCGGCCGGGTCAAGAAAGTCGCGAAGTCCTCGCGCTGCGGCATCGACTCGGCGAAAGCCAAGGTCAAATAACTCGACAATCCGATCCAACGGGTCTCGCCTTGGACGCGGCTTAGGGGCTCGAGCGTCTCGCGCGCGGCCTCCTGGCCGAGCAAGGCGCGGTCGAAAATCACGGCCAAGATGCGCCGGCCCTCGAAGTGCCGGTCGAGGTGCTGCACGCCCTCGACCTCGATGACGGTCACGCGCGGGCCGAAGTACTCCTGCACCGCGCGCCGCGTCCCCTCCTCGGCGGCGATCAGGATGACCGCTTCTTCCAGGCGCGCCGGCAGAGGCGCCGGCGCGGGGGCCTCGGCGACGACGGGGCTTAAGACCGGGCTTGGCTGCTCCGCGGCGGCGAAATCCCCGCCCATCGGCTCGGGACGAGCGATCGGGGTGACCTCGACCAAGCGGGGCTTGGCCTTAGGCGGCTTCGCGGCCGCCACCCGTGCCGGGCGTAAAGGTTTTTTTTTTGCGGAAACAGCGGCCTCGGCCTTGGCTGGAACCGGCAGGACCAGCTGGCGCCGGGAAGAGCGGCGCATCTGGACGTCGAGCCGGTCGAGCTTGAGCTCCAGGCGATCCAAGCGCTCGGACAATTCGCCGACGGCCATCGTGCTGGCGATGCCCAAGAACTGGCAGAGTTTGAGTTTAAGGCTGGGGATAAGGCGTATGGAATAGACGTTCATAGCCGGATAGGCCTCCGCATCGAGACATAGGTATGGACTGGATTTCGACCTGGAAGAGGCCTTCCTCATGTCACCGGGAGGAGAAGTTGTCAACCTTTAACGCGCCGACCGAAAGAAGGCCTTGAGACGTTGGACGGCCTCGTCGAGACGCTCGATGGAGAAGACGAAGCGGTAATGCCCGCGCACCCGCGCCCACTCTTCGGAATGAACCTTGAGACCCGCCTCGCTGTAGAGGAGCTCGTGCAGGTTTTGCGGGGTAATCTCGGCGGTGCCGCCGCCGCGCAGCCGCAGGCGCCGGCCGTGCAGATAGCTTAAGTCGGCGAATAGGGCGTAGCCGCCCTGAACCTCGGTGACTGGGAGGTGGCGCTCGCGGAACACGGATTCCAGCGCCATCGCCTTGGAGCTTAAATAAAAACGATGGGGCTGGATCAGCTCCTGCCAGCGCCCCAGATATTCCGGCGCGGCGGCGAGGGCCAGGGGATCTGGGACCGCCAACAGCTCGGCTCGCATCGCCTCGGCCAGGGCCGGATTCGGCGTCACCGCGTAGCCGAAGCGCAGGCCGCCGGCGGCGAACTCCTTCGAGAGGCCCCCGAAGGCCACCAGCCTCGGCCCCAACTCGGGGGTTAAGACCTGCAAGGAGGGCGCCCGCCGGCCCCGAATGCGCCCGAAGTCGAGCGTGCCGAAGACGTCGTCGAACATCAGGTAACCGCGCGCGGCACGGATCGCCCCCGCGATCTCCCGCCACTGCTCGGCGCTGTAATACTGGCCCGCCGGATTGGTGGGCTCGTTGAGCAGCAGGGCGGACACCCAGCGCGATCCCTTCCCGTTGTCCTGCAGCGGAAGCATCCCCGTGCGCGCCAAAAAGCGGTCCTCCGCGCGGGTCGCGAATTCGGCCAAGCGGCCGCCCGCGATCTCGACCGTCGGGTAGAAGAGCCCGTAGCTCGGCTGCGGGACGGCGACCTGGACGCCCTTCCCCTCCACCGCGCCGATAGCGCGGATCGCGGCCTCCAGCGCGGGGTGGACTCCCGCGGCCAGGACGATCTGCTCCGGAGCGAAATCGACGCCGCGACTCTCGCGCAGGTAGCGCGACACCGCCGCGCGCGCCTCCGCGTCCAGCGCCTCGCGGGGCCGGCTCAAGGCGTCCAACACCGCGGCGTCCAGACGCACCGGGGCGCGCCACTCGGATTCGCCGAAGCTCATGTCGATGGGGTCCGCATGCTCGCCCTTGGGGGCGCTCTCGAAGGCCGCCCGCGAGCTTAAGGCCCGGGAAACCGGCGATTCCGGTCCGGAGGCGGCCAAGACGGGCTCGATGGAGCCTCGCGTTTCCGGGCCCGGCAGGATGCCGCGCGGCATATCTTGCAAGAATCTCGAGTAGACGCCCTGCACCAGGCTCGAGGCCCGCGAATAGGTGACGTCTCCGTAACGGATCAAGGCCCCGTGCAGCGACGAGTTGGCGATCATCGCGACCGCCAAGGGATAAGCGGGACTTTGGTAGCGCCGGTCCAACGATTGCACCAGGTGGACGTAAGGCAAGGCCTCGGGGCGCTCGCTCAGGTATTGGGCCGCGGGATGCGGCCGGCCCTGGGCCGGTAGCGGATGGTCTTCCATCACCACGACGTGGCTGCGGCGCTCCACGGCGGCCGCGAACAAGGGAAAAAACTCCTCGCCCGAGGCCCAGGCCTCGCGCGGCAGCCGCAGGACGATCGCCGCGGGCCCCTGCGTCTCCAGGACGTTTTGCAGGGTAGCCGGGTCCGCCCGCAATGGGACGGTGACGTGGAAGCGCCGCAGACCCGCCGGCGGCTCGGCCTCCGCGGGACCGGCGTAAAGCACCCGCGCGCCCTCCGGCAGGCCGACGCGCAACAGGCCCTCGAGCAGCAGGTCGGAGGATGGCCCCAGAAAGAGCAGGTCGGGCGGCAGACGCACGCCCCACTCCGGGCCCAGCTCGGCGGCTAGCGCGACGCGCAAGGCCTCGTGCTCGGTGCCCGGGTCCGGCGTGTAGCCGAGACGCGCCGGCCGCGCGGTCTCGGCGCCCAGGGCCGCGCGCAGCAGATTCGCGTAGGGACGGCCCTCGGTCAGGTACAGCATGTGGTAGACCTCGGGTCTTCCCACCGCCTCGGCGGCGGAGATCGGGGCATTCGGATTCTCCTTGAGGAAAAACTCGAAGCGGTGGCGGTTGCCGGCCTCAAGGCGGGCCAACTCGGAGAAGTCGGTGGTAGGGTCCTGTTGGATCAATTGCCCGTAACGGACACTGGGATGAAAACCGCGCCGCGCCAGCAGATCCTCGAGGATGGGACGGCCGGGCCTTCCGCCCAAGTTGAACAGAATACGACCATCTTCCGTGAGTCGCTCCCGCGCCTGGCCCAGGGCGCGGTCGATCAGACCCAAGCCGAAGCGGTCCCAGTAGGTCCCCTCGCTGGGATAATAATCGGCGACGGCGCGCAGGCTCTCGACGCCGCCGTTGCGCGGAACCTGCGGGAGACAGGCTAGGATGAGATCCGCCTTCATGCCTTCCGGGAGTTGCGTCAAGAGGTCGCTGGTCAGGAAGCTCACCCCCTCGACGCCGTTGAGCGCGGCGTTGAGGCGTCCGACCACCGGGGCGTGGGGATTGCGGTCGACGCCGATCACCTCTCGGGCCATGCCGAGCTTGGCGGCGAGGATCGAGACCCAGCCGGTGCCCGAGCCGATCTCGACAGCGCGGTCCACGGGGCGGCGGTCGCGGCGAAACTCTTGGACGATGCCCTCGGCGAAGACGCGGGACCATTGTTCGGGGAGGAAGGTCGTGGGCAGGCTGACGATGGTCAAGGGATCGCGGACGCCGGGAATGGTGTAGCGACGGGCGAGGATGCCCCGGCCCTCCGGAGTCCGATCGGTCATGGAGACCAGGCGCTCGACGGCTTCCCTCGCCAAGGTCGCTTGGGCGGGATCGCGGAGCCGGGCCTCCAAGACCTGCGCGACCATCAAGGCCTGCGCTTCACCCTCGCGGCTGGCCTCCAGCAGGCGCATCGCCCAGAGCGTCGGATTTTCCCCCGCCTGCGGGGCGAGCGCGGAGGCGGCTCGAGGAGGTTCGGGCGCTGCGGCCGGCGGCTTGGGCGAGGCCGCGCTCTGCCATTCCTCTTCCGTATAGGGCCGGCGGATCTCCACGGGGGTCCGCAGGTGGTCGCCTGCGTCGAAGCGGAGGCGCAGGCCGAAGCGCGGGCCGTCCGCGAGGACAAGGCTTCCCCCGGCCGAGTCGGCGAGGCTTTGCGAGCGCGACAGCTCTTTCCTGCCGCGGTGGCTCCGCAGGAAGGCCTCCCAGCCGCGAAGGTTGGGATTTTCGAAAAGGACGCGCTGCAACTCGGGCACGAAATGCTGTTGGATCGAATAAGCCTTGGGCGTGCCGCGCTCCACCCCCACCGCGATCTCGCCGGGCCCCTTAAAATGCGGCCGCCCGCCCCAATCCTCGGCATAGGCGCGAAGCGTTTCGGAGGCGCGCAGGCGCTCGACGAGTTGCGGGTTGCGCTCGAGCAGCTCACCGAGGATGCGGATCCCGGTGCGCCACTCCTGGTGGTCGCGGGAGGCGAGCTTGTCCGCGATGCGGGCGTAGCCGCGCTCGCCCGATTGCAAGAGCTCGTGAAGCAGGTCGCGCAGGGCCCGCACCTCGGCCTCGCGGCCGCGCTCGGCCACGTCCAGGAACAGGCCGCGCCAGGGTCGAGCGTGAGAAGAGTTCCCGCCGCCCTCTCCTTCCATCATCATGAGGGTCGGCCGGGAGAGGAAGGTCTCGAGGGACTCGCCGCGGGGGCCTCTCGGACCGGAGGCCGTTGCGAATACCGGGGCCGGACCCAAATCCAGGGGCGGTCCGGGGACGCGCGGCCGGGCGGCCAGCGCTTGGAGGCGAAGCTCCATCTCCTGTACTCGACCGGCCCAGCTCCGGCCCAAGAGCTGGTGACTCAGGCGTCCGCCGACGTTGAATTGCAGGAGCATGACGAGGGAATCGAGCAGCGTGGTGGCGCCGTCGACGGGCCGGCGCAGGCCGACGGCCTCCTCGAGGCGGTGGCCGAGGACGATGCCGGTGAACATGCCCGTTTGGTGGAACAGCATCTGTAGGGGCCGTTCGCGAACGGCCCCCGCGGGTCCCGCGAGACGCCGATAGAGCGATTGGCCGCCAAATCCGGTTAACTTCAAAGCCCCCAAGGTCAGCCCGGCCCCGGCCAATTCCTGAAAATTGGTCGCGAGATCCCAAGACTGCAATCCAGGAGCGGCAAATTCCCGAAGCCCCTTCCCCGTCGCCCAGAAGGCCGGGACCTCGAGCAAGAAAGCACCACCGGAAGCGACGGCGCGAGCGCCTAATCCCTGAGTGAGAAAATTCCGCGTCGGCGAGGCCAGCAGCCGCGATAAGATGGACGCGCGCGAAAGCGTGAAGACCGCCGAGCCCGCCGTCATCGCGAGCAGCATCGTTGGATCGGAGGCCTCGCGCGCGAAGCGTCGGGCGAGGAATTCGAAGCGCGGGCCCGCGTCGCCGCGGCCTAGGACGGCGTCGAGTCGGCGTTGCGCGCGATCCCGAAGCGGCCGGACCGATTCGGCTCCCGCGACCGCGGCATAAAGCTCGGCGGCGATTTCCAGATCTCCCGCCGCCTCTCGACGCATGCCGAGGCCCAGCAACCCCTCGAAGAAAAACTGCGGATCCGTCTCCCGCGCGAGCGACTCCAGCTCCGCGCGCAGCTCGCCGCGGCTTCGCTCCAAGAACGGCCTTAAGATGTCGGAGAGATTCGAGCCAGGCGCCGCCTCGGCAGAGGAACTCAAGCCCCGCCGGGTTCGCCCCGCGCCCTCGCCGGGAAACCCTGGAAACATATTACCTTAATAAAAACAGCTGGTTAAACTTTGGGTATTACAGGTTTGGACTCGGCGCGGCGAGGGAAAAGTTGCGTCGCTAAAGGTAAATTTGCGAAACACCCGGATTCCCCAAAGCAAATGCCGCCGGCGGGTCACACAGACCCCCACCGCCGGCGGCATCGCGTTTTGCCAAGTCGGGCCTGCGGCAAGCCCCTCGCCGCAAGCCGACTATTGAGGATTCGTGGCCGGGACTAGCACGGGTTCGGGACGCGTCGGGTCGGGATAGGCCTCGAAGTCGGCCTCGCGATCCATGTCCTTCAATCCGTACTCGAAGGGATTGAAGGCCGGCGCCAGGCGGTCGTCGGCGGCCTGCAGGATGCCGAGCAGGAGGACTCCCTTGGTTAATTTGTCCATGCCCTTGCCGGTCAGCTCGCCGGCCTTTTTCAGCTGCGCGGATTGCGCGGCGGTCAAGGGCGGCAGGCCCTTGAAGAGGTATTGCTTCAGGGATTCGCTCATACCGTGGAGGAATTTTCCGACGCGGCCGGTGGGCTTGGCGAATGTCTCGCCGAGCTTCGCGAACTCCGCGGCCTCTTTCTCGGCGGCGACTCTGGCGTCCTTCCAGACGCCAAGGGGAACGATCTTGCGGCCCCAACCGGCCTTGCCCAAGGGGGAGAGCCTCGCGAGCCAGGAGCCTTCCCCCCACCACGCGCGACCGACCTCGCCCCACCCCTTCAGGCGGCCCACCTTGAAGGCATCGCCAAGGCTGCTCAGGCTCTTCGAACCGAGGTTCAGGACCAAGACGCCGTCGATCATGCGACCCACCGACTGCATCTCGGCCTCGTCGCTCCAGGCCCGCCACTGGGTCGGCTCGCAGAACGCGCCGCCCAGGCAGAAGATATTCGTCAGCCCGACCGCCGCCATGTTGTTGAAGCCGCCCAGCGGGTCTCCGTTCATGTCGGCCAGGCTCTCTCGAGCGCCCTTGTGCAGCGTCTCGTCAAACGCGGCGTCGTCGGTGGCGGCCTTGACGCCCAGAAATCGGAAGATGGTGCGGGCGATGTAGAGATTGTTGCGACGGCCGCTGTAATTCCAAAAACTGCCGAACCAGCCGGCGGAGGTGTTGCCGCCGCCGAAGCCGAGGAAGCCTGGGCGCTCCGCCTTGGCGAATTCGTCGAGCTTTTGGTAGGCCTCCTTGCGGTCGCTTAAGCCGAGAATCGTGTAGAGCCTTGTGGCGGCGAGCTCGTCCTCCAGCACCGCGACGGTCGCCGCATCCAATTTCCTCAAGGCCTCGTCGAGGCGCCCCTCGAGGGCCCAGGACTCTCCCTTGTCCACGCCTTCCGCAATCGCCCGCCGCAACGCTTCGATGGCTTGACCGCGCTCCTCGTAATGGCTGCGCGCCGCCGATTCGGCCAAGGCGTCGCCCTGCAGCACGGGCGCGTCTCCCCAAAGGCGTTGGATGCCGTAGGGGATGAAGGCCAAGACGTTCGTGCCCGTCTTGGTCAAGCTGTTCAAGGAAAAGACCGAGTGGGCCTGGCGCACCTCGTCGACCAGGATGCCGTAGTTGTACTGCTCGAGGAGGTCCAAGATCGGGCGGAAGGCCAGCTCGGCCTTGAACTCGCGCATGTTCTCGGCGAGCGGTCGGTAGCGGCGGGCCATCAGACCCTCGACGCTGGCGAGGAATTTTTCCGGATCCACCGAGGCGGCCTGCTCCTCCGCGAGGCCCGCCTTCAGCAGGGCCCGGGCCTCGGACAGGTCGAGGGATTTATTCTTGTCGAGATCGGCGCCCCGCAGGGTCTCGATCCAGGCCTTCTCTTCCTCGATGCTGCGAGCCTCCGTCGTCCCCTTCCCGTCCACGATCCGCTTCAGCTCGCCGATCGTCTCGCCGGTGAAAGGGTCGACGCCCTTCTCGACGATCAAGTCCGTCCCCTTGAAACGCGGCGCGGCCTCGTCGGGCGGGAGTTGCAACAGGTTTTCCAAGTACAGGACATCCAAGGCCTGGATGTCGACTTTGTCCAAGTTCGGCGGTGTCATCGGTGCCCCTTCGCGTGGATCAGCGACGCCGAGCGAGGCCCCGCGCGCCGGACGGGCGCCCGGCGCGCCGCGCTTCGCCGAGCGGCGCTTAGCCCGGGACGCGACGCGGCCCAGGCGGTGATAAAATTGGCACGAATGGTCGTTGGATTGGAAAAGCCGGAGTGCTGAACTTTTGGTACCAGGTACCGATTGTGCCCCGCCCCCGTCGAAAAACCGAGGGCCCCCTTTCAGCAAGAGTTTTATCGACAAGGGGACACCGGCGTTGCTAGAAATCCTCACATGAGCTGGAACACCCAAGTCAAAATCAAGGTTCGTTTCGCCGACGTCGACATGATGGGGCACTTGAACAACGCCAAATACGTCACCTACCTCGAGGAGGGCCGCGTCGCTTATTTCCAAAAATTTCCCGAGCTGGACTTCACCGTCGGCGACCCCGAGTCGCGGGACAGCGTGATCGTCGCCTCCCTGCAGCTCGACTACCGCTCGCCGGCCTACCTGAACGAGACGCTCGTCGTCGCCCTGCGCACCGTCGAAATCAAGCGCTCGAGCTTCGTCATCGAGTACGAGGTGAAGGAGGAAAACACCGGTCGCCTGGTGGCGGCGGCGCGGACGGTGATGGTGTATTTCGATTACCGCAAGCAGAAGAGCCTGGAGATTCCGGAGGGGCTGCGAAAGAGGTTTGAGGAAGTGGAGGGGCGCGAGTTCCCAAAATCGTAGGGGCGAACCTCGTGTTCGCCCGACGATGGCGGTAATTTTGCAAGATTGTCGTTTTTGCAAACAGGGCGAACACGAGGTTCGCCCCTACTTGTAGACGATCTCCAAGACCTCGAATTCCTTCTCCCCCCGCGCCGTCTTGAGCTTGACCAGGTCGTCGACCGTCTTCCCGATCAGCGACTTCGCGAGCGGCGACTCGACCGAGATCCGCCCCGCCTTCACGTCGGACTCGTGGATGCCGACAATTTGGTAAGTCACCTCTTCCCCCGAATCCGTGTCGCTCAGGCGCACCGTCGCGCCGAACACCACCTTCTCGTGGTCCAGCCCGGCCGGATCGATCACCTGAGCGCAGGCGATAATCTCCTCCAACTCGGCGATGCGGCCGGCGATGTGCGACTGCCGCTCCTTCGCGGCCGAGTACTCGGCGTTTTCCGAAAGGTCGCCGTGGGCGCGGGCGACCTCGATGTCGCGGATGTTCTCGATCTTGTCGACGGTCTTCAGCCGCTTCAGCTCTTCCTTGAGCTTGGCGAGTCCTTCGGGGGTCATGGGGATGGGGGCGCGCATAGGGGTCCTACCAAATGAGATTGTATTGTTTCGCGGCGGCCGCGGGGGTCTCCGGCTTGGCGTCGAGGTCCCATTCGACCTGGACGCTCTTCCGGTCGCTGCCGTCGCGGGTCATGTAATAGACGTGGCCGTGCTTGAGCCCGTAGTCGTAGACCTCTTTGGTGATCTTCACGTCGTTGAGGCAATAGCTCTTGAGCAGGTCCCACTTCCCTTCCCGGTAGTAGTCGATGGCGTCGAGTCCGTGGCCGGTCTTGCCGATGTTGAGCGTGGCCAACGCCACGCTGTCGAGGCTGACGCGATGGCCGATGCGGTTGGCGATGTCCTCCATCAGGTCGAGCATCGGAAGCTTGGAGGTGTCGATCTTGCAGTAGCGCTGCAGGACCGGAAAGTCGAACTTGCGGATGTTGAAGCCGACGATCAGGGGCGAGTCGATCAAGAGATTTTCGAAGCGGTGCAGCTCGGCCTCGAGGAAGCACTCGTAGCGGTCCTCGTCGTAGCGATAGGCGCCCAGAACGCTGACCAGGAGGTCTTCATAGTTGCGCCCGCCGACCTCGTCGAAGGTCTTTTGGGTCTCTAGATCGAATACGATTTTCGTGCCTCGAGACATGCCTCACCTCTTGGGCGATTCCGCGGCGGAGCGCCGCCGCCCTCAAGCGATTTTACCGAGAAAAACCTGGGGATCCAGCCCCTGAAAATCCTGGATGTATTGCTTGGCCCCGGGCAGGGCCGAAGGAGCGAAAGAGGTCGTCACCGCCACCGACGGCATCCCCGCCGCGGTCGCGGCTTCGATCCCCCAGATGGAATCCTCGAACACCAGGCACTCCGCGGGCAGCAGCAGATCCGCGCTGGCCACGTAGTCGCGGTTGAGCAGCTGCATGGCCTTGTCGTAGCCCTCGGGATCGGGCTTGCCGCGCTCGATGTCCTCGGCCGCGACGACGGCGCTGAAGGCGTCGCGCACTTTCCCGCGGGCCAGCATCATCTCGATCTCGCGCCGCAGGGCGCCCGAGACCACCGCCAGGTAGTACTTGGGCGCCAGCGCCCGGACGAACTCGAGAACGCCGGGGACAAAGGGGGTATTCGTCGTCATCTCCTCGTCGTAGTACTTCGACTTGCGCGCGATCATCTCCTGGATCTTGTCCTCCGCCTTGGCCTTGCCGGCGTCCTTGGCCGCGGCGGCGAAGCAGTCGAAGTCGTCCATGCCCAGGTACTTGGAGTAATAATCTGCCTTGGAAAGCGTCACCCCCTCCTCTTTCAGCACTTTTTGAAAGAGGCGAAGGTGGACGGGCTCGTCGTCGACGATGACCCCGTTGAAATCAAAGAGGACGGCGCGGATCATAGGGGCCCCTTGAGCAGAGTCGCCAAGGCCTCGCGGGGTATGTTGCCGGCCGGTACCTCGGCCATGAATTTTTCCACGCTGCGCAAGACCAGCTCTTGGCATTGGGCGCTCGCCTCGCCGATGCGGGCGGGGCCGGTCAGGGGCTTGAGCCCCATCGAGCGGCGGTACTTGTTGTTGACCTCCACCTGGAAATAGACCTTGTCGCCCGCCTCGCTCCACCAGGGGTTGAGCAGGTTGAGGTATTTATTTTTCGCGCTGCGGTAGTCGAGACCGCAGCTCTCGCGTTTCTCGAGGTCGTAGACCTGGAGGTAGCGCCGGCCGACGGAGTCTTCCTCTTCGAAGGCCACGCGGCGGCCGTCCGCGGCCCAGGCCGGCGCCAAGGCGCGCGCGTCGAAGCTCAGCGCCACCTGGTGCAGGTCTTTCTTCCCGAGGTCGTAGACCCCGCTCCAGTCGCTCAAGCTGCCGTCGACGCTGAAGGCCAGGTAGGCCCCGTCGGGGCTCAGCGAGATGAAGGAGAATCTCTGCTCGCCGAAGGCGACGTTGGGATGGGCCTCGCTGTGCGTCGGCAGGTCGGAGGCGCGCAGGACGATCTCGGAGGCGAAGGGGATCACCGTTTTGCGGATCAGGCTGGGGTCGCTGGGGTCGATGAAGATGGCGTCGTCGGCCGCCCGGAGCGGCGCCGTGCGCGCAAGGCCGACCACGAGCAGGATCCCTAGAAAAAAAGATATGCGGCCGAATTTCATCCCACCACCAGGCGTTGCGAACGAGGGAAGCCGATCCGGGAACACCGGATCGGCGGGAAAATAATGTGGAGCGGAGGAGGATCGAACTCCCGACCTACGCATTGCGAACGCGTCGCTCTCCCAGCTGAGCTACCGCCCCAACGGCTTCAAGTGCCTAAGTGCTTAAGTCTCGAAGTGCTTAAGTTTTTTTTGCCAAATTTCGATTTAAAATAGTTTATCGCATATGAAACTTAGACACTTCGACACTTAAGCACTTCGACACTTAATTTTACGCCCCCAGGAGGAATCGAACCTCCGCACATGGCTTCGGAGGCCAATGCTCTATCCACTGAGCTATGGGGGCCGAAGAAAACGGGATTCCTCCGTAGCGGACTTAGTAAATATAAACCCTTAAAAACTCAACACCCTTTTGCGATATTTTTCACTTCTCCATTTGGTTTCATGCCGCGTAAGACAACAAGGTGCGCCCCGGAACGGGAAAAAGGTGTCCCTTCCGGCCCCTGCGGAACTCGCTCTTATTTTAGGTGGCCTGAAAACCCCTCCTTCCACTCCTAAATTCATCTTTCCAAACCACTCCCTGCAGCCCTTGAGGAAGTCTCGAACAGTCCTCGGGCCCTCCAGGGACACCTTTTTCCCGTTCCGGGGCGATCCATTTGTATGTTATTTAAGTAGACCGTTTCAATCGCCGGAAACCAGCGGCGGGGCGACCAGCCCCATCTGCGGCTCCATGAACTCGACGGGCTGGGTCTTCACTTGGACGTTGCCGTGCACCCGGACCTGGCAGGCCAAGCGGAGGTAGGGATTGGTGTAATCCTTGAGCTGCTGCTCTTCCATGGCGGTACGGGGATTCAGGTCGACGGGGTTCTTGGCATAGACCTCGACCAAGCAGGTGCCGCAGAGGCCCTGCCCCCGGCAATTGATAAGCTTATTAATGCCGCGGTAGAGGGAAACGCCGTTGGCCTGGGCCAACTTCCGCAGGTTTTGCCCGGCATTCACGTTGAGGGTCTTGCCCTCCCGCTCAAAGTAGACCAGCGCCATCGTATCTCCTTGAAAAGGGCTCCGAAAAAAGCCGCCCCCATATAAAGTTAGGGCACGCGTTAGTCAATGAAGAAGCGAGGGGAAGGGGCCGCGGCCTAGGCCTCGTCCAGGCGGAAAAGCTTGCGCACCAGGGCCGAATAGTCCGGCTGATCCGCCTCGGTCCCCCGCTCTTTCAATGCGACCATGGGATCGTGGAGGATCTTGTTGACGATGGCGTAGGCCATGGCCTCCACCGCCTCGCGGCCGGCCTCGTCCAGCTGGGGCATCCGTTGGAAGGTCTTGTCCAGCTCGCGCCGGCAGATCGCGTCGAACTTCTTGGAGAGCGACGAGAGGGTCGGCACCACCGCCAGGCCCCGCAGGATCTTGGCGAAATCCTCGACCTCGCTCTCCAGCAGGTACTCGGCCCGCTCGGCCTCTTTCACCCGCTCGTTCTTGTTGGCCTCGACCACCTGGCCCAGATCGTCGATGTCGTAGAGGTAGATGTTGTGGATGTGGTTGACCTCGGGCGAGACGTTGCGCGGAACGGCGATGTCGATGAAGAACATCGGGCGGTTCTTCCGCTGCTTGATCGCCTCCTGCACCTTGGCCGGAACGACGATGTAGTCCTCGGCGGAGGTCGAGGTGACGACGATGTCGGCGTCGGCCAGCCACTTGTCGAACTTGTCGAAGGGGATGGTCTCGCCGCCGACCTTGCGGGCGATCTCTTCCGCGCGCTCGGGCGTGCGGTTCGCCAGATACAAGGTCTCGATGCCGGCACCCTTCAGGTGGCGGATGGCGAGCAGGCTCATCTTGCCCGCGCCTAGGATCAGGGCCTTCTTCCCGGCCAGATCGCCGAAGATCTGCTTGGCCAGGACCACCGCCGCGTAGCTCACCGAGACCGGGTGCGAGCCGATCGAGGTCTCGGAGCGCAGCTTCTTGGCCACGAAAAAGGCGCGGTGGAAAAACTTGTTGAGCAGGGTCCCGGTGGTGCCCGCCTCGCTGGCCAGGCGGTAGGCGTCTTTCATCTGCCCTAAGATCTGCGGCTCGCCGACGATCATGGAGTCGAGACTGGCGCTCACCCTAAAGCCGTGGCGGATCGCCTGCTCGCCCTCGAAAAAATAGGTGTGCTGCTCGAAGGTCTCTTCGGGAACCTTTTGGAATTCGGAGATAAATCGCGAGACCTGCCGCCGGGCCTGCTGGGGGTGCTTGGAGGCCCCGTAGACCTCGACGCGGTTGCAGGTGAAGACGGCAAGGACCTCGTCCAAGTGGGGCAAGGCGGCGGCCTTGGTCAAAAACTCTCCCACCCGCGCCTCGGAGATCGCGAAGCGCTCGCGGACCCCGATGGGCGCCGACTTGTGGTTCAGACCTAAGACGAAGAGATGCATCAGTTATGCCTTACACCCAAGAAGGTAAAAACTATCACAACAAATCCGAGCAGAGATAGCAAGATCCCCCGCCGCCCCCGCCAGCCGGCGGCGATCCGGGCCTGCAGGAAAATGGCGTAGATCAGCCAGGCTATGATCGACCAAAGCTGGCGGGCGTCCTCAAAAAAATAAAAGCCGGTGACGGATTTCGCCCAGGCCGCCCCGGTAACGATGCCGCCGGTGAGCAGGACGAAGCCCACGGTCAGGGCCTTGGCGTGGATCTGCTCGACGGAGTCCAGGCTGGGCAGCCGCAAAAAGAGCTTAGGCGACACCTTATACTTCAGCTGAAACTCTTCGATAATAAAAAGAATTCCCAAGACGAAGCTGACCGCGAAGATCGCGAAGGCCAGGAAGCTAAAGATGATGTGCACGCTGCCCCAGGGGCTGTGCATGATGGCCCGACCCGCCTCGTAGTTCTCCGAGGAGAACCAGGCGAGCAGGTAGAAGACGGAGATCAGGGGAAGGATCATGGCCCCGACCAGGGCGAAGCGGTACTTGAGGTTGAGGAGCAGGAAGGCGGCCGCAGCCACCCAGGCGCTCAGCGCGTAGCTGGAGAAGCTGTCGATCAGGAAGGGGTAGCCGTTCTTGACGAAGAGCAGGACCAGGAGGACGGTCTCGAGGAGCCAGGAGACAAAAGTAAAGCGAACCGCGAACTTGGCCAGCGAGGCGCGCGTGAAGATCAGCTGCAGGAGATAGAGGATCCCCGCGGTCAGATAGAGCCCGAAAGTCACGATGAACAGGGTGCGATTCATATAGGCGCCGGCGGCCCCACCGCCTTAGTCAAAAAGCCCTTTTAAATCAATCGGGATTACGGGCGACCGAGGCCCAGCCCCGAATTAGGCGCCGCTTCAGCTTGGGCGCCGCCTTTCGGGCCTGCTTGAGCCAGCGCGGCAGCGCCCGCTGGAGCCGGCGACGCAGAAAGACGTTCAGGGCCGGCCGGGCCTGCGCGTCGGCAAAGGCAACCGTGAGACCCGCCCGGCGGACGCTGTTCAGGAGCGCGATCTCCCCTTTCCCGCCGACCTCGAGGCTCCCTGCCCAGACCTTGGCGGCGCGGGCCCAGGCCAGGATGCGGCGATTGGCCGTGCGGCCGGACTCGGCGGCGAAGACCAGGCGGTATCTTTTCAGGTCGGATTTCTTCAAGGGCCGCCGCAGGCGGCGGATCTCCTTCCGGCCCGCCAGGATCTCCACCTCTTGGGGGAGCTCGCCCGAGGCGGCCAGGGTCACCCGCGCCCCCGCCGCCACCAAGGCGAAGAGCGCCCGCACGGCGCCGTTGCCGCAACCCGCGACCAAGACCGGAACCCCGCGGACGCTGAGCAGCACCGGCAATTTCATGCGCCCGCTCGTGAAATAAAATTACACATGGATGATCAGAGGCACCCCGGTGAGCCCCAAGTGGAAATCCGTAGACCAACAGCGTCGAATTTTCCGCCTCTCCATGACGCTCAACCCACAGGCGTCCGCCAAGGTCAGGTCTTGGTCCGAAAATCGGCGCAGGACTTTCGTCGCGTCGGCGATCTGTTTTTGTCCGACCTCGACTATTTCCAAGGTTTTCAAGGCTTCGATAAAAGCCATGAATTGGAGGGCGCGAAAGGCATCGTAGCGCTTTAAAAACCAACCGTGTCCTTCCGCGATCACCAGCGAAGTCGTCAAAATGCGCGGCGGGTCGGAGAATAGCTCCACGAACAAGGAGTGGTAGCTGTCGGAGCGATCCAAGAAGGCGATCAGGGCCGAGGTATCGACGTAGGCGTCAGTCTTTTTGGCCATAGATCAGTTGGTCGATTTGTTGACTGGATTTGGGATTGCCCGATTCGACAAGCCCGGCGTAACGCATCCAAGGTTTTTCCCGGGAGACGGGAAGCATATTTCGAAGGGAGCGCCGAAAAAACTCGGCCAAGGAAATTCCCTGCTTTCCGGCCTCTTCCTTGGCGCGTTCGTACTCCACTTCCGAAAGGCTTATCTGCGTACGGATCATGATAACAAAATATTTAGAATTGTTATCATTTGTCAATCCCTAAAGACCGGCGACTATAGAATCCCCTGTGGGCCTCGGGGGCTCCGAGGCTCAGGCCTCTTCCTTGCCCAGCTTGACCCTCGGGTCGAGCATTGCGTAGCAAAAATCCGTGAGCATATTGACGGCAATGAAGGTGAAGGCGATGGTCAGGACGCAGCCCTGCACCACCGGGTAGTCGCGGCGCTCGATGCCGCCGAGCAGGAGGCTGCCGATGCCGGGCCAGTTGAAGATCTTCTCGGTGACCACGGTCCCGGCCAAGAGGGCGCCGAATTGCAGGCCGATAATGGTCACCACCGGGATCAGCGCGGAGCGGAAGGCGTGCTTGATCAAAACCTTCCCCTCGCTCAGTCCCTTGGCCCGGGCGGTGCGGACGTAGTCGGCCTTCATCACCTCCAGCATCGAGGCCCGGGTCATGCGCGAGAGGATCGCCGCCAGCGCCGTCCCCAGCGTGAAGGCCGGGAGGATAAGCGAAAGGAATCCCTCGTCGCCCGAGACCGGAAACCAGCCGAGCTTGATCGAGAAAATCATGATGAGCAGCGGCCCCAGGTAGAAATGCGGGATCGAGATCCCGAACAGGGCCAGGAACATCGCGCCGTTGTCGACGCCGCCGTCCTTCCAGATCGCCGAGACCAGCCCCAAGGGGATCGCCACCGAGATCGCGACCAGCATCGCGAAGATCGCCAGCTTGAAGGTGGCGGGAAATTTTTCGCGGATCAGCTGCGCGACCGGCTTGCGGTCGTAGAGCGACTCGCCCATGTCGCCCTTCAGCAGGCCCGAGATGAAATAGCTGTGCTGCACCCAAAGCGAGCGGTCCAGTTTCAGCTCCTGCCGGAGGCGCTCGCGGTCGGCGGTCATCGCCCGCTCGCCCAGGATCACGTCCACCGGATCCCCGGGGACCAGGTGGATCAGCAAGAAGACGAGGCTCACCACCACATAAAGGGTGGGGATGAGGAAGAGCAGGCGTTTAAAGACGTAGTTGCGCATCGGTGACCGTCGTCGTCGGAGGTTTCGCCTCGAGCTTGGTGCGGGTCAGCCCCAACAGCGAGGCGTCGGGCCTCAGGCTGTAGCCCTCGACCTGGGGCCGGGTGAAGACCACGTTGTCCTCATACCATAGGCTCACGTAAGGCAGGTCGTGGGAAATGATCTTTTGCACCTGGGAATAAATCTCCTTGCGCGTCGAGGTCACGGTGGAGACCCGCCCGGCCTCGAGCAGCTTGTCGAGCTCGGGGTTCGAGTAATAGCCGCGATTGGCCCCCTTAGGCGGAAACTGCGAGGAGGCGAAGGCGTAATAATAGATGTCCGGCTCGGTCACCCCCACCCAGGTCGAGCTGTACATCTGGAAATTGCCGGTCTTGATGTCCCGGAAGAAGGTCCCCCACTCGTAGGGCCGCACCTCCATCGCGATCCCCACCTCTTTCAGCTGCGCGGCGATGGCGCGGGCCATCGCGACCCGGTCGCGCTTGTTGGAGGTCTTGAGCGTCAGGCTCAAGCGGGGCTTGGGGCCGGGGCCGTCGGGGTCTTTCAATCCGGCCTCCTCCAGCAGGGCCTTCGCCCGCTCGGGATTGTAATCGTACTGGCTGACGTCCGGCTCGTAGCACCAGTTGGAGGGGGCCAGGATGCCGGTCGCCTTCTTCGCAAAGCCCTTGAGCCGGTATTCGATCAGCTTGTCCCGGTCGATCGCCAGGGCGACGGCCTCGCGGACCCGGCGGTCCTGCAGGGCCGGGTCGCGGAGATTGAAGGCCAGGTAGGCGTAGTTGATGCCGGTGTCGCTGGCCATGACCAGCTCGGTCTTCCGCCGCAGCCACTCGGCCATGACGAGCGGAACGGCGTTTTGCACCAGGTCGACCTCGCCGCGCAGCAGCTGCAAGACGCGGGTCGTGTCGTCGCGGATCGTCTTGAACTGGAGCCCCGCGATGCTCGCCCCCCCCTCGAAGTAGTCCGGAAAGGCCTTGAGCCGGATCCACTGGTCGCTACGCGCGCCGACCCACTGGAAGGGCCCGGTGCCCACCGGGCGCTGGGCGAAGGGAACGGCGCCCGCCTCGTCGGCGCCCTGCGGGACGATGCCCACGGTGAGGGCGGTGAGGAAGGGCGCGAAGGGTTCTTCGAGCTCGATCTCGAGGGTAAGGTCGTCGATCGCTTCGATTTCCGTGATGCGGCGGAAGGTATCGTAGAGCGGCGAGCGCTGCTTCGGGTCCATCAGCGACTTGAAGGTGTAGAGGACGTCCTTCGCACTCAGCTCGCGGCCGTCGTGAAAGCGCACCCCGGGCCGCAGCCGCAGGCGCAACCGGGTGTCGCTGCGGTACTCGTAGCCGTCGACCAAGTCGGGCACCAGCCGCATCTCTTCGTCGAACTTGAGCAGGCCGTTGAAGATCAGCTGCTGCAGCTTGCTGGAGTAGGCGTCGTTGGGGTAGCGGGGATCGAGATTGGCGGGGTAGCTCTCGATCGCGACCGTAAAATCGCGAGCCCCCCCTTGACGGCCGCAGCCCGCTAGGAGAAAAAGAAAAACAATGAAAAATTTCCTCGCCTTGCCGCTCATCGTCTTGTCGCTCACCCTTAACAAAGTCGCGCCCGCCGCTCAAGCGAACCCGCTGCGCCTCGAACTCGAGGAGCTGACCTCACAACATTCCTCCGAGGATGTCCAGTACGGGATCCTCATCCGCGACCTGGAGACCGGCAAGGTCGTCTACGAAAAGGACGCCGACCGGCTGCTCAACCCGGCCAGCAACGCGAAGGTCCTCACGACCCTGGCCGCCCTGGCCCTGCTGGGGCCGGATTACCGCTTCAAGACCCAGTTCCTCGGCACGGGCGACATGCGCCAAGGCCGCCTGCCCGTCCTCATCCTCAAGGGCTACGGCGACCCCAGCCTGGACAGCTACCGGCTCGAGGCCATGGTCCGTGCATTAAAAAAGCAGGGCTTCCGCCAAATCGACCAACTCCTCGTCGACGGCAGCTACTTCGACGGCCAGGACTTCCCGGGCCAGATGGAGGACCGGCAGCGCGACGCCGGCTTCAATTGCAGCGTCGGCGCCCTCTCGCTGGACCACAACCAGATCGAGGTGACCGTCAGCCCCGGGCCGAAGCTCGGCGCCCCGGCCGAGGTGCAAATCCAACCTCCCCTCCCCGCCTTTCCCGTCTCAGGCGAGGTGACGACGGTCAAGAAGCGGGGCCGGGTCATCGTCCGCAACGACCCCGAGGCGCAAGGCCTGGGAATCGCGGTGAAGGGCGGCATCTCGCTGAAATCCGAGCCCCAGACCTACAAGGTCTCGATCCACCAGCCCCTCGACCTGGCCGGCCTGCGCCTCCTCGAGGCCCTGAGCGCCCAGGGCATCCAAGCCCCCGCGACCTACCGGCTGGCGGCCGCGCCGGCCAAGGCCAAGGTCTTAGTCGAGGCCGAGAGCCCGCCGCTCCGCGAGATCCTCCAGGAGATCAACAAGAAATCCGACAACTTCATGGCCGAACAATTGACCAAGACCCTGGGCGCCCAGTTCGCCGGGGCCCCGGGCACCACCGAGAAGGGCGTGAAGGTGATCTTGAAGAAGCTTAAGGAGATGGGCGTCCGCACCCAGGGCGTCGAGCTCGAGAACGGTTCGGGCCTCTCCAAGAAGAGCCGGCTGCGGGCCGAGACCCTGGCCGAGGCCCTCGAGGCCGCCTACCAAGACCCGAAACTGCGCGGCGAGTTCATTTCCTCTTTGAGCGTGCTGGGCGTGGATGGTACACTGAGAAGGAAATTTCGAAACAGCGATTTGGCCGGCCGCTTTTTGGGCAAGACGGGCACCCTGAACGGCGTGAGTTCGCTGTCCGGTTACGTTTACCCCAAAAACTCGGAGAAAAATCACCCCTTCGTCTACTCCTTCATCCTGAACGGCAAGGGGAAGAATTTTTGGAAGGAAAAACAATTGGCGCAGGACATCCTCGAGACGCTGCTCAACCAATAGGTCGCCATGAAACGCTTGCTGAGTAACAAGGCCTTCCTGATCCAAGGCGGAAAGATCCTCGCCGTGCTGGCCTTGCTGGGCCTGCCCCTCGCCTTCTCCTTCGCCAAGCCGAAGAAAGACCCGAAGGCCGAGGCCGCCCCGGCGCCCGTCGCCGCGCCGGCCCTGCCGCCCGGCGCGCCGCCCATCCTGCTCTCCGAGGCGCCGCCTCCGCCCATCGAGAAAAAGGCCAAGAAGAAAAAGAAGGGCAAGGGCGAGGCGACCGAGCGCGCCAACTATCTCACCAACCACGAGGGGCGGAAGCTGGTCCATCACAAGTTCGAGGTCCCTCCGGACATCCGGCATGCCGTGGATTTCTGGAAGCTCGTCTACTCCAAGTACGACCGGCGCCACGAGGTCTTCCACGACACCAAGAACCTGCGCGTGATCTACTCGGTCCTGGACTTCAGCGACATCTACGACAGCGCGACCTTGACCCCCGCGGAGCGCCGCGCCCTCCGCAAAGAACGGATTCAGGGCGAGAAAGACCGGATCCGGGCCATGCTGCTCAAGCTC
The DNA here is from genome assembly GCA_048499175.1 of bacterium. Taxonomy (GTDB): domain Bacteria; phylum UBA10199; class UBA10199; order DSSB01; family DSSB01; genus DSSB01. The sequence continues at coordinate 61,742 of JASOAK010000007.1, forward strand.
CACCAAGGCGACTACACGCCCGCACAGCTCAACGCCGAGGAGCGCCGCCTCTACGACCTCTTTCAATCCGATCCCGACCCCCTCAAATTCCTCGCCGCGACCGAGGACGGCCGCATCCGCAGCCAGACCGGCATCCAAGACAAGTTCACCGCGGGCCTCGAGGCCTCCGGGCAATATCTGGAAGAGATCGAGGACATCTTCAGCAGCCACAGCGTCCCCGTCGAGATCACGCGGCTGGTCTTCGTCGAGTCGATGTTCAACATGAAGGCCCGCAGCAAGGTCGGGGCGAGCGGGATCTGGCAGTTCATGCCCAGCACCGGGCGGCTTTACCTGGGCATCGACTCGATCGCCGACGAGCGCAACGACCCGATCATGGCCAGCCACGCCGCCGCGAAGCTGCTGCGCTCCAATTACGAGGCCCTGGGCAACTGGCCGCTGGCGATCAACGCCTACAACTCGGGGCGCGGTACGATGCAGCGGGCGATGAGCGTGCTGGGCACCGACGACATCGCGACGATCATCCTCAACTATTCCGGCGGCGTCTACGGCTTCGCCTCGCGGAATTTTTACCCCTGCTTCCTGGCGGCCCTGGAGCTATCCAACCAATACCCCAAGCACTTCGGCAAGCTGAAGATCAAGCCGGCGCTGAAATACGAATACTACTATCCGAAGAGCCCGCAATTCTTCGGCCAGCTGACGACCGCGGCCGGGGCGAACTGGGACGAGATCGTCCACCTCAACCCGCATTTCTCGGAAGCCGTCCTCTCGGACGCGCGGAAGATCCCGGCCGGCTACCACCTGCGGGTGCCGAAGGGCAGCCAGACGCGCTTCGCCCAGGCTGAGGCGACGATCCTGAACGGGGGTTTAAGCCCCACCGCGATCGCCCAAACCGAGGCCGAGCGCGCCCGCAGCGAATTCGCGCCGGGCTCCTCGACCGATTCCGGACCGGCCGAAAGCGACTTGATCTCCCCGGCCAACGCGCTAGAACGCTAAACAACGGGATTCCACCATGCGCGAGACGATCGCCCACATCCTACGGCAACGAAAAAAAGAGCCCGTCCCGGTCAACGACCTGACGCCGGCCGCAGTCCTGGTGCCCTTGTTTTTGCAAAACGGGCAATATCAAATCTTGTTCACCCAACGCAGCATGGAGGTCCGGGACCACAAGGGACAGATCGCCTTTCCCGGAGGAATGCGGGAGCCCCAGGACCTCGATCTCAAATGTACCGCCCTGCGGGAGACCGAGGAAGAGCTGGGGATTCGTCCGGAGGGCGTCGAGGTGCTGGGGGAATTGAACGAGCTCGTCACCCCGACCGGCTACCACATCACCCCCTTCGTCGGGATCATCCCTCATCCTTACGAGTACCGCCTCAACCGGCAGGAGATCGCCGGGATCATCGAGGTCCCTCTCGAGCACCTGCTCGCGCCGCAAAACCTGAGGCTGGAGCGCGGCGAGTTCTTCAACGCCCAGACCGAGATGCCCTATTTCCAGTACAAGCAGCACGTCATCTGGGGCGCGACGGGGCGGATCACGCGGGAATTGGTCGAGCTGATCCTGGATTTTCAGCGCAAAAGGGCTTCGTAGGGGCGAACACAAGGTTCGCCCCTACAATAGCCCTTGCCGCTCCCCGCGTTATCTGCTTAGTTTCCCCAGGCATGAAAAAGCTCCTCCCCCTCTTCCTCGCGCTCTCCCTGTGCCTCGCCGCCTGCGGCGGGCGGGTGCCCTCCCAGGCCAAGACCGCCTCGATCGCGCAGAAATTCTTCAAGAAGTACGGCAAAAAATACAAAGAGAGCGTCTTCGCCGCCAATCCGGTGAACAGCGTCGAGGTTAAGGACGTCCAAGAGTTGCAAAAGGACATCGCCACGAGCTTCCTCCTGGTCAAGCTCGCCGACGGCAGCGAGGTCCCGGTCGTCATGACCCTGATTCGAAAGCCGCCGCTCGGATGGCGGACCAGCGGCTGGGAGATGGCCCGCCAATAAAGCTCCGGACGAAGACCTCCTTCCCGTCCGTCTCGATCTCCACCTGACCCATCTTGTCCGTGCGCAGCAACCGCGCCCCCGCGGCCGTCAGTCGCCGCAAAACCGCCGCGTGCGGCAGGCGGTAGCGATTTCCCTCTCCCGCGCTGATCAAGGCCCAACTTGGCCGGACCCGGCGTAGAAATGCCTCGCCAGTGGAAGTGCCGGAGCCGTGATGCGCCACCTTCAAGACCTCGCTCCCTCCCTCTTCCGCCAATGCCGCGGCGATGCCGGCCTCGCCCTCCGCCTCCAGGTCCCCGGTGAGCAGGAAGCAAACTTCCCCCAGGCAGACGCGCAGCGCCAGGCTGCGGTCGTTGTCGGAGAGCCCGCGCCGTCGCGCGGCCTCGGCCGGCGGCCAGAGGACCTGGAATTCCGCGCCGCCCATCGACCAACACTGGCCCTGGCGCAGGATACGGATCGGAATACCGCGTCCCCCCAGCGTCGCCGCCAAGGCCGCGAAACCCTCCTCCTCGAGGGTCCCGGCGCCTACCCAAAATTCCCCGACGTCCATCCGAGCGGCCAAGGACTTCAATCCCTTCCAGTGGTCCGCGTCGAGGTGGGTCAAGACGAGGGCCGTCGGGCGGCGGAGGCCCCGTGCCAGCAATTCCGGGATCACCACCTTCCCGCCGACGTCGAAATCGCTATAGGGAAAGCCCCCGCCGTCGACCACCAGGCTTTGTCCCTCGGGTAGGCGCAACAACAGGCTCTCGCCCTGCCCCACGTCCTGCATCGCGAGGGAAAGCCGCGGAGGCTTCGCCCCCATTCCAAAACCCACCGTACCTCCAACCGCGATCAAGCCCGCCAGGCCCGCAAGAAGCCCCGCGCGCCGCCAGCGTCCGACGGAGGCCAAGGCGGCGAGCGAAAACAAATAGACGCCCCAATGCCGGGGCTCCCAGGGACCGACCCACGCCGTCGCGTGCCGCCAGCGGGCGGGGACGGCGAGCGCGCCCAAGACCGGCTCGAGCAGGGCGCCCAATTTGGCAAATAGAAAGGCCGCCCAGGGCGGGTGCACGAGGTCGATCAACCCGGCGAGCAGTTCCGCCGGCAAAACCAGGGAGGCGAAAAAGGGCACCAGGAGCAGATTGGCCGGAGGCGCGATCCAGGACACTTCATGGAAGGCGTTCCCCAAGAGCGGCAGCAAGGCCAAGTTGGCCACCACCGAGGCGAACAGCGTCGTCGCGCCCCATCGCGGCAGCCGCCCTTGCATCCAGGGCCTGACGGCGGCCGCGTCTTCCCACCAGGCCGCAAAGGCCCGGCCGAAATAGGCCAGGGCCGCGACCGAGAAAAACGAGAGTTGAAAGGAGAGCGAAAAAATCCAGAGCGGGTGGAGCAGCAGGAGGAGGCCGGCGACCAACAGGAGCGTCGCGGTGAAATCCCTCCGGCCCCGCCAGAGCGCCGCGAAAAAGATCGCGGCGCAAAATCCCAGGCCCCGCCACACCGAGGGGGTGAGCCCGACGACGAGACCGTAGCCGCAGGCCGGCAGCAGCGCCAGGCCCAGGGCCGCCCGCCGCGCCCCGCCTCCTTCCGCCCACCGGCGCCGCAGCGAGAGCAGTAGATAAAGCGGCCCGTAGAAAAAAATCAGGACCAGGCCGAAGTGCAGGCCGGAGACGACCAGGACATGCGTGAGCCCGGTCCGACGAAAGTCCTCTTCCACCTCCGGCGCCAGCATCCCCTCTTCGCCCAGGAGGAGGGCCGCCAGGACGCCGCGGGCCGGGCCTTCCGGCACGGCCTCCCGAATCCGCTCCCGCAGCCGCAGGCGCAGGCCGCCGGCCCAGCGAAAGAAAACGGGGGCCTCGCGCTCGAGCCGAATCGCGGCAAGATCGTCGACGAAGGCCGAGGCCGAGACCCCGCTGAGCCGCAAGTAACGAGGGTAATCGAAGCTGTGCGAATTGCGGAAGCCCCTGGGCCGACGCAGCTTGAGGGTGGAACGGTAGACCTGCCCCGGAACGAGGAAGCGCTCGCCCCGCCCCTTCACCGCGAGCCCCAGCTCTAGGCTGCGAAAGGTCCCTCCCTCCCAGTAGCCGAGCAGCCGGGCCGGAAAACGGCACAGCTCCCGGGCGCATTGCGCGTAGGCCTCGACGCGCCAGACGGCATCGATTTTTGCCGAGTCATCCAACCATTGCCGCCAGGGCGGGCGCTCGGGCGGGGGAAGCGCCGCGGCCACCCGCAGCCAACCCAGGCCGAAGGCCAAGAGGGCCAAGCCCGGCGCACGCCGGGGCCGCAAGAGGATCGCCAGTCCAAGCCCCAGGGCCGCGGCGAGGCAGGGCGCGAGCGCCAGGGCCCGCTCCCATCGGGCCCCGGCGAGGAGGCCTAAGGCAAACAGGAGGACGGGCAGGAGCAAAGGATAGCGGCGAAGCGATGCGAGGCTCACCCCGGTCCTCTTTGCAAAAGCGAGGCCCCTCCTCCGGGGTTTTGGGAAGAATCCGAAGCTCACGCGGCAGCCGCGCGAGTCGCGGCCATTGCCGCGAGTTTTCCGGCCGGACCCTTATCTTATCCCCGGAAGTTCCCGAATATCGGCTTAACCCACGACGACCCGGCCTCGTCGCCGACCGAAAATCGAACGCGGCCGGGGGGATTCGGGACCGAGGGAATGCGAAATCGGCAAAACCGTCCGCGGCTTCAGGATGGACGGAGGCCGAGGTTTTGGCCTTGGCTCTAGGAGCTAGGCGACGGCAGCGATGGCGGCGGCAGCTCGATCACCGAGGGAGAGTAGTTGAGCAGCTCTTTCTCGATGGCGGCGGAGAGGCGCTCGACGGTCTCGCGGATCTTTTCGTAGTTGGGATTGCCGCCCCGGTTGGACTGCAAAATAGCCAGGCGGTTGCGCAGGCCCTTGAGGAAGATCCGCCCCTTTTCGGTGCGGTGCTTCTTGGCCATCTCGAGGAAGGCGTTGACGTTGACGCCGTTGAGCAGCAGCTGTCCGTCCTCGAGGTGGAAGCTGACGCCGTCGAGGGTCTCGTCGAACTTCTTCTTGATGCGGCCGAAGATCTTCGTGAGAAAGGCGTGGACCAGGGCGGAAAACTTGGCCAAGGCCTCGGGGTCGTCGACGTGCAGGGTAGCCCAGTCGCGGTAGCGCGCCAGGCGCCGCGAGAGCGTCGTCCAGTATTGGGCGCTCAGGTGCGTGAGATTCTCGCTGATCAGCTCGGCCAGGTTTTGATTGTTGAGCAGAATCTTGCCGCCCTGGAAGTCGAATTTCTGGCCCTGGATGGTGAAGCGCCAGTCCTGCGCCGGCTTCCGGCCGATTTCGCGTTCGGGCAGCGGCAAAGAGTCGATGCGCGGCGGGACTCGAATGTTGCGGATCTCGCTCATGAGACCTTCAAATTAACTTTCCGCAAGAGGGCTTAGCAAGGGGAAGTTTAGTGCCGACGGCCTCAGGCGGGCAGCCCGTGGTCGGTCATCAGGTGCTCGAGGCAGGCGCGGTAGGCCTGGTGCAGACGTTCCGCCTTCGGGTCTTGGGCGAGGTAGTCGGAGAACTTCCGCAGGGAGAGCCACTGGTCTTGAGTCATTGTCATGTTTTTGACGTTGTGGCCGCGGTAGAAGATCTCGTCGCGAATTAGGTCGTAGTGAATGGAGGCCACTTCCTGGTCGACGTAGAAAGTCAAGGTCGCCCGGTCCTTGCCCAAAAAGAGCCGAGCCTCTCGAAAATACTCTAAAGGAACCGGCGCCGTCCCCGAAGCGGAAGCCCCACCCATCCCCTGGAGGCCGGCTCCCCGCGTGTCTTTGGAAATCTCTCGTTCTTTTTTTTCCATGATGAAGGACCCCGCCTAAGAAAATAAGCATATACTATGCCAAAAAACGGCTTTCGCACGCTCGCAATTTTTCAAAGTTTTTTCTTGAGAAAACAATAGGTTACAATTAAAGAACTCCCAAGTCGCCGCAGGGGGATTTTCTCTTTTTGAGAAATTTTTCATATTGAGAAGCAAAAGGGCAAAATGGCCATCGAACCCACAACCACCGAACACGGACTTCGCCTTGGCGACATCGAGTTCATCTGGGCGCGAAACTCGCGGGACTTTTTCTTTTCGAACTCGATCCTGATCCACGACAGCCAGACGACGATCGTCGACCCCTCTTCCAATTTCACCTATCTCGAGCAGCTGGCCTCCCGCAAAGTGGTGCAACAGGTCCTCAACACCCATTACCACGTCGACCACCGCTCCCTGAACCACCTGTTCCGCAATTGCCAATTCATCTGCCACGAGAAGGACCTCGCCGCCATCCTCAGCTTCGACAACTACCTCAAGTACGCGGACAGCGAGCGGAACTCCGACTACGTCCTCTGGCTGAAGAACATCTTCTCCAGCCTCGAGATTCTGGACGGCTACGTGAGCATCCTGCTGAAGGACGAGGACTTGGTCCCGCTGAAGGATCACGCGGTGCGGGTCTTGCACATCCCAGGCCACACGCCGGGGCACCTCGCGCTTTTCTTCGAAGACATCGACCTGCTCTACACCAGCGACATCGACCTCACCCCCTTGGGACCGTGGTACGCCAACATCTCTTCCGACATCGACCAGTTCCTCGCCTCGATCCGGCGGGTGAAGCTGTTTCATTCCCGTTACTATGCCACCAGCCACGGCGGGCGGATTTACGATCGGGAGCAATTTTTGGAGAAGCTGGAAAAATTCGAGTCGGCCTTCGAGAAGCGCGACACGCGCATCCTCGAGGCCCTCAACGAGCGGCCCCGGGACCTGAAAGAGCTTTCCCAAATCGGGATCATCTTCAAGAGCAGCCAGCTCAGCGACCCGCTGAAGGCCTGTTTCGAGCGACAGATGGTGGAAAAGCACCTGGAGAGGTTCGAAAGGCAGGGGAAAATTTACCAGGAAAACGGCGTTTGGAGGCTGACCTAGCGGCGAGCCCGGGGCCCCGATGCGCCGCACAGATGAGGCAAGCGGGGAACGCCCTCTTTTTTCGGTCAAGCCCTACCGCGCCAATAAAATCCCCGCCACCGTCCCGCCGACCACCGAGACCCCGACCAGAGTGCCGATGATGATCGCCTGGGTGTGATCTTCCTTGGTGTCTTCGCCGATATTCTGCGTGGCGGTCTTTTGGATCTTCACCTCGTCCTTCTCGGTGAAGACCGCGGGACGGGTGTGGCTGAAGTACTCGTAGGGGGTGACGAAGGCCTTGGGCTTGTAGGCGCCGCTTTGGGCCGTACGATTGGAGCCGCAGGCGGTGAACAGCATCGCCAGGAGGAGCAGGGAGGAGATTTTTCGGATCATATTTTCGGCTTAGTGGAGATTAGGAATAGTGTCTACAAAAATTGTAGGGGCGAACCTTGTGTTCGCCCTCCCCTTGCAGGCAATCTGCTTTTTTTGAATCCCGTGAAATCAACTCATTCCGTGCGAGGGGGCGAACACAAAGGTTCGCCCCTACACCGAAAACGACGTCCCGCAGCCGCAGGTCGATTTTGCGTTGGGGTTGTTGAAGGTGAAGCCCGAGCTCATCATGTCGGAATGGAAGTCGATCGTGATGTTGTTCAGGTACAGGTAGGCCTTGGGGTCGACGAAGATCTTGAGCCCGTTCATCTCGAAGACCCGGTCGCCCTCCCCCGGCTTCTCTTCGAAATCCATCTTGTAGGACAATCCGGAACAGCCGCCCCCGGCGATGCCGATGCGCAGGCCGTGGCCGGGCTTGTTGTTGGCGACCATCAGGTCCTTGGCCTTTTGGATGGCGTTGTCGGTCAATTGAATCATGGGCGAAATCCTCCGCAAAACGGTCACTAAACCCAAAGTTCCATGAAACCCCTCAGGAATCAATACCTTCTTTCTGCGCGCCCTCCGGAGCGCCTTGGGAGCCCCGCTCCCGCAGGCGCCGCAGGGTCGCTACGGTCTCGGCCACGACCCGGTCGATCTCCGCCTCGGTGTTGTCCCGGCCCAGGCCGTAGCGGATCGAGCACTTGGCCGCCTCGGCGCTTAAGCCCAGGGCCCGCAGGACGTGGGAGGGCTCCGGTTCGGCGGAGCTGCAGGCCGAGCCCGAAGACACGGCGATGTCCTTCAGCTCCATCATCAGGACCTCGCTGCGCACCCCCGCAAAGGTGACGTTGAGGTTGTTCGGGAGGGATTCCGTGGGATGCCCGTTGCGCGAAAGCCCCTCCAGGCCACGGCGCAGGCCCTCCCAAAGCCGGTCCCGCAGCGCCGCGAGGCGAGCCGAGGTCTCCGGGAGCTCGCGGGTCGCTAGTTCGGCCGCCTCGCCCATCCCGACGATGCCGGGGACGTTGAGGGTACCGGAGCGTAGGCCCCGCTCGTGACCCCCGCCGTACAAGAGCGGCGCCAGGCGCACCCTGGGATTTTTTCCGCGCACGTAGATCGCGCCGACGCCCTTCGGGCCGTAAAATTTGTGGGCCGAGAGGGTCAGCAGGTCGATGCCCAGGGCCTCCACGTCGACGGGCGCCTTGCCGAGGGCCTGGGCGGCGTCGCAGTGGAACAACACCCCGCGCTCCTTGGCGATCCGCCCGATCTCGCCGACCGGGTGCAAGGTGCCGACCTCGTTGTTGGCGAACATCAGGCTGATCAGGATCGTGTCGGACCGGATCGCGCGTTTCAGCGCCTCGGGATCGACGCGGCCGAAGCGGTCGACCGGCAGAATCGTCAGCTCATAGCCGCGTTCGACCAGGCGCCGCGCCGGATCGAGGACGGCCCGATGCTCGGTGGCGCCCACGATCAGGTGCCTACCCTGCTCGGCGCAGCTCTCGGCGACCCCGAAGAGCGCGAGGTTGTTTCCCTCGGTCGCCCCGCTGGTAAAGACGATCTCTTTGACGCCGGCGCCGACCGCCCGCGCCACCTGGGCGCGGGCCTTCTCGACCGCGGCCTCCGCCCGCCAGCCGAAGGCGTGCTGCCGGCTGGCGGCGTTGCCGAAGGCCTCGCGAAAATAAGGCAGCATCGCGGCCAAGACCCGCGGGTCGACGGGCGTGGTCGCGTGGTGGTCGAGGTAGATGAGTCGTTCCATAATCGCCCTTGTCCCTTCGGCGGGGCTTTGCTAATCCCCCCTGCCATTGTTCCTTCCTATTTTAGAAGGAAAAAACACTGAACAAAAGCCGAGGTTTTGCCATGCAGGATGCCGTCCTTAAAGCCCTAAGCCAGGTCCAAGATCCCGAGATCCACCGGGACCTGGTCTCGCTCAACATGATCCGCGACCTCGAGGTGAAGGACGGCGTGGTCTCCCTGCGGGTGGTCCTGACCACCCCGGCCTGTCCCCTGCGGGAGAAGGTCGAGCAGGACGTGCGCGCGGCCCTTCAGGCGGTGCCGGGGGTGAAGGAAATCAAGATCCAGATGGACGCCGAGGTGCGCTCCGGCAACCGCCCCATGCCGGGCGGACGCCTCGAGTCGGTGAAGAACATCATCGCCGTCGCCAGCGGCAAGGGCGGCGTGGGCAAGTCGACCGTCGCCGTCAACCTGGCGCTGGCCCTGGCCCGGACCGGCACCCAAGTCGGCATCCTCGACGCGGACATCTACGGCCCTTCCCTGCCCACCTTGATGGGCCTCAAGAACACCCCGCCGCTGGTCGACGAGACCCAGAAAAAGATCATCCCCCTCGAGAAATACGGCGTGAAGAACATGAGCATCGGCTTCCTGATGAAGAACGAGGACGCGGCCGTGTGGCGCGGGCCGATGATCGGGCGCATGCTGCAGCAGTTCATCGAGGACGTCGCCTGGAACGAGCTGGATTACCTGATCATCGACCTGCCGCCGGGCACCGGCGACGCCCAGCTCTCGATCTCGCAGCTGATCCCCATCTCCGGCGCGGTAATCGTCACCACGCCGCAGGACGTCGCCTTGGCCGACGTGGTGCGGGGCGTGGCGATGTTCCGCAAGGTGCAGATCCCCATTCTGGGCGTGGTCGAGAACATGAGCTACTTCGCCTGCCCGCACTGCCACGAGCGCAGCGAGATCTTCAGCCACGGCGGCGGCCGCAAGAAGGCCGAGGACTTGAAGGTGCCTTTCCTGGGCGAGATCCCCATCGACCTCGACACCCGCATCGGCAGCGACGAGGGCAAACCCATCGTCGTGGCCAAGCCGGAATCGGAAGGCGCCAAGCGATTTACCGAATTCGCCATGCGGGTGGCGGGGGAATTGTCGGTGATCAACGTCAACCGGCCGGCGGTGAACCTTTGATCCCCGTCACTGCGCCTTAAATGGTAGGAGTCGCGGGAAAATCGAAAAATTCGAAGGCCCTCTCCTCAACGAAGTCGATGAACGGTACGTGCTTCACGTCGATCCCCAGGTCTCGGCAGGTGCCGATCAACACGCCATTGCCCGACGAGATCTGGGCGCAGATCCCCTTGAAATTGCTGAGTTCGGGTGTGGAGGCCAACAGGTCTTCCGAAACCAGCAGAGAACCGCTCCAAAAGTCGAAGTCCTGGCGGAAGCTGCCCACGTACCGGACCGTGCTAGGCTTAGGTCGTCCGAAGTCGAATTTATCGCTGAAATTGATCGTCTTTTTCGCTGAGCCCTCCGGCCCAACCTGGGAAATTTGCGCCCGCCGCAACCCCAAGGCAAAAGATTCCGGCGGAATGAAGAGGGCGATCTCGGTGAACAAATCCTCCGGATCGAAGTGGTCGTAGACAAAGGCGAAGCGCACCCCGGTGTCGCCACCGCCGCCGGAAACTTGGCTATTGAACAAAAATTTCAGACGTCCCGCGCCGCGATTGACCTCGCTGGGGAATTGGTCAAAGACGGCCGCGATGAAGCGCTCGCCTCCCGACCACATCCTCAGGCAGACCGGCAGAGCCGCGGTGTGACCCGAGCAGCCCTCCCTCGCCCCGTCGCCATCGTAGTCGAAGTCGGCGAAGTCAAGCCTGACCTCCAGGCGCCGAGGCACCGGAAAATCCGGGACCTCGATGCTCGAAACGAAACGGGTGACGTCCTCGCCCACGGGGATCCGAAGGTCCTCTAGCGGTGCTAAAATGAGGCCGAAGTTCAGGTTGGTGTCGCCGATGCGGTTGGGGGCGATGGCGATCTCGTCCGAATATCGGCCGCCGCTTCCCACCAGGAAGGAGACTCCCTCGGGCGCCGGCACGGAGGCGATCTCGCTGACGTCGATGCGGGCGTCGGGCACCAAGAGGGCCCCCGGAAGTTCGGCGAGGGGCGCGGGCGGGGCGGCGGGGTTGGTTCCGGAGCACTGCTGCAGCAGGCCCGCCAGAACGGCCCCTCCCAAAAGCCAGAAAAACCTAACCCTGGAACCCTTCATCATCGCCCTATTGCCATCGCAAGGATCGGCCTATAGAATTGTGATCACGCCGAGCGGATTTCACAAGAGATATTAGTTGGGGGGAATATGGGTAAGGCAATGGCGAGGCGCGCATTCGGCATGTTGTTTTGCATGACGCTCCTTTCCTGCGGCTTCGCCGTGCCTCCCGAAACAGGCGAACCCGGCAACCAAACGCTCTCCGACGGCGACGACGTCCCGCAAGACCTCGACAACTGCCCGCTAGTCCCCAATCCCAGCCAAGCCGACACCGACGGCGACGGTATCGGAGACCTGTGTGACGACAACGTGACCGGCGAGAGCCCCGAGGAGGCCGCCTGCACCGAAAAGATCGGCTCCGCCTGCGAATTCGGCGCGGATTGCTGCGAGGGCCAATTTTGCACCGGCAGTCATGTCTGCACCTACTGTACCAATTTTGGCGGCGCCATTGGCCTACCCTGCCGTGCCGACCAGCCGCTGGATTGTTGTGCCGGCCAATTCTGTTCCTCCAACGGAGGCTGCGACCTGTGCCCCAGTGTGCGAGGCTTCAATCCCGAGGGAGAAGTCCTGTGTTTCCCGCCGGAATTGTTCGGCGCCTGCGAGGCCCACGAGCAATGCCAGACCCTGGGAGAATCAGGCACCTTCGACGACCTCATATTATCGGGTGGCTTCGATCCCTCGAGCGCGATCGCTTATACCTGCGGGTACCCCGACGAGTCGGGGACCCTGGGCACCGGTTGTTGCGTCACCGTGACCGCCGTGGTGGAGGCCTGTCGCAATGTGCCCCCTCCCTCTTGCAACACCTATTCCTGCGAGGACGATCGCACTTGCATGTCCATTTTTGGCTCGGGAGCAACCTGCATCGAAGGATGCTGTGTCCCGCCTGGCAGCGATTGCCAAGGCCCCTCCTGCGAAGAAGCGGCCATGTCCACCGGCATAGGGGAAAACCTCGACTTGGCCTGCGATACTTTGGTGAAAAACATCCTCGGTCCCAGCGCCGCGGCTCACTGCGAAGCCGCCTGTTGCGTGCTGGAGGGCGGCGGCTGTGAAACGATCTCATGCGAGGTCGACGCCTTCTGCGAGGAAATCGCGGGGCCGGGATGGGCTTGTGTGGAGGGCTGCTGCCACCCCCCCGACTCTAGCTGCCAGACGATCGCCTGCGAGGTCGACGCCTTCTGCGAGGATATCGCGGGGCCGGGATGGGGCTGCCTGGAAGGGTGCTGCTCCCTGCTCCCCAACCCCTGAGACGGAGCTGATGATCCATGGACTTTTTTTCGAAAGCCGGGGCCGCTGCCCTGCTTGTTCTTGTGAGCATTTCAGGCACGGTTTGGGCCCAAGTCCCCGCCTGCGATCCCTCGGCCCTCCCAGGTCAAGCGGGATCTTGCGGGTCTTTGGGTTTTCCCAACTGCTACGTTTGCCTAGCCGTCGTCGGCGGCCCCAATGCCTGCGTGCCCGACGACGGTCGCTGCGATGACGGAAACGCGTGCACCGAGGACATTTGCGCGCCCGACGCCTTTCCGGACCCCGCCAACATCGGCGCCGGCGGCTGCGAGAATCCCTCGCGGGCGATGCTGGGCGAGGCCGACCTCCCGCCCGATTGCTTCGTCTGCGAACCGGCGGCGAACCGGGTCGCGGCGGACAACGGAATTTGCGAGCAGGACGCCGGCGAAAATTGCGTCAACGCCCCCGCCGATTGCCTTGAGCCCGGGGAGGCATGCGTATTCCCATCGCAACCGACGCCGTTTCCTACCTGCGACGGCGCGGTGGAGCCCGTGCCTTGGGGTTCCTGTTCTGACGGCGACCGCTGCACCGACGATCTCTGCGCGCCGGTTGTCGGCACGCCTTCCTTCGTCTGCCAGAATCCCCAGATCGCCGAGTGCCGGCCCGTCTCGGACGGATGCTGCCCGGCCGGTTGTGAGGGGTCCGCCTCGGAAACCTGCGCCACCGACGGTTCCGATCCCTTTTGCGATCCCGATTGCTGCCCCACGGCGAGCTGCGGCGACCTGCGGGTGGAATTCCCCGAGACCTGCGACGACAATCCCGTCACGGGAGAGGCGGGCCTCCGTCCCGACGGAGCCCCCGTCACCAATACCGACTGCCGCGACGCGGGCGCGGCCGGTGCCTGCAGCTACTGCGGGGACAACATCGTCCAGCCGGAGGCCGGCGAGTCCTGCGACGGCACAGCGCCGAACGCTTGCGAGACCGGATGCGGCGGCGATTGCGTCTGCCTCCCCGCTTCCCGGATCTTATGCCTGGAGGGTAGCGGCCTGCACGGGGATGGAGGATCCGCCGACTGCAAGGGCTTCAGCTGCGGGCTGGCGCGAGCGGATGGGCCCGTGGGATCGGGCGGGGCGATGTCCTTGGGCTGGATGATGGGGGCGCTGGGGGGATTCCTGTTCCTGCGCGGGCTTCGCGCGGGAACGCCGGACACGCAATCCGCCAACCTCACGCGCGGCCCGGCGCGGACGCCCTAGCCGGCGTAGCCCTGCATTGCCTTCAGAAAAGCGTCGTTCTCTTCCGGGCTGCCCACCGAAACGCGCAGGCAGTTCTTCAGGCCGCCGTGGTCCGAGACGTTGCGCACCAGGACGCCCGCCTCCAGCAGCCGCGCGAAGCAGGCCTTCGCGTTTTTCACCCGAAACAAGATGAAGTTGGCGGCCGAGTCCCAAACGCGCAGGCCCGGGAGGGCCCGCATCGCCGCCAGCATGCGGCCGCGCTCGCGGATCACCTCGGCGACGATCGGCGCGAAGCGATCCTCGTGATCGAGGACGAAGTGCGCCGTCGCCTCGCTGAGCGAAGAGAGACAATAAGGCATGAGGATTTTGGAGAGGTTCTCCGCCAGCGCCGGGTGCGCGGCCAGGTAGCCGATGCGCGCCCCGCCCAGGCCGAAACCCTTGCTGAAGGTGCGCAGCAGGACGAGGTTGGGAAATTTTTTCAGGTGCGGCAGCAAGGTCGCCTGGGAAAACTGCACATAGGCCTCGTCGACGACGACGAGGCACTTCGCCCTCGCGACGACCTCGAGGAGGGCCTCTTCCGGAAAGAGATTGCCGGTCGGCGCGTTGGGATTGGCGATGAAGGCGATGTTGGGGCGCTGCTTCTTCAAGGCCGCCAGAATTTTTTCCAGCGGAAAGCCGAAGTCCGGCTCTTCCAAGGCGACTCGGATCGCCCGGTTGCCGAAGAGCTTGGCCTCGATCTCGTAGACGCTGAAGGTGGGATCCAGGGTCAGGACCCTGCCCTTGAGCGAGGTCGCGAGGATCAGGGCCTGGATCAGGACGTTGCTGCCGTTGGCTACCTCGATCTGCTCGGCTTTCAGTCCGAGCCGTTCGGCGAGGCGGCGCTTCAGGGCCATGGGCTGGGGCAGCGGATAGCGCTGAAAGGGCAAGTCCCGGAGGCGCCTCAGCAGCTCTTCTTTTAAGTCCGGGGCCAGGTCGTAAGGAAGCTCGTTTTGGTTGAGCTTGATCGCCTCCGGATATGAGGACAGGTGATAGGCCGCTTCCCGCAGGACCTCAGGGCGGAGATAGCGCTTCCAAGGAGTCGATTTCATAGGCCTTTCTATGCTGGAACGGGGGGAGGCCCACAAGGGAAAAATCCCTGACCGGGCCGGGAAATCCCTTTGACGCAACATGTTATTTCGGACCGAGGACCCGCATAGGCCCTTGGCCGCGAGTCCGGGGCAAATCCTCATGGAAAACGCGGACCAGGCCTGGCCGGCTCCCTTGGGAATCGGCTTGTCTTCAACTTTCTTCAAGGTTCATAATGACTTGATGCAACTTTCCACCCTACCCCGGACGATAACAGCGGTGGAGCAATGCAAGGTCCGCCCAAGACTAAGGGGAGGCGGGTCTTCCATCAAATAAGGAGACAGAGGGTTATGGATTCTAACTTTTCGGGTGTTTCATCGCAAATCAAAGGGCTTTCCACCGGCCAGGCCTATGCGCCGCAGGCGCCGGTTTCCAAAAATCTCGCCCCTGCCGGAGCGGGCGGGGCCGCCAATCCCGAGCTCGCCAACTGGTACGAACAGGCCTACGCCTACTACAATGCCGTCATGGCGGGCGACCCCAACACGCCCAAGCCCGACGCCCAATCCTGGAACAACTTCATGGCCCAGATGCAGTGGGCCTCTCAACAACTCGGCTACGGCGGCGCCCAAGGCTGGGACCCCTCCATGGGTGGCGGCTACGGCCCCCAAGGCCCGATGGGTCAGCAAGGCCCGCAGAGCAACCAGTTCGGCGGCATGTCCGGCACCATGGACAACTGGGTCTACACCGACGAGAAAAACACCGTCGGCTTCACCGGCGACGGCACCCACGACCTCTGGGGCAACGACGTCACCATCAACGTCGCCCCCACCTCCGCCAATGTCACCGTCGAGAACACCACCGACACCCGCTTCCAGCCCAACGAGCCGGTCGTCAAGATCACCGTCACCGACCCGGCCACCGGCACCCAGGCGGTCTACTTCGTCCACGACTACGATCCCGCCAACGGCGACAAGATCAAGATCAACACGCCCAACTCCACGCAGCAAGTCACCAACAACACGGGCGACACCACCAGCATCACCACCGGCAAGTTCACCTCCGGCGGCGCCGGCGGGGCCGGTACCAAACCCGACGCCAGCATCGAGGGCGTGGTCCAGGAAGACGGCACCATCCTCTACGAGCCCGAGTTCGCGGGCGGCACCATCGACTTCTGGGCCAACCCGGGCGAGAGCCAGGTTCACGTCGTCTATTCCGACGCCAACATCTCGGTGAAGCCCTCCGACAACGTCAACGTCTCGATGGACACCGACGGCATCATGGTCGTCACCGTCACGCACCGCGACGGCACCACCGACACCTACAAGGTCCAGAAGGGCTACAAGGCCAACGTCAACGTCAACGCCGAGTACATCACCTACGGCACCCCGCCCGTCTCCAGCGACGAGGTCCCTGCGGATCTCGCCGAGCGCCTCACCGTCAACGGCGGCACCAGCGCCTCCGGAGAAACCACCGGCGGAGCCAGCGCGGACGCCATTGTCAGCGCCCTGCTGGACGCCACCGGTCGCACCGAGGCCCAGCTCATCAACGCCCTGAAAGCCGCGGGCTACACCTACAACACCATCGCCGAGCTGAAGACGGCCATAAAAGACAAAGAATTCCCGCCCGAAAAGCCGGACGCCAAGCTGCTTCAATTCCTTCAGATTCTCGACGGCGATCTAGCCACAGCTTGCAACGAGCTCACCGATCTCATCGGGGCTCCCAGCGACAAGGACTCGCAGAAAAAATCCAAGACCGAGGCCGTCCATGAACGGTTGGTAACCTTACTGGAGGCCTTATATCCTCCTGCATCGGGATACATCATCAGCGCTGGGCCTGTAGCGTCCGCCAATTTCGGCGGCTCCATTTCCATCGACGGGGAAGACTTCAATTGGGCGCTCAAGACGAACGGAGATCTCGACGGCAGCATGGAATAGATTGAACAACAAATAAGCCCCCAAGGTCCTCGCGAGAAAAAACGCGGTCCCGGCACCTACACCATCGACGTTACCGGCACAAAGTACGATCGGTGCCTAGATGCAAATGGGAATTGCAGTCTGAACGAGGCCTGATCCCTGCCTTCAATAATCGACTCTCACGAGAAACGGCCCCCCAGGGCCGACAGCCCCCTCCAGGCCGAACCAGTCTAATCGCTTGAATAAAATAGCCTGTGAGAGATTTTCTAGGGTGGAATTTAATACTCCACTTTGACCAAAAACAATCCCCAGGCCGGCGCCGTAGCCCCGGCACGAGTCCGATCCCGCGCTTCCAAGATTTCGCGAAACTCCTTCACCCCGATCCGTCGCAGACCGACTTCCAGCAAGGTCCCCACGATATTCCGCACCATGTGCTTCAAAAAACCCGGGCCTTGCAGGGTCACGGCGATCAAGGCGGAACCCGCTTCGACCTCGGGATGAAAGCTGTCCTCGGCCCCCAGGGCCGGCAGGATCCCCGCCAGGCCGAACAGGCCCATCAAGCTGTTGCCGACGTCCCGCAGCGGCACCCGCAGCAGGCGCGCCGCCTCGATGCGGCGCACCGAGGTCTTCGCGGTGGAGTCCGTCGCCTTGAAACTGGCGAAGTCGTGTTCGCCCACCAGCATGTCCAGGCACTCCTGCATACCCTCGAGGTCCAGGTCGCCCCACACGCGCCAACTGTAGGAAGAGAGGAAGGGCGACTTATGATCGCCGTGCAGCAGGAAATAGGTATAGGTCTTCCGCTTCGCGCTCTTCTGCGCGTCGAAGGCCTCGGACGCCTCCTCCGCCGACAGAACCACGATGTCGTAGGGCAGCTTGGCGTTGAGCGCACGGTGGAGGGTCGCCAAATTGATGCCGTGGGAAGTGGAAAAATGCGCCACCTGCGCCAGCGCGTGCACGCCGGAATCGGTGCGGCCGGAGCCGATCAGCGTGATTTTTTCGTGGCATATCTCGCCCAGGATTTCCTCGAAGATCCCCTGGATGGTCGGACCGGTGGGCTGGACCTGCCAGCCCTGATAATTCGTGCCTTGGTATTGGATGACGAGCTTGATCTTGCGCATGATTTTCGGGAAACCGCCCCTTTATTCGGGAATTTCCCAAAAATTGCAATGGGGAACGCCGAGGAATTCCCGCTTTCCAAATTCCCGCCTTTCCTTCATATTCCCGACCCGGAGGTCCCCCGATGAAAACACTGGCCCGCGCCCTATTCACCCTGCTCTTCACCGCCCTGATCGCCTCGGGGTGCAGCGCCGGAGGGGATCCCGTCCCCGTGGCGACCGGCCTGCTCTACGTCCTCGACCGCGCCAACGCCGCCGTATACATCTACGACAACATCGCGACGCTCGACGGCGCCCAAGACCCGGTCCGAACCTTAAGCGGCGAGAACACCCAGATCGAGACCCCCACCGCGCTCACCGTCGACCCAAGGCGCGACATCCTTTACGTGGCGGACTCCACGGAGGGCGAGGTCTTTGCCTTCGTCCCCGGCTCGGAGGCGGACGGCGATATCGCCCCGCGCCGCATCTATACCGGCGTCGATCGTCTGATCTCGCTTTACTACGACGTCGACAACGACCGGCTTTACGGCGCGGACCTCACTGATTTTTCGATACGGGTGTGGGACGGCATCAGCACCGCCCCCAACGGCACCGCGCCCAACCGGCGCATCGGGCTCGAATACCCGCCCAGCGCGGTCTTCGTCGACACGCAGCGCGACAGGCTCTACGTGGGAGACCCCGGCACGTCCTCCGTCAAGGCCTACGACAATGCCTCGACCTTGGGGGTCAACAACCCCCCGGCCGACGCGACCATCACGGACGACACCCAACCCTTCGTTTTCGTCAGCTCCCTCACGATGAACGTCCCCAACGACTTCTTATACGTAGGCGAGCGTTTCAACCCCTCGGTGGAAATTTTCAATTCAGTCTCCACCCTCAACGGTTCCGTCGCCGTGCCCACGGACCGCAGCTTGGAAGGCGCCGCCACCGGCTTGACGCTCGACATGGGACAGGTCCTGTTCGTGGAGAACGTGCTTTACGTCCAACAGAGCCGCACGCAGATCGGATTTTGGGACTCGGCCAATACCGTGACGGGCGACACGGCGCCCAACCGCGCCCTGACCGTCAATCCGGCGGCGTTAATCGTCGGCTTCATGGTGGACCTGGCTCACTGAGCGAGGTTCATTCCTCGCGGTACATCCGACCTTGGATGGCGATGTAGATGCGGCTGCCGCCCGAATCCCCGAGAAACCAAGGCAGGTCCGGGTTGCTCGTCCCCGGCCCGCCCGGCGGAAACTGGGCAGCGCCGACCAGGACCACGTCGTGATACTTGGTTTGTCCCGCTCTCAGCGTGACCTCATAGCCCTGCAAATAACGATCGCCCGCGGAAAGATAGCAGCGCAGCCAAGGCTGGACATTGTCCAGATATCCGACCGGGCAAGGCGGGCCCAAGCGCTTGTCCTTCAACAACAGTTCGGTTTCGGAGACCCGCCCGTCCGGCACCAAGAGAAGGTCGCGCCCTCCCTCCTCGATCGAACGCCGGTCCAACAGATGCGTCGTGAAAGCCAGCGACAGCGTCGTGTCCATGACGTAATCGGGATTCCCGCCGGGATTGCTCGCCGGCCAGCGGCCGAGGATGTCGGCATGGTAGGGGTTCTGCATGCGCAGGACGATGCCGGGCAGCGTGAAATGCCCCGACTCGGAGTCGTAGAGGCCCGCCTCGCTGGACAGGATGTTGTGATAGAAATACGAGCAGTCGCCGTTGCGGTAAGGCCCCAGCAGGCTCTCCGGCTCGCGGCACTTGTCGGAGCCGTCGCCCGAGCCCAGGCGCTGACCGTCGATGCCGACGCTGGCCCGCGAGGTGAAGATGCGCAGCACCTTGACGCGGTCGGCGAGACTTAGTTCCGGATCGAGGATGTCGACCACCTCCGCGTCGAGCTCGACGTTTTGGTAGGCCGGATCCTCGGCGTCGCTGAAGCGCAGGCGCAGCGGCTCCGGCGCCAGGTCCGGCTGCTGCCGGTAATCGATGGTCTCGAGCGGATCGTCGATGACCGAGTGGTCGATCAAGGCCGTCAGGAAATCGAATTGCAACAGGACGTTCCCGGTCAACTTGGGGATGCCGACGGTTCCCAGCACGTTGAACTTCATCCTCGCCTCGATGCCGATCGGATTCGCCTCGGTGCGGCTGCCCACCTTGATCATGCGGATCTCGACGCTATCGTTGACGACGGTCGCCGCGCCGGGATTAAAGACAAGGTCGAAGGCCATCAGCCCGGGCCTGCCTTCGCCTGCCGCGGGCAGGCGGTTCTCGGTGGCGGGGACGGCGGAGAAGGCCAAACCGTCGGCGAAGGTGAAGTGCACCTCTTCCCAGGCGTCGGTCCCGGCGTTCTTCAAGACCATCTTCTGCGTGAAGGGCAGCTCGGCCGCGCTCTCCAGCGCGATTTTGAGATTGCCCTTGTTCTTCACCTCCCGCGGCGAGATCGTCCCGTTGTGGACCTTCGAGACGCCGAGGACGTCGCGGATGTCGGGAACGGTGCGGCCGCTCAGGGCGATACGAAAGGGCTTGTCGGCGCCGAAATCCAGCAAAAACTCCGCCGTATCCTGGGGCGGGTCCTCCCCGGGCGCGGGCTCGACGTAGTTGAAGGGGACGTACATGATGGGGAAGGAGATCGCGCTTTCCGCGCGCGGAAGGACGCACTCGCCGAAGGGAAACTCCCGGCCGCCCACCCGCACTTTGCTGCAGGTCGCCCCTTCTTGCATCGAAATCGAGCCGCGGACGAATTCGCCACCGCCGGAGCAGAGCGCCGTCTTGGGATCCTCGTCCAAGTCCACGGGCTGGGTGAATTTGAGAAGGCGCTCGCCACTGCCGGCGTTCTTGATGGTGACGAGCTTCGAAACGGTGCCGCGGAATTCCGCAGCCGAGCAATCCAAGGCCGGCCTGTCGCCCAGATTTTTCAGCACCACCGAGGCGAGGCCGAGGTCGATGCGCGAGGTCTCGGGCTGGCCTTCGACCGCGATATGGAGGCCCGGCGGCTGTTCCTGGCCCGGCGGCGGCTGGTTGTCGGGGTTGGCCGAGCCGCAGTTTTCCGGCAGGGCGTCGAGCTTGCCGACGAAGCGCGCGGTGAGCGCGCCGCCCGCGAGGATGTCGTTGAGCGGCACCAAGGGCGAGAAATCCCCCGGCAGGGTGACGCCGAAGACCAGCGTCAGGGAAAGATCGTTGCGGTCGAGGGGCTTGCCCTGCTCTTGGATGGAATTGAGGTTGCCGGTCGCCGTCACCGCGCCGGTCGCGAGTCGGATCCCGCCGATGACGGTCTCGCCCTCGAGGAGACGGTCGGTCGTGCCCTTTTGCAAGACCTCGAGGGTGAATTGCATGCCTTCGACGGTCAACTCGCCAGAGGACGGATCGAGGCGCCCCACGGCCCGGGAGCCGTGCACGCCGCCGAAGCGCAGGTCCGCGCTGTTGCTCAAGCGCGTGAGGATGATGTCGGGGAATTTCTCGCCGAGGATAGCGACCTCCTCGCCGTTCACTTGGATGGGGATGCTGGGAATCGCGATCGGGTTGGCGTCCAAGACCTCCAAGGCCTCGCTCGCGGGCTTGGCGCTCACCTTGAGCTGGAGCATGGACTGGAAGTTGACGAAACACTCGGTGCCGACGCCGGGGCCCGGCGCGCCCGGGGCTGGCGGCTGAGGCTCTTCCAAGATCTGCGGATTGGAATGGGACTCGCAGGCGGACAGGGCCAGGATCAGGAGTGATCCCACGAAAGCGTAACGCCCGGCGCTCTGCACAAATCGCATCGACATATCTAGCCCCCGGAACCCCTTCGAGGCCTCTACCCTGTCCCACGGCCGGCCCCGAAGTCATGGACTTATCTAAAGAAATTCTCGTCGGCCCGCGCCAAGAGTTGCGCGGTGAAACGCGGAAAAAACCTAGAGGAAATACAAGAATTTCCTTAGATTTTTCCGGGAAATTTCTGGGATAATGCCCCTTGTCCAAGGAGAAAAAGGAGGCCCCCATGACCTACGTCGTTACGGAGCATTGCGTTAAATGCAAGTACACCGACTGCGCCGTCGTCTGCCCCGTGGAGGCCTTCCACGAAGGTCCGGAGATGCTCTACATCAACCCGGCCACCTGCATCGACTGCAACCTCTGCGTCGCCGAGTGCCCCGTCGAGGCGATCTACGCCGAATCGGAGGTCCCGAAGAAGTACCAGGCCTGGATCGAGGTCAACGCCAAGGAATGCGAAAAATACCCGACCATCGCCGAGAAAAAGCCCGCCCTCCCCGGCGCCCTGACCTTGGAGCAGTGGAAGGAGATCGATGCGAAGCGGGAAGCGGGCGGGTAGCAACTCATTGAAAATAATCTGTATTTTTTAAATTAAGACTTTTTTTAATATATATATAAAATAGCCATGACTTTTTTATAGGTATATTTAAAATAGTCTCATGGCTGCTCGCGTCCTAACCCGCTTCCTCACAGCGAACCCCGATCTCCTCGCCAAGATGATTTGGGTGACGGGTCCCCGGCAGGTGGGCAAAACGACCTTGATTCGCTCCTGGCCTCAGGCCTTGAACTTGCCGAACGATCATTATTTGAATTGGGACATCCCGGAAGACCGCAAGATCCTACGCGGCTCGAACCTGAATTTTTTTCTGGATAAAATGAGCCGGAACTCCGGACCACCCTTCTTCCTATTGGACGAGATCCACAAGAATCCCAAGTGGAAACGCTTCCTCAAGGGCCTCTACGACGCCTTCGGGAAGAAGGCGCGCATCGCGGTGACAGGGTCCGCCGCCCTCGGGGTTTATCGCCGCGGCGGCGACAGCCTGCTGGGCCGCTACTGGCTGTTTCACTTAAATCCACTCAGCGTCGCGGAGGTATTGGGCGCTTCCCAAATAACTCGTCTGCCGGAAGAGTTTGCCGTAGATCGATCCCCCGCCGTCCGCGAGTCTTATGAGCATTTGTTTCAACGCGGCGGATTCCCCGAGCCGTTTTATTCCTTAAATGAGAGAGGATACCGCCGTTGGGCCGACATGCGTCGTGAAATCCTGGTCCGGGAGGATCTTCGGGATTTAAGCCGTATCGTCGAGCTCACTTCCATCGAAAATCTCATGGAGCTTTTGCCGGCAAGAGTCGGATCTCCCCTTTCTCTAAACTCGCTACGAGAGGACCTGGAGACGTCTCATGCCACCCTCAAGAACTGGCTTCATTGGCTCAGACAACTCTATTATCTCTTTTCAATCCCCGCATATTCCAAAAAACTGAGTCGTTCGCTGAAAAAAGAGGAAAAAATTTATCTTTACGATTGGGCGGAAATATCGGACCCCGCTTCGCGCTTCGAAAACCTGGTAGCCATGCATCTTAAGAAAGCCGTCGAAGCCTATCGAGAAATGCTGGGGGAAAAGATGGAGCTATATTACCTGCGCGACAAGGAAAAACGCGAAGTGGATTTTCTTGTGACGAGAGCCGGGCGAGCTTGGATGCTCATCGAGTCAAAATTGAGCCAAGATCCGAGCCCGGCACACCTAAACTATTTTTCCACTCGGCTCAAACCGACGCATACCGTCCTATTGACGCACGACTGGACCGAAATCGGATACCGGCAATTTCGAGAAACCCGATATTGGCTCTCGCCGGCAGGGGCTTTTTTTTCGAATTGGGTGTAGTCGGCGCTGAACAATGGGTAATTACGCGAGGGCGTAAGGTAGAAGAGGCGTTGCCAAGCGGCCTTTGGATAAAAATTCGAGATTAAAAATGGGCATGAGGAAACTCATCAGCTTCCTGAAGTTAAAAGCCGCTCCCGCTAGGATGGCGTTGACGTGGTCACCCTGCTTTCCCTTGAGCAGATTCCTGCTAAGCCGATGATCCTGCTTCATATGTCCTATAACCGGTTCGATCGCAGAACACCGTTTCAGCAGCTTCTGCAGGATGGGGCATCGTCGGGTCCTCCCACTGATCAAGACCAGCTTCCCCTTGGGGTGGTATTTCTTCCCCCGATACTCCTTATCTACGAAGATGCGTTGGCCGGGTCATTTATTTCGAATTGGGTTTAGCGACAAAAGGGAAAAGTTCCGCGTTACAATCCCCAAATAAACCGGGCATTTCTGCAAATTTGAATAACGAGTGAAGAACCTTTCTTACTGATTTTATTCTTGGTTATCGCTGATTACATTAGGACAAACATCATGGCCATCAATGCCGTAGAGGCTATTAAACCGCACATCATTGAACTTAACTGTATTATTGCAGGCGAGGCCATCTAAAAATATTCCAACGGAATTATTTTGACTGATATTTTCTGTAATGCTGTTTTCATCTCCGAATACTGCCACACCGCTCCTCTCAGAAACTTGCTTAATTGTATTTCTAAAAACCTCGTTTTTTCCAGAAGTAGGAGAAAGGTAAATAGACGCCCCTGTCATCACGTTGTTTCTTATATGATTGTTACGACTGGAAGAGATAATAACGCCATACCGAAAAGGCATCCTTCAATATTTGATGCCGAGAAACTGGAAGATAACTGTCATGTAAAACTCGAGGACCACCTTCCCTAACCGGCAGATTTTCGGCGGAAAAAACACCATCGATGATTGAGTAGATTCTGGAAGAGACATCTCGAAGGATGGATCGAATATCCATTGTGCACCCCTTTGATTAATTGAAGAAGCTAACTCACCCGGTAAGGTCTCATCGTTGGTTCTAATATCAAGTTGCTGTATTTTTTTCAAAAAATTAATCCTCGGATTGCCTTGAGTAGCCTTAGATAAGGAATAAATAAAAAATCCCCCGCCGCTGGCGCGACGGGGGATTTAGGATCTACTTCTTTCTAAATGCTATTCGCAGCTTGCGCCGTCCTTGCACATCCGACCTTGAATGGCCAGGTAGATGCGGCTGTTGTCCATAAAGACCGGCGTATCCGGCTCGACCGAGCGCGGCTTGAACTGCCCGACGCCGACCACCACGACGTCATAGATATCTTCACTTCCGGGCCTCAGAGAAAGCGGCTTGCCTTGGAGGTATTTTCCGTCGGAGGTGAGGTAACATTTCATATGCGGATGCTCCGCGGGGTCATCCGGGCAGGGATCTCCCAGGCGATCGGCGCGGCTCGCCACACTGAGGTCGCTGCGGCTGATTCTGGAATCCGGCACGAGGAGTAAATCGCCGTCCTCCTTCTTGTCGAGGATTAGTGTCGTCAAGGAAAGATCCAAGGTAGTGTCGAGGATATTGTCGTTCGGATAACCCAGGCCGGGGTTGCTGGGGGGCCAAACGCCGCCTACGTTCCCGTGGTATGGATTCTGGATGCGCAACTTAAGGTTGGGAATCGTCATGTTCCCGGTCTCCTCGTCGTAGACACCCTCACTATTCTCACTGACACCGATATTGAAGTAGAAGAAGGCGCAGTCTCCGGATTGGTAGGCCACGTTGATCGGGTCCGGCTCGTTGCACATCGACGAATCGTCGCCCGGGACCAGACCGGACCCCTGGGCATTAAAGATGCGAAGGGCTGAACGGCGCTGGGCGAGCGTGGCGGTGAGCGGGTCGAAATCGATCGGAATGATTTCCACCGGCTGCACCTCTTCCTCGTTAATATCACTAAACTCTAAGGTCTGAGGTTGCGGAGCCTGATCTTCCAGTCCTGGCTGTCTAAAATCGAGCGACTCGACCGGCTTGGTCTGCAGCGCATTGTCGATGAAGGCGACCAAGAAGTCGATCTTCAACTTGTAAATGCCGAGGATGGGGTCCACGCCGACCGTGCCCTCGAGGTCGAAGGTCAGCTGGGTCTGAGCGGTCGAGCCGGCCTTCGTCAGGTTAATGACCAGCTTGCCCTTGTCCACGGCGCCGGAGGCGCTGGGGTTGTAGGCGATGCTGAAGGCGGTGGTGCCGGGCGCGTCGGTCGTGCCGGGACCGACCGTCGTGGCCGCCGGACCGGTGACCGTGAAGGCCGGGCCTTCCTCCACCGTGATGGTCAGGTTTTGCCAGGTATCGCCGCTGGTATTTTTCACGACGAAGTCCTGCGTGAAGGGCTTGGGGTCGCTGTCTTTCAGCGAGAACTTGACCAGACCCTTGTTGCGGATGTTTTTCTTCGAAACCACGCCCGCCTTGACCTTGGAAATGCTGAGCGAGTCGCGACTGTCGGGCTCGGCCTTGCCCTTCAAGCCCAGGGCGAAGGTCTTGCCGTCGTCGTACTCGATGACCAGCGAGCCGGTATCGCCCGGCGCCGAGGGAGTCGCGGCCGGGGTCGCCGCGGGAGTGGCCGCCGGAGTGGCCTCGGGCGTCGCTCCGCCGGTCGGGGCGGTGAAGTTATAGGGGACGTACATCAGCGGGAAGCTGATCTTCGCGTCCGGACTGCCGGCGGGCAATTTGCATACTCCGCTGAGAAATTGCTTGCCGGCGACGGTGACGGTCTCGCAGCTGGCGCCGCCCGAAACGCTGATCGAGCCGCGGACGAACTCGCTGCCGCCGCTGCAGAGCGGATCCTTGCCGTCGACGTCGGTGTCCGCGGGCTGGCCGATCTTGAGCTTGCGCTCGCCCTCGGCCTTGTTGGTGATGGTGATCAGCTTCGTGAGAGCGCCCCGGTTGGAGGCCTCGGTGCAGTCCAAAATGGTCTTGCCGCCGGAGTTGGTGACCAACACAAGGGTCGAGCCGAAGTCGACCGAGCCGACGTTGGCCGCCGAGCCGTCGGAAATCGCGAACTCGCTAGGGCCGCCGCTCGAGCCTCCCCCGCCGCCGGGCGTACCGCCGCCGCCCGCGGTGCAGTTCTCGGGCAGTTGGTCGAGGGTGCCATCGAGGGTGGCTGTCAAGGCACCGCCGCCGATCGGGCCGGAGAGCAGGCCCGCGCTGGTCGGCACGGTCATGCCGGCCACCAGCTTGAGGCTCTTGTCAGACTTATCCAACGGTTTCCCGGTCTCCTCGATGGGGTCGTGGTTGCCGGTGGCCGTAATGGATTCGGTGGTGAAAGTCACCGCCGGAAAATTGTCGACCGTGCCGAGCTCGTTGGTCGTCCCCTTGGCGACGATCTTAATCAAAAACTTGAAACCGCTGATCTCGATTTTCCCGGTGGCTGGATCGTAGGTGCCGGTGCCCTTGTTGCCGGATATCTTGCCGTTGACCAGCAGGTCCGCCTGGGTGCTGAGCGAGGTGAGCAGGATGTCGGGGAAAGTATCCCCTTCCATGGTCAGGTTGTTGCCGCTGACCTTGATCGGGATCGGATCGATGTCGACCGGCTTGGCGTCGAGTTTCACCGTCCCGGTGGAATCGACCTTCAACTGCATCGTCCCGTTGAAATTGACGACGCAGTCGCTTCCGCCCGGGGGCGGGTTGGTGCCGGGATTGGCGCCGGGAGGCGGGTTGTCGCTGGGATCGACCAGGGTGAAGGGCTTGTCGGCGCCGCTGCAGGCGACCAGGAACTGGCCGACCAGCAGCATCGTGAACGTCGATCGAAAGAAACGTTTTCGCAGGGCTGAAAACGTCATGGGCTTACCTCCCTAGAGTGCGTCAAACAGCTATTACTGCCCCTCGGTTTCTGTAAAATTCAAACCAACATAGGCCAAGATATCCAAGTACAAGCGGCTGTCGTCGATGAAGACGGCCGGGATGCGCGACAGCGTGGCCGGATCGTTCGGATCGACCTTGCCGATATCCAGCGAATCGATGCCGAAATCGGGCAGCAGCGGCGTCGGGTTGCCCTCGGCGTCGGCCTTGCCGGCGAATTCTTCCGGAATCGGGATCATGATCTCGTTGAAGCGCTCGCAGGGGCTGGCCAAGGCGCCGGTCAAGGTGGTGTTCCAGTCGTCGGCCAGGGTCGCGTCGGACTTGCCGGTGTTGTTCTCGAGCACCTGGATCGAGGAAATGAAGATCGGGTTCGTCTCGCTCAGGGTGTTGGGCACCAGGCGCAGCTGGATCTTGGTCTTCTCCGGCGGATTCGGATTGGTCAGGAAGTCGGCGGCTGCGGCCACCCGCTTGAAGCCCTTGATCTCGCCGTGGGCCATCAGGTTGACCTTGATGCGGTAGAGGGGCTTGGGATTGTCCGCGTTCTCCACGGTGACGTCCTGGTAGGAGACGATATTGCCGTTCTTCGCGGGAATCTTGACGAGGCTCGCCGGCGGACATTCCTCGCCCGGAGCCAGGTTCTCGATGGGCACGAGGGTCTTCGACTCGGGTCCGACCTTGCAAAGCCCCTTGGCCTCGAGGGTGGGGTTGTAGGTGGTCGGAACGACCTTCTCGCAGTAGCTCTTCACGCCGCCCATGCTCTCCGGCACCGGAGCCGTGCGGTAGACCGCCAGCTCGAGGTTCGGGAGGATCAAGCGGAAATACCGGCCGTTGGGATCGACGATGGAGTTTTCGCCGGGGCCGCGGCCCGGGGTGGTATCCGGCGTCGGGCTGGGCTGCGGCGTCGCGCCGGGCGCCGGCTTCTGCACGACGGTTTGGGCCATCAGCTGAACTTCTTCCTGAGTGAGGAAGGTCAGCATCGGAGAGACCCGCTTGTCGCTGCGCACGCGGAGCAGCAAGGGCACCTGCTTGTCGAGGTCGTCCTTGCGACCGTCGAGGTTGGCGTCGATGTCGTTGGCCAGGCGGCTGTCGTTGCCGCCCATCGGGGCCAGGGACTTGTTGGGCGTGATCTTGTTGGTCGAATAGAAGTTGGCGTCGACGTCCAAGTCGATCAAGCCGGCCAGGCTGGCGGCCGAGAAAATCTGGCTGAACACGTCCTCGCCCAGGCCGATGGCGACTTGGTGGTTTTCGGTGGTGTTGTTCGTCGTGGGCTCGGGCTCGCCGGACGCGGCCCAGCGGGAGACGGCGGCGACGATGCCGTCGCTGAAGTCCGAGGCCAGCTTGGTCAGGGCACTGGGGCCGGGGTTGAAGCGCAGCGGGGCGTTGATGATGTGGATGCCGTCGGAGTCGATGCGGATCGCCTCGGCGCGAAGCAGGTTGTAAGCGATATCCAGGGCGACCGATTTGCCGAACAGATTGAAGGAGAAAGGCAAACGCAGGAAGTTCTGGTTATAAGAGGTTAATTTCTCGATATCCAGGGTCGCTTTCCCGAGGGCACCGGTCAAAGGATGGTTTTGCCCCTCTTCGATGCCGCAAACGAAGGTGCCTTCCAGGCTGGTCTGAAATTGGCGTTTAATCAGCCCCTGTTGTTCGTCGAGGAACTGAGCGCCGGCGGCGTGCGGATTCCGCGAGGTGTCGACGGAGACGTAGTTCCCCAATTCGCCGTCGCCGATGACGCTCATGATGGCCTTG
This sequence comes from bacterium, assembly GCA_048499175.1. GTDB lineage: Bacteria > UBA10199 > UBA10199 > DSSB01 > DSSB01 > DSSB01. The sequence goes on from JASOAK010000007.1 coordinate 90,666, forward strand.
GAGGGGATTTTTCGGATGTCCAGGACCAGCCGGTCGTCCTTGGCGTCTAGAACGCCGTCTTGATTCAAGTCCTGATCGTGCTTTTTGGCGAAAGTCACGCCAAGATTGACGTCGAGCCTTGCGATGTCGATTTTGAGCGGCAGGAACCCGACGTCCTGTCCGTAATAGGTGACTTCCCGACCGTCCACCGCACGAAGGTCGGCTTGGCCGTGCATCCCGTTGATCCGAGCCGATACGTGCAGCATGCCATCGCTGGCAGGTCGGATCTCACTGATTTCAATAGAACCGAGCGAAAAAGTGTCTTCCAAAAATTCGATGCTGGTGTCGCCGCCGCTCACCACCTGCTGCTCCAGCTCGTGGCAGACGTAGCCGGGTGTAGTCGCGGTCTTTTTGAAAATGCTCAGGACCAAATCGGAGGTCTGGGGACGATTGAGGAACTTGAGCAGCAGCTCCTTCACTTGCGTCTCGATCAAGTTTTTATCGATGTCGAGGTTCAGACCACGATGCGTCATCGTATTGGCGGAGGCGATCTGCCCGTTGTCGATGAGCTTCATCGGTTCGCCATAAGCCAAGGCCCCGGCAACGTAGGAAGCGGATTTCGTCTGCTCGTTGCTGGGGCGGATCTGGTCGACAGAATTAATCTCGTAGATGTTGATCCCGAAGCGCGGTTCGAGCTTGACGGTGAAGATACCCTGGGTCGCGTCGTAGATCACCTTATCGTTGCCGACGATCTTGGTGCCGTTGAGATAGACGTCGGGCGTGAAGCCGAGCTGGCCGGTCTTGCAGGTATCGTTGATCGACGGCAGGGTCGCGCCGCCGCCGGTGCTGCCCGTGACCTTGCTGGGCACAAAGGTATAGCAGAACTGCAGGTCGACCATCTGGCCGCTTTCGGCGCTTTGCGCCACCACGCCGTCTTTCTCCGGCTTGATCAGCTTGATTCGAGGGCCGCCGTCGGCGTTGAAGACCGTGAAGGTCACCACCGAGGGCTCGGGGGCCGCGTCGCCGAGCAGTTGGTCGAGGGCCGGGCTGCGGGCCGTCACCTTGATCTTGTTGACGCCCTGGTGCAGCGGCACAACGCCGGTGAAGAAGACCTCGGCACCCTCCTCGCTGGGCAGGGCCACCACCGAGGACTGCAGCTCGTCGTTCTCGTTGGAATCGTCGAACTTGACCTGGATGCCCGCACCGCCCGCGGTGAGCAGCCTCACCTTCACGTTGAGGAAGTCGGAGGCGATGACGGCGTTGTTCTCGACCGGATCGGTCTCGTGGCCGGCCTCGGCCAGCTTGTTGATGGGGCTGGGCACGGCGTTGACGAATTCGATCTCGGGGGCCTCGATGCGCGTCCCGTTGACCATGATCGAGGCCAGCTCGTTGCCGGCGCCCTCGTTGATGACGCGGAAGGCGCTGACCACGATGGTGAACTTGCCGGCGCCGGTCAGGCCGACGGCCGCGGAAAATTTGCCGATGTTGGGATCGGTGGTCGCCTGGACGTCGCCGGGCATGATCGGGATCTCGGCGGAGGCCCCGCCACCCGAATTGTTGAACACGCTGACGACGATGACGGGGTCGTTGGGCCCGAACACCGCGAGCTGGTTCAAATCGATCTTGCCGATCACGTCGACGCCGGGATGCACGGTCTCGAAGCCGGTCTCGGGGGAGTCGAGGCAGAGGAAGGTGCTGGTGGGGTCGCAGCCGGCCTCGGCCGACTCGAGCGCCATCACGCGGTACTGGACAGTCGATCCGTCGGCGGACTTCTCGGTGCGCGCCTTCGGGGCGCCGGGTTTCACGTAGAGGATCGGCGCCGTGCGGCCGAGCAGGGTGTTGTAATATCCGTGGCCGTTGCCGCCGAGGCTCTGCGAGGGGTCCACTTGATAGGTCTGGTAGATGCGCTCCTTCAGCGGGTCGCTGAACTCGTCGTAGGTCTCTTTGCCGTTGAAGAAGTTTTCCGCGGTGTTGGGACCGACGCCGGCGTCTTCGGTGTTTTTCGCGTCTTGGGAGCCGGGGGGAGGAACGTTCTCGTGGATGTTGGGTTGGATGTCGGCGGGGGAGCTTGGGGAGCTGGGGTTGGCCTGGACTTCGACTTCGTCGTCCTTCCCCGAGCCGCAGGCCGACAAGGAAATCAGGGCCAACAAGGTCCCCGCGAAGATCGCCGATTTATTTTTTCGCAGAATCATTACCGAACTCCCCTGCAACGAGCATCTCTGGACGTGCCTCTCCTAAAGGTCTTCTCGGTGCCTTCCAAGCAAAGTTGCTAAAGGTTTACAAGGATTTTACGTGGAATTTCGGGGGGTTATTGCGCGGTGCGGCAATGGATTTATTCAGTTAGATAACGCTCAGGAATCCTATGGTATCCGCCAGGTCCAGCGACAATAAGCCCGTTGGAATATTGGCCAATTCTATAATTCTTCGAAAATTGACCGGCAAAACGATAAGATGGGCCCAATTTCACGCTTCCGTCCGAAAAATCAAAGCTCATTTTCTTAACATACCCCGAGGAAGACAACACGTACGCAGAGCTTCCATCCTGGCCTTTTAATATACCCGCAATATTTTGCCCCTCTAAGACCGTAACAAACTTGGTGGAGTTTCCTTTAGTCCAGTTTAGATCGACAATAGCGACCCGCCCGGATCCGTCTGCGCTGCCGACCAGAGCATAACGGTCGTTCAAGATTGGTAAATCGGAGAAACTCGCGGGCATAAACACCTTAGAATCGACGGTATTTTCCCCGACAATCGGGATGGAAGTTCTGACTGGAGCAAAATTCTGAGAAATCATCTCAATTGAGGGGGGCAAACCGAGCCCTGGAATACCGCCGGTCAAAACAGCCAAATAGCCATTTTTTCGAAATGCCATCGCTAACGGGTTAAATGCATCCCTTAAAAAGGTAAAAGAATCCTTTTTCAGCAAGTAGGGCAATGACTCATCTATTTTGTATGAATGGACCGTTAGAGGGGCATAAGTTACTCGCCCTGAGATCGGATCAATAACCTTATTGCTGTTTAGCACAAAAACTTTATCCTGAACAAACAGAATAGCTCTTGGTGAATTGGGTTGAAATCCGTCAATAGCGGTCCCGGTAGATTTATCTGATGGCAATGCAAACTTACCGTCTATTCGGTCGAAGGTCAGTCCCCAAATATCTTCTCCTTTGCCAGAATTGGAGACATAAATACCGCTTGTATTAACGTCTCTTATTTTTTTCTCAAAATCCTCGTTGGAACCGTGCGCTTCGAAAACTGTAAACACCTTTCCTTTCGGGCCTAACGTGGTAGCCACTAAATTGATGTATTTCGACTTATCCCCAAAAAGCACATTAGGGAAGGCCGTGGATTTTATTCCAGCCGTTGAAACTCTTAAATCATCTATTTGATTCTTACCGGTATCCCCGCAGGTGATGACTAAATTATCACCATCCGGTAAGGATTCCATGTCCACCGGCATTTCGCAGGTGCTTTTTTCGTAATTATCGGGACCGCTCCTTATAGTCCTAGACTCAAGATCTTGATAATCAGGAAGCGGCGACACCCAAGCCACCCCACCACTGCGCCATGGGCCACCGGGCGCAGGCAATGGAATACAGCCTGTCATTCCCGTCAACACACCCCATGGACTAAATAAAAGCGGCGATTGACGCTGCCAAGTTTCCTGTGTGACTTCGGAACGTACTCGAAAAGCATCTTGCAGGAGAAAATTTCGAAATTCTTGAGAATGGATGTCCGGAGAGCTTTCTTTAATCGGTATGGACGAAGGTTTTGGCTGAGAAGAACTTATATCGAACGGAAAGAACAGATTCACCAAATTATGAATATACGCGGAGAAGTCTGATACACGCATGGCATGCCCCCATTTGGCTCAGATTGACCTTACCCGGTATAATTTACTCGATTAAAGCAACAGAAAGTTGCCGATCTTTTTAAAGAATCTTGAATAACCTAGAAAGTTCCATTGACGCCGATCTGAAACCCCGTTTTTCCATCCGTGCTCACACCCACATTGATATCCGGTTTCGAGGAGACCTTCTTCCCTTTCCTCTCCTCTTCCAGGTCTTTGACCTTTTTATCAAGTTCTTCGTTATGGAGTTTCTTATAAGTTCCTAGATCAATCAAATATTCCAATGCGCCGTTCAATCCGTAACTCAACAAGGCGGAACCTGCCGACAACCGGTAAAATTGGCCTTCTTGAGCGGGATAGTCATATTCGCTACCAACAACTGCGAGGGTCGGCGAGTTAGGAGGCTGGTTGCCCAAAATGGACTTCCCAAAGAAACCGTTTCCACTCCAATTGCCGCTGGTCAACACCATGACCAAACCGCCTACCGCGAGGGCTCCGTGTGACCCCAACCACCAAGCGGTTTGCTTTCCATCCCCTTTGATGGCGGCATTTAAATCTCCAAATGCGCCGAGACCACCCAAAAGAACAAGCCCATCGCGCGTTGCGACCATGGGAGCGTTCATTCTAAATGCTCTGGCTTGCAAATTGGTAATGCCCTCCGTTTTCCCCGCCAAATACTCCTCTTCCGATGGCAAACCCGGAGTCGCAGCTAGCCCGATGAGGTTGATTCCCAATTCCGTTCCCAGCAGCACCCCTAGACCGATCCTTTGACCCGTATTTCCATAACGGAATTGTGGAGCTAACCGATAGGCCATAGCTCCCTCGTTCCATCCGCTCAACAGGCCGCCGACCATAGTGCCGCCGTTTAACAGTGAATATTGGCCTCCCGTTCTATCCAAACCTAAAGAAACGATCCGCTGCGATTGATAGGCCGCTTCCGTCTTACGCGCCCCATTGAATCGAATAGCGTTGGAAGCCAGCATTAATGCCGACATAGTCACTTGAGCGTCAGTGACCGTGGTGTTTGTCGCCAAGAACTCTTCTTTAGTCTTAGGTTCGGCTCCGACGTAAGGAGGGTTTAAATGGTAACTGGCGAAAAATTCTATCGGAAGGCGATTCGACTCAGGCAATCCGTTGCTGCTGAAATTCAAATAAGAGGTGAGAGGCAATAGGCGAACCCCTAATTCGAGAGGTCCATAGCCAGCGCTAAAAAAATCGCCGTCGTTAAACACCGAAAGTTGGAAGTTCGGATCCGTACATTTGGCGCCGTTGACAGGCTTTGTGATTTCGGAACACCAACCGGCTCCAAGGCCAATGCCGACTCGGGTTCGGCCGAAAAGTCCGATATTGAAACCCTTCCCGCGTGTTCCATATCGCATCGAATCCGAGTACTCGACCATTCCGAGACGAACTCCGGCTTGTCCAAATTTCGCGTTGTATTCTGGATCTCCTAAAGTGGGCGTCGCGGAATTTAAGGCCCCTAAAGGCTTGGCGTCCTGATAATAGCCCTCTGCAAAAAATCCAAAATCCTTGTAGCTGAACTCGCCCCCTGCGGAGATGGCGAAGTCGGAGGATTGATTCTGACCGAATCCCTCCTTAGGCAGTATTCCAAAGCTGTAGGCGCTTGGCAGAACTCGGAAGGTATCGTCCAAGAAGTGAAAATTGGTCGTAATGGCGTTGAATCGCCATCCGGTGGGAGCCACACTCCCGGGCTTAACCTCAGGTTTTTTCGACTCGGTGCTGCCGCCTTTTTTTTCTTCTGCAACGGACGCAACCGACAGGGCCGGCAGATTCTCCTTAAGTTTTGCGGCCTGTTTCGCGTTTTCCGGATCCTGAAAATTGCCGAGCACCCGATGCATATTCCGGAGCACCACCATGTTGACGGGATCGCTGGAGAATTCGGGGCTGGCCTTCCAATCGTCGATCGCCGCCTTCATTTTTTGCGGGGTCACTTCGGAGTCGCGGTTCATAAACCGGGTGAAAAGATCCAAAACGCCGATCAACTTGTAATTCTTGACGCGAAACTCCCGATCCTCCGTCCACTTTTTTTGCAGGTGGGCGGGATCGGACGCATTGGAAGGATCGAGGAAAAATTCGGAAGTCTGGAGATAGGACTTGCGCTCTTCCTTGGGATCGACAGGTTGCGGGTTGCCGCCGGTACCGACCGGTTTCACGCCATTGGGCGGGCTCATGGGACCTCCGAGTCATGCGACGGGGAGGCCACTAGAGAAAGAAATATCCCTAACGGTCTTGTGCCCCCATCATCTGTAAGATTTTTCGGAGGAAAACATAGAAGGTTGCTAAATCTCGCGGAAATTGGCCTGGGAAATCATTGAGTTATGACGCGGCGCCGCATGACGTCGGTCCACGCATTATGCTTAATTATCAGGCAGTTATTGTCTTCCTGCTAAAGTCTTAAACAGCAAATTAAAAGGTTCCCGAAACCGTGCCCATCACATGGGTTTGCCCGTCGGTGTTCACGCTCACCGAGATCGGCGGGCGAGAGGCAGACGCGGGAGGACGCGAACAGCGCTCCGGGTGCTCCCGACATTGGTTCAGCATGCTCAAGTAGGACAATCTCCCAAAACCCCAGTCCAAGAGTCCGGAAAGTCCATAAGAGAGCAGCATCACCCCGGTTTCAAGACGATAGTATTGCAGGCGTTGATTCGGGTAATCATAGGAACTGCCCTCGATACGAACCGTACCCGTATTCGGAGGGGTATTGCCGAGAATGGAGAGCCCGAAGAAACCGCTCCCGCTTCCGTCCCCGCTGGTTAGGGCGAGGACGACGCCGCCCAAGGTCAGCAGCAGGTGAGCCGCCTGGAAATGCCCTAACAACCCGCTGCTGCGGATCGCCTCGTTGCGATCCCCAAAAACACCGAAGGCACCGAGCACGGCCATCGCATCTCGGGTCAGCAAGGTCGGCCAAGCCAATTGAAAGGCCTGCCCTTGTATGCTGCCGGGCGACCCGTCGCGACCAGGATCCGCAGGCATCGCAAGAGCACCGATGCCGAATACCGCGAACTCCACGCCCAGCATAGCGCCCAACAGACCTTGTTGCAGAGGGTTGCCGTGCCTCAACTGGCTGTGCAGGCGATAAGCCATGGAGCCCTCGGCCAGTCCGCCCAAGACGCCGTTAAAAAAGGAACCGAGGTTTAAAAGCTCGAATTGATTGGCTCCGCTGGATCCCATGCCCAACGAGATGATGCGGGTGCGCTCATACGCCGCCTCCTGCTCGCGGCGGAAATTGGCGCTGATGGCGTTCCCCAATAGGTTCACCCCGGTAAAAGCCATTTCAGGCGTCGACACCGAGCGACGAAACACCGATTCGGGGTCGGTGCTGTTTTCCCGACCCAAAGGAGGCGTCAAATGCCAGGTTAAGCCAAACTCAAGGGGAACTCGATTCAGGGAAACCAGGCCTCCCGGACCGATATTGAGGAAAGCCGTGGAGGCCAAGGGCCGGACCGCAAAGGAAATCGGGCCGTAACCGATGTCCAGAAAATCGGATTCCCCGACCGAAAGCAGTTGGAAGGTAGGATCGGGACATCTGGCACCGGATACGTCCGAACCGTCGATGTGGTCGCACCACCCCACGCCGATCCCGAAACCGGCTCGGCTCCTGCTCCCAATCAGCAATCCAAAATGGAAATCATCCCGACGTCCATATAGTGGGCGGGGATATTCCACCAATCCGAAGCGCAGAGCCAACCTCTCGAAATGCGCGGCGGGATTGGCGTCGGCTACAACATCGTGCCCAAAATACACGTTGGCGAATGTCGTGAATTCCCCGATCTGAAATTCCGCTCCTGCGGAAAGACCCAGCGCGGAATTTTGGCTTTGATTGAGACCTTCTCGAGGCAAAACACCGAAGGAATAGTAACTGGGCCAAGTTCGCATCGCGGCATCGGCGAAGTGGGTA
>JASOAK010000008.1:0-97481 GCA_048499175.1 bacterium
GGCCTCGGCGTAACCCAGCTCTTGGGCCCGCTTGAGAGTGGCTTGGAAATCCGCGCCTTTTTCGGACATCTCGCTCAAGATGAAATTGCAGGTGCCGTTGACGATCCCGAAGAGCGAGAGGATCCGGTTGGCCACGAAACCCTCGCGCAGCGCCCGCAGGATGGGGATGCCCCCGCCGACCGCGGCCTCGAAGCAGATGTCGACCTGGGCCGCCTTGGCCGCGCCGAAGACCTCGCGGCCGTGCAGCGCGAGCAGGGCCTTGTTGGCCGTGACCAGGTGCTTGCCGGCCTTGATGGCCGCCAGCGCCAGGGACTTGGCCTCTTGCGTTCCGCCCATCACCTCGACCACCACCTGGATCTCGGGGTCGCGCAGGATCTCGCGGTAGTCCTCGGTGAACAGGCCCGCGGGCACCTTGTCGCCGCGTCGTTTCGATTTGTCGCGCACCGCGATCTTCTTGATCTCGACCGGCGCGCCGATGCGCTGGGCCAGGAGGGCGCGGTGCCGCTCGAGGATCTCGTAGACCCCGCGGCCCACCGTGCCGAAACCGACCAAACCGACTTTGATGGAGGCTCGTTTCATCGCTTGTTCAACGCCTTCTTGATGCCCTGCACGGCCTGCTTGATGCGCTTGACGTTCTCGACCAAGGCGAAGCGCACGTAGCCCTCGCCGTGCTCGCCGAAGCCGATGCCCGGCGAGACCGCGACTTTGGCCTCCTGCAGGAGGTATTTGCTGAACTCGAGGCTGCCCATCGCCGCGAAGGCCTCGGGGATCCTCGCCCAGACGAACATCGTCGCCCGCGGCTTAACGATGGTCCAGCCGACGCGGTTGAGGCCGTCGCAGAGCGCGTCCCGGCGCTCGCGGTAGATCTCGACGATCTCCTTGACGCACTTCTCGGGCCCATTTAACGCCACCGTCGCCGCGATCTGGATGGGCTGAAACATACCGTAATCCATATAGCTCTTGATCTTGCTCAAGGCGGCGATGATCTCGCGGTTGCCGACGCAGAATCCGACCCGCCAGCCCGGCATGCTGTAGCTCTTGGAGAGGGTGTAAAACTCGACCGCCACGTCTTTCGCGCCCGGCACCTGCAGGATGCTGGGCGGCTTCGGCCCCTCGAAGACCAGGTCGGCGTAGGCGAAGTCGTGCACGACGATCATGCCGTGCTCTTTGGCGAAGGCGATGACGCGCTCGAAGAAGGGCAAGTCCACCGTCTGCCCCGTCGGATTGGAGGGGAAGCTCAAGATCAGCAGCTTCGGCTTGGGCCAGATGCTCTTGGTGGCGCGGTCGAGGTTCTCGAAGAAATCCGTCTCGTCGTCGGTGCGCACGCTGCGCGCGTCGGCGCCCGCGATGACCGTCGAGTAGATGTGTATCGGATACGAGGGATTCTGCACGATGACCACGTCGCCGGGGGCGGTGGTCGCCAGCATGAGGTGCGAGAGCCCCTCCTTCGCGCCGATCGTCGCGATGGCCTCGCGGTCGAAGTCGAGCTCGACGCCGTAGTTGCGCTTGTACCAGTCGCAGATCGCCATCCGCAGCTTGGGGATGCCGCGCGACACGGAATAGCGGTGGTTCTTGGGCTTCTTCGCGGCCTCGACGAGCTTGTTCACGATATGCGGCGGCGTGGGGAGGTCGGGGTTTCCCATGCCCAGGTTGATGATGTCCTCACCGCGCTTGCGCGCCTCGCTCATGAGCTGGGTCACGACGCCGAGGGTGTAGGGCGGGAGGCGTTTGATGCGGTCGAATTCCATAGGGATAAAATCCGATTGGGAAAGCCTGCGGCGCCCGGCCGAGTTCCACGGCGCGGGCCGGCGGCCTTCCGGGGCCCTGTTTTCAAATGTCATTGCAAGGCTGCCTTGTCAAATGAATCGTCGCTCACCCAACCTGCGCGAGGCTTAAGCGCCCCCTCCAACGATGCTGAAGAATAGGTAGGATCCTGCGGTTTTCCTCGAGGGCAAGTCCGGGATCTCTTTCTAAGAGCTCCCGCGCCGCCTCCCGGGCGGCCTCCAGCAGGTCGAGGTCGCTGACCAGGTTTCCGACCCTAAAGTCGGGCAGGCCGGATTGGCGGGTCCCCAAGAAATCTCCCGGGCCTCGGATCTTCAGGTCTTCCTCGGCGATCTTGAAGCCGTCGGAGGAGGCCTCCATGACCTTGAGGCGCTCCTTGGCCAGGTCCGACTGCTTGAAGTCCGTGGCCAGGATGCAATAGGACTTCTGAGCGCCCCGCCCCACCCGCCCGCGCAGCTGGTGCAGCTGCGAGAGCCCGAAGCGCTCGGCGTGCTCGATGACCATCAAGGTCGCGTTGGGTACGTCGATCCCGACCTCGATCACCGTCGTGGAAACGAGGATTTGGGTCTCGCCCCGGGAAAAGCGCCCCATCACCTCCTCCTTTTGCTGGTTCTTCATCCGGCCGTGGAGCATTTCCACCTGGAATTCCTTAAAAATTTCCTTAAGTTTTTCAAAGGCTTTTGTCGCATCTTTCAAGTCTAGCTTCTCGCTCTCCTCGATCAGGGGAAAGACGAAATAGGCCTGCTGCCCCGCTCTCACCTTCTCGCGGACGAAGTCGTAGAGCTTGGGGCGATCCTTCTCGTACATGATGCGGGTGAGGATGGGGACGCGGCCCGGCGGCAATTCGGTGATCAGGGAAAGATCCAAATCCCCGTATAGGGTCATCGCCAGCGATCGGGGAATCGGCGTCGCGGTCATCACCAGGACGTCGGGCTGCTCCGTTTTTTTCATCAGCACCATGCGCTGCCGGACGCCGAAGCGGTGCTGCTCGTCGATCACCACGAGGCTCAGGCGGTCGAATGCGACATCCTCCTCCAGCAGGGCGTGGGTGCCCACCACGATGGCGGGTTCGCCTCGCTTGAGCAAGGCCAGGACCTCAGCCCGTTCCGAACCCTTCGTCGAGGCGGTCAAGAGGCGGACGGGGATATCCATCCCCTGGAGGAGCCGGCTGAAGTTCTTAAAGTGCTGGTCGGCGAGGATTTCGGTCGGGGCCATGACGGCGGCCTGCTGGCGGTTCTCCACCGACAAGAGGGCGGCGAAGAGGCAAACCAAGGTCTTCCCGCTCCCGACGTCCCCTTGCAGCAGCCGATTCATCGGCCGTGGCGAGCACATGTCGCGGGTGATTTCCTGGATGGCCCGTTCCTGTCCTTCGGTCAGGGTGAAGGGCAATCGATTCCGGAGAATACTCCCGGAACCGGAACTTGGCCTCATGGGCGATACCGGTCAACACCTGGGCCTGGCGACGAAGGCCAGACAATTGCAAATAAAGGAACTCCTCAGACGAGCCGCCGGTGGGGCAGGCGCGAAGCCGTCCCTTACCTCAGGGCGAATCTCGTCAAGGGACGGTGGATGCGGGAGAAAAGGACTAACCTGTCCCGGGAAATCACTTGTCTCTCTTGGGACCTCGGGGAGACTTCTCCTCAGGCAGTCCTCCAGGCCTTCCAGCAGGAAGTCGAGGGGCCTTGCGGATCTGCCACGCTGATGCAATCCCTCGGTGGTGGAATAGACCGGCACCAAACCCAGGTGCTTTGCTTGAAAGTCTTCCTCGTCGAAGAACTCCTTGACGGGGGCGACCTCGGGATGCACCATTTGCTTCTCCCCCCGGAACAGGCTCACCTCGCCAAAGAACAGAAATTTCTCGCCCTTCTTGAAACGCTCCTGGAAAAATTTCCTCGGATAGTGAAACCACTTCAAGGTGAGGTAACCCTGTCCGTCGGTGACGATGACCTCGAAGATCCTGCGCCCGCGACGCCCCAACAACACCTCCCCCACGGCGTCGACCTGGCCATAGACCACCCGCTGTTTGCCAGGCTGGGTCTTCGCGATCGAGGCAATGCTGCGGCGATCCAGGTAGCGAAACGGCAAGTGGTAGAGCAGGTCTTCGAAGGTCGCCACCCCCAGCCTCTCGAATAATTTTCCGAGGTAGGGACCCACCCCCTTCACGTACTGCACCGGCGAATTGAGCCAGGCGATGTTTTCCTGAATCGATTCCATGGGAAAAAAAAAGCCCCCCGCGTTTGCGGGGGGCCTTTGGGATTTAACCTCAACCCGAATATCTATCCGTCATTATTGCTCGACGTGGAATTCGGTGCGGCGATTCTTCGCACGACCTTCGGCCGTGTCGTTGGTCGCCACCGGCTTGCTTTCGCCGTAACCAACCGCATCCAGCATGGAGGCCGGGATGCCCTTGTTGACCAGGTAGGTCTTCACGGAGTTGGCGCGACGTTGCGACAGCTTCATGTTGTAAGCGTCCGAACCGATCGAGTCGGTGTAACCCTCGATCTTGACCGTCTTGATGCTCGGGTTGCTCTTGATGATGGCAACGACGTCATCGAGGATCGGGTAGGACTGCGGGCGAATGTTCGCCTTGTCGAATTCGAAGTGGATGACCTGATCGATGGTGATCTGGCGCGCTTCGACTTGAGCCGGGCGATCGCAGGCAGGGCAAGGCTCCGGAGCCCAGTTGTAGTTCAGGCCCAAGAAAGCCCGGAAGTCCGGAGAGCCGACGCCGAGGGTCAGACCCGCGCCGCCGCCGACATTGATGTCCCAGTGCTCGGCAACCTTGATGCGGAAACCGCCGAGGACCTCAGCCGGGGTTTGGACTTCGTTTTCGAACAGATCGCGAACGACCGGCTCGGTGTGGGCTTCGACCAGGAACGACAAGCGCTCGATGATCTTGATCGAGAGACCGAGTCCGAGGAGGAGCTGGTCGTCGATGCGCACGCCGCCGATCGTCACGTCGTCGCGAGCGAGGAAGCCGACGTTTAAGGCCAGCTTGACGCGCTCATGGATGTTGAAGTCGAGAGCGATCTTGATACCGCCGGTGACGGTGCCATTGCCCACGAAGTGGGTGGAGTCGCCGGAGGGAATGGTGAAGAAAGGAACCAACGCCAGACCGATCAGCTTATCCTCGTTGTTGAGGATGCGGAACTTGAGCTCCATGCGGATGTCGCCCAGTTCGGTCATGCTGTCGCTAGCCCCGGTACCGGTGCCGAAGGGAGGGCCCAAGGTGTTGACATAATCCAGCCAGAACACCACCGGGATGTTCATGCCGACCGAGAACCAGTCCAGGAGACCGTAGGTGGCGTAGAAGTTACCGGTGATGGTGTTGTCCACGACGCCGGCGAAGCGGCGGCCCAACACGGGGAAGGCCACTTCGAGCGGATTGTGGGCGAAGTCAACATAGAAACCGGCATTCCAACCATGTTTCGCAACCGTTTGGCTGGAGTAAATGGTGAAATAGTCGGTTCGGTTGGAGATGGCGGGCTTGAAGTTTAAAACGTCAAAGCTCGACACCAAAGCGTGGGCAGAAGGCGCAGACGCCGTTACCACGGCGGCCATGCCTAATGCGGCACAGAGTGTTTTGAGGCTTTTTCTCATACATCTATCCCCTTTCCAGGATGAAGTTCGACACTATACAAAAATCAAAACGATTTTTATTTCAAAAACTTATTACTGCTGTTTGCGTTTCCCAGGTAATTCGGAAACAGAAACGACACTGCTAACCAAAAGATTTCGGGAGTGTAAACGCGACCCCTCGAGCTGTCAAACAAAAAAAACATTAAAGTATTCAAGCTCAAGACCCAAATTCTGTGCTGATTTTTTAGAATTAAAAACTGCCGCGGCGCCATTCTCCGCCTCGAGTTCCGTCTTCCTCAAAGGCCCTTTCCAAAAAAAATTCCGCCCGCTTAGACCCTTCCCCGAGACCACCGCTCAAAAAAAAAGCCCCCGCCGCTTTCGCGACGGGGGCCGATCTTGATTCATGCCTCTTGCGAGGATGCGCTCGGGTTATTTCTTCCCGCGCTTCCTGCCCAGCATCCAGAGCCCGAGCAGCGGGGCTCCGCCAACCGCCCACCACAGCCCGCCGGCGGCCAAGCCGGGAGCGGCGTTCAAGCTGCAACCGAAGAGGTTGCCCGAACCCTCGAAAAAGGCCTTCGGGAAGACGAACTTCGCCGGGCAGTCCTTCGGTCCGTCGGGCTCGACGCTGTACTTCAGCTCGATCACCCGATCCTGGTCGAAGGAGAGCGGCAGGCGCGGCCCCACCAGGCACTGGCCTTGAACGGTCAGCGCGCTGAGGTCGATCCCCTTGGAACCGACTTGGGCCCAGGTCACCGTCTTGCCGCTGTTCAGCTCGGCCAGCTTCTGGTCGTTCTCGAAGGCGCAGATCATCACGGGGTCCTTCGGCGAAAGCTGCTTTTCGATCACGGTCGCGGGACAGGCCGTCGTACCGCCGGGGCAGTTGCTGAAGTCGGCGGTGAATTCGCCGGTCGTCACGGTGCCGATGTTGTCCTTGGCCGTCACGGTCCATTTATGGACTCCCTGGTCGTTGGGCAGCTTGACCTTGCCGGACCACTCCTTGTTGCCCGGGCCCGGGACCGCGGGCGTGAAGGTCACTCCCGCATCCGTCGTGGCGGGCGTGCACTCGGTGATCGTGTTGCCCTCGGAAGCGGTGCAACGATAGGTCACCTCGCCGCCGTCGCACTTGGGATCGTCGCCGGAGACGGCCGGGCGGTGGTTGATCAACACGAGGAGGCCGTCGGTCGAGGCGGGCACGCGGGTGCCGAAGTCTCCCGGCAGGCGCTCATAGGTGCCATCGTACTTGAAGTTGTCGTTCAGCACGAGCACCTGGCTGCCCTTCTGGAAGGAATTGGGCGTGTAGTTGATTTTATACTCGGTCGGGCTCGCCTTGACGAAGCCACGGGCCGCCAAGACGGCGTCGTTGTTCAGGACCGGCGGCGTATCGAGGTAGGCCGGCTCGGCGGTCGTGAAGTATTTTCCGGGGACGTATCCCACCGGGGCGCGCGCCGCGGTGTAGCGGCCGAGAAAATTCCCATGGGAGATGTCGGTGTCCGGGATGTTCTGCTCGGGGAATTTCACCCAGGCCGCCGTCAAGATCAGGTCGGGAAGCCCGTCGCCGTTCATGTCGTGGGTCTGGATGAACTTGGGCGTGTAGCTCAAGGTGGAGATGTCGTTGCGGCTGGCCGGGTTCACCTGGAAGGGCGAGGTGCCCGCGTAGGTCACCACCGCCGAACCGCCGTTGGAAGCGACCGCCAAGTCCTGGTTGCCGTCGCCGTCATAGTCGCCGGTCGTCGAGGTATAGGGGAACTTCAGCGAGGTCTCGTCGGTGTCGCCCAGGGTCTGCTCGACACTGAATCCCGTACCCGAGCCGTTATTTTTCAAAGATATGACAGGACCACTCTTCCAACCAGTGGGACAAGCGATAGTCGGCGGACACTCCGGAGTGGATTTGTCATAGCAAGTCAAGACCAGGTCCTCCTGCCCTGAGCCGTCGGGATTATAGGTCATAAGACCGGTCGGCTTGTCGCAGGTATCGCGCTTGAAGCCGGCGGCGGCCTCTTTGAAATCAAAGCTCCCGCCGGTATTGAGAAAGGCGTGCACATTCGCGCCGCCGGTATTGTTGCACCGGTTGAAGGTGGAAACGGCCAAGTCCGGCTTGCCGTCGCCGCCGAACTGTCCCACCGTCACCGCCAGGGGAATGCCGCACTTGATCATTTGCTTGTAATAAGGAGAGGCCAAGTTCGGATCGCCGGCGTCCGGGTTGAAGGGATTGGCGCCGCCGGCGTTGGTGCCGGCCACGACCGCGACGTAGCCGTCGAAGCTGTTGTAGTCGAAGCCCACCACCGCCACGTCGTCTTTGCCGTCGCCGTTGAAATCGGCCACCCGCGCCGACCACAGGGTGAGCGGCTTGTCCAGGCCGACGGTCACGGGGACGTCGCCCGACTCGCCCGCGCAGGCCGAACCGTTGAAGTTATAGCAGACCTTCAAGCCGCCGGTATCGAGCACCACGACGTCCTTAAGGCCGCCGCCGTCGCCGTCGAATTGTCCCTGCACCGCGACCAAATTGTAGTTTCCGTTGGTAAGGCCTACGCCGTTGAAATAGGTATTGGGCGTCGCGCTGGGCCAGTTGTTCTTGTTTTCGAAGCCCCACAGCAGACGGAGCTGGGGCACGGCCGCGTCGACGTGCGGGCTGCCCGCGAAGGGATAGACAGAGAAGTCGCCCGGGAAGGTCATCCCGCGCTCTTTTCCTCCGTGTTGGCCGCGATCGGTGATTTTAGGCCCATCGAAGCTGATGCCGGGATCGGCGTAGCTGGCAAAGGCCGGCGTCATGGCCAAAACCAAGACGGATAACTTTAATAGTGCGTGTTTCATGGTTCTCCTCCGGAACATCCCAAAACTCCCCAAGGCGGAGTGCCTGCCTCAAGAGTAATCGAAATCCATAGATATAACTATATAATTTTCAAAAGGATTTTGCCGCAAAGCGCCAAGCCCTTTGCGGAAATCCCCTACAGGAAAGGTATCGGCTGGCTAAGCCTGCGATGTTGCTTCGCTATTTATGTACGGGTGGAACCGGCCTTTTTCCGGCGCGATTTGGGGTCTTTCATCAACTTGTATTCCAAGGAATCCACCAGGGCCATCCAGCTGGCCTGGATGATGTTTTCGTGGACCCCGACCGTGCCCCACTTCGAGCGGCCGTCGCCGGACTCGATCAAGACCCGGACCTTCGAACCCGTGCCGCTGCCGCTGGGGAGAACCCGAACTTTATAGTCGAGGAGCCGGACCTCGCCGATTTGAGGGAAGAAGCGCTCCAGGGCCTTGCGCAGGGCGTTGTCGAGGGCGTTGACCGGCCCATTGCCGATCGCGGCGGTGTGCTCTTGCTGGCCGTCCACCTCGACCTGGATGGTGGCCTCGGCGTGCGGCGGGTCGTCGTGCGTCGGCTTCTCGTCCAACACGCGGAAGCCGATCAGGCGGAAAAAGGGCTTGTAGCGCCCCATCGCCTTCTTCATGAGGATCTCGAAGCTCGCCTCGGCCCCCTCGAACTCGTAACCCTGGTTTTCGAGCTCTTTCAAATCCTTCACCAGCTGCTTGACCAAAGGATCCTGCCGATCGAGGTCGAGGCCGAACTCGCGCGCCTTCTGCAATATATTGCTGGTGCCGGCGAGATCGCTGAGCAGGATGCGGCGGCGGTTGCCGACCGTCTCGGGGGCGACGTGCTCGTAGGTCTTGGGGTTCTTCATCACCGCGCTGACGTGGATGCCGCCCTTGTGCGCGAAGGCGCTCTGCCCGACGTAGGGCTGGTGCGTGTTGGGCTTGAGGTTGGCCAGCTCGTTCACGAAGTGCGAGACCTCTTGGAGGCGCGTGAGGCCTTTGCCCGGCACCACCTCGATGCCCATCTTCAGCTGCAAGTTGGGGATGATCGAGACGAGGTTGGCGTTGCCGCAGCGCTCGCCGAAGCCGTTGATCGTCCCGTGGATCTGGACCGCGCCGGCGCGCACCGCGGCCAGCGAGTTGGCGACCGCGACCTCGCAGTCGTTGTGGCAGTGGATGCCGTAGGCGCCGGGCATCATGCGGGCGACTTGGCGGAAGATGCGCTCGACTTCGTCGGGCAAGGTGCCGCCGTTGGTGTCGCAAAGCACCAACAGATCGGCCCCGCCCTCGCGCGCCGCCTGCAGGGTCTTCATCGCGTACTCGGGGTTGGCCTTGAAGCCGTCGAAGAAATGCTCGGCATCGTAAATCACCTCGCCGACGCGCTTCTTGAGGAACTCGAGGGAGTCGGCGATCAGCTCGAGATTCTGGGCGAGCCCCACCTTGAGGGCGTCGTGGACGTGGAGGTCCCAGGACTTTCCGAAGATGGTGACGACGGGGGTCTCCGACTCGAGCAATGCCTTGAGGTTATCGTCCTTGGCGGGCGTCTTGCTGGGATGCCGCGTGGCGCCGAAGGCGGCGATTTTCGCGTGCCTGAGCTTCAGCGAGGGAGCCTTTTGAAAATACTCGAGGTCCTTGGGGTTGGAGCCCGGCCAGCCCGCCTCGATGTAGTCGATCCCCAGCTCGTCGAGCTGCTCCGAGATGCGCAGCTTGTCCTCGACGGTGAAGGAGATCTCCTCGCCCTGCGAACCGTCGCGGAGGGTCGTGTCGTATAAGGTAACTTGTTTCTTGCCGGATGCGACCATTTTGTAGGGGCGAACCTTGTGTTCGCCCTCCCCTCTTGCCTGCGGGGGCGAACACGAGGTTCGCCCCTACCTTATTTCTTGCCCAGCTCGAAGGCGTCGTGCAGGACGCGCACGGCGAGCTCGGTGTATTTCAGGTCGATGATGATCGAGATCTTGATCTCGGAGGTGGAGATCATCTGGATGTTGATGTTCTCCTTGGCCAGCGTGGTGAACATCTTGCTGGCGATGCCCGCGTGCGAGCGCATGCCCAGCCCGATCACCGAGACCTTCGCGATGCTCTCGCTGGACTCGACCTTCTTGGCGCCGATCTCCTTGGCGACCTGATCGATGATGAGCAGCGCGCGCTTGAGCTCGCTCTTGGGCACCGTGAAGGTGAGATCGGTCAGGCCCTCCGAGCTCACGTTTTGGACGATCATGTCGACGTTGATGTTGGCGTCGGAGATGGGGGCGAAGATCTTGCTGGCGACGCCGGGGGTGTCGGGCACCTGGCGCACCGCGATCTTGGCCTCGTCTTTGTTCAAGCTGACGCCGGTTACCATGCGGCTTTCCATTTGCGATTCCTCCTTGGTCACCCAGGTGCCGGGATTGTCGTTGAACGACGATCGCACCTCGACGGGAACGTTGTACTTGGCGGCCATCTCGACCGAGCGGATCTGCAGCACCTTGGCGCCGGTCGAGGCCATCTCGAGCATTTCCTCGTAGGAGATGCGGTCGATCTTGCGCGCGTCGGGACAGAGGTTGGGATCGGTCGTATAGACGCCGTCGACGTCGGTGTAGATCTCGCAGGCGTCCGCCTTGAGGGCGGCCGCGATCGCCACCGCCGTGGTGTCGGAGCCGCCGCGGCCCAGGGTGGTGACGTTGCCGTTCTCGTCGACGCCCTGGAATCCGGCCACGACGACGATCTTCCCCTCGTTGAGATCCTTGTGGATCTTATCGTTGTCGATGGAGCGGATCCGCGCCTTGCTGAAGGCGTCGTCGGTCAGGATGCGGACCTGGCTGCCCAAGTAGCTGACCGCTGGCACTCCCATGCTTTGGATGGCCATGGCCAAGAGCGCGATCGTGACCTGCTCGCCGGTGGAGACGATCACGTCGTACTCGCGGCCCTCGGGCAGCTCGTGGATCTCCTTGGCGAGCGAGACCAAACGGTTGGTCTCGCCGGACATGGCCGAGACCACGACGACCATCTGGTCGCCCTTTTGGTGCTGCCGGATGACGCGGCGGGCGACGTTTTTGATGCGCTCGATGTTGCCGACGGAGGTTCCGCCGTATTTTTGGACGACTAGGGCCATAAGTTTATCCGGGCGAACACAAGGTTCGCCCCTACTAGGCGGCTCGGCCAAAGTCAAGAAAGCTCAGGAATATGAAGGGGATTAGGATTAGAAGTCTTCGTCGATCTTGATCGAGCCGATCATGGTGTCGATGTCCTCGCGGTAGCCTAAGTCCGCCATCACCTCGCGCAGCGAGTCGCCGTAGAAGACCTCTTCCATCGAGCGCTCGAAGGTGGGCTCGTCGCGCAGGTTTTCTTTGAGGGCGCGCTGCGCCCGGTCGGGATTGCTGCGGACGACGCTCTCGATGTACTTGTTGAGATTTTTGGCGGCCTTGCGCTTTTTGTCGGTTTGGATCTTGCGCCAGTTTTTCAAATAATGCAGGCGGCAGAAACCGGAGGTGGTCTGCTGGTTGTTGCAACCAGCCTCTTTGCATAGCTTGATCTTGGGGGACATTGAATTACCCGCTAGGATGTACCTAATTTGCCTATACCAGCGGTCCCCCACCCTGGCAATTAGGAAAACGCAATGTTACCAAGATTTTACCGACTCGCCCCCGAATTTAGTCCTCCGGCCCCGAAAACTTCTTCAAAGTATCCTGAAAGGCCGCCTTTCGACGCAGGGCGTCTTGTTTTTCGCCCTCGAATTCCTTGAGGAGTTCGGGGCGGATCGCGTCGCGGGTCTTTTTCTTGAGGTAGCGGTTCTCGCGGACCCGCAGATAGACGAGGCCCGCGACGAAGGCGATGAAAACGGCGATCCAGGCGATGATCTCCAGCACTCAGGCCTCCTTAGGGGCCTCGCTCAAGGCCTCGATCACGGCCTTTTTGATGCCCCCGATCTTCTTCGAGTCGGTGATTTTGTGGCCGAAGATGTCCTTCACGTAGAAGACGTCCGCCACCTGGTCGACCTTGGTCGAGATCTTCGAGACCTCGATGTAAAGACCCAGGGCCCGCATGACGCGGGCGATGTCGTGCAAGAGGCCGATGCGGTCGTTGGCGTAGACGTCGATGACCGTGTAGTAGGCCGATACATCGTTGTCGATCTCGACGCGCGGCGGCCGCGCGGGCGCGAGCTTCTTGCCCCAGAAGAGCTGGCTCTGATGGGCCTGCGAGTAGCGCTCCATCGAGATCTTCCCTTGCACCACCTCCTGGAGGTCGCGGCGCAGCGCCTCGATGCGGCGCTCCTCCTCGAGGATCTGCCCGCGGTGGTCGGTGACCTTGAGGAGCAGCAGGGCCTCGCCCTTGGAGGTGAAGAACTGCTCGAGGGCGAGGATGTTGACCTGATTGGCGGCCATGACCCCGGTCACCTGCTCGAAGAGACGCGGCGTGTTGACGGTGTAGAGCAGGAGCCGGTTGAGGTTTTCCTGGCGGTCGATCTGGCTCTGGAACAGGAAAGTCTCGCCGAAATGGCCTTGGATGGTCTGGAAGTGGCCCAGGATGGCGGGCGGCGCGTTGGCGATGAAATAGCGCGGCGGCATGCTGTCGAGGTACTGCTTGAGCGCGCCCCTGTCGATCGCGGCATCGGCGGTCTCGAGCATCTTTTCCTTCATCTGCTGCATGATCACCATGGCCCGCTCCGGGCTGAAGTCCCCGGCCTCGATCACCTTGCGGGTCTTTTGGTAAAGGTCCTGCAGCAGGCTCCCCTTCCACGGCGTCCAGACGTCGGGGCCGACCGCGCGAATATCGGCCCAGGTGAGGACGAAGAGCATGTTCAGGCGGTCGAGGGTCCCCATCGAGCGGGCGAACTGGGTGATGAGGTTGTAGTCCTCGAGGTCGCGGCGCTGCGAGAGGTGCGGCATCAAGAGGTGCGAGCGCACCTGGAACTCGACCTCGGCGATATCCGCCGCGGGATAGCCCATTCGGCTCATCACCGCCTGCGCGATCTCGGCGCCCCGCTCGGAGTGACTGCCGCCCTTCCCTTTCCCGATGTCGTGGAACAGGACGCTCAAAACCAGCAGGTCGAGGCGGTGGATCTCGCCCATCGTCTGCTTAAAGAGCGGAAATTCGGCCTCGTAATCGCCGTTCTTAAGCTTGCTCAGCTCTTGGACCGCGAAGATGGAATGCGCGTCGACCGTATAGATGTGATAGACGTCGTGCTGGGTCTGGAAAAGGATGTCGCCGAACTCGGGCAGGATGGCGCCGAGGAAGCGGCAGTCGTGCATCTCCGCCAGGCTTTTGCCGATGCCGGAGACGTCGGCGAACATCTCTTTCAACATCGCGCAGACGTCGGGGTCGCGGCGGTAGGCGTCGTCGACGACGTGAAGGTGCCGGCCGATGAAGGACTTCAGGTCCTCGTCGAGCCCCAGGCGCTCCTTTTGCGCCAGGTAGAAGGCCCGCAGGAACTCCACCGGCCGCTGCTCGAGGGCCTCGTAGCTCTTGGGCACCACGTAGCCGTCGATGCCGTAATAGAAATCGTTGAGCGTGCTCTTCAGGCGTTTCTTCACCAGCATGATCAGCGAATCGGGCGGCCGCAGCAGGCGCCGACTCACCTCGGTCAGGAGGCGGTGCAGGTTGGCGGCGTGGTGGTAATAGGCCTGACGGAATTTTTCGACGCCCCGGCTGCCGCCGGCGTCCTGGAAGCCCATCTCCCGCGCGATCGGCTCCTGAAGCTCGAAGGTCAGCTGGTCCTGCCCCTTCCCCGCGCGGCGGTGCAGGCGGTTGCGGACCCCCCAGATAAAATCGAGGGCGCGGCGCAGGGTGTCGGCCTCTTCCTCGTTCAACAGCCCGCGGCGGACCCACTCGGAGATCGCCGGGGTCTTGAGCGCGATGCGGGCGTAGTAGCGCAGCAGGTGCCAGTCGCGCAGGCCGCCCTCGCTCTCTTTCAGATTGGGCTCGAGCATGTAGACCGAGGAGCCGAAGCGCTTGACGCGCTCTTCCGTCTCCTTGGTCTTGAGGGCGACGAACTCGTTCAGCGCGCGGGAGCTGGCGAAGCGGCTCTCGAGGAAGGTCAGGAACTTCTCGGCCAGCTCTCGGTCGCCGGCGAGGAAGCGCGAGTCGAGCATCGAGCTCAGCGCGCGCTGGTCTTCCTTCATGACGCGCTTGCAGTCGTTGATGGTGCGGATCGAGTAGCCCAGCTCGACGCCGGCGTCCCAGAGCGGGTAGAGCATCTGCTTGGTGACGAACTCGAGCCGGGTGCCGGCCTTGCCCTCGTAAAGAAAGAGCAGGTCGATGTCGGAGAAAAGATTGAGCTCGGCCCGCCCGTAGCCGCCCAAGGCGAACATCGCCAAGGGGATGGGCAGGACGCCCTTGGCCTGGCTCTGCTCGAAGGCGTGCTTGTAGAGGGCGACGATCATCCGGTCGGTCATCAGGCTCTGCAGGCGGACGACGCGTTCCATCGGCACGTTTTCGTCCATCTTGCGGCCCAGGACCTCGCGGCAGCGTTGGAGGTAGTCGCGGACCGCGGCGGTGGGGTCGCCCTCGATCTTGAATTCGATCAGGTCGTCGGTCAGGTATTTGGGGGAGGTCTCGGCGAGGGTCTTTAATGGGGAAGTTTCGGCGGTGGTGGACATGAGTGTTCCGATACGCGGCGTTGGTTAACAGAGTTCTCCGTTGGACAGATTATAAATTCGACGCAGAGGTTTCAATCTTTGACTTGTAGGGGCGGGCCCCCGTGCCCGCCCGACAACCGCTGGGCGGGCACGGGGGCCCGCCCCTACAGGCGCCGTTTCAATTCAAAAAGGTAATTCAAGGCCTCCAAAGGCGACATCGTCTCGGGCTGTAAACCCCTCAATCCTCGATCACCGGGTGCTCCCGGACCGCGAACAGGCCCAACTGCGGCGAGGGCGGCTTGGTCGCGTTCAGCTTCTCCAGGGCCCCGTCCTCGATGCTCTCGAGGCGCTGCAGAACCTCGCGGGCCCGGGCCAGCAGCGCTTCGGGCAGGCCCGCCAGGCGCGCCACCTCGATGCCGTAGCTGCGCGAGGCCCCGCCGGGGATCAGTTTTCGCAAAAATAAGATCTGGTTGTTCCACTCCTTCACCGCGACTTGATAATTGGCGATGCCGGGGATCTGGCGCGCCAGCTCTGTCAGCTCGTGGTAGTGCGTCGCGAACAGGGCCCGGCACTTGAGCTGCTGCGCGACGAATTCCGCCACCGCCCAGGCGATGGACATGCCGTCGTAGGTCGAGGTGCCGCGGCCGATTTCGTCCAAGACGATGAAGCTGCGCTCGGTGGCGGCTTTGAGGATGCTCGCCGTCTCGAGCATCTCGACCATGAAGGTGGATTGGCCCTGCGAGAGGTCGTCGCTGGCGCCGATCCGGGTGAAGAGCTGATCCACCAGGCCGACCGTGGCCTCCTTGGCCGGGACGAAGCCGCCCATCTGCGCCATCAGCACGATCAGCGCCGCCTGCCGCATGACGGTCGATTTGCCCGCCATGTTTGGACCGGTGATCAGGAAGAGCCGGCCGGTCTCCTCGTTCATCGTCAGGTCGTTGGGGATGAAGCGCTCGTCGGCGCGCATCCGCTCGAGGACCGGGTGGCGGGCGTCCTTCAGGTCGAGGACCCGCGCCTCGACCAGGTCGGGCCGCACGTAGCGGTGGTCGCGGGCCACCCGCGCCAGCGAGGCGAGGACGTCCAGCGTGCCCAGGACGTGCGAGGCGCGGCGGATGGCCTCGACCTCGGCGGCGCAGGCGTCGCGCAGGCGGCAGAAGAGGTCGTACTCGAGGGCCTTGATCCGCTCCTCGGCGCCGAGGACCTTGTTCTCGTACTCCTTGAGCTCAGGAGTGATGTAGCGCTCGGCGTTGGCGAGGGTCTGCTTGCGGATGTAATCCGCGGGGACGGACTCGCGGTGGGTGTTGGTGATCTCGATGTAGTAGCCGAAGACCTTGTTGTAGCGGATCTTGAGCGAGGCGATCTTGGTGCGCCTGCGCTCGCTCTCCTCCATCGCCGCGATGAAGGACTTGCCGTCGCGGCTGATCGCGCGCAGCTCGTCTAACTCGGGATGGACGCCGGGGGCGATCATCCCGCCCTCGCGGACGGTGATGGGGAGCTCGGCCTGCAACTGCGCGAGCACGGTCTCGCAGAGGCCTTTCATATCCGGATAATCCACGATCAGGTCTTGGAGGAATGGCGACTGGAAAGCCCCGCGGTGGCCCGCGATCAGGCCCTGGGCCTCTTGCAGCGAGCGCGCCAGGCCCGAGAGGTCGCGGGCGTGCACGGTACCGAGCGAGAGCTTGCCCAGCATGCGCTCGACGTCCTGCAGTTTTCCCAGACCCTCCTGCAGGCCGTGCAGGAGCTCGGATTTTTCGACTAATTCGGCGACGGCGTCCTGGCGCGCCCGGATCTGCGGGATGTCGAGCAAAGGATAGTGGATCCACTTTTTCAGCCGGCGGGCGCCCATCGCGGTCTTAGTCTGGTTGAGGGCCCAGTAGAGGGTGTGGCGCGAGCCCTCGCCCCGCGCATTGACGGTCAGCTCGAGGTGGCGGAAGGTGCGGGCGTCCATGCCCAGGTATTGGCGGCCGCGGACGAAGTGGATCTCGCCCAAGTGCTTGAAGAGCGATTTTTGCGTCTGCCGGACGTAAGCCAACAAATGGGTGAGCAGCCCCTGGAGGGCCTCGGACTGGATCTGGCGCCGCGACTTCAGGAAGGCCTCGGAATAGAGGTCGCCCTCCTCTTCCGCCTTCGCCTCGCCCAAAAAGTGGCTGATCAATAAATTCGGAGTCGCCGCCTTCGCGCGCTGGACCAGCGGGCGTTTCAGGTCGGCCGGCGGGATCAGGATCTCTTTCACCGGGTGCTTGCCCAGGTCTTGGAGGGCCAGCTCCTCGTTGTCGTAGAGGCCGCAGAAGACCTCGCCGGTGGAGATGTCGATCATCGCGGCGTGGACCTGTTCGCCCTCCCAGGCCAGGGCCGCGAGGTAATTGGGCTCGTGGGAGGAGAGGTTTTCGTCCTCGACCAACAGGCCCGGGGTGATGACCCGGGTGACCTCGCGCTTCACGATGCCCTTGGCAACCTTGGGATCCTCGACCTGCTCGCAGATCGCGACCTTGTTGCCGCTCTCGATCAGCTTGCGGATGTAGCCGGCGGCCGAATGGTAGGGCACGCCGCAGAGCGGGACGGACTCTTCGGAGTTCTTGTTGCGCGAGGTCAGCGTGATCTCGAGGATCTCGCTGGCCTTGACCGCGTCTTCGAAGAACATCTCGTAGAAGTCGCCCAGGCGGAAGAAAAGGATGGCGTCCTGGTGGCGCTGCTTGATCTCCAGGTACTGGCGGAGCATGGGGGTTAGGTTTTCTAAGGAAGCTGCCATAATGTAGGGGCGAACCTTGGGATCGCCTTTGCCATTCGTCCTCAGGGCGAACACAAGGTTCGCCCCTACACTTATTGAATAATCCCCAATTCCTTGAGCCGCCGCTCGCTCTTCGTCCAATTCTCGACGACCTTCACGAAGAGCTCCAAATACACCTGCTTCCCCACCATCGCCTCGATGTCCTTGCGGGCCAGCTGGCCGATCTTCTTGATCATGGCGCCTTTGTTGCCGATCACGATCCCCTTCTGCGAGTCCTTCTCGACGACGATCGCGACGTGGATGCGCGGGATGTCGCCCTCCTCCTTGAACTCCTCGACCTGGGTCGCCACCGAATAAGGCAGCTCCTGGTAAAGCAGCTGCATGACCTTCTCGCGGACGATCTCGGCGCTGAGGAAACGCAGGTCGTGCTCGGTATATTGGTCCTCGGGGTAGTAGGCCGGCCCCTCCGGTAGCCTCGCGACCAGCAGCTCCACCACGCGCGCCAAGCCATCGCTCTTCAGCGCGGAGATGGGGACGATCTCCTGCGGCGCCAGCTCCTCCTGCACCTTTTGGATCAGCGGCAGCAGGGACTCCTTCCCCACTTGGTCGATTTTGTTGATCAGCACGAGATAGGGCTTGCCCGTGTCCTTGGCGTGGCGGGCGATCCGACGGTCCTCGTCGGAAAATTTAGCCTTGGGCGGAATCAAATGGAGGATGATGTCGGCGTCACCCATCGCCTGGAGGGCGGTCTCGACGATCTTCTCATTCAATAATTTTTCCGAGGTGTGGATTCCCGGGGTATCCAGGAAGAGGATCTGCGCCCCCTTCCGATTGAGGATGCCCAGGATACGGTGCCGGGTCGTCTGCGGCTTGTCGGTGACGATGGAGAGCTTCTCGCCCAGGAGGGCGTTGAGCAGGGTCGACTTCCCCACGTTGGGGATCCCGACGATGGCGACGTAGCCGGAGTGGAACATGGGCTGGTCCTAGAGGAATCCCGGGACTTTCGCAAGGCGAACCGAAGAGACGGCTTGGCGTCACGACTAAATTTATAATTAATTGATATTATTATATTTTATAATTATTGTGCTATATTGTGCCATTAAAAATGATTTTATATTGCACAATACGGCACGCTCTGTCACTCTCCTGAAATGCTTTGTTACGAACCCACCCAGCCTCAAATATCCGGATTAAAAACCCTCAGCGAGGCCATCGCCCTACAGCTCGCCAAACTGGAGACCTGGCCTTCGGACATTCGGGAACAAATGCGACGTCAGGCCATGGTCAGCAACATCGGCGCCTCGACGCGCATCGAAAACGCGGTGCTCACCGACGCCGAGGTATGGTGGATCGACACCGAATTATCCGAGAAGGCCGGGCCCTCGGGTTTTCGCGAGAGAGAGGCCTGGATCGAAGACAAGCTCTCCAAGGACCGGGAGCGCAGCATCGAGGAAGTCGCGGGATGCCGCGCGATGCTGCACATCGTCTACCAACAGGCAAAGGACCTCTTCCCCATGAGCGAAACGACGCTGCGCGCCCTGCACCAAGAATTGCTGCAATTTTATCCCCCTGCCCGACCCTATTTAGGCAAATATAAAAGCGTCACGAATTCCGTCATCGAGCGAGACCACCGCAGCGGCCAAGAACGGACCGTGTTTCGCACCGCCGATCCGGGCCCTATCACCGAGGCGGCCATGCACGACTTGATGGGCTGGTACAATCAGGAGCTCCCCGAAAACCCCTGGACGGTGGCGGTGGCCTGCGAGTGGGTGTTCCGCTTTTTGGCCATCCACCCCTTTCAAGACGGGAACGGCCGTTTGGGTCGCGGCCTTTGGGCGCTGGCCTTGCTGCAATCTCCGGATTCCAATTTGGCTCGAATCGCCCCCTATCTTGCGGTGGACCGGCAGATCGAAAGACATCGTCAGGAATATTACCAAGTCTTGCAACGCTGCTCGGGTGGGGAATTTCACCAGGACCCAAAGAGATTTCAAATCGGGCATTTTTTACAATTCATGACGAAGATGCTCCAGCTTTCGCTCCAAGACATTGATTTTTACCGGGGCCGGGTCATGGCCGTGCAGGAGCTTTCGGAATCCGCCCTCAAAGTCTACGAGGCCTTCCGCGAACATCCGGAAAAACGGCTCGCGACTCAAGATTTGTTGAAGCTGACGGAATTGCCGCGACGCACGATCGTTCATGCCCTTAACCGGCTGGTGGAAAAATCGTTGATACAAAAGCGCGGTCAGGGCGCGGGGGTGCGATACCAGGTATTATTTTAACTCTCGTTTTAGATATGAATGGCATCAAGCCGCTCTTGGGCACGGCGACGAAAACCTTCGGCCGCTGTCGTCCCTTCGCGGGGAAGCTCGACACTGCCGCGTAAATCTCTGGACTCAACCAAATCGGCATCAATAATGGATTGCCAAGCTTCGCCCAGACCTTCAAAAATTAGACACCCAAAACTTCAAAACCATGCGCTTTCGCCGCCAAGGCAAGCTCTTCGTCATGGGTCGCAAAAGAAAAATCATGACCATGAACCTCCTTCCACAATATGGCTGTAGCCAGATGGATTCCGTCCAGGGTGCCGAGAGGAGTTGGATAGGATTGTTCGGCCCTATCCTGCACACGAGGCGTCAGCGGAAGACAACCAATGTGGGAAAGAATTTCTTGAAGCCCGGAAAGCCGAAGCGAGACCTCTTGGGGCGTGAGGTTTTGTCTTAAGCGAAGGCGATCAATGGTGCGGAGGCATTCGATCCGAAGTAATCTGCTGGAAAACCCCATGCGAATCCGTTTCCATTCTTTCAAGGGATGTTTTTCCCCAAAGAGGATTCTTAATATCACCGAACTATCCAAATAGCAGTTCACCGGGAGCGCCTTTCTTTTAATAACTCGCCCACGGCGCTAAACGAGGAAGGGGGGAATTTTAGCTGAGACAGACCCTGATATCCCTTGGACGGCTCCAGCAATATCAGCTCTTTTTCGGACTCTTGTTTAGAAAAGGGAACAAGCCGTCCGACGGGGGTGTCCCGATCGGAAATCACTATCTCGGCACCACTTCGCATTTTTTTTAGATAAGAACTCAGTCGATTGCGGAATTCGCCGATTTTGACCTGAATGATCATGGTGGCTTAATTTAGCCATATTTAGCCAAAAATGTCTATTTTGGAAACTTCGACTGCCCATGGTGCAGCGCTGCTCGGGAGGGAATTTCACCTAGACCCGAGGCGGTTTTAGGACACATCGCTGAGCGGCTCCCAATTCCTACCTGCGACGGAAAGAAACTTACAACTCATACACTTGTTATATGATGAATCTGCATATTAATATTTAATATTTTCAATATGTTATCATTAATAATGTCGTAATGGCATGCATATTGCTTCATTTACCAAGACAGGAGAGACTTAAAAACAGTGAAAGCTCTAGGAGCTGCTTATGTCCGTCCTAAAATCCAGGTCGACGCGTCCTTTTGCATCGCATTTGGGCGAATCCAGCGGACGCCCAACGGCGCGGCCCGGCCTGTTGGCCCCCTCCCCGACGATAACGGCCCCTCTGGCCGTCGCAAGCGATGCACAGGAGCGTCGTTTCGGAAACATCGCCAAACCGGATTCTGAAGGAAAGCAGGTAGGTCGATTCCTTGCAGGGGCCGGCGCCCCGCTCATGCTAGGGCTCCCCTTGATGGGGCTAGGACGTCTCTTTCGTCGTCAGGCCGAACCCAAGGCCCTGCCCGACCCGCAAACTCCCCGCGAAAGAATGGCCTTGGCTCGTCTCACCGGAGAAGGCGCAAAAACCGATGGAGCGCTAGCTCCTTATGTCGCCGGCTTTGTCAAAACCACCGGCTCCCTCTTTACGAAAACGCTTCACCAATCTACTCTTTGGCTCGGCGCCATGGGAGCGGCGGCCGCGGCGCTGGGCGGATCGCTTTACTCTTTAAGTTTTCTGCTTTTGGTGCCGCACGGCCTGCGCTGGGCGAAATACTTCCACGAGCGCGGCAAGCAGCTTCTGGAAACGGCCTATGATACGCAAACCCAACTTAACATCAAACGCCGATTGCATACTAAATATCGCCGATTGCCTTCCATACCTGGATTAGCGCGAGACTTTGAACTGAAAAACTATTTGGAAGGCCAAGACGTCGCCGCCAAACTGGGTTTATCCCTCGAACTCCTCCTCTCGCGTCACCTCCGTCACGCCGATACCGCAACCCGTCATGACACCCTTAGGAAGATTTTTGGCTGGAACTCGCAAGCTTGGCTCTTCTTCATTCGCGACGCGAGACTTCAAAACATGACGGATAAATTTTTGACAGCCTTGGCCCCTGAATATAGCGCCCTGGAACCTATCAGGGAATTCCCCCGAAAAGGGGATTTAGGGCCCGCCGTGAGTATCGGCGAGGTGGAGATCAAACTTTGGGCCTTGGACGCCCTCGGTCATATCGGGGACCCCCAGGCCATTCCGGTCTTGCGCGAACTGCTGTCGGACTACGGCTCCTTGACTACACCCGAACTCAAGGCATCGATCGCCGACGCGATGACTCGAATCGGGGTCACCGGCGAAGACGCGCAATGGGCCCGGGACACGCTGGTTCAACATATCGACAAGGCACTGCAACCTATCCATACGGAAACGCCGCTATTCCCCGCCTTGCTGAACTTGCTCAAACTACCCGGTATCAATCCGCCGCCCTATTATCGCATCGACGCCATGACTCTTCGCGCCCTGCGACGATTCGGAACGGCGGAACATTGGGAACAACTGGAAAAAATCCTAATCGAGGGCGAATGGAGTCTGGGCCATGCCATGGAAATTTGCGAGTTACTGATCCAAGCCGGCAGAACCAAAGTCGTCGACAGCTCCCTTCACGAAATCGAAAAGCAGATAGGTCCATACTTTCGCGAAATACTTCGGTTGGGTAGTGTCTCCCAGCAAATCGAAGTGATCAAACTCTTGAAGGTAGAGTCCTTGCTTGACCAATTTCAGGCTTCGCAACACCCCCTGCTCCGGCAGCCCCCGGACGCCCCTCCCAACCTCAGCCCCCACGAATTTATTCTGATCGACTCGGCCAAAAATAGTCATTTCGCGCCTCGGGTGCGTCTAGAGCTGGCTCAAGCCCTGCTGGGCATCGGCCAAACCGAACTTGCCATCGCTCAGGCGAAATCTCTGCTGAAGGACCCCGAACACTCCATCGCCGCCGGAGAATTGCTCGACCGAATGGACCCCGGTTGGTTCGAGCGCCAATACGGAACGATGCGCGGCCTGCCTGCACCGGGTGGCGACTGATTCGACAATCCGGTTAAATCCCCAAAAAAAATCCCCCCCGTCGCTGACGGGAGGGAGTTCATAAATAAGCCCCCAAAAAAATTCTAATTAGCCCTTCCGACGCAGCCCCAAGAGGGGCAGCAGGCCCAGGGCCGTCCACAGCAGGTTGCCCTCGGCGCCGCCGAAGCCTGTCACCGTGCAACCGCCCTGCGCGGCCGCGACCTCGTCGGCCACGATCTGGCCGTTGTCGTCGGCGTTGTCGCCGTTATCCACCGCGGGCGGCGGCGGCAGGGGCTGGCAGACGGCCTCGAGGGCGTCGGCGAACTTGGCCTTCTCCGCCTCGATGATGCCGCCTTCCCGGATGCCCTGCAGGCATTGGAATCCCGGAATCGGGCCGATCTGATTGCACTGCTCGAAGGCGGCGGCCAGCTCGGCCTTGACGTTCTCGAAGAGTTCGTCGGAGCAAGCCTCGTGGCGCGCGGCATTCAGGAGCGGTGTTCCCCCACCGGAAATTGCTCGGCAGATCGTTACGGAAGGCGCGGTTGGTCTGACGGCGCAGCTGAACGTCGGCCAGATCCTCGATAGCCCCGGGCACGATCGGATTGAGTTGGGCGAAGGCCGGAGCGGCCGAAAAGACTCCGAAAACAGCGGACAACAGAACGGTGAGCTTACGAAACGACAGCTGGATTTCCCCCCTCCAGAACAATCTGGAATGATTGGTTAATTGTTGGCTGGAGTGCGGTGGCGCTTGGGGAGGAGAGGAGTCGAGCCTGCGAACCGTATCGCTTTGACGGGTTTGAGGAGTTTCTAGGAGGCGATTTTGTTTTGAAAACACGAGTTCCCTAGAAGCCGAGGGATGGTAGGGACGGCAGGACCCCTCCCGCTCGTCGCTGGAAAAGCTCGAGGCCCAGCTTGATGACGGGAATGCCGGCGGCCGCGAACATCGCGCCAGCTCGCGTAGCTCGCCGCCTCCCCCCAAGGTCAGGAGCCGGTAGCGGCCGTCGCGATAGAGCTGGGCCAGGGCGGTGCCACCTCCAGCGACGGTCGGGTAGAGCCGCACGAAGTCGGGGCTAAGCGCGATGGCGCGGCAGGCGCTGGCCAAGGCCTCCGCCGCGTCGGCGCCGGGCAGGCCCTGCATCAGCTGGATCCCCACCTTCATTCTCCTCTCCTTCAACAAGGCGACCGCCCGCTCGACGTCGCGGACCTGATAGCCGCGCCCCACCCGGCGCAGCACCTCGTCATCCAAGGATTGAACGCCCAGCTCCACCGTGTCCATCCCGTAGCCCCGCAACAAGTCCAATTTTTCCGCATCGACGTAGTCCGGCTTAGTCGAGGCGCGCAGGTTGCGCGCCTCCCCCGAGGCGACATAGCGGTGCGCCGCCCGCAGCAGACCTTCCATCAACGAAGGCTCCAATCCGGTGAAGGTCCCGCCGTAGAAGGCGATCTCGGTGTGAGAGTATTTGCCCGCCTTGCGCGTCGCCAGGAAGGCCTCGACCCGCGCGGCCACCGCCTCGGGCGTCGGCAGCCACTTCGCCTGCGCGGTGATGCGCTCCTGCTGGCAGTAGAGGCACTGGAAGGGACAGCCCAGGTGGGAGATAAAGATCGGGATGATGTAGGGGCGCGCGTTCGTCCGCATCTTAGCTGGAGGCGACGGCCGCGCCGTCGGCGGCCGCCTGCTTCTCGATGCGCTCGAGGGCCTCTTTGGCGGCGGCCTGCTCGGCGTTCTTCTTGCTTTTGCCGATACCGACGCCGAACAGCTCGCCGCGGATCGTGAGGTTGATCTCGAAGGTCTTGTCGTGGTCCGGGCCGGACTCCTTCACCAGCTTGTACTTGGGGACGGTCTTGAAGAGCACTTGGGCCCGCTCTTGGAGCTGGGTCTTGTAGTCCTTGTAGAAGCCCTCCTGTCCGACCTGCTCGAAGAGCTCGAGGGCGATGCGCTTGATGACGCGGAAGGCCTTCTTGAAACCGCGGTCCAGATAGATGGCGCCCAAGACCGCCTCGAGGGCGTTGGCCAGGAGGCTGGGCTTCTCGCGGCCCGCCCCCATCTCTTCGCCTTTTCCGAGATAGAGATATTCGCCCAAGTCGTGGGCGACGGCGACGCCGGCCAGCGTCTTCTCGTTGACGATGGAGGCGCGCAGCTTGCTCAGCTCGCCCTCGGCGGCCTGCGGGTAATTTTCCATCAGGAGATGGGAGACGATGAGCTCGAGGACCGCGTCGCCCAGGTACTCGAGGCGCTCGTTGTGGTCGGCGGCGTCGAGGCGGCGTTCGTTGGCGTAGGACTTGTGGGTCAATGCGTTCTTGAGAAGAGCTTTTTTGCTGAATCGGTAGCCTAACTTCTTTTCAAAGGCCTTCAGCTGTTTTTTCTCTTCCCGGCTGATCTTTTCCGGCAAGGGTTCCTCCCTCTTTCGTTTCGAGCCGGCATCGAACGAGCTTTCCGGAAAAACCCGACTCCGTCGTCACCGCGACGGGCAGGTAGTTTTCGGAAAATCCGGTCCATACCGCTTCGGAATGTCCCCCATTCTGACACACGTCCTCGGCCCGCTCAAGCAGGACTTCGACCTCTTCCCCCGCGAATCGGGCCCGAAATTCGGCCGATTTGACCTCGGAAAGCGCCCGCAGCCGCGCCGCGCGGGCCTTTTTGAGCGTCGGCGGGACCTGCCCCAGCATTTGGGCGGCCTTCGTCCCCCGCTTCGGGCTGAAGGGAAAGACGTGAAAATAATGGACCGGCGCGTCGCGCAGCAGGGCGTAGGTGTTTTCGAAGCGCGCCTCGTCCTCGTAAGGGAAACCCACGATGACGTCGGTGCCGATGCAGAGGCGCGGGATCCTCGCCGCGAGCCGTTCGCAGAGCCCGGCGAACTCGGCGACCGTGTAGCGCCGGCGCATCAGGCGCAGAATCTCGTCGTCCCCGGCCTGGAGCGGAATATGGAGGTGCGGGCACAGAACCCGCGAGCCCGCGAAGAGCTCGACCATCTCCTCGCCTCACCTCTTCCGGGTCGATGTGGAGGAGACGCGCACGCGGTGGATGTGGGCCGGGTCGCCTCGACGCCTGCAGCAGCTCCAGAAGGCTGGTTGCCGGTGCGCGGTCTTGGCCGTAAGTGCCGATGTGGATGCCGGTGAGGACGGCCCGCGGAAACCGCGCTCGCCTGCCGAGCAAATCCTCCAGGACCCGCGCGGATCGGGATGCTGCGGCCGTGGCCGCGGCGTAGGGGGGATGATGCAGAAGGTGCAGGACTGATTACCGCAGCCGTCCTGAATTTTGACGAAGGCGCGGGTATTCTTGGAGTAGCTCGCCATCCCGAAGGTCTCGGAGCCCGGTCTGCCGGAAGATGTCGTCGACCCGATCATCGCCGCCTGGGCGCCCCAGCTCGATGGGTAGTCGAGGAGCTTGGCTCTTCTTGTCGTTGCCCAAGACGAGGTCGCGACGCCTCGACCCGGGCGACCTCGTCGCTTGGTCTAGCGTAGCAGCCTCGGTGACGATCTTGAAGCAATTGGGTTGGCGCGGCGCGGCGTGGATCAGGTTGGTGGCTGTCCAAGTCGGCGCGGTCGGTGACGGCAGGTGTTGATGATGTAGATGTCGGCCTTTTCCTGAAGTCGACCAGGCGGAAACGGCGTGTGCGCAGCTGGCCTCGAGGAAGTCGCAGCCGTATTGGTTGGCCTTGCAGCCGAGGGTGGCGAAAGCGACGGTGGTGCGGCCGTCGAGATTTTCTTGTTTTGCATCACGCCGCGCCGCCCTCGGGCGAGCCCAGGCCTGTTCGACCAACCGCCGCCGAGACACTGCCGCGTAAAAACACCACCGCCTGCCTGGGCTGATCGCCTGCTGGGCCTCGTGGAACTCGACGCGCACCCTCCCCGCTTCCACCAGGCGCAGCGTCGCCGGACTGCCCTCGTGCCGATGCCGAATGCGGGCCGTGACCTCGATCCCGTCCGAAACCGGCCGCACCCAGCGCACGCCCGAGGCCAAGAGCACGGGCTGGAAGAGCGCCCCGTTGTCGCTCATCGTGATGCGATTCGTCCGCGGGTCGATCGCCTTCACGTAGACCCGCTCGCCCTGGGCCACCTGCGTGCCGCGCCGCTGGCCCACGGTGTAGCGGTGGATGCCCTCGTGGCGCCCCAGGACCTCGCCGGACTCGTTGACGATCTCTCCCGCCGCCGGCGCCGCGCCCTGCAGGTACTTGGCGATGAAGTCGCCGTGGTCGCCGCCCGGCACGAAGCAGATCTCCTGGCTGTCCGGCTTCTCGCTGGTCTTCAAGCCCGCCTCGCGGGCCAGGCGGCGTACCTCTTCCTTGTCCATCCCGCCTACCGGAAAGAGCGTGTGCTCGAGCTGCCGCTGGCCGAGGCTGAACAAGAAATAGCTCTGGTCCTTGCGCCCGTCCCGGCCCTTGCGCAGCTGCCACTCCCCGGTTTCGGGATCGCGGTGCTTCTGCGCGTAATGGCCGGTCGCGACGTGGTAGGCCCCCAGCTCGAAGGCCTTGGTGAAGAGGAAGTCGAATTTCACCTTGTCGTTGCACAGCGCGCAGGGGTTGGGCGTGCGGCCGGCGAGGTATTCCTTGAGACGGCTCTTGTCGACGACTTGCTCGTGAACTGCGTCTTGCCGTTGATCACGCAGAAGGGAATCCCCAGCTGGTCTGGCGACGCGGCGGCGTCGCCGATGTCCTTTCGATCGAGCAGCAGCTGGCGTGGCGCTGCGGCTCGTCCTTGGGCGCGTCCCAAAGCTTGAGGGTGATGCCGATCACCTCGAAGCCCGCCCGCTGCATCAGCAGCGCGGCCACCGAGCTGTCGACCCCTCCGCTCATCGCGACGACGACTTTTTGGCGATCGAGGTTCATAAGCCTTTCGACAATCCCCTTTTAACAATGCGCAGGGCCGCGTCTTGGGCGGCAAGCCTCGCCAAGTCTCCGCTTCAAGCCGCGGCCCGGATCTTGCTCACCAGCCTCGGCAAGACCTCCAAGAACCGGTCCACCTCGGCCTCGGTGTTGAGGCGCGACAGGCTCACGCGGACGCCCTCCAAGGCGGCGGCCTCATCCAGGCCCATGGCGGTCAGAACATGCGAGGGCTCCAGGGAGCCCGAGTCGCAGGCCGCGCCGACGCTGACCGCGATCCCCTCCATGTCGAGGTTCATCAAGAGCGTCTCGCCGGAGACGCCGGGGACTCGAAAGTTGAGCGTGTTCGCGACGCGGTGCTCGGCGTCGCCGAGGACCGTCAAGCCGGGAACCCTCTCGACCAATCCCGCCTGTAGCCGATCGCGCAGCCGCGCGACGCGCCGCTGGGCTTCAGGCAGGTCTCGCGCCGCCAACTCGAGGGCGACGGCCATGCCGGCGATGCCGGGGACGTTCTCGGTGCCCGCGCGAAGCCCGCGTTCCTGCCGCCCGCCGTGGAGCAAGGGCCGGGTCTCGAGGCCCTTGCGGACATACAGAAGTCCGACGCCCTTGGGCCCATGAAACTTGTGCGCCGACAAGGCGCTCAGGTCGATAGGCAGAAGCGACAGGTCCAGCTCCAGCTTCCCCGCCGCCTGCACCGCGTCGCAGAGGTAGGGAACACCCCGCGCGCGGGCGATCTCGCCGAGGCGCTTGACCGGATAAAGGTTGCCGGTCTCGTTGTTGGCGAACATCGCCGCGATCAATCGGGTATGCGGAAGAAACGCGGCCTCGACGGCCTCCGGTTCCAGACGCCCCTCGGCGTCGACCTCCACGTAGCTCACCTCGACGCCGTGGGCCTCGAGAAACTCCGCGGTCCTAAGCACCGCCGCGTGCTCGACCCGCGTGACGACCAGGTGCCGCGGCCCCGAGCCGTAGGCCAACGCCGCAAGCATCGCGGCGTTCAGCGCCTCGGTCGCGCCCGAGGTGAAGGTCAGCGTCGACGCGGGCACCCGCAGGACCGCCGCGATCCGCTCCCGGGCCTCGTCGAGCCGGCGCCGGGCCTCCCGCCCCGCCCCGTGCACGCTGCCGGCGTTGCCGAAGGCGCGCTGCGCCTCGGCCACCGCGGCCTCGACCTCGGGGAACATGGGAGTTGTCGCGTTGTTGTCGAAGTAAATCATACCTTGCGCGGCGTGCTCGGAAATTATCATCTCCTCGCCGGGGGAGGGCGGGCGCGGGGGCCCGCCCCTACTAAATTTCGTAATCGGTCGGGCGCTCTTTCATCAGCTTGGTGATCTTCTGCTCGACGCTTTGCAATTCGTCCTTGAGCGAGGTGATCGCGTTCCACTCGGGATCGGGCAGCTCGCCGTGCTCGAGGTCGTAGTGCTCGCCGACGACGTTCTTGGGATGCGAGGCGATCTTGCCCGGCACGCCGACCACCGTCGAGTGCGGCGGGACGTTCTGCACCACCACCGAG
Organism: bacterium; assembly: GCA_048499175.1. Classification (GTDB taxonomy): domain Bacteria; phylum UBA10199; class UBA10199; order DSSB01; family DSSB01; genus DSSB01. Next base: position 29,041 of record JASOAK010000008.1, read on the forward strand.
CAGGCGCCGATCTTGCTGTCGTGCCCGATGGTGATGGGACCCAAGACCACCGCGCTGGCCCCGACGACGACGTTGTCCTCGACCGTGGGATGCCGCTTCTCCTTGCGCCAGGAGGTCCCGCCCAGGGTCACGCCCTGGTAGATGGTGACGTTCTTGCCGATGATCGTCGTCTCGCCGATCACGACTCCGAGGCCATGGTCGATGAAGAAGCCCTCGCCGATCCGCGCGCCGGGGTGGATCTCGATCGCCGTGAAAAAACGCACCATCATCGAGAGCCAGCGGGCGAGCAGCTTGAAGTTGCGATTCCACAGCCAGTGATTGACCCGATGCCAGAAGAGCGCGTGCAGGCCGGGATAGCAGAGGAAGATTTCCCAGCCGGATCGCGCCGCCGGGTCGCGCTCGCGGACCACCTGGATGTCTTTTCTCAATCGTTGGAACAAAAAACACCTCGGAAAAAGCCAAGATTCACAGGGGGTTGCACATAACAGTGCATGGAAGGGCTGTCAACGCCGGCAAGAAAGCTCAGGCTTTCCGCGCACATTGGGCCAAGTGGGCCTGGAGGTAGCGGCTGGGCAGGGCCCGGCCGAGGGCATCGGCGATGCCCCGCGAGGCGGCGACGACCTTGTCGAGGTCGATGCCCGACTCGTGACCCATCCCGTGCAACATATACAAGAGGTCCTCGGTGGCGAGATTGCCCGAGGCGCCGGGGGCGTAGGGGCAGCCGCCCAGGCCGCCGGCCGAGCTGTCGAATTTGCGGACGCCGGCCTCGAGGCCGGCGAGGACATTGGCCAAGGCGGTGCCGCGGGTGTCGTGGAAGTGCAGCGCGATGTTTTCCAGGGGCGTGCGCTCGGCGGCGAGGGCGACGATCTCCGGGACCTGGTTGGGCGTCGCCACGCCGATGGTATCGCCGATCGAGAGCTCGTCGACGCCGATCTCGGCCAGCTGGCCCGCAACCTCGGCGACCTTGGCGGGCGGGACCTTGCCCTCGTAAGGGCAGCCGAAGCAGGTCGAGACGTAGCCGCGGATCCACATCCCGTTCTGCTTGGCAATGCGGGCGACCTCGCGGATCCCGGCCAGGGACTCGCCGATCGACATATTGATATTCTTTTTATTGAAGGTCTCGGAGGCGGCCGTGAAGACGGCGATGTCCGTCACCTGCAGGGCCAGGGCGCCCTCGAGGCCGCGGAGATTGGGCACCAGGGCGATGTATTTCACGCCGGGCCTGCGCTTGAGCCGCTGGTATATTTCCGGGGTGTCGGCCATCGCCGGCACCCACTTGGGGCTGACGAAGGATCCGGCTTCGAGCCGCGTCACGCCCGCGTCGACCAAGGCCTCAAGGAAGGCCAGCTTGGCCTCGGTGGGCACGAGGCCCTTTTCGTTTTGCAGGCCGTCGCGCGGGCCGACTTCGGTGATGAGGATTTGGCTCATGCGGCCAACTTATCGCAAAGCACCCGCCGAGTCGAGCGCCACCGCCGCCGCGATCAGATCGTCCGGACCAGGGAGCCGTTGTAGAAATACAGCTTGATCGGATCGCTGGGGAAGACCGGCTGCCGGCTCTTCGGGTTCACGAAGTGCACGAGGCTGTTCGCCAAGATCTCGCCGCGCTGAAAGGCCCGAACCGCTTCCTTGGCGCCCTTGAAGGCCAGGGAATAGTAGGGTCGGAGGCTCAAGGACCGGGTGCCGGAGGCGTAGACCAGGGCCACGCTCGGCGTGGCGCGCTCGAGGCGCGGCGCTTTGCGGGTCTTTTTCTTGGAATACTTCGCGACGATCTCGGGATCGACCTTGGGCCGCTTCGCGCGGTGCGGGCGGGCCAGCATCTTGCGAGCATGCCGATCGGCCTTCTTGGCGGACTTGCGCGACTCGCCGCTCAGGATCTTGGTGTAGGCATCCGGGTCGGACTTGATGGTCCCAAAATCGCTGCCGACGCTGAAGCTGGGGCGGCTGCCGAAGCCGGAGGCCTCGGCCTCGGGGCGGTGGATCTTTTGACCGCGCAGCGACGCGCGCGCGCGCACCTTGAAGTCCGACCCCCCAGTGATTTCCTTGAAAGACCCCGAGGACTTCAGGATCGAAATAACCCCCTCGGTGGATGCATGAACTCGCTTACTCATATCGTGTGCCTTTTTCCCTTCTTCGCCGCGTCGTGCGGCGATTTACAGAAGACACACTAAGCAAGGGCCATGCCAATGAAGCCTGTCGCCAAGAGGATGGATGATTAAAATAATTCTAAAATCATATAGTTATAAAAATATAATTATCTGTAGAGATCTGCGGAGGGGTTATGACGTGTATAATAAAAATTATAAATAAACAATTATACACTGCATAATTCGTCCAGAAATATTTTATTTCTGGGCATCCACGCCTCAGAAACGAAGGCGCTATTCACAATAGTAGCGCGCCACGCACTGCTCATGGGTACTGACGCAGCCGCGCTCGCGGCAGTACTCCCCGCGGGAATGGCCAGGCAGGAGGTGTAGGCATTGTCGCAGCATCCCGGGTAAACTTTCGCCGCGATGCAGTGGTCCCGGCCGCGGAGACAGGCCCGCTGGCCCTCGATCTTATAGGCGTCGTCTGGGATGGCCGCCATACAGGCGCCGTAACCGGCCTCGCACTTCTCCTCTTCGGTCTTGTCCGCCAGGCAGGCGTTGTAGGTCGAGGTGCAGCCTCGCTGCTTTTCCACCGCGTCGGCGTCCCCCGCGGCCACGGCCATGCATTGATTGTATTTACCGAGGCAGGCCTTTTGCTGGATCGATTCGGCCCCCGAGCCCGGCAGGAGCGCGCCCGACAGCTCCGCGCGTGAGACCGGAGAAAGCGCGGAGACGGGGGCGCGGACCATACCTCCGGGCAAGCTTGGCGTCGCGGGCTCCACGCCGCTTCCGGGAAGGCTTGGGGCCTCCGGAGCCGTTGCGGAGGAAGAACCCGGCGCCTCCGATTTTGCGGGCGCCTCGGCCGCTAACCCGGAGTCCCTTCCCTCTCCTTGAGGGGAAACCAACTCCGTTCCGCCGCCGCCGCCGCGCTCGTTCGAAGAGAGCCCGCCGCCGCTACAGGCCGCCATCCAGATAAGCCCTGAGACCAAACACCACTGCTTTAGATTCACGCATACCTCCCTTGAGAATAGAAATTCTCCTCGGATACCCAAGGTCTTAAAGCCCCGCGCGCCGCAGTTGGTCCATGCAACCTTGCAAGCGGGGCGGGTCGTTAAAATAAATCGGAGTCGCCGAGACCAGGCGCTTGAAACCCTCGGCGTCGCAGGCGTACTTGAGGGTGCAGTTTTGCTGGCACTGCCAGGCCCCGCAGTCCTCGGCGGCGTCCGCCATCGGGCGGCAGCCGGTCTCGAACAAGGAATAATCGCAGGCCTGAATCCCGGCATGGGCCCAATTGGAAGAGGTCTGCCATTTCCCAAAAATCTCGTCGCAGGAAGGCCGTATGAGGACCGAGGGTTGATTTCTCGCCTCGAAGCTTGCCCCCCATGTCGACGGGCATTGAACAGCCTCGGCGTCGGCGAAGGCCTGGGCGTCGCACTCGGAGCTGCGCCACAGCTCCGCCCAACTCTTATAGAGCTGACAGGCGTTTCCTTCCAAAGTGTTGCGCTTCTCCATCTCGGCCTTGGCCTGCTCGACAAAGGGGCGATAAGTCTCGCATTTGGAGGCGGCGAAAAGCTGGACCACCTCCGGACGAACCGAGGTGGCGGCCGTGAACCCCGTATCGGTGGGAGCGGGAGGAACGGCCCGAGGCTTGGAAACGCTGAGGTCCTGCCGAAACACCTTGTTCCAGAAATTGCTCATGAAAGTCTGGGAAATACCCTCGGAACTCAAGACCATCGCCGCCAGGAAGGCCGCAAAGGCCCATGGAATGCGTTTTTTCATATTACCGTCCTCCCCATCGTGAAATCATTGTAATCCATGCCTCCCGCCAGGGAAAGACCTCGTGGATATTTGTTTCGCGAGGGCCGGCGGATCGATTAAGCTCCCCGCGGAGGCCCTATGCCCAACGCCGATACGGAAAAAATCTACCAATTCATCCTCGGATTTCACGGACCGACCAAGCGCGTCATCGCCGAGGGCCTGCGCCAGGCCTTTCGCTTCGACCAGCCCCTCCCGCCCGATTATTTTCCGGATGTCGCGCGTGGCGAGCGGCGCATCCCCGGCGCGGAGGCCGGCCAAGAGATCCGCTGCCTGGTCTATACGCCGTCCGTTCCGAATCCGCCCGTCCTCCTCTATATCCACGGCGGCGGCTGGACCCTGGAATCGGCCGACGACTACGCTTCTTTCCACAAGAAGCTCAGCTCGATGGCCGGCATTCTGATCTTCGCGATCGACTACCGCCTCGCCCCCGAGCATCCCTTTCCGGCCGGGCTCGAGGACTGCCTCGCCGCCTACCGCTGGCTGCGGCGGCACGCGCTCGAGCTGGGCGCCGATCCGCACCGCCTCTTTGTCGGCGGCGACAGCGCCGGCGGCAACTTGACGCCCGCCCTCGCGCTCAAACTCAAGGAAATCGGCGAGGCCCTGCCCGAGGCCCTGCTCTGCCTCTGTCCGGTAACCGATTTTCAACTGGAAAGATACGACTCCTGGCGCCGCCTCGCCTTCGACGGCATCGTCTACGACGCCGCCTTCCTCGGCGCGGTGCGCGGCGGTTACGTCAATTGCGACGCCTGGACCCACCCGCTGGTCAGTCCGAGCTACGGAGACCTCCGCGGCCTCCCCCCGACCTGCCTGATCGCGGGCGACGAGGACGCCCTGGTCGACGACAACCGCGCCTTCGCCGCCAAGCTGCGCAAGGCCGGGGTGGCCCTCGATTTCAAGGTCTACGAGGGCATGCCGCACGCCTTCTACTGCTTCTCCGGGCTGATCCCCCAGGAACAGGCCTCCCTGGAGCAGATGACGCGTTTTTTCCGGGGGCTTCCCTAGGCCCTCCCGCAACTCCCCGACCTTTTGACCGATAAATAAGCGGGGCCAAAAGGGATGTTATGGGACGTGTCACTCTGATGGGACCCGACGGCAACCGTCGGGCGGAGGCCTATTACGGCCCCGAAGCCGGGTTCAATTCTTCCGACGGCTTGGTTTCCAACGATGGCCTCATCACCGAAGTTGAAATCTCTCAGGCGCGCGAACGCTTGGAAGAGGAAATCAATAGCCGGATCTGCGGCTACGGCGGTCCGCTGGGCCTGGGCGGCCTAGGCGGGATCAACGAGGTCTGCGTCCAACCCCACAACATGGGAGGCCCCGCCCGCGAGAGCACGCCCGACGGCTACTCGATGCCGGTCACCGTCCACCTGCGCGAGGAATACAGCGAGCCGACGGGGGTTTTGTTTTTCCGGAATTACCGCAGCGTCGAGCGCGACGTGACCATGACGGCGCGCTGGGAATCGGGCCGCGTGCGCCTCTATCAATGCACGCCGCCGGCCTATACGCCGCCCCCGCCGCCTCCGCCGGCGCCGGATCCCGTCGCCCTGATCGCCTCGGGGGCGAGCTCCGTCTGGCGCGGCATCCACGACTTCTTCGACGACACCGGGCGCGTCGCCAGCTCGACCCTTCAGTCCCTGCGCCGGTTTTTTTCCTAAGCCGGTGGACAAGGCCGCTGCTCGGGGCTAATTTCTTCTCATGACGCCGCGAGACCTCGGGGCCGCCCGAGAAAAGCTGATCGCCCTTTTCGACAGCGCCCCCATCATCCAAACCTTCGGGATGAAGCTTACCTACGACGAGGCCGGCCGCGCCGTCGTGCGCCTGCCCTTCAATCCCAATTTCGACCACGCCTTCCATCAAATCCACGGAGGCGTGATGGCCACGCTGCTCGACACCTCCGGTTGGTTCACCGCCGCGCCGCACTTCGAAAACTGGATCGCCACCGTCGAGTTCCAGACCCGTCTTCTCGAGCCGGTGGAAAAGGTCGACCTCGTCGCCGCCGGCCGGATCGTCCGGCTCGGCAAGCGGATCGCGGTCTGCGAGATGGAAGTCCGGACGGCGGCGGAAACGTTGATCGCCCTCGGCGCCGGCACCTTCACGGCGACCTCCGTCCCGGCGAAGTGGTGAGGGAAGCCGCTAGCGAGCGGCGTTCTCCGAGTCGCTCAACACGTTGAAGAAATCCGCCTGACGGCGATGCAGGGCCCAAGCCCCTTCATCACCCAGCGGAAATCGCGCATCAACGCGATACTCCTCGTCGTAAGACTCGGGATTGATGCGGTTGCAGGCCTCGACGCAGGTGGTCTTCAGGTCCATGAGGTTTTGCTTCAGGAGTATCTTCACCGTCTGCGGGCTGGTGATGCGGGTGACGTTGAAGCGCTTTCCTTCCGCTTTCGCCTGCTCGGCCAGCCAGGTGAAGAAGATGCTGCCGGCGCCGGGACGCATCGGCGGTCCCTGGGTGATCATCGTCTCTTCCAAGTCCACGAAATGGAGGGTGAGGGAATCGCGGTCCACGTAGACGAAGGCCTTGCCCCGCGTCTCGCCCTCTTCCAAGACGAAATGCACCTTGAGGGCGCCCTCCGGCGTGATGGGATCCCCCTCGCGGTTCACCGCGTGCTTCTCGACCTTCACGTACAAGGTGCCGCCTTCCCGCTCGGCGATCGCGAGGCGCGAGCCGACCAGGGCCGGGTCCTCGGCCTGCCACAGGCCCTTGGGGGCGCCGAGTTGCAAGTCGAAGGGATAATCGACGCCCTGGGAGGAATGGATTTTCCGGGGAAGGCGCAGCGGAGCGGTAGAAACGGGGCCCGGTGAATTCGGAGCTGCCGAAGCCCCCGGCTCCTGAAGCGCGCTCATCCATACCGCGGGGGCGCGAGCGGCGGTTAGGCCCCGCGGTCCCGCAGCCGGAGCTAGCGCGGGCGCCCAAACTTCGACCGGTGCGGTCGGCCCGGAGGTCCTAGAGCGCCATTCCAACTCCCCTTCGAAGGCCGCGAAGCGGGGACCCAAGAGTCGCCTGCCGAGCCCCATCCCCGCTCCCAGGCTCAGCATCGCCGCCAGGCTGTCAACGGCCAAGGTCGCTGGTTCCGCGCTCGGGCGAAGCCCCAGCTTCGCCTCAAGCTGAGCCGCCAAGTTGAGGCCCATGAAGATCGAGGCCGGCGCCACGGCCGCCCTGCCCAGACGCGTGCCCTGCCCCACGCCTTCCAGGAATCCATTGGCTTTCCCGCCCAAGGCGGCGCCCAGCTTCAGGGCCCCCAGGCCGAGGGCCGAGCGGGTCCACTCCGAGGCCAAGGAGCCTTGGGGGCCCGAGTGGAAGGCGCGATGCCCCAGGGCAAAGACCAGTGTCTCCGCTTGGAAGGCCGCGAGGCCCGCCGTCATCCGCGCCCCGATCCCGCGCGAGTACCAGGCCGCCTCCGAGCGGCCCAACAGCCGGCCCAGCAACCCAACCTTGAGCGTCCTGCCGAGGATCGAGGCCCCCAGCATGGGAAAGATCGTCGCCGGATCGGTGGCGCCTCCCGCTAAATGACGCAGCAAAAATTCCGCGCGAGGCCCCGCCGGCCCCCGCCCCGTTCGCGCCTCGCACTCGCGGCGGGCCTTCTCTCGAATCCAAGCGGGAATCCGCCCCTCGGGCGCCTCCGCCAAGAGACTCAGCCCGGCAACCTGGGCCGCCGCCTGCGCCTCTCCGTCGAGGCGCAACCAAAAATTCAGGAGCTGTTGGAAAAAGAGGTCGGGGTCTTTCTCGGCGGCCAGGGCCGAGAGTTCCGCGAAACGGGCCTCGCCGACGTAGGACAGGATCTTGTCGCGGGCGTCCGGGGACAAGGACGAGAGGGCGACTCGCGGGTCGCCATTTTCCTCAAGCCCTCGGATCAAGCCAGAAACGGCGGCCTCTTCCCGGCAACCTATCGCCAGGGCCTGAAACGCGGCGGATACATGGCGGTGCAGCCCCGTCGGTCGCGGGGACGGAGACCCCGTGCCCGGGTTGGGCCCGGAACCCAAGGTCAGGGAATGGATATTGTGCCCACCGCTCATAGAACGGGAAGGAAATCGGCCGATGGCGGAGAAGGTTGCCTTGGCACCCTCCTCTGGGATAGCGAGCCGGAAATCCCCGAAGGAGGAACGATGACAGCATCCAAGATCATCCGCTGCGGCTGGGCCGGCGAGGACCCGCTTTACGTCCGCTACCACGACGAGGAATGGGGCGTGCCCGTCTTCGACGACCGCAAGCTCTTCGAATTCCTGATCCTCGAGGGGGCCCAGGCGGGCCTCAGCTGGATCACCATCCTGCGCAAGCGCGAGAACTACCGCAAGGCCTTCGCCGGCTTCGACCCGCGCAAGGTGGCGCGCTTCGACGCCTCGGACGTCCGGCGTCTGCTCGGCAACCCGGGCATCGTGCGCAACCGCCTCAAGGTCGAGGCGGCCATCCGCAACGCCCGCGCCTTTTTGGAGGTGCAGAAGGAATTCGGCAGCTTCGCCGCGTACAGCTGGGCCTTCGTCGGCGGCAAGCCGCGGCACAACGCCTTCCGAAGCCTGAAAGAGATACCCGCGAAGACCGGGATCTCGGACGCCTTCAGCAAGGACATGAAGAAGCGCGGCTTCAATTTCGTCGGCTCGACGATCCTTTACGCGCACATGCAGGCGGTCGGAATGGTCAACGATCATTTGGTGGGTTGCTTCCGACACCGCGAAGTCAAGCGCTTGAAACGCGGTTAGCGATCTGAGGTGGGAAGAAATACTCCCGGCCTATTCGCCGATTTCCAGCAACTCGCAGTCCTGCCCGACCCGCTCTCCTTCCTGAAACAGGATCTTCTTTACCTTCCCGTCCCTCGGGCTGAGGATCTTGTGTTCCATCTTCATCGCCTCGAGCATCATCAGCAAGTCGCCCTTCTTGACCGCGTCGCCGGCCTTGACGAAGACCTTGACCACCTTGCCCGGCATCGGCGAACTCAAGCCCCCCGCGTGGGCCGCGGCCTTGCCGGCTCGGGCCGCCTTCGGAAAGCGGATCCGGAAATTGCCCTTCGGGAGGTGGACGTCGACGAAATCGGCGTTGCGGTAGAAGGCCCCGTTAATCCGGTGGCCGCAGTGTCGCACGGTGAAAAAGGGCGGCTCCCAACGCAGGATCTCGACCTTCAGCTCGCGCTCGAGCAGACGCATCGTGACGAGATCGCCGTCCCGGGACCACTCCGCCGCGGCGGTTTCGCCGCCGATTTGAAACTCGGTCTTCATCAGGCGTTCTTGAATCCTTTCAGCGCGGACAGAGGTTCGGCGCGCGGGGCCTCGGCGCCGGCCGCCGGCGCGGCGCCCCTCTTCCCGGCCAGGGCGGCGATCGCGTAAGCCAGGTCGGGCGCCGGCTTGTCGGGACCGCGCTTTTCCAAATATTCCGCGAGGATCTCGGCCGCGCTGTGGGTGTGGTAGCGGCCCTCCTGAAAGGCCTTGGAATGGAGCGTGTAGCGCAGGAAATCGAGATTGTGCCGGATCCCCAGCAGGACGTAGTCGCGCAACAAGGCGTCCATCTTCATCAGGGCCTCCTTGCGGTTGAAGCCCACGGCGATCAGCTTGGCGAGCATCGGGTCGTAGAGCGAGAGCACCGGCTTTCCCGCCTCGAGGGCCGAGTCGACGCGGATCCCGGGCCGCTGCGGCTCGACCAGCACCCCGACGCTGCCCTCGGCCGGGAGAAAGTGGTTCTCAGGGTCCTCCGCATAAAGTCGGCACTCGATGGCATGGCCGCGCTGGCGGATGTCCTCCTGCTTCAAGGGCAACGCGTGGCCCTCCGCGACCATAATCTGCGCCTTCACCAGGTCGACGCCGGTCACGGCCTCGGTCACGGGGTGCTCGACCTGCAGGCGGGTGTTGACCTCGAGGAAGTAGAAATGCCCCGCCTCGTCGACGATGAACTCGACGGTGCCCGCGGAGGCGTAGCCGACCTGCTTCGCGACCCGGAGGGCGGCGGCGCAGATCTCTTCCCGAAATGTCGCGTCGATCGAAGGGGACGGCGTCTCCTCGATCATCTTCTGGTGGCGCCTCTGCACCGAGCACTCGCGCTCGTAGAGATGCACCAGGTTGCCGTGCTCGTCGCCCAGGATCTGGACCTCGATGTGGCGGGGACGCTCGAGGTATTTTTCCAAAAAGATCGTCTTGTCCTTGAAGAAAGCCAAGGCCTCGCGCTCGGCGGAGCGGGCGGCCTCTTCCAGCTCCTCGGGCTTGTGAACGACGCGCATCCCCTTCCCGCCCCCTCCGGCCGCGGCCTTGATGAGCAAGGGGTAGCCGATCTTGGCGGCGATCTTTTCCAGTTCTTTCCCCGAGGGGAGCTCGCCCTCGAAGCCCGGAACGGTGGGAACCTTGGCCTTCTTGGCCAAAAGCTTGGATTCGACCTTGCTGCCCAAGCGGCGCATGGTCTCGGGGCTGGGGCCGATGAACTTGAAGCCGGCCTGGGCGCAGTCCTCCGCGAAGGCGGCGTTTTCGGAGAGGAAGCCGTAGCCCGGATGGATGGCCCAAACGCCCGCCTCCTTCGCGATCGCGAGGATCTTGTCGGAATTGAGATAGGTGTCCTTCACCTCGGCGCCGGGCAGGCGGAAGGCCTCGTCGGCCTCGCGCACGGCAAGCGAGCCGGCATCGGGGTCGGAGTGGACGGCCACCGTCGCGTAGCCCAGCTCGCGGGCCGCGTGGATCACGCGGCGCGCGATCTCGCCGCGGTTGGCGATCAGAATTTTTTTGCCGGTTGTCATCACCCCACCCAATCGGGTTTGCGCTTCGTCAGGAAGGCCACCATCCCCTCTTTCCCTTCCTTGCTGCCGCGGCGGGCCGCGATCTGGCCGGCGGTGTAGGCGCCGATCTTGTCCAAGGCCTGTCCACCGACCTTCTCGATCAACTTTTTGCAATCCGCCAGGGCCGTCGGCGCGCCCTTTTTCAATTCCTGGATCTTGTCTCGGAGCTTTTCGACGACGTACTCGGGCGTACCTTGGTACTGAATAAGGCCCATCTCCTGCGCCCGCAGGGCGGTGAAACGCTCTCCGGTGAGGAAATACTCGCGGGCGTTGGCCTCGCCGATCTTGCGGATCACGAAGGGCGAGATCACCGCCGGAATCAGGCCCAGGCGCACCTCGGTGAAGCCGAAGAGCGCGTCCTGGCTGGCGAAGGCCATGTCGACGGCGGCGACGAGGCCCGTGCCGCCCCCCAGCACCGCGCCGTCGATGCGGGCGATCACCGGCTTGGGGCAGCGGTAGACCGCGAGCAGCATCTTGTGCAGCTTGAGGGCGTCGGCCTTGTTTTGCGCCGGCTTGTAGGAAGCGACCTTCTTCATCCAATTCAGGTCCGCGCCGGCGCAGAAGGACTCGCCGGCCCCGGCCAGGACGATCACGCGGGTTCCGGGGTCCTTGCCGAACTCGGCGAAGGCCCGGGCCAGCTCGGCGATCATCGCCTCGTTGAAGGCGTTGTGGAGCTCGGGCCGGTTGAGCGTGACGGTGGTGACGCCTTGGTCGCGCTCGATCAGCAGGGTGTCGTAGGGTTTGGCCATGTTTCCCCCTGGGCGATCTTGCGAACGCCGACATTGGATAATTTCGGGCTGCGGCCCGTATGCAAGGTCCGCGGGGCCGTTCGCGAACGGCCCCTACATTCTAAAAACGCCGAAACGGGTCTCCGGGATCGGCGCGTTGTAGGCCGTCGCCAGCCCCATCCCCAGCACCTTGCGGGTGTCCGCCGGGTCGATGATGCCGTCGTCCCAGATCCGCGCCGTCGAGAAATAAGCGCTGCTTTCGGCGACATATTTCTCGAGGGTCGGCGCCATGAACTTCGCTTCTTCCGCCGCCGTCATCGGAGGCTGACCCTTTTCGGCCAGCTGGTCCTTCTTCACGGTGAGCAGGACGTTGGCCGCCTGCTCGCCGCCCATCACGCTGATCCGGGCGTTGGGCCACATCCAGAGCTGCCGCGGACCGTAGGCGCGGCCGCACATGCCGTAGTTGCCCGCCCCGTAGGAGCCGCCGATCACGACGGTGAACTTGGGCACCCGGGCGTTGGAGACGGCCATGACCATCTTGGCGCCGTCCTTGGCGATGCCGCCGTTTTCGTAGGCCTTGCCGACCATGAAGCCCGTGATGTTTTGCAGAAACAAGAGCGGGATCCGGCGCTGAGCGCAGAGCTCGATGAAGTGCGCTCCCTTCTGCGCGCTTTCGGAGAAGAGGATCCCGTTGTTGGCGACGATGCCCACCGGCATGCCGAAGATCCGCGCGAAGCCGCAGACCAAAGTTGCGCCGTAGAGCTTTTTGAATTCATGGAAGGCCGAGCCGTCGACCAGGCGCGCGATCACCTCGCGGACGTCGAAGCCTTTTTTGGGATCCAGCGGGACGATGCCGTAGAGCTCTTCGGGCGAATACAGCGGATCCTGGGGCTTGTGAAACTCATAGGCCGTCTTGGCCGGACGGTTGAGATGGGCGAGGATGTCGCGGGCGATCTCGAGGGCGTGCTCGTCGTCCTCGGCGAAGTGATCGGTGACTCCGGACTTGCGGCAGTGCACGTCGGCGCCGCCCAGCTCTTCGGCCGTGACGACCTCGCCGGTGGCGGCCTTCACCAGCGGCGGCCCGCCGAGGAAGATCGTCCCGTTGCCCTTGACGATGATGGTCTCGTCGCTCATCGCCGGCATGTAGGCGCCGCCCGCGGTGCAGCTGCCCATGACGGCGGCGATCTGCGGGATGCCGGCGGCCGACATCTGGGCCTGGTTGTAGAAGATGCGGCCGAAATGTTCTTTGTCGGGAAAGACCTCGGACTGCAACGGCAAAAAGGCCCCGCCCGAGTCGACCAAGTAGACGCAGGGTAGGCGATTTTCCGCGGCGATCTCTTGGGCGCGCAGGTGCTTCTTGACGGTCATCGGGTAGTAGGTGCCTCCCTTCACCGTGGCGTCGTTGGCGATGACCAAGATCTCGCGGCCGTGGGCCAGGCCGATGCCGGTCACGATGCCCGCGCCGGGCGCCTCGCCGCCGTACATCTCGTGGGCGGCCAGGGTGGAGAATTCTAAAAAGGGGGAATCGGGGTCGAGCAGCCTTTCGATGCGCTCGCGGGCCAGGAGCTTGCCGCGCTTGCGGTGCTTGGCGACGGCCTCATCGCCGCCGCCCCGCTTGACGAGGGCGATGCGCTCGCGCAGTTCCTTGGCAAGCCCCCGATGGTGGTCGGAATTTGCTTGAAAGTCGGCGGAGCCTGGATCTAGGGAGCTAGCCAGTATTTCGACGCTCATGGGACCTCCTTAACCAGGGCCCGGCGCGGTTTCAACGGAATTTTCACAATTCTTGCAGGTACTCCCCATGTCCCTCCTCCTCTTCGAACAGCAGGGCCCCGTCGGCAAATTGACCCTGAACAATCCCCAGGAGCTCAACGCCATGACGCCCGAGATGGGCGACGCCATCGCGGCGATGGTGCCTAAGCTCAACGCCAATCCCGACCTGCGGGTCGTCCTGATCACGGGGGCGGGCCGGGCCTTCTCGGCGGGCGGCAATCTGCAGTTCATCCTCGACCACACGGCGCGGGACTTCGACACGAACAAGCGGGAGATGATCGAGTTCTACTCCAAGTTTCTGCGGCTGCGGGACATCGAGGTCCCGACCCTCGCGGTGCTCAACGGCCACGCCATCGGCGCGGGCTTCCTGATCGCCCTGGCCTGCGACCTGCGCTACGCCGCCGCCGAGGCCAAGCTGGCCGCCAACTTCGCCAAGCTGGGCTTAAGCAGCGGGATGGGCGGGCTTTACTGGCTGACCAAGCTCGCCGGGCCGGCCGTCGCGGCCGAGCTGCTGTTTACCGCCCGCACCTTCGACGCCGCCGAGGCCCAGCGCCTGGGTCTGGTCAACGGCGTCGCGCCCGCGGCGGAGCTGGACGCCATGGTGAAGGATATCGTCGACCAAATCGTCGCCAACGCCCCGCTCGCCCTCAAGATCATGAAAAAGGGCGTGCAGCGGGCCGTCACCGCGACGCTGGACGAGGTCTTCGACTACGAGTCCGCCGGTCAGGCGAAGAGCTTCGCCACCCAGGACCTGCAGGAGGGGATTCGGGCGATTCAGGAGAAGCGGGCGCCGAAGTTTCGGGGGGACTAACACCTCGAATTTCGAATGCGATCATCCCATGCGGCCCTCGGAGCGGGGGGTCGAAATTCGCATGCGAAAATCGAAATTGGAGGCGGGGAAAAAACGGACCTCAGATCGCTTCGGTCTTGGGCTTCACGTTCTTCTTGACCCACTCGATGATGTCTTGGGTGGAGGAGCCGGGGGTGAAGATCTCGGCCACGCCCTGGGCCTTGAGCTCCTTGATGTCGTCGTCGGGGACGATGCCGCCGCCGAAGACGAGGACGTCGCTCATCCCCTTCTCTTTCATCAGGCGGATCACCTCGGGGAAGACGTAATTGTGGGCGCCGGAGAGGATGGAAAGGCTGACCGCGTCGACGTCCTCTTGGATGGCCGTGTTGACGATCATCTCGGGGGTCTGGTGCAGACCGGTGTAGATGACCTCGAAGCCGGCGTCGCGGAAGGCCCGGGCGATGACCTTGGCGCCGCGGTCGTGGCCGTCGAGGCCCGGTTTGCCGACTAGGATGCGAAGTTTTCTCTCGGTAGCCATAAGATTTCCTGTAGGGGCGAACCTCGTGTTCGCCCCTTGCGGATTCGATAACGGGCGCAAGGCTTCATTGCAAGCGCCAAGCGGGGCGAACACGAGGTTCGCCCCTACAAAATTCCCCCTCCCCTGTCAAACCCGGCGCTTGGGGCCGACCCAGGCCTCGACCTCGGGGGTATAATGGTCCGCGTCCCGGTACACGACAATGGGCGGCTCCACCTTCAGCTCGCGCTCCATCGAGCGGACGGCCTCGACCATCACCAGGGTCGCCGGACGGTCCCGATAGGGGTGGATGAAGCCCATCCGCTGCACCTTGAGTTTCGCGCAATGCAACTCGACGATCAACTCCTCCAGCCGAATCGGCGGGTACATCAGGCAAAAGCGTCCCGAGGGCTTCATCAGGTAGCCCGCGGCCTTGACGAGGTCGGCCATCGTCCCCTCGATCTCGTGCTTGGCGATGGCCTTGCTTAAATCGGGAGGAGCCTTGCCGCTCTGCGCCTTGCGATAGGGCGGGTTACTGATCACCACGTGAAAGCCGTGCGGCTTGAGGAAAGTCTTCGCCCGTTTCCAATTTTCATGAAAGACCTCGATCCGGCTCTTCACCCCCAGGACCTCGGCGTTCTTCAAGGCCAGCTCGGCCAGCTCGCGCTGCACCTCGATGGCGACGGCCTTTTCGACCTTCCGCCGGGTCAGGGCCCAGAGGGCCAAAATGCCGACCCCCGAGCCCAAATCGCAGAGCCGGTCCGAGGGTCTTAGGTCGGCGAAGCGGGCCAAAAGCAGCGAATCGATGCCGTAGCGATAGCCTTTTTTGGGCTGGTAAAGCGGGATAAAATCGGTTTTACCTGGGGGCGCCATGCGTGGAGATGGCGATAGCAGAGGACCCCGCGGAAGGAAAGCCCATGCTGAGCGATGAAGAATTCGAGGCCGTCGTCGACGAGGCCTTAGGCGAAATTCCCGACGAATTGGCCGAAAAAATCGAAAACGTCGATATTTTCATCGAGGACTACCCCAGCCCCGAGGTCCAGGCCGAGATGGGCGTCGGGCGGCGCGGGCTGCTGGGCTTCTACCATGGAGTTCCGCAAAATCATCGAGGTCCCTACTACGCCAACACCCTCCCGGACCGCATCTACCTCTATAAAAAGAACATCGAGGCGGTCTCGCCGACCCGCGAGCGGATGAAGGAAGAGATCCAACGCACCGTCCTGCACGAGCTGGGCCACTACTTCGGCATCGACGACAAGCGGCTTCGGGAATTGGGATTCTGATGTTCGCCCTGCTCTCCGACATGTTTAAGCGCGGGCACCCGGCCGACATCGCCTTCTTCGTGGTGGGCGGCTGGCTGCTGGCGCTCTTCCTCGCCGTGATGATCGCCCAGCTCGTCCGCCGGCTGCGCCGCAAGGACAAGGCCTCCCATCCCGAACCTTAAGACGGCTTCCAGTGCAAGGGCTTGCGGATCAGCGCGAGCGCGAAGTGGACGAAGGCGAACTTGCTCAGCTCCCCCGCCCGACCCGCCAGGGCCTCGAGGATCTCCCGCTGCGTCGGCATCGCCAAGCCCCTATGGCGCATCGTCTGCAACAACAGCGGCATCACCTCGACCATCTTGCCCGATTGGACGCCGCCGCGCTCGAAGACCTCCCAGAGCGTCTCGTAGATGTAGTCGGGCCTCCAGCCGAATTTCTGCATCGCATCCAATAGGCCCGGCAGGAATTCCATCGCCACCGGGCTCTGCTCGCCCGCGCGGTCCAGCAGGCGCGTCAGGAAGCGGCTCTGGGTCGCGGTGTTCCAATCCAGCTCGGCCATCGTCTCGAGGACGACGGGCAGATGATCCTCCATCATCCACGAGACCTGCAGGTCGTTGGGCGCACGATCGGCGATCATCAGCAGGACGCGCGCCTGCTGGGCGTAGGTCCATTCGTGCTGGCCCATGAAACGCAGGGCGGCGGGCAGGTGCGAGAGGATGCCGCCGATCTTGTGGTCCGCGTGACGGATCAAGAGCTGCAAGAGGTCCGACTGCTCGTGATGGGTCCATTCGCTCTCGCGCATGGCCCGCAGGGCCCCGGGCAGGTTCGCGTAGACCCGATCGGCGTGAGGCCCGGCCATCTCCGCCAGGGAGTAAAGCAGCTCGAACTTCGCGTCGTGGGGCCAGGCACAGGCCTGCAGCGCGGCCAAGGCGCCGGGGAGATGTTTGTGGATGGGGACGGGGAATTCGCCCGTGCGGGAAAGCAGGGCCAAGAGGCCCAACTGCCGCTCGTAGGACCAACCCGCCTCTTCCATGGCCTTCAGCGCCTTGGGCAGGACGTGAAAGACCTCCCAGGGCGCGCGATGCGCGTTGGGGGTGACGGCCTTCAGGAGCTCCCATTTTTGCTCCAAGGTCCAGGGGCTGCGGGCCAGGACCTTCTTCAGCTTGGGAAAGCGGCGCAGCATCACGCTCATCGTCTTCTCCATCCGGTGGCGGGTCACGTTGGAGGGTTGGAGCTCCGCGGCACCCTCGGGCGGATAGAGCCGCTGCTCGATCCAACGGAACAGGCGCTCGAAGGGAGAGGCCATGAAGATCATCAGCGGTGCGGGCGCCGGCAAGGGCAAAAATCGGGACAAGGGACGGGAGTTCGTCTGTTCCAGGCGCGCCTGCAGGCGGGTCTCCGCCGCGCGCTCCGCGCGGACCTGGAGTTCGGCCTGGGCCCGGATGAAGCGCCGACCCAGCAGGGCCCGGCCGAGCCGCCCGCCGACGCCGAGCGAGAGGTAGGCAGCCAGCGTGTCGGTCAGAAAGGTCCCAGCGTCGCTGCGCGGGCGCAGCCCCAGGCCTTCTTCCAGCTTGTGCGCGAGGGCAAGGCCCGAAAAACCCGCCGCGGCCGGCAGCGGCCGGGCGAGGTCTTTGAGGAGAAAGCGATCCCCCGCGGCCCGCCGCGCGGCCTGCCCGCCCCAACCGAAGGCCTTCAAGGCCCCGAGCGTCAGGCCGGCGCCGAGGAAGTCCTGCCCTGGGAACGCTGCGTCCCGCCCATGGCGCGCGGGAGCGCAGCCGGGAGCCTGACGCCGAATCCGATCCCGCCGGCCGCGAGCCGCGCTCCCCAGCCCCGCGTGAACGCGGAGGCCCGGGCGGGAGCCTGAGCAGGCGGCCAAGCGCGGCGTTGCGGGCGATTCCCGAAGCACGGATCCGACCATCATCGGCGCGATCACGCGGGTCAAGAGGGCCTGGCGGGCGAAGCGCCGGGCGCGCCTGGTGACCGCGGTTGATGACCAAAGCCGCTGGGGTGACTCATCGGGACCTCAAGGGGATAAGGGCCCTTCGCGAACGGCCCCTACGACGCCGCATAGTGGGCGGCGGACTCGAGGCGATCCGCCCGCTCGAGGCGCAGCCCCATGGCGAGCAAGGCCGCGTCCCGCAACTCGGGATCCGTCTCGCGATAAATTTCGCGCAGCTCGCGCGCCTCGTCGGGCCCAAGTCCGGGGATCTCCGGAATACTGGGGACGAGCGAAGGTGCGGCCGGCCGCGCCTGAACGCGGTGCATGTGCCACCTGTTTTTACAGAATCGTATGTGAGGGGGATGGAATGCGAAGCGAATCCGTGCCCCCGAACCCGTTATTCAGAGGCCTTATCGCGCCGCGCGCGAAGAAGTTGTCGGGAATTTGACCCGGATCAAGCCGAGGCAAAATCGTAAAACACTAGGCCCGTCAGGGGCTTCGGATAGAAGAAGGTCGATTTCTGCGGCATCTTCTCGCTGATGGCGATCACCGCCTCGATCTGCTTGAGCTTGGTCGCGTTCATCAGGAAGGCGTAGGTACCCTTCTCTTGAGCCAGCGCGATCGCCTCCTTGGCCTCCTTGATATAGAGGATGTTGCCGTACTCCCGCTGCGCGCCCTTCGAGACACCCAGCAGCTCTTCCAGCACCAAGTCGTGAAGGACGGTCACGTCCAGGTCGCGGATCGCAAAGTGCAAATGGTTGAGCGACTGGCTCTCGAGCAGCTTCTCGACGTCAAAGACCAGGACCTCGACCTTGCCGTCGTGGACCCAGCCCAAGGCGTGCTCGCGCGCGCCCTCCTCTTCCAGCAGGCGGATCGCCGCGTCGGCCTCGGCGACGGGGAAGGCCTTGATCTTGGCGTACTTCGAGACCAGGCCGCGAAAGATCGCCTCGTCCATCTCGGGCCGTTGGGCGAGCACGCGGTGGGTGGGGAGCACCACCAAGCCCGGGTCCTCGAGGGCGCAGAGGAACATCATGACGTAGTTGAAGGGTTCCTGCCCCGTGTACTTGTCGCCCAACAGCGCCTTCTGCTCTTCGGCATAGGCCAGGGCGGTTTCGTAGCGGTGATGGCCGTCGGCGATCATCAGCGGCCGGTCGCGCACGGTCCCCAGCAGTCGGGCGATGGCCTCGGCGTCGTCGACGCGCCACAGGCGGTGCTCGTCGCCCTTCTCGTCGCGGATCTCGAGGTCGGGCTTCCCCGCGGAGAGCTTGGCGAGCTGGGCGCCGGCCTCCTGGGCCGGGTCGGGATAGAGGGCGAAGATCGGCGAAAAGCTGGCGTTGGTGGCCTGCATCAGCTTGAGGCGGTCGGCCTTGGGGCCCGGGAAGGTCTGCTCGTGCGGCTTCACGCCGCCCTCGGCGAAGCTCTCGAGGCGGCGCCGCGCGAGGCGACGGGCCGTCGCAAGCGAGTAGGTTTGAAATAAAGGGATCGCAGGGCCTCTCGTCCTGCCGCAGGACGTCCTCTGCTTCCAGGTGTGTTGCGGTGGCGCTGGGAGACCTGGATAGCGACTCAGACCGTTTTCTTCCTTCGCCAGGTCGATGCGCACCACGTTGAAAGGGGACTTCGCATAGAGCTTGTCCTGCAAGGGCGGGTCGATGACGTCGTAGGGCGGCGCCATCACGGCGGCGAGGTCGCCGACCTTTTGGGGATTGTAACGATAGCCTCGGAATGCGTCGATCTTGGTCATGCTTGCGGTTGACTCCAGTATTTTTCCAGTTCCGCGAAGGGGAGGTCCCCCGCGCGCAGCAAAACTAAACGATCCCCCTCCACCCGGACCACGGTGGAGCCCTGGGAGGGAGGGAGGTCTCCTCCAGGCAGAAAATAGACACCTTCCCGGCCGCCGAAATAGGCCTCGAGTTCGCTTCGCAACCGCGCGCTCGGGGCGCCGCTGGGATTGGCGCTGGTCGTGGTCAGCGGGCCGCCGAAACCCGCCGCCAGTTGTTGCGCCAGGGGATGCGGGCTGACCCTCAACCCCACCCAGCCGCCCTCGCTGGTCCAGGCCTTCGGGACCTTGGCCGAGGCCCTAGCCACGATGGTCAAGGGACCTGGAAGAAATTTATTGATCAAATTCAATAAATTATCGCTCAGTTCCGAAAGTAGATCCTTACACTGCTTTGGCTCCGCCAGCAGCAGGGAAACGGCCTTGCCCGCCTCCCTACCCTTCAGCCGAAACAGGGCCTCTTGGGCCTTGGGCTGGGCGATGTCCACCCCAAGGCCATAGAAGGTCTCGGTGGGGTAGACGAGGATCTCCCCGCGTCGCAGCACCTCGATCGCGGCTGGGAGATCCACCTCGCGCATCAGCCCAGCTTTTCGTTCTTGGCCAGGAGGGTCTCGGCGTTCTTGCGTCGCTGCTCGGACAGTTTCTTGGCCAGCTCCGGATCGCCCAGGGCCAGGATCTGGACGGCAAGGAAGCCGGCGTTCTTGGCCCCCGCCTTGCCGATGGCCACGGTCGCGACCGGGATCCCGGCCGGCATCTGCACGGTCGAGAGCAGGGCGTCGAGCCCGCCCAAAGACGAGGCGTCGAGCGGCACGCCGATGACCGGCTTGACGGTCTTCGACGAGACCGCCCCGGCCAGGTGCGCCGCCATGCCGGCCGCCGCCACGAAGACCTTCACGCCCTGCTGCTCGGCCTCTTTCAGGTAGGCCGCCAGGGCATCCGGGGTGCGGTGGGCCGAGAGCACCTTGATGTCGGAGGCCACGCCGAATTCCTTGAGCGTATCTTGGCAGGCGCGCATCGTCTCGAGGTCGCTGTCGCTGCCCATGAGGATGGAAACGAGGTAGGGGGATTTGGATGTCGTCACGGGAGATCTCCTTATTTTAAATATCTCGAATCGGGTTGCCTCACTGTCGTCCGTCGCACCGGCAGGGGGCGAACACGAGGTTCGCCCCTACCTCTTCTTTCTTGCCAAGCCGCGGGCGGCGATGTCCTTGCGGTAATGCATGCCTTTGAAACAAATCTTTTCGACGCCCGCGTAGGCGCGTTTCACGGCGCCCTCCAGGTCGGGACCCAAGGCGGTGACGGCCAGGACGCGGCCGCCGTGGGTCAGCCACTTTCCGTCTTTTAAGGCGGTCCCCGCGTGGTGGACGATCGCCAGCTCCGCGGCCGCCTCCAGACCGAGGATCTCGTCGCCCTTGCGCGGAGACGCGGGGTAGCCCTCGGCGGCGATCACGATGCAGGCGGCGCTGCCGGGCCTCCATTTTGCGGCGACGGAGGCCACGCGGCCCTCGATGGCGGCCTCGAAGAGGTCGATCCAATCGCTTTCGAGGCGGGGCAGCAGGACCTCGGCCTCGGGGTCGCCGAAGCGGACGTTGAACTCGAGGACGTAGGGCTTGCCGCCGCAGATCATCAGTCCCGCGTACAGGACTCCGACGAAGGGCCGGCCTTCCTCGCGCATCCCGGCCAGGCTGGGCGCGATGATAGTACGCAGGACCTCTTGCGCGAGGGCCTCGTCCATCACCGGCGCGGGCGAGTAGGCCCCCATGCCGCCGGTATTGGGCCCTTGGTCGCCGTCATTGAGGCGCTTGTGATCTTGGCTGGAGGCGAGGGCCAGGGCCTGGGTGCCGTCGCAGAGCACCATGAAGGAGAGCTCCTCGCCGTCGAGGAATTCCTCGATCACCAGCTGCTGCTCGCCGAACTCGCGCTTCACCAGGATGCGCTCGACGCCCTCCAGGGCCTCTTCGAGACTAAGCGGCACCAAGACGCCCTTCCCCGCGGCGAGACCGTCGGCCTTCAAGACCCAGCGAGTTCCGGCATTGTCGCGCAGGAAGCGGCGCGCGGCCTCGACCTCGGTGAAGACCTCGTAGCGGGCGGTGGGGATGCGGTATTTCTTCAAAAAGTTTTTGGTGAAGACCTTGCTGGCCTCCAGGACGGCCGCGGCCTGATTGGGCCCGAAGATCTTGAGGCCGGCCGCTTGGAAGGCGTCGACCACGCCCAGGGTCAGCGGGACCTCGGGGCCGACCAGGGTGAGGTCGACTTTTTCCTCGCGAGCCAGCTTCACCAAGCCGGGGATGTCCTCGACGGAGACGGCGCAGCAGCGCGCCTCTTGGCCGATGCCGGGGTTGCCGGGGGCGGCCAGGACCTCGCGAACTCGGGGCGAGCGTTTGGCCGCCTTGACCAAGGCGTGCTCGCGACCTCCGGAACCGATGACCAGCACTTTCATGGGCTTTGGCTCTAAAACTCGGGACGCCGCGAAGTCAAGCGGCCATCGCTTTTTCCCTTGTCGGGCGGGGCCGGTATGCTACCCTGCCCTCTCAACACTGAATAAGGAGCCCCATCGTGGCCATTACTCCCCGGGCTGAAAAAGCCTTCCAACTCCTGACCGAGCTCAACGAAATCGACGTCGGGCAGTACCAACAGATCCTCAAGGACCGCCTGGGCCCCGAGATCTTGGCCGTCTTCGAGAGCTATTGCCGGGAGATCATGCCGGAAGAGGAAAACGACGAAGTCCTGGGCACCTTGGTTCACCTCATGATCACGGGCTACTTGGTGAGCGCCAACGAGGCCAAGGCGGTGTTCGGGCCCAGCATCGAGATCGCCGAGTAAATTTCCTGCCAAATTTCAGATCCTTCGTTTGCGGCTAGGTCCGGCGGACTCTTGCCATCGACTTAATGCGCGGTTTTGTCTTGATACTCATAACTTAAGCTAACTTTCACCGCTTTAGAACCGTCCCTGCCCTCCCCCACATTTTTTAGCATGCAATGCCCGGCCGGAAATCGGGACTCCCCCCTGGAAGGCTTCGGCCCAGTCGGGCTACTCGCGTCCAAAAAGCCTGTTCGCATATCGGGTTAGAGTCTTCCTTCGTCAGCCTCTAACCCGAATGCTCTCTAGGCTTTTTGGACGCTCCTACGCCCTCCTTCCGCCGAGAGGCCTTCCAGGGGGGAGTCCCGATTTCCTGCCTAGGTGCACGAAAGGGAATAAGGGAACAGGAGAGTCGAGGAATTGGGGAATGGGGAATACAGATACTGAAATACTGAAAACCCGAAAAAAATTTTTCTCTTCCCAGCACGAGCCCCTAGCCGGGGGCGATATGTCCCTAAGCGGGACCCTCGGAAAAGTCGATCACCTCAAGGCCTCCAATAATATCGACTTTTCCGCGGGGGCCGGCCGTGTCTCCGCTGGGACATATCGCCCCCGGCTAGGGGCGGACGCGGCAAAAGAACGGCGTAACGATCATCGCAAGGAACGGCGCGAAAGAAGCGCCGGCGATCAGGAGGGCAAACTAGCTTCCTGACGTCATTAGGCAAAGCACACGACAGTAAATAGGGAATTAGTGGCGGAAGTGGCGCATCCCCGTGAACAGCATGGCGATGCCGTGCTCGTCGGCGGCGGCGATGACTTCCTCGTCGCGGACCGAGCCGCCGGGCTGGATGACCGCGGTGACGCCGTGGCGCGCCGCCTCGTCGAGGCCGTCGCGGAAGGGGAAAAAGGCGTCCGAGCCCAAGACAGCCCCCTTCAAGGGAGAGGCCGCTTTTAACGCGGCGATCTTCACCGAGTCGACGCGGCTCATCTGTCCCGCCCCGATGCCGATCGTGCGGTCGTCGCGGCAGAAGACGATGGCGTTGCTCTTGACATGCTTGACGACCTTCCAGGCGAAGTCGAGGGCCTTCAACTCCTCCGCGGTGGGCCGGCGCTTGGTGACGACCTTGGCCTCGGCCGCGGGCAGCATCTGGGTGTCGCGGTCCTGCACCAGCATGCCGCCGACGACCTTCTTCATGTCCCAACCGGTGATCTCGTAGCGCCGGATCGGCAGGGTCTTGAGCAGGCGGATGTTTTTTTTCTGCTTAAGGATCTCAAGGGCCTCGGGCTCGTAGTCCGGCGCGATGATGGCCTCGAAGAAGGTCTTGCCGATCTCGGTCGCGGCGGCGACGTCGACCGCGCGGTTGAAGGCGATGATCCCGCCGAAGGCGCTGACCTCGTCGCAGGCCTTGGCCTTGAGGAAGGCGTCCAAGATACCGCCCGTCGTGGTCGCCACGCCGCAGGGATTGCTGTGCTTGACGATGCAGCAGGCGGCCAGCTCGAATTCCTTCACCGTCTCCAAGGCCCCGTCCAAGTCCATGATGTTGTTGTAGGACAATTCCTTGCCATGCAGCTGCCGGGCGTTGCCGACGCAGGGCTCGTCCCGCCAGCCCTCGGAATAATAAGCGGCCTGCTGGTGCGGATTCTCGCCGTAGCGCAGGTCGAAGATCTTGCGGTATTGCAAGTTGAGCGCCCCGCTGAACTTCTGCCGCTCCGGCTGGTGGGAAGGCTCCTTCAAGGAGGTCAGGAAATTGCTGATCGCCCCGTCGTAGGCCGCGCAGAAGGTGAAGACCTTGGCCGCCAGCTCGAAGCGCAGCTCGCGGGTGGTCTGCATCCCGTGGTTTTCGAGCTCGAGCAGGAGCTTGCCGTAGTCGGCCGGGTCGACGACCACCGTCACGTCCTCGAAGTTTTTCGCCGCCGCGCGCAGCATGCTGGGACCGCCGATGTCGATGTTCTCGATCGCGTCCTCGAGGCTCACGCCCGGCTTCGCGACGGTCTGCACGAAGGGGTAGAGGTTGACCACGACCAAGTCGATGGGCTGGATCCCCTGCGAGGCCATCGCCCTCTGGTGCTCGGCGTTGGCGCGGATGTTCAGGATGCCGCCGTGGACCTTGGGATGCAGGGTCTTGACCCGGCCGTCCATCATCTCGGGGAAGCCGGTGTATTCGCCGATGGGGGTGACCTTGAGCCCGTTTTCGACCAAGAGCTTCTCGGTGCCGCCCGTCGAGAGGATCTCGACGCCGTGTTTGACCAAGTACTTCGCCAGCTCGACCAATCCGGTTTTATCGGAGACGCTGATCAGCGCCCTTTGAATCTTCGCCATAAAATCCTCTATCTAGCCAAAGACGCGGTGCCCAAAAGGCTTTTGATGTCCTCGTCGGTGAAACGCACGCCCGCCCCGAAGAACCAATCGAGCCCGTGCTCCCTGGAAATGAAATCGTCCAATCCCGCCACCAGGAAGAGCGAGCGGGTCAGGTTGAGCTGGCTCAAGAACTTCAAGTGCGGGCGGTCCGCGCTGAAATCGAAGGCCGAGAGCTGCAGGCTGACCGGGCCCTTCGTGTAGTCGACCCCGAAGCCGCCGGTCGACTCGATCAAGCCGCCGCGCAAGGTGAAGTCGTAGAGCTTCTTGCCCAGCTGCGCCGAGAAGCGGACCTTGTTGAAGTCCTGCGTCTCGGTGGTGATGGTGCTGGTCGCGCCGCCCGCGGTGGTGACGGTCGTGATCTGGGTCTTGTCGGAGGGCGAGGGATTGGGGTCGTGCACGACCTCGAAGAGGAAGAACTTGTCGGGCCTCGGCTGGAAGCGGAGCCCGACGTAGTTCTTCACGTCTTTCGTCGAGCCCAGGTATTCCATGTGGTAGTTGATCTCGGTCTCGATGCGCTTGATCCCGCTGGTCAGGTCGTTGACCGTGTCGAGGATCTCGTTGGTCTTCTCGATGGTCTGCGGATCGTTGACGAGCTTGCCGAAGGAGCCCTGGCCGGAATTGACCTTGTCGGTGATCTCGGCGATGCGCTTGAGGGCGATCTCGATATCGGGCGTCGAGGTCGCCGAGAAGGAACGCAGCTGATCGGTCAAGGCGCGCATGTTGGCGACCACCGCCTCCATGTTGGCCGCGTTGTTGGTGCTGAACCGTGCCAAATTGGCGGTCAACACCTGCATGTTCTTGAGGATCTCGGCGGTATAAGAATGCTCGGAGACCGTGTAGGTCTTCATCGCCGCCGTGATTTCCTTCATGTCCGAGGTCAAGACCGAGAGGTCGCGCACCAGCTGCTGGTAGTCGGCCGGCTGCTTGACTCGTCCCACGACTCCGCCCGCCTCGATCGGCGGCGCATCGGGGCTGCCGGGAAAAATCTCGATATAGGTGTCGCCCAAGACGCCGCGGGTGCGCACCTCGGCGGTGACGTCGTCGCCCAGCTTGACGTCCCGACGCAGCTCGATCTCGACCTTCGCCTTGCGGTCGGGGGTGAGCGTGATGGCGCTGACCGTGCCCACCGGAATGCCCGCCACCTGCACGGGGGTCTTCTTCGAGACGCCTTCCGCGTTTTCCATCACCGTGTAAATCTTGTAGGTGCCGCCGGGGGTCCAGCCGAGCTGGCTCACGTCGATGGTCAGATAGGCGAGCAGGGCGATCGCCACGATGACGAAGACGCCGACTTTGGCCTCGGTGGAAAACTTTTTCTTCATCCGATGAAGTCCTTGTCCGCCTTGCCCTGCAGGAAGCTTTGGATCCAGGGGTCCTTCGATTCGCGGAAGGCCTGCGGAGGACCCTCCTCGAGAATCCGCCCCTGATGGAGCATCGCGATCTTGTCCGCCATCTTGAGGGTCGACGGGATGTCGTGGCTCACCACCACCGTGGTCAGCCCGAAAATCTTCTGGGTTTCCAGGATCAAATTGTCAATCGAATCCGTCAGGATCGGGTCTAATCCGGTGGTGGGCTCGTCGTAAAGGATGATCTCGGGGTCCAGCATCAGCGCCCGGGCCAGGCCCACCCGCTTGCGCATCCCGCCGCTCAACTCGGAGGGCATCTTGTGCTCCACGTCTTTAAGGCCCACTTTGGCCAATTTGTCCAAAACTTTGTCCCGGATCTCGTCTTCCCCCAGGTCGGTGTGCTCCCTCAAGGGGAAGGCGACGTTGTCGAAGACGTTCATCGAGTCGAAGAGGGCCGCGTTTTGAAACAGCATCCCGAAGCGCTTGCGCAGCTCGTTCTGGTCCCGGCCGGAGAGCTCGAACATATCCATACCCTCGACCAGCACCTTGCCGCGGTCGGGGGCCATCAACCCGATCATGGTCTTGAGCAGGCAGCTCTTGCCTTCGCCGGAGCGGCCGATGATGACCGTGATCTTGCCCCGCGGGACCTCGAGGTTGAGGCCGTCCATCACCTTCTGCCGGCCGAAGGCCTTGTGAAGGTCTTGCAGTACGATGGCGGCGTCGGGTCGGGCGTTCATCTTTTCTCGTCTCTCAATTGGGGAAAATCTGCAACAGCCAGGTGGCCAGAAAATAGTTCAGGATCAGGACCGTCACCGAGCCGGCCACCACCGCCTGCGTCGTGCTCCGCCCCACCCCTTCGGCGCCGTTGCTGGTATAGAACCCCTTATAGCAGGCGATCAGACTGAGGATGAAGCCGAAGACCACCCCCTTGATCAGCCCCTGGTAGAAGTCCTCAGGCTCCACGATGGTATGGTAGCGCGTCAGGTAGGGGCCCTCGGGGATCTGCAACAAATAGATCGAGACCACGTAGGACCCCAGCAGGCCCATGCCGTTGAAGACGCCGACCAAGAGGGGCACCATCACGGTGGTCGCGATGACCCGAGGCACCACCAGGTAGTTGATCGGCGGCACGGCCATGCTTTTCAGGGCGTCGATTTGCTCGGTGACGCTCATCGTGCCGATCTCGGCGGCCATCGCGCTGCCGGCGCGGGCGACGATCATGAGCGCGGTGAAGACGGGCGCCAGCTCGCGCGAGAGGGCGATGCCGACGGTCGAGCCGACCAAGGATTCGGCGTTGAACAGACGGAAGGCCGAGCCGGTCTGGAGGGCGAAGACCATGCCCGCGAAGAGGCCGACCAGGGCGATGATCACCGTGGAGTTCACTCCGATCTTCATCATCTCGCGGAACAGGACCCGCACGTGGAGGGTGCCGCGGAAGGTCCACTGGATCGTCTCGATGCAAAAGTAGACGAAGCGGCCCATGCCCTGGATCACCCCGGTGAAGGGCTTGCCGACGCGAATTAGGGCCTCGTTCAGCCGGGCGTTGCGGGTGAAAAAATCTTGGAGAAACTCGATCACGAGGCCTCCCCGACGTAGGCGCGCGGCACCCGGCGGCTGACGGCGCAGAATAACTCATAAGAGATCGTCCCCGCCTTCGCGGCCAGCTCTTCCGCCGGCAACCCCGGGCCCCAGAGCAGGACCGGGTCGCCGAGGGCGACCTGCGGGACGTCGGTGACGTCGACCATGGTGAGGTCCATGCAGACCCGCCCCGCCACCGGCGCGCGCCGCCCGCGGATCAGGACCTCGCCGCAATGGCTGAGGTGACGAATATAGCCGTCGGCGTAGCCCACCGGCAGGACGGCGATGCGGCTCTCGCGGGGCGCGACCCAGGTGCCGCCGTAGCTGACCGCGGTGCCCTTCGGCACCGTCTTGAGGCTGACCACGGCGGTCGCAAAGCTCATGACCGGTTTCAGCGCCGCGCCGGCCGCGAAGCGCGGGTTGGGATTGGATCCGTACAGCATGATGCCGGGCCGGGCCCAATCGCCGGCGGCGACCTTGCCGCCCAGGATCGCCGCGCTGTTGGCGATATGGAAGACCTTGGCCTCGGGGACCTCGCGCCGCAGCAAGGCCCGAGCCTCTTCGAAGGCGCGGTATTGATCGGCGGTGGGCCCCTCGAAGGTGACGTCGGCCTGGGCCAGGTGGCTCATCACGCCGAGCAAGCGAAGCTTGGGCGCCGCCCGGAGGGTCTGCAGGGCCCGGGGCAATTCCTGGGGCAGAAAACCCAACCGGGTCATTCCGGTGTCGACCTTGAAATAGATCCCTAAGGGCTCGGCGGCGGAGGCCTGTAGGGTTCGGATCTGCGCTTCATTGTAAAGAACCGGCGTCAAGGCGTGGCGGGCGAGCATCGCCGCGTCGGCGTCGAAGGGCCCGCCGAAGAGCAGGACGGGCGCCTTCAGCCCGGCCTCGCGAAGCTCCACGCCTTCCTCGGGGCAGGCGACTCCCAGGGCCGCCGCGCCGGCGGCCTCGAGGACCCGGGCGACCGGGACGACGCCGTGGCCATAGGCGTTGGCCTTCACCACGCCGACCATCGGGGCGCCCTCTCCGGCCAGGCGTTTGGCCAAAAGAAAATTCTCCCGCAGCGCCGCGAGGTCGATCCGGGCGACCGTCGGGCGAAATTGGTTTGAAATGGAGCTTTCTTTCATGCTTAAGCTGTCCAGACCCAAGGCTATTAGCCGCCCGGAACCCTATGTCAACACTTCAGATCACCCACCTCGGACATGGCACCAATCTGCTGCAAATCCAAGGGCAGAATTTCCTGACCGACCCGGTGTTTTCCCAAAAAGTCTTTATGTTTTTTAAGCGCCGCAAACCGGCGGGCTTATCCCCCGAGGCCTTGCCGCCCCTCTCGGCCATCCTGGTCAGCCACGCCCACTACGACCACCTGGACATCTTCAGCTACAAGTACTTTAAGACGACGATCCCGATCATCGTCCCTAAGGGATTGGGAGGCCTTGTCCGAAAGTTTTTGCCCAATCCGGTGGTGGAGATCCCCACCGGCGGCAAGCACCTGCACCAAGGCGTGGAGATCCACGCCTTGCCCGTCCAGCACCGCGGTTGCCGCTGGGTGCCGATCCGCCACCGCGCGGCGACGGCCTATCTGCTGAAGGCCCCCGAGGGCTGCGTCTATTTCTGCGGCGACAGCGGTTACGGGCCGCACTTCAAAAAGGCCGGCGAGGCCTTCCCCATCGACGTCGCCCTGTTGCCGATCGGCGGCTACCACCCGCGCTGGTGGCTCAAGCGGCAGAAGATGACGCCTGAGGAGGCCCTGCAGGCCTTCGAGGACCTGCAGGCCAAGCGGATGGTGCCGATCAACTGGGGCGTCTTCGATTTTTGGCGGGAGAATCCGGAGGAGGCGTGGAAACGTCTGGAGGCGGAGGTGGGGAAGAAGGGCTGGGCCGCGAGGGTGAGGCTGTTGCAGCCGGGGGAATCCCTGATTCCGGAGGCCCGTTGACTTTCCCGCACTCAACCTCTATAGATTTTCAGAATTTCCGTGAACCCTAGGGGAGCCTGACGGCTGAGAGTTCCGAGCGCAATCGGAAGACCCTTCGAACCTGATCCGGTCAATGCCGGCGTAGGAAAGCGGTTGGACATGATTCAAATCCGGCTCAACGGCCAAATCCGATCCATCCCCGAAGAACTCAGCCTGGCGCAGTTGCTCGCGCAGCTCGAGGTCGATGCGCGACGCGCCGCGGTCGCGGTGAACCTCGAGGTGGTGCCGCATTCGGAGCGGGGGACTAAGAAAATGCGCGAGGGGGATGAGATCGAGGTGTTTCACGCCGTGGGAGGCGGGTAATTATAGGGGCGAACCTTGTGTTCGCCCCCGGGCAGGGATTCTGTGTTTTCGAAAATTGGTCCATAAGAAAATAACCGCAAAGGGAGAGGGCGAACACAAGGTTCGCCCCTACAAAACCATGTTGCAAATCGCAGATAAAAAATTCACGTCCCGGCTCATCCTCGGCACCGGCAAATACCCCTCGCACGAGATCATGCGGGCCGCCCACGAGGCCTCCGGCACCGAAATGGTCACGGTCGCCATCCGGCGCATCGACCTCAACGCGCCCAAGGGGGAATCGCTGCTCGACTTCATCGACCGCAAGAAAATTGCGCTGCTGCCCAACACCGCCGCCTGCTTCACCGCGGACGACGCCGTCAAGACCGCGCGCCTCGCCCGCCAGGCCCTCGAGACGAATTGGATCAAGCTGGAGGTCATCGGCGACGAGAAGACCCTCTTCCCCGACGTCGCGGCCACCTTGCAAGCCGCGGAGGTCCTGGTGAAGGAAGGTTTCGTCGTCCTGCCCTACATTATGGACGATCCCGTCGCCTGCAAGCGGCTCGAGGAGATCGGCTGTCCCGCCGTGATGCCGCTCGCGGCGCCAATCGGGTCGGGGCTCGGCATCCGCAATCCCTACAACCTGCGCATTATTCTGGAGCAGGCGAAGGTGCCGGTGATCGTCGACGCGGGAGTCGGCTGCGCCAGCGACGCGGCCGTCGCGATGGAGCTGGGCTGCGCGGCGCTCTTGATGAACACCGCCATCGCCGGGGCGCAAGACCCCGTGAAGATGGCGCGGGCGATGCGCGCGGCGGTCGAGGCGGGGCGGCTTTCTTACGAGGCGGGCAGAATCCCTAAGAAGTTGTATGCCAGCGCCTCGAGCCCCATGAACGGAGTTATTCTGTAGGGGCGAACCTTGTGTTCGCCCCAGCGCAAGGATCATGCAAGTTTGACTCATTGGGATTTGTAGACAATCTCCGCAGAGGGGCGAACACAAGGTTCGCCCCTACAAATTCGCCCCGATTTACCTAGGAAACAATATGCGTCAACTCCCCCAAAAAATGCTCGAAAAGCTCCAAGAACTCGACGCCGAAGCGACGCGGCCCTTCCCCAACTCGCGCAAAATCTACGTCACCGGCAGTCGTCCCGACCTCCGCGTCCCGATGCGCGAGATCTCGCTTAAGGTCCCCAACGCCCCCCTCGTCGTCTACGATACCTCCGGGCCTTACACCGATCCCGAGGCCCGCATCGACCTCATGAAGGGCCTGCCGCCGCTGCGCGCCGCCTGGATCGAGGAGCGCGGCGACACCCAAGTTTTATCCGACTTAAGCTCCCGCTACGGCCGCCTCCGCGCCGCCGACGCCGCGCTGCAGGCCCTGCGCTTCGAGCACACCGTCCGCCAACCCCGCCGCGCCAAGCCGGGACAGAACGTCAGCCAGATGCACTACGCCCGCCGGGGCATCGTCACCCCCGAGATGGAATTCATCGCCATCCGCGAAAATCAAAGGCTCGAGTCGCTCCGCGACGGCGAGCAGCATCCCGGCGAGTCCTTCGGCGCGTCAATCCCCAAGGCGATCACCCCCGAGTTCGTCCGCGACGAGGTCGCCCGCGGCCGCGCCATCATCCCGGCCAACATCAATCACCCCGAGCTCGAGCCCATGATCATCGGTCGCAATTTCCTGGTAAAAATCAACGCCAACCTCGGCAACTCGGCGGTCACTTCTTCCATTCAAGAGGAAGTCGAAAAGCTGCTCTGGTCCATCCGCTGGGGCGCCGACACGGCGATGGACCTCTCCACCGGCAAGAACATCCACGAGACCCGCGAGTGGCTCTTGCGCAACAGCCCGGTGCCCATCGGCACCGTCCCGATTTACCAGGCCCTGGAAAAAGTAGGGGGCAAGGCGGAAGAATTGACCTGGGAGATCTACCGCGACACGCTGATCGAGCAGGCCGAGCAAGGCGTCGATTACTTCACCATCCACGCGGGCGTGCGCCTGGCCTACGTGCCGCTCACCGCCCGGCGCGTCACCGGCATCGTCTCGCGCGGCGGCTCAATCTTGGCGAAGTGGTGCCTTGCGCACCACCAAGAGAACTTCCTCTACACCCACTTCGAGGAGATCTGCGAAATCATGAAGGCCTACGACGTCTCCTTCTCGCTGGGCGACGGGCTCAGGCCCGGATCGATCGCCGACGCCAACGACGCCGCGCAGTTCGCCGAGCTGGAGACCTTAGGGGAACTGACCAAGATCGCCTGGAAGCACGAGGTGCAGACGATGATCGAAGGGCCCGGCCACGTCCCGATGCACATGATTAAGGCCAACATGACCAAACAGCTCGAAGTCTGCGGCGAGGCGCCCTTCTACACCCTGGGCCCGCTCACCACCGACGTGGCGCCGGGCTACGACCACATCACCTCGGCGATCGGCGCCGCGATGATCGGCTGGTTCGGCACCGCCATGCTCTGCTACGTCACGCCCAAGGAGCACCTCGGCCTGCCCGACCGCGACGACGTCAAGGCCGGCATCCTCGCCTACAAGATCGCCGCCCACGCCGCCGACTTGGCCAAGGGCCACCCCGGGGCGCAGCGGCGTGACAATGCCCTCTCTCAGGCTCGCTACGAGTTTCGCTGGGAAGACCAGTTCAACCTCTCTCTCGACCCCGACACCGCCCGCGCCTACCACGACGCCACGCTCGGCCAGGAATCCGCCAAGCTGGCCCATTTTTGCTCGATGTGCGGGCCGCACTTCTGCTCGATGCAGCTCACCCAGGAAGTCCGGGATTACGCCGAAAAACAAGGCCTTGGCGATCCGGAGTCCGCCCTAAGGCTGGGCTTGGAAGAAAAATCCAAGGAATTTCATAAGCGTGGCCACCGAATCGACTGAGCCCCCACCCCTTCAAAAATAAATTCGAAGTAAATTCACTCCTTTGCGGCAAGGCTCTTGCTAGATGCAATTACTGTACATAAAATCGAACCATCCAATCGCCAAGGTTTTGTGGGTAATAGGGGTGTTTCATCAGAGAAGGCGGATGTTCCGCCGTTCTCCTCCTCCCAAACGGTAGCCCGGGCTCTTACCGCCCGGGCTATTTTTTTGCGGCATAAAAAAAGGCCCGGGCCAGGGGCCCGGGCCTCGTATTCGAGGGAGCTGGATTGCCTAGAAATTGACGTCGAGCGTGGTCGTCGCGCCCGCGCTCACGCTGACCGCGGTCTGCTGCGAGGGAAATCCGCAGGTCGAAGCGAGCACGTCGTAGTCGCCCGCGCTCAATTCCGTCGAGTAGCCGGCGCCGTTCAAGACGTCGACGGAATCCACCTGCACCACCTCGGGCAGGCCGGCGACCGTCAGGTCTTGGCGGATGCTGAGATTAGCGAAGGTCTCGGCGTCGGCGCCGGTGATCGCCACGGACCCGGCGAGGGTGCCGGAGGGGGCCGCGGTCAGGACGAAGTCCTGCGTCGGGGTCTGTCCGGGCAGCGCGGCGAGGTTCACCGCCGTCGCGGCGAATCCGGGCGCAGTCGCGACGATGTTGTAGTCGCCGGGCTTGAGGAAGAGCTGATAATCGCCGTTGGCGTCGGTCAAGGTCGAGGTCTGGACGACGACCGCGTCCTCGGGGTTGGCCGCAGTCGGATCGTAGATCTGCGCGCTGACCATGGCGTCGGCGATTCCCGCCAAATCGGCGCCGTTCGTGACCCGCCCGGTCACCAGCGTGAAATCCGCCGTCTCGAGCAGCTTGATCGTCGGCTTGAGGTTGTAGTTGCCGCTGCTGCCGGCCACCACCACCGAGGCCGCCGCGTCGAAGTCGAGGATCAGCTCGGTGGTCTGGTTTTCGGCGATGTCGCATTTCCCGGCGCAGACGATCTTGAGTCCGGTCTGCTCGCCGCTCGGCACCTTCAGCTCATGGATCTCGGAATCGTCCGCGTCGATGACGTAGTTCGCGAAGGGATGCGTGTGGCAGAGGATGTTCGGCGAGGCGTCGGGCGCCGTGCCGATGATCAGGCGGATCTGCGAATAGCTGCCCGCCTCCAGCGGTCCCTCGCCCAGGCCCTCGACCACGCCGTCGGTGAGATCCAATAAATTGTAAGTGCGATTCGGCTCGGCCACCGTCTGCCATCCGCCCTCGTCGTCCGAGCCCGGCCCGTTGCGATGCACTTGAATCTCGCTGATGGTGACGTAGACCGCGGCGTAATCCTCGGTC
The DNA here is from genome assembly GCA_048499175.1 of bacterium. GTDB lineage: Bacteria > UBA10199 > UBA10199 > DSSB01 > DSSB01 > DSSB01. The sequence goes on from JASOAK010000008.1 coordinate 62,987, forward strand.
GGCGCGTCGGTGAGGCCCACGGAAAGCGTCCCGGTGCCACCGCCGCCGCAGGCCGCCAAAGTAGCGAAAGCCAATAGGCTCAACGATTTGTACAATGTCTTTTTGAATTTTTTCATCATGGGGTTCCTCCAGGTATTATGGGTTCCTTGCCCTTGGATACGAGGTGGGACGACAGCGCGCGCCGGGCGCCACAAAAAAATTCTCAAGTATTTTTAAGAAATTAGTCCGACGGAGCGCCGGACTTTCTTCAGAATGGAGGCGCTGAGCTCGATCGCCTGCCCCGGCTCGAGGGAGCCCAGCTCCACCTCGCCGTGCTTGACTCGGATCAGCCTTTGCACGCCGATGCCGAAGGTCTCCAGCATGCGGCGGATCTCGCGCTTGATCCCCTCGCCCAGGACGATCTCCAGCCACAGGCCCTCGGAGGCCGGCAGCGGTTTCACCGAAAAGGCGTGCACCTCTTTTTCCTCGAGGCGAATGCCCTCGCGCAGGCGGCGGCGCTCCTCCGCCGTGGGCAGGCGCGTCACCTGGACGTGGTAGACCTTGCGTACCTGGAAAGAGGGATGGGTGTAGCGCTGCAAAAGCTCGCCGTCGTCGGTGAGCAGCAGCAGGCCCTCGGACTCCTTGTCGAGGCGGCCGACGGAGTTGACGGCCTTGGGGAGATCCAGCAGGTCGAAGACCGTCCTGCGGCCGAAGTCGTCGCGCTTGGTGACGACCACGCCGCGCGGCTTGTAGTAGGCGAAATAGCGGTGGAATCGGGGGCGCCGAATGGGTTTGCCGTCGACGAGGACGGCGTCGGTCTCGGGATCGGCCTTGGCACCCAACTCGCGGACGACCTTGCCGTTGACCTTCACCCGGCCGGCCAGGATCAGGGCTTCGGCGGCGCGGCGGCTGGAGACACCGGCGCGGGAGAGGATTTTTTGCAGGCGTTCCATCGGGAAATCGCCGGGGTCAGGATTCCGAGGTCGGCGGAACGACCGCCTCGGCCGCGGCCTTCTCTTCAGCTTTTTCCTCGGCGAAGATGCCGCGCTCGACGTCGCGAAGGTCCTTCAGGCTGGCCTCCAGGTCGCTGAAGGCCTCTTCCTCCTCTTCGTCCAAGGCCGCGATCATCTGCTGGACGCCCTCTCCCTCGAGCAGGGACTCTTCCTCGTCGCTCTCCTCGTCGGTGTTTTCGACGACCACGCCCTCGCCCGCCGTCTTGCGCTGGAATTCCTCCTCGAGCTCGCGGAACTCCTTCAAGGTCGGCAGTTCCTGCAGGCTCTTGAGCTGGAAGAGCTCGAGGAAGTCCTGCGTCGTGCCGTAGAGCATGGGCTTCCCCGGTTCGTCCTTCTTGCCGACGATGCGGACCAAGTTTTTCTCGAGCAGCGTCTTGAGCACGCCGCCGGAATCGACGCCGCGGATGGCGTCGATCTCGACCCGCGTCACCGGCTGCCGGTAGGCGACGATGGCCAGGGTCTCGAGCGAGGGCTTGGAGATCTTGGTGGGCTTGGGCTGATAGAACTGCCGGAGGATGACCGCGTTCTCCGGCCGCGTGCGGAACTGCCAGCCGCCCGCGACCTCGCCGAGCAGGATGCCGCGGGCGGAGTTGTCGAGGTATTCTTGGCTCAATTCGGCCAAGGCCTGCTGGATGTCGGCGCGGCTGGTCTTTTCTTCCTCTTTCGCCGCGGCCGCGCTGAGCTGGGCGGCGGCGTCGGCCACGGCGGGAGATTCCTCCACCGCGGTTTCGGCAGGCTCCGGGGCCGCTTCGACCGGCTCGCCGGCTTCGCCCTCTCCCTCCGCCGTTTCGGACTCGACCTGCGGGGGTTTATTCATTTCTTCTTCGTAATTTTGCACGGCGATCAGCATGTCCGACACCTTTAAGGGGGTCTCGGACACGAAGATCAGGCTTTCGAGAAAGGATTTGAGTTTGGCGGTTTCCATAGGGGGATTCCTTATCACTGAATCGTCACGTTCGCCTCGAGATTCTGCAGGTCCGCGCCCTCGAAGGCCGGCACCAGGTAGATCTCGCCGTAGGTCTGGCTCTGCGTCATCTGCAGGACCTTCATGCGCACCATCTCGAGCACCGCGAGGAAGGTCACGATCAGCCCCGTGCGCGTGACCTGCCCTTCGAAGAGCTGACGGAACTCCAACATCGACTGGCCGCGCATCTTATCCATCAGCTCGTAGATCCGCTCGGTGACCGAGACTCGCTCGACGCGGACCTCGTGGACCGTCGTCTTCGGCGCCTTCTTGAGCATCTCGTAGAAGCAGCTGATCAGCTGGAAGAGGTCCACCTCGACGGGGGCCTCTTCCTCCTCGATCGGGTCGGGCGTCATGCCGTGGGCGAAGACGTCCCGGCCCAGCATGGGACGGGCGGCCAGGGCGTTGGCGGCCTCTTTGTAGCGCTGGTACTCGAGGAGGCGGCGGATCAGCTCGGCGCGCGGATCGTCGCCCTCCTCTTCCTCCTCCCTCTTGTCGTGGTCGGGCAGCAGCAGCTTGCTCTTGATGTGGGCCAGCTCGCTCGCCATCAGCAAAAAGTCGCCCGCCAGGTCGATGTTCAGCTCTTCGAGCAGGTTGAGGTACTCCATGTACTGCTCGAGGATCAGCGAGATCGGGATGTCGACGATGTCGACGTCGTTCTTCTTGATCAGGTGCAGCAGCAGGTCGAGCGGGCCCTCGAAGACCTCGAGATCGACTTTGTAGGCGTTCTGCGTTTCGCTCAGCATAGCCCCATCCTCTCGTAGACGCGTTTCAAATGCCCTTGGGCGACCTTGCGGGCCTCGGCGGCGCCGGCCTCGAGGATCTCCTCGAGAACTTTCGGTCGGGCCTCCAGCTCGCGGCGCCGTTCTTGGATCGGCTTGAGGAAGGCCAGCAGGTTTTCGGTCGCGAGCTTCTTGTCCTCCACGCAGCCGATCTCGGCGGCGCGGCACTGCAAATTGACCCGCGAGACCAGCTCGGGCGGCGAGAAAAGCCGGTGGTAGTCGAAGACGTTGCAGATATCCGGGTTGCCGGGGTCGCTCTTCCGGATCCGCGCCGGATCGGTCACCGCGTCGCCCATCTTCTTGCGCACCGTCGCCTCGTCGTCGCTCAAGTAGATCGCGTTGCCGTAGCTTTTCGACATCTTTCTTCCGTCGAGACCGGGCACCTTCGGCGAGGGCGTCAGCAAGGGTTGCGGCTCGACGAAGGTCTCGCCGTACAAGTGGTTGAAGCGCCGCAGCACCTCGCGCGAGAGCTCGAGGTGGGCGACCTGGTCCTGCCCCACCGGCACCAGGTGGGCGTTGTAGATCGCCACGTCCGCGGTCTGCAGGAGCGGGTAGCCCAAAAAGCCATAGGTCGAAAGGTCGCGGTCCTTGAGCTCGTTTTTCAGCTCTTTGTAGCTGGGCACGCGCTCCAGCCAGCTGATCGGGGTGAGCATGGAGAGCAGGAGGTGCAATTCGGCGTGCTCCGGCACCCGAGACTGCAGGAAGAGCGTGCAACGCTCCGGATCCAGTCCCACCGCCAGCCAGTCGAGCAGGATGTCGCGGCAGGCTTCCCTCAGGATTTTGGGGTCTTGGTACTCGGTGGTGAGCGCGTGCCAGTCGGCGATGAAAAAGTAGCAGCGGTATTGATCCTGCAGCTCGAGCCAATTCTTCAGCACGCCGAAGTAGTGGCCTAAATGGAGCTTACCGGTGGGACGCATCCCGCTGACGACGATCTTGCTTGGGTTCATTCGGTCCATCTCTCACGAGGGTATCAGGAACTCGGCCATCCGCTGCACCGGGACCCGAAGATACCGGAATCCCCCGGCGTAAAAAAGCACGACGATCGCGAAAATCCCATAACGCGCCATGCGGTCGTAGGAGCGGGCCCAGCGCTCCGGCAAGAGCCCCGAGAGCACCTTGCCGCCGTCCAGCGGGTGTACCGGAATCAGGTTGAAGAGCGCAAGGCCCAGGTTGATCCAGATCGAAATTTCGACGAGGCGCAGCAGGGTCTCGGCGACGCTGACATAAAGCGGGTCTTCGGCCCAGGGCATGCCGCCGAGGGCCGGAAGGAGCTCCAGCAAGGCCCGCAATAAAAGCGCGAAGCCCAGGGCCAAGCCGAGGTTGCTCAAGGGGCCCGCCAAGGCGATCCAAAGGCCGTCCCGCCTCGGGTTTTGCAGCCGAGCCTCGTCCACCGGCACGGGCTTGCCCCAACCCGCGATGGGTAGGGCCCCGGGGGCCAGCCAGGAGACGAGGGGCAAAAGGACGGTCCCCAACAGGTCCATGTGGGCGAAGGGGTTGAGGGTCAGGCGCCCGGCATCTTTGGCCGTGGAGTCGCCCAGGCGATGGGCCACCAACCCGTGGGCCGCCTCATGGCAAGCCAAGGCGAAGAGAAATGCCGGAATGTACAAAATCAAAAGACTGAGGCGCTCGGCCGTCATGGCCGGTCCCTAACAAAGATCCGGGAAAGGGGCAACGGGGGCCTTCATTTTTCTCTAGCTTTTTTGACAACTTAAGTTAGAGTTTCACGAAATTAAATCCACTTAACTCTGTAGATTGCTTTTTTGCTTCGCTTCCCGGGTAGAGCTAGGTGAATTAATTTTTTGCATGTCTTTCCCGCTAGGCAGTCCCACGATCCTCTCCAACGGGTCTCCACACGGCCCGCACCGGCCCGCAACCACATTTTCCGCCACCGATTGGACCCTGCGTCTATTGGGCGAAACCGCTCCGCCCGGCGAGAACCCTGCCTCCGAGGCAGGACTCCGCCGCCTCCCTGCCTCGCGCGCGGCCGAATGGCGCATCCGCCTCGGTGCGGCGGCCTGGGACGAGCTCGAGGCCCTCGCGCAAGAGGCCGATCCCGAGCTTTATTTTGAATCCCTGCTGGCCTTCGGTCGCCGCTGCGAATCGAACGACCGCCACGACGTTGCTCTCGCCGTCTACGGCCTCCTGCGGTCGGGGACCGGATTCCCCGGCCTCGAAGCCCGCGCCGCGGAGCGGCTCCAAGCCATCCAGGGCGTGGGCGCCGCGGGGCCCCGCGCCGAGTTCCTGCTCCGCCGCCTCGCCGTCGAGGCGAGCGACCCGGCGCTGATCCTCAGCATGGGCCTGGCCGGGGCGGCCTATCGGGTCAGCCGCCTGGGGCTGCTGGGTCGGCTGGCCGCCTCACCGGCCGCCAATGCCTTCACCCGGGGCTTCGGCGCCCGGGCCACGGCCAGCCTCGGCGCCTTTTGGATCGAGGCGAGCACATTCACCCTCGCCGGCCATGGCTTAAACGAGGCCCTGGGAAGGCCTCAAGACTGGAGCCCGCAGGGCCTGGGACGAAGTTGGGCCGCCGGCGCCCTCACCCTCGGCAGCCTGAAGTTCTTCGGTTGGGCCGGAGGCCGGCTCTACCAGCGAGTCCGCGGCGGCGAAGGCCTGGCCGTCGGCTCGAGCCCCGACCTGGGCCGCACACTCTTCCAGCAAGGCAGCATGTTCGCCGGCATCTTGAGCGCCCATCGCCTGGAAGAGGCCGCGGGCCTGCGCCCGCGGCTCGACGGCGCCACCACCCTGGTCGACGGCCTGGCGACCTTGCTGCAATTCCACGTCGCGGGACGCCTCAGCCATCACGCCCTCGGCGAGGGCTGGCGCGCCTGGGAGCGAGGCCTCGATCTGCATACCGAAGCGATCGCCCGCCGCCTGCCGAATCGCCCCCTTCGCTCCGGCGGCCTAGGAACCGAATGGGCCGCCGCCGGGGGACCGCGACTGTTCGCCACGCGGGCCGAAGGTCGCGACCCGCTCCAAGGTCCCATGCTGGTCTTCATGGAGGGCCTCGGCGACAAGGGCGCCCCGGAACGCGGTCCAAGCGGCCAGAGCGGGGAACCTCCCCTCAGCCGGGAGTCCACGGCCCGAGCCGAGGCCGTTCGGGAACCGGAGAGCGCCTCCGAAGAACCCGTCTCTTGGCTTCCCAAGGGGGCTCAACAATTGGAAGTGGCGCTGCGGGAATTTCTCAACATGCACCCCCACTCGGCCGCGGTCTTCGAGCTCAGCGCGCCGGAAAACGGAGGCCATCCCGAAAGCACCGTCCTGATGATCAACCGGCGCCTGACGGAGATGTTCGGCTACTCCGAGGCGGAGGCCCTGGGGCGCTCGCTTCAGACCTTCATGCACATGCGAGACATGCCGTTTTTCCGCAGTCTCTCCGAGGGCCTCCTGCAAAACGGGACGCTCGACCTGCCCGAAGTGCGCTATCGCCGCAAGGACGGAACCTCGATCTGGTGCAATACCACCGGCATGGTCAAACGGGTCAACGGCCGAACCTTGGGATTCGCCTTTCTCGAGGACATCACCGAGCGCCGCCGCGAACGCGCCGCCCTGGAGGCCAGCGAGGTGCGCAACCGCGCCCTGGTCGGCGCCCTCCCCGACCTGCTCTTCCGCATCCGGGCCGACATGACCTTTCTGGACGTCCGCCTCCCCCAGGCCGGGCAATTCGTGCTGCCGGCGGAGCAGTTGATCGGAACCCGCGTCCACGATCTGCCGCTCCCGGAGGAATTGAAGGAATTCGGCATCGCCACCATGCGCCGTGCCCTGGAGACCGGCGCCTTCCAACGCGTGGAATACGAATTGCCCATGCCCGACGGCAGCCGGCGCTACCAGGAGGCCCGGGTCAGCCCCAGCGGCGCGGACGAGGTCGTCGTCATCGTGCGGGACACCACCGACCTGAAGCGCGCCGAGCAGCACCGCATCGCCGCCGAACGCCTCGACGCCGTGCAGATGCTGAGCCGAGGGTTGGCCCACAACATCGCCAATCGCTTGGCGGTGGTGCTGCCCTACCAAAGGTACAACCAAGAGACGATGGAAGGGCTCCGCGACCTCTTCCGGTCGCTGGCGGACAAACCCGCCAACGGCGGGGACCCCTTGCTCTCCGAGCCATTCCTCCAGGGGCTTGCCGAGCTCCACGATTCGACCGTCCGCGGCGGCAACCGGCCGACGGCCCTGCAATTGGACAGCCCCCGGGAAGCGTACCGGGCCCTCGAGCAGATTTTGACCAGGGCCCTCGAAGACCACCAGGTGAGTCAGGAAAACGCCAACCTCATCCTCTCGGCCATCGAGAGTTTCCGCAGGCTGAGCACCGAGCCCCAGGCCGGCCCGCCCTTCGACCTGAATTCCCTCTTGGAGCCCGCCGACCTGCGAGGCATGTTGGGCGAAGGCCCCGACTTGGTCGTCCGCCGCGCGCCGGGCTCGGCGATGGTCCCTGGGCCCCGCAGCCACATCGCGGACGCCTTGCAGAACCTGATCGTCAACGCCCGCGACGCCATGCAGGGAAGCGAGCGCCGCCTGCTGCTGATCGACGCCTCGGTCGTGGATTTGAGCCCGGAGGCATTGGCCGCCCTGCAAAGCCTCTCCCCCGGCCCCTTGCCCGCCGCCGGCGGCCGGTACCTGCGCCTGAGCGTCAGCGACACCGGAACCGGGATCGAACCTTCCTCGCGCCACCGCATCTTCGAGGCCTATTACTCGACGAAATCGACCGCCCAAGTCGGCGCCGGAAATCGCGGCCTCGGCCTGGCCATGACCTACAAGCACATCAAGGACGCCGGGGGCTTCCTCACGGTGGAGAGCCAGGTGGGCGAGGGAACGACCTTCCACCTCTACCTCCCCAACGTCGCCGCCCCGCGCTCCGAGCCCGTCCAGGAGGACCCGAGGAGCGTCCTCGAACGCCGGCTGGAGGCCTACTTCCGGGCGCAGGGCAGCTCGCCGCGCTGACCTTTCAAGATCTTGGGTGAAACTTATGGATCGCCTTGAGGCGCTCCGGGGTGACGTGGGTGTAGACCTGCGTCGTCGCGAGATCGGCGTGCCCCAGCATGGCCTGCACCGAGCGCAGGTCGGCGCCGTGGTTGAGCAGGTGAGTCGCGAAGGAGTGCCGGAGCTTGTGCGGGCTGACGTCCTTTTTGATCCCCGCCCGTTTCGCATAGCCCTTGAGCAATAGGAAAAACTGCTGACGGGTCATCTTGCCGCCGCGGTTGCTCAGGAACAGGGCGTCGGAGAGCCGCTTTTTGGTCAGCGTCGGGCGGGCGAGCTCGAGGTATTCCTTGAGATAGGCCAGGGCCGAGCGCCCCACCGGAACCAGACGCTCCTTCGAGCCCTTGCCCAGGACGCGGACAAAGCCCATGTCGAGGTGGACGTCGCCCGAGGCCAGGCCGACCAGCTCGGAGACCCGCAGGCCGCTGGCGTAGAGCAGCTCGAGCATGGCGCGGTCGCGGCGGCCGAGCGGCGTCGTCAGGTCGGGCTGGGCGAGGAGCGATTCGATTTCCTCTTGGGTCAGGTAGTGCGGCAGGGCGCGGCCCATCTTGGGCAGCTCGACGTTGAGCGTGGGGTCGTGCTCAAGCCATTTTTCCTTCAACCCGTGCCGGTAGAACATGCGCAGCGCCGTCAGGCGCCGCGCCGTGCTGCGGCCCTTTTGACCGCGGTCGTACTCGAAGCTCAAGAATTCGCGCAGGTCGACCTCGTTCAATTCCAGCAGGCCCTTGCGACGCTTCGTCTCGACGAATTGGGTGAAGTGCAAGAGGTCGCGGCGGTAGCTCTCGACGGTGTTGCGGGCGAGGTTGCGCTCGACGCGCAGGACGTCGAGAAAAGACTCGACCAGGTTGAGGTTCGCCGCTTGCATCGTGGGCGCATCTTAAATAAGGAGGACCGCGATGTCCACGAAGGTTTACATCCCGCCGCCCAAGGAACTCGAATTCCTCCCCTCCCCGCCCCCGCTCGAGGGCGCGGGGCCCTTCGTCTTGGAGATCGGGCCCGGCAAGGGGGAGTTTCTCCTGCACCTGGCCGAGCAAGAGCCCGGCACGACCTTCGTCGCGGTGGAGATCCGCCGCGGCCGCTTTGCCAAGATCGCCAAGCGCGCCGCCGCCCGCGGACTGAAGAACGTCTTCCTGGTGCTGGGCGACGCGCGGGAGTGCCTGACGCGGCTGTTCCGGCCGGGGCTTTTCGACCGCATCTACGTCTTGTTTCCCGACCCCTGGCCGAAGCGCCGCCACAGCAAGCACCGCCTGCTCAAGCCCGAGCTGCTCGCCCACCTGCGCGAACACCTCAAGCCGGGCGGCGTCATCTATAACGCGACGGACGCGGGGTTTTATTCCGAAGAAATCGTCGCGGCCTTCGAGGAGGTGGGGGGCTTCGAAAAACACGCGATCGAGTCGCTGTATCCGACCTACTTCGAAAAGAAGTGGAAGGCGATGGGACGGGCGATCGATTACTGGAAGTTCGTCAAGTTGTAGGGGCGAACCTTGCGTTCGCCCTTCGGAGTTGATTTTCAAATATTACTGCGGTGAATTGCGGAGTCCGTAGGGGCCGTTCGCGAACGGCCCCTACGGAGCCGGCAATGGTGCTGGCCTATCGCATATCGCCACGCCCGCCAGGGCGAACACAAGGTTCGCCCCTACGCGGCTCGGGAGACGATGTTGTATAGGGTATCCCGCTCGACGGGCTCGCGACCGGCCTCGCGAATCAGCTTGACCAGCTCGCCGACATGCAGGCCCTCCGGCGTCTCGGCGCCTGCCATGTGGACGATCCGCTCCTGCATCACGGTGCCGTCGATGTCGTCGGCGCCGAAATTGAGCGCGAGCTGCGCCACCTTGATCCCGGTCATGATCCAGTAGACCTTGACGTGGGCGAAGTTGTCCAAGAAGATGCGCGAGATCGCGATGTGCTTGAGATCCGAGAGCCCCGTCGGCGGCGGTAGGTGCGCCAGCTGGGTATCGTAGGGCACGAAGCTCAGGGGGATGAAGGTCTGAAAGCCCCCCGTCTCGTCCTGCAGGTCGCGGAGCCTTTGCAGGTGGACGACCTTGTCCTCGTCGTCCTCGACGTGGCCGTAGAGCAGCGTCGCGTTGGAGCGCAGCCCGAGGCCGTGGGCGATGCGATGAATCTCGAGCCAACGTTCGGCGCCGATCTTGTTGGGGAAGACCAATTTGCGGACCCGCTCGGTCATCACCTCGGCGCCCCCGCCCGGCATCGAGCCCAGGCCCGCGGCGACCAGGCGCTTCAGCACCTCTGCCACGCTCAGCCGGCTGATCTTGGCGAAATAATCGATCTCGACGGCGGTGAAGGCCTTCAGGTGCACCTGGGGCGCGGCCGCCTTGAAGGTGCGCAAAAGGTTCTCGTAATAATCGAGCTTCAGGTCGGGGTGCAACCCGCCGACGATGTGAAATTCGGTCGCGCCCTGGGCCGCGGCCTCCCGCCCCATCCGCTCCATCTCTTCCATGGAAAGCTCGTAGGCCTTGGGCGAGCTCTTGGGCTGGCCGAACTCGCAGAACTTGCAGTCGACGTAGCAGACGTTGGAATAGTTGATGTGCCGGTTGATGTTGTAGAAGGCGCGGTTGCCGTTCTTGCGCTCGCGGACCAGGTTGGCGATGCGGCCCAAGGCCAATAGATCGTTGCTGGCGAAGAGGACGCGGCAGTCGTCGGCGTCGATGCGCTGCTCGTTTTGGACCTTCTCGAAAATGGATTGCAGGGCGGCGTCCATGGGCTTGGGCTAGCAAAGGCGGGTCATTTTATCAAATGCATAAACTCGGCGCGGGTGGCCTCGTTGCTGCGGAAGGCGCCCAGCATCTCGGAGGTGATCGCCTTGGAGCCCTGCTTCTGGACCCCGCGCATCTGCATGCAGAGGTGCTCGGCCTCGATGACCACGGCGACGCCGAGGGGCTCGAGGGAATCTTGAATGATCTTGGCGATTTGCGTGGTCATGCGCTCTTGGACCTGGAGGCGGCGGGAGAAGATCTCGACCAAGCGCGCGATCTTGGAGAGTCCGATGATCTTCTCGCGGGGGATGTAGGCGACGTGGCACTTGCCCCAGAAGGGCAGCAAGTGGTGCTCGCAGAGGCTGTAGATCTGGATGTCCTTCACCACGATCATCTCGTTGTATTTTTCGGTGAACTTGGCGCCGTTGATGACCGCTTGCGGGTCCATGGCGTAACCCTGGGTGAGGAACTGCAGGGCCCGCGCGACGCGGCCGGGGGTTTTTTGCAGGCCCTCCCGCTCGGGGTCTTCCCCGATTTCTTTGAGGAGCTGGCGAATTAAGTCTTCCATTCTTTTCCCTGTTTATATAGGAGCGTGGCTCGATTTTTTCACCGATCGGGCCCTCCAGGGTGTAAAACCCGTCCGAGGGCTTGTCAACCCAAAGAAGGAAACCATGATCGCCCGCATCGACCCTCAAGAATTGCGCGAATGGCTGCGCTCCGGAAAAGATTTCCAGCTGCTCGACGTGCGCGAGCCCTGGGAGTTCGAGGTCGTCCGTCTTCCCCAAAGCGTCCTAATCCCTTTGGGCCGATTGTCGGGACGCTTCGCCGAACTGGACCGCGGCAAGACGACGGTGACGCTCTGCCACCACGGGGTGCGCAGCCTGCAAGCCGCGGCATTTCTTGTTTCCCAGGGTTTCACGGATGTGCGAAACTTGACGGGCGGCATCGACGCCTACGCCCTCGAGGCCGATTCGCAAGTGTCGAGGTATTGAAACGATGGCCAAGGTCAAAGAAATCTACAACGCGCGCCTGGTGAAGATCGACGAGCTCACCTCGAGCGTGCGCAATTTCCACTTCGAATTCCCCGAGAAACCGCGCTTCGACTATCGGCCCGGCCAATTCGTGATGGTGGAAGTGCCCAAGGAGGGCAAAACGGCCCGCAAACCCTATTCGATCGCCAGCCCGCCGCACTGGCCGGGCAAGATCGAGCTCTGCATCAAGAAGGTCGAGGGCGGCTACGTCTCGAGCTTTTTCTTCGAGCTGAAGGAAGGCTACGTGATGCCGATGGAGGGTCCGCTGGGCGTCTTCAAGCTGAAGGATCCCCTGCCTCCGCACCTGCTCTTCGTCGCCACCGGCACCGGCGTCGCACCGCTGCGCGCGATGATTCACACGCTGCTCAAGGACGGGCACCCGGGCAAGATGACGCTGATCCTCGGCGTGCGCTACGAGAACGAGGTGCTCTTCGACGAGGAATTCAAGGCCCTCGCCGCACGGCACGCCAATTTCGAATACATCCCCACCGTCAGCCGGCCCCAATCCTGGAAGGGCGAGACGGGCTACGTCCAGGACGTCCTACTAAGACATTACCCAAGCCCGGAGGGGCGTCAAATCTACGCCTGCGGCCTGGTGCCGATGATCAACTCGCTCCTGGAGACGCTCGGCAAGAACGGATATCCTCGCGAGACGATCCACTTCGAGAAGTGGACTTAAAGCTCTGACGCCAGCTCCTCCATCACCCAGGGGTCCCGCTCCGCCGAGCGCATCCGCGCCAGCCTCGGCCGCGCCGCGGCGCCCAACAGCCGGGCGTAGGCCCAGGCCGCGTGACCGCGCACCAAGGGCTCCGCGTCACGGAGCGCCGGACCCAAGGCCTCCGCCATCTCGGGCCTTTCGCTGTTGCCGATCGCGACGCAGACGTTGCGCATAAAGCCGCGGCGCTTGGCGCGTAGGATCGCCGAGCCGGCGAATCTTTCCTTGAAGCCCCTTTCGTCCAAACCGAGGAACGAAACCAAGGGCTGGTTGCGCACCCCCTCCCGCGGATAGAAACTCCCCTCCTCCGTCGGCCGACTGAAACGGTTCCAGGGGCAGACCTCTTGGCAGTCGTCGCAGCCGAAGATGCGGTTGCCGATCAGGGGCCTGAGCTCGCGGGGGGATGGCCGCTCGATCGTCGGGTACGAGATGTGCAGAGCCGCGCGTCAACTGGTAGGGCGCGACGATGGCCACGTCCGGACAGACACTCGATGCATCACGTGTGCAAGTCCCGCAGCGGTCGGCCTCGAGGCTCGTCGATCCATTCGAGGTTGGTGAGAGCAGAACAGCCAAGAAAAGCCACGATCCGCGCTCGGGGTGGATGATGTTGGCAGCCAGCCAGGCCGGTGTTCGGCCAGGCCTTCCAGGATCGGCGCGTCGCGACGCGCCGTGAAAGCAGGAGAGACTTTCAGGCGCCTCGCACTCAGCCAGGCTTGAAAGTCGCGCAATTTTTCCCCCAGGACATCGTGATAGTCCGGCCCCAGGCGTAGCGCGAGACATTCCCGCCTCCGGCGCTTCCGTGAGGCAGGCCGCAGTCGTGGGAGGTGGGACGATCACTTCCGCGAGATCGCCGAGGACAGCGATTCAGTTCAGGCGCTCGGCTCGGCATAGCCTCCGGGCTTCGCTCCTGCGCTTCCCAGCCACTCGGCGAAGCGCTCGCGGGCGGCAGCAGAGGCGGCCGCGCGAAAGCGGACGATCTCGAAAGCGGCAGATTAGCTCTTCCGCCGCTGTTGGCAATTTGACGTCCGTCAAAACTTTATGGAGGAGCAAAAGGAGAGGAAAAATGCTTCGAAAAGCTTTGCCGCCTGCCACTTGAAGCGCCGCTTACCTGCGCGATGGTTTGGCTCACCGCCACTGCTCCAAGAACCCAAAACCGAGACCCTCGGCAGCCCGGTCGCCCGGAAGGCCCTCGTCTCCGGCACCGTAGACCTGGCCGAGACCGCCAAGGCCCAGGCCGACCCGCTGGCCGTCCTCTTCGTCATCGCCCGCAACGAGCGGGGTCAGATCGCCGCGGTCAAAAAAATGTTCCCGCCCTTTCAATACCCCGTTTCCTACTCCCTGACCGAAACCGACGCCATGATCCCGGGGACCGAATTATCCGGAAAACTCAAGGTCACCGCAAGGCTGGACAAGGACGGCAACGCCAACCCCGCCCAGCCGGGCGACGTCCTCGGCCGCAGCGATCGCGAGTGGGTCGCGGTCGGCGATAAGGACGTTAGGATCGTTCTAAACGAGCCGGTAGCACCATAAAAAAAGGCGTTCTTCCGAACGCCTTCCAAAATCCTAAATTCAACGCTCTTAGGCGCCGTCGCTGCCGATGGCCTCGACCGGGCAGGCCTCGAGGGCCTCCTGGCAAAGCTTTTCTTCCTCGGGGCTCCCGGGCTGCTTGTACACGTAGGAATAGCCGTTGTCGTCGTCGCGCTTGAAGTTGTCGGGGGCGGTTTCGCGACACAGGTTGCAGTCGATGCACTGGCTGTCGACGTAAAACTTGCCGTCCGGCTGCTTGGGGAGTTTGTCGTTTTTATCGGCCATGGTCGGAGGCTCCTTTAAGTCTACAAAGTAGACATCTCCTCTCTCGAGCCCCCGGATCTAGCATGAAATAAAAAACCAAGACAATCGTATTTTAAGGGAAAATGCCCGCAAACCCAGGCCCATCAATCTCCTGGCCCAATCGCGAATTTTATGCGAAAACAATCTTCTCGGGGGGCGAACGGCGGTTTTTTGAAATTCGGTTTCATGAGCAAGCATTCGAACAAGCCTGAAGTCCACTACGCGCGCACCCAGGATGGCTGGAAGATCGCCCTGCACCACCATCCCGGCAAAAAATCGCGGCACCCGGTGCTGCTGGTCCACGGCTTGGCCAGCAACTACCGGAACATGGACTTCCCCATCAAGGACTTAAGTCTCGCCCACTACTTGAGCAAGAAGGGCTTCGACTGCTGGATCGTCGACCTGCGCGGCTCGGGCTTAAGCAAGAAGGGGACTTTTCAGCCCTATAAATGGTACTTCGACGACTTCGTCTTCCAAGACCTGCCCGCGGCGGCCGACACCCTGCTGGCGCTGACCGGAGCCAAGAAATTTCACTGGGTCGGGCACAGCCTGGGCGGCCTGTTGGCCTTTCCCTTCGCGCACAACTACCATCGACGCAACATCTTCCAAAGTCTCATCACCATCGCGACGCCGGTGACGACCGCCTCGCGGCCCGGCTATTTCAAGATCACGCACCGCTTCGACCGCATCATCAAGCTCTTCCCCCGCCTGCCCTACAAGACCCTTTCCAGGATGGCGACGCGCTTCGTCGACCTGCTGCTGGGGCTGGAAGACAACGCCCTCTTCTCCCGCGAGAACATGACCCGCGAGATCCTGATCGCCATCATGGAGCACGCGGTGGAGAGCGTCCCGACGAGCCTGATTCTGCAAACTCACGGCTCAGCCGCAGTGCTTCGCCAGCAGGACAAGATTTTTTACATGAAGAAGCCTGGAGGAGCTGTCGGCGCATCACGATGATCGCGAGGCTCGGTGAGGACACCTTCACGCCGCTGACCGACATCCGCCTGGCCTTCCGCCGCCTGCCCAGCGCCACGAAGAAGACCCTGGTGATGGCGGCAAGTCGCGCGAACTGCGAAACTTTTGGAATACACGGGCACATCGATTTGTTATTGGGTAAGAACGCCCCGAAAAGTGTATCCGGAGATCGTTCGGTGGCTGGAGGAGCACGACCAATCCCCCACAAATTCCAGGGCCAAGCATCTCGGGGATCAATTTCTTTCGCCGTAGCTCTTCCGAAGCTAACCGCCGCAGCGCACCCGCTCGCCGTAATCCACCATCAGCTGTTCACATTACATCCCGACGAAGCGGTCGGCGATCTTATGAGGGTCCATGCGCCCGGGGCGAAGCTCAGAGCATGCTCGGGGGGCCGCGGGACGGTGATCGAGGGGAGCCACTGGATGTCGCCTTGCGGAGGATGTCGCTGATCTTGATGAATGCAATTTTTCATGGCCCAGATCCTTGCGCACCACGTTGCCGCCCAGAGGCAGCGGCGGGCCGCCGGTCTTCTCGAACCACCACTCGCTTTAGATCGGCGATCTTGTGCAGGCCGCTCTGCGCGTAGGTGGCTGCCCCCTCGTGGATGATCGGGCCCAGATCGACCTTCCCCTCGGCAACGCCCGGTGAGGGAATCTCGTTGAAGGGCATCGCGACGTAATCGATGTTCGGCTCGTAGAGCCACAGAGCCAAGGAAGACCGTCGTCATCAGGCCGGGCACGGCCACCTTCCTCTCGCGCAGCACCGAGGGCGCGTGGGCCTCGCGCGCGATCACCATCGGACCGTAGCGGTCCCCCATCGAGCTGCCGGAGGGCAGCAGGGCATAGCGGGCGGCCACCTGCGGAAAAGCGTGGAAGGAGATGGCCGAGACCTCGTAGGTGCCCTTCAGCGCCTCTTGGTTGAGGGTCTGGATGTCGGAGAGGACGTGGTCGAAGCGGAACTCGCCGGTGTCGATCTTGTCCTTCGCCAGGGCGTAAAACATGAAGGCGTCGTCGCTGTCGGGGCTGTGGGCCACTCGGATCAATCGTTTTTGCATGGGCGGGGATTAAACCGGGCCCCGAAGGAAAGTCAAGGTCTCCACATCCAGCCCCGTTCGAGGCGGTCAAAGGCCTGGGCGAGGATCTCGGCGCGGCGCTCTTCCTCGAGCTCGACCCCGGCGTGCTTGATGAGGTGCTTTTGGATGTCGGTGAAAAAGTCGCCCAAGTCGGCCAGGACTTGCTCGCGCAGCAGGCCCTTCAACTTGTCTTGCCAGGTGTCGTAGCGCCGGGGATCGCGTCGATCGAGCAGTCCCTGCACCAGGCTCTCCTTGAGGTCTTGGACATAGCCCTCGAAGGAGGGAAAAAAGGCCAAAAAGAGCGTCTCGGCGAGGTCCACCATGACCGCGTCGCGATGCAGCCCGAGGGTCTTCATGGGCTCGCAGAGGACGCAGCTTTCCTTGAGGTGTTTCTTGCCGAAGTCCTCCATCAGGAGATCGAGGGTGTAGTCGAAGGCCTCGAGTTCGTGGAGGTGCTCGGAGGCCTGCGAGGCGCCCCGCTGCCGGCGGGGCCCGCCGGAGCGCAGAGGAATCACTTTTGCCGATTTGGCGGTGGCCATCGTTGTCAACGCCCTCCGAAATTGGGTTTGCCCTTCTTGTTCACGTAGGCGTTGAGCCCTTCCTTAAAATCGTTGCTCGTCGATATCTCGATTATCGACTGGCGCTCCTCCTCGAGTTGCTCCTCGAGGGAATGGCTGAGCGCGGTGTCGATCAGGCGCTTCGCCCTCCCTAAGGCCAGGGTCGGCCCGTTGGCGAAGTACACCGCGAGGCTTTGGGCCTCCTCCATCAATTTGTCGGGCGGCACCACCCCGCTGATGATGCCCAGCTCGAGGGCCTTGCGGGCGCTGATGGTCTTTCCGGTCATGACCAGCTCGGCGCATTTCTGCGGCCCCACCAGGCGCGTCAGAAAATAGCTCAAGCCGCCGTCGGGACTAAGCCCCACGTTGATATAGTTGCTGGAGAAGCTGGCGGTCTCGGAGGCCAAGATGAAATCGCAGGCCAGGGCGAAGCTGAAGCCGGTGCCGGCCGCCGGGCCGTTGATGGCCCCGATCACCGGCTTGGGCAGACGCCGCAGCTCGGCGATGATCTGGTGGAGGTAGCCCGTCGCCTTGCGGAACAGCATGGGCGCCTCGCCAAGGTGTTCTTTCATCACGAGCGGATCGAAACCGATGGAAAAGTCGCTGCCGGAACCGGTGAGCACGACGGAGCGCACTGCGGGGGCCGCCAGCTCGTGGAGGGCGTCGAGCAGCTCGAGACCCATCTCGTCGGTGTAGGCGTTGCGAAAATCCGGACGGTTGAATTTGAGGACGGCGAACTGCTTATCGACCTCGAGAGTTAACGTTTTGAAGCTGAGAGTTTTCATGGCCTGCCGCCTACATACCGCTGTGGCTTCATTCCGCAAGCGAATTCGCGCGGACCCGCGGGCCCCTTCCCGGCCCGCGAGAAATCCCGGCAACCCGGACCCCACCGGAAAATTATAGCGCTATTCAAAGCGGAAGCTAAAGGTCTATGATGAAGGTCCTAAAAAGGAGCCGCCATGCAAAACCCGTTCTATTTGCGCCAAATGGAAGTGGGCCCCATGGAAAATTTCGTCTATTTGATCGGGGACTCCGCCTCGCGCCGGGCCCTGGTGGTCGATCCGGCCTGGCAGATCGATAGCATCCTGCGTCAAGCCGCCCAGGACGACATGGAGATCGTCGGCGCCCTGGTCAGCCACCACCACTACGACCACACCAACGGCATCGAGGAGTTGCTCGAGGCGCGGCAGATCCCCGTCTACGTGAACAAGCACGACGCGGAGTTCGTCAAGGAGGCCGGGGGGCATTTGGTGAAGTGCGATCACGGCCAAGAAGTGCGCGTCGGCGACCTGACGGTGCGGCTGCTGCACACCCCCGGCCACACGCCGGGCAGCCAGTGTTTCGAGGTGCGGCAGCATCTGGTGAGCGGCGACACCCTCTTCATCCAGGGCTGCGGACGCTGCGACCTTCCCGGCGGAGATCCCGAGCAGATGTACTACACCTTGACGCAGAAACTGATGCGGATGGACGACCGGACCGTCCTGCTGCCGGGGCACAATTACGCGGAAAAACCGCAAAGCACCTTGGGCGAGGAAAAAAAGAAAAATCCCTATCTCAAAACCGCGGCGCTCTCGCTGAAGGACTTCCTCGCGCTGCGCATGGGCCCGCAGCGCTAAGCAGGCCCCGAGTCGATCTTCGATCGTCGCGAAGCAGAACACGAGCCGGCCCGCAAGATTACTCCCCTCGCCGCTCCAGCAAATCCCGGACGTGCAGAAAATATTCCTCCGGCGCGGGCTTCTGCAGGCGCGCTACGCGGGAGAGCTTCGGATAGACCAGCCGCAGCTCCGCGGAACCCTCCCTAAAGCCCGTCCCGACCATGCGGCCGAAGTGACCGGTCTCCACTAGACGCAGGGCACCTTCCGACAAGAGGTTCGCGAGGCCGATCTCGTGGGGCGTGGGATCCGCGCCGCGCAGCAAGTAACCCAGGGATTCGGGGCGCGTGTGGGTGATGCCCATCTCGGCCAGGGGCGCGCGCAGCCAGCGCACCACGTCGCCGCTCTCGACGACCAAGCGGCCGTGGACGTCGGTGCCGCGCGGCGGTTCGATGGTCGAGACGCCCTCGCCGCGGAACTTCACTCCTTCCGAAAACAGCAGAATGCCGTGTGCGCGCCCCGGTCGGGCGCGCTCGATGACCTCGCGGACCTCGCTCAAGGGTCGCGGCACCTCGATGAAGACCGAGTCCGCGACCCGAGACTCCCGCCCCACCGCCAGGGTGAGCATGCCGTAGTGCTGCCCCATCACCTCGACCAAAAACCAGCGGTCGCAGCTGTGGGCGGTGTTGTGGAAGTGGTGCATCTCGCCGGCCCCTTTGGCGACGGCGGAGGGAAAACCGAGGGAATGCTCGCTGCCCCAGACGTCCAAGTCGATGCTCTGCGGGATCCCGACCACGGGCACCCCCGCTTCGCGCAGGGCGTTGGCGGCCCGCATCGAGCCGTTCCCGCCGAGGATGACCAGGGCATCGAGGCCGTGGGCACGCATGGTTTCCTTGACGCGCGTCGCCTGGGGATCGCCCTGGACGGGATTGGTGCGGCTGCTGCGCAGGATATCGCCGCCCAGCGTGGCAATATCGACGTGCGTCGCGGTCAGGCCCGGAGGCATCCTGCCGCCGTAAAGCCTTTGGAGCGCGGCGCCCACCGCGGCCTCGCCCGAGACATCGGTAAGGAGCAGCTCGCGGATGCGGCCTTCCGGATGCAAGAGCCCCTTGTAGCCGTCGAAGACGCCGACGGGTTCCCAGCCGTGGACCTGAATCGCCCCGCGCACCAAGGCCAGGATCGCGGCGTTCTCGCCCGGGCCGTCGCCGCCGCTGGTCAGGATGCCGATGCGTCGCACCGCCCGGCGCGAGCGTCCGCCGTTGCGCGGCAAGGGCGTCACGGCCCCTTCGCCGAATTCCGGACGGACCAATTGGTCGAGCCGGGCCCTGATCGGCGCGGAGGCCCGGGAACCTCCGCCCTCGGGGCGAAGCGCGGACATCAGGCTGATCTGGATCGCGGGCAGGGGCGATTCCCCAAGCGGGCGCGAAACTGACACCGAGGGAGCGGCCAAGGCCGGCCGGAGGCCCAAGGGAAAAGGAGCTGCGAGCCCCGAGGCATCGCCTTCCGCCGAGACCGACGGGCGAGGCGCGCCGACCCGCGATTGGCGATCCAAGGCCGCCTCCATCGCGGCATAGGGCCGGCCCATGAGGTGGGCGCTGAGTCGTCCGGCAACGTGGAATTGGAGCAGCATGGCGAGGGAGTCGGTCAGGGTTTGGGCAGCGGATTGCGCGGGGCGCAGGCCGAGGGCGGTTTCCGCCTGATGGCCGAGTAATACCCCCCCTAGAGTCGCCGTTTGTTGAAACAACCCTTGCAGGGTCGGAACCCGTCCCGCCCCAAGGAGACGAGAGCGTCCATAAAGTGCCGCGCTCCCCCCGTGCGCCATTTTCAAGGCGCCCAAGACCAAATAGCTCGAAGCCAAATCCCTTCCCAACGCCGCCCGGCCCCAATCCTGCCCTCGCCACAAGGCCTCCGCGCCGAGGCGCGTCCCCAAGGTGAAGGCCGGGGCCTCCAGCGCAAAACCCGCGACCGAGGCCAGGGCCCGCGCCCCAAGGCCGCGCGTCAGGACCGACGCGGTGGGCGAGGCCAAAAGGCGCGACAAGGTCATCGCCCGCGTCAGCGAAAAGACGCCGGAGGCCAGGCCCATGCCGAAGAGCAACGCGGGATCGGAGGCCTGCCGGGCAAGTCCCCGCAGCAGGAATTCGGCGCGGGCGCCCGTCGGCCCGCCGCCTTGCAAGACCGCGAGGCGTTCGCGGGCGAGCCTTCCTTCAGCCCCTTCATGTCCGGCGGCGATTTGATAGAGTTGCAGGGCGAAGGAAATTCGGGTCGCGTCTCCGGATCTCTCCAGACATCCGGCCAAGGAAGCAAGGCCCGCGGCGAGCAAGCCGGGGTCGCTCTCGGCGAGCAGGGCTTGGGCCTCGCGAAGTTCCGGTTCGGCGAGCCCGGCCGGAGCGGCCTCGAGCCAACTTCGCAGCGCGAGCGACAAGGGCGAAGACGTAGCTTCGAGGAGAGGGAGACGGCGATGAAGCGCTCCGGAGAGCCCGGTCGGAACAGGGGTCATAGCCAGGGAAAAATATTCTTATAACTATTGAAAATTCTAGATGTTTTTCTTATCGCTCCCGGAGAAAAGAGGTTGTCAAAAAAAACCGCTCCGATTATATACCCGTCAAATTTTTCATTCCGACGAGAGGTGGACCATGCCCGCAGTAGGTGACAAAGCGCCCGACTTCAACTTGCTGGACCAAAACCAAGAGCGTCTCGAGCTGAAAAAGCTCCTCGCGAAGGGCAAGGTCTTGCTGGTGTTTTATCCCGGCGACGACACCCCGGTATGCACGGCCCAGCTCTGCGATTACCGCGACCACTACGCCGGCTTCGAGAAGCTGGGCGTCCAGATCTACGGAATCAGCATTTCCCACCCCGACGAACACTCCAACAAGAAGTTCGCCGAGAAGTATCACTTCCCCTTTCCTCTGCTCAACGACTACGACGGCCGAGTGACCAAGGCCTACAAGGTGATGAGCATCATGGGCATGCCGAAGCGCGCCCTCTTCCTGCTCAACCGGGATGGGACCATCCTCTACAAGCACGTCGAGAGCCTGCCGATCTTCCGCCGCACCAGCGACGAGCTGTTCAAGGCATTGCAGGAAGTGATCGCGAAGGCGCCGCAGGTGCAGGCAAGCGCCGCTGCGGGGCACTAGCCGGCTTTTTGCCTCGGTGTTGCTCGTTTCGTTGCTCCGGCCTGGGAGCGGGGGAATACCCCTTCCTCGAAGCTACGGCCCGGTCGGGCTACTCGCGAAAAAAAAGCTGGTTCGCACGAAAATTTAGGGTCTTCCTTCGTCAGCCCCTAAATTTTGTGCTCTCTCAGCTTTTTTTCCGCTCCTACGCCCTCCCTCCTGCCTAATGCTTCGAGGAAGGGGTATTCCCCCGCTCCCAGGCCTCGTGCTATGCGGTCAAGATTCAATAGCCATTTCGTTTGGAGAGGCAATCCGCAAAGACTTCTATAGGACTTGTTTGTCGCAAAAAAGCCCCCGGTATCCCAATCAAGTATAATCAATCTCTCGCACGGCACGAGGCCGAGAAGAGAAGAGGAGGGACCCCCCTCGAAGTATTTAGGCAGGAGGGAGGCCGCACGAACGGCAAAAAAGTCGAGAGAGCATGAAAGTTAGAGGCTGACGAAGGAAGACTCTAACTTTCCATGCGAACCGACTTTTTTGTCGTGAGTAGGCCGACCGGGCCGTTACTTCGAGGGGGGTCCCTCCTCTTCTCTTCTCGGCCGGAGCATCGAAACGAGCGCAAACGTGGCAAAAAACCTAGTGCCCCGCGGCCTCTTCCGCCCCCGGATAAGTCGCCTACTTTTTGACGTGGGCCGCCTTGAGGTGGTTGTAGAGCTTGAACTTGGGATTTTTCTTGAAACCGCGGAACTCCGCATCGCACTGGTAGCAGACGAGCATCGGCGGCAATAATTTGTAGAGGAGAAAGTCGATCGCCGCGACCACCAAGAGGCTGATCCCGTAGGTCCAGAAGCTCAAGATGACGCCGACGACGACGATGCCCAGCCCGAGGTTCCGGTTGAAGCTCTTCTGGGTGAAGAGCTGCTTGCAGTCGCAGACGAGGCAATGGTCGATCTCGAGCCGCTCCCGCGCCTTCTCGTCGACATAGGTCGGAATGGGCTTTTGGCAGGAGGGGCAGGAAAAGTTCGAGAGGCTCTCCCAGCGGGAAAGGATCATCGGCAGGTCGCAATGTGGGCAATGGAAGCGTATCTGCATACTAAATAGGGATGCTCGAGAGCAGAAAGATGTACTTGGAAATCATCTCGCCGATGATGACGAAAACGACGCCGACGTAAAGCAGGCCGGTGGCAGATTGGTTGGCGCCGAGCTTCGCGGTCTTCCAGATCATATAAGAAAGCACCGCCGGAATCCCCAAGCCCGCCAGCATGCGCTGCCAGAAGAAGAGACCGTGCCCCTTCCAAAGGTCCATCAGTTGGTCGATCGCCGCGGCCCCGGAGGAGACCTGGGAGGAGTAGATCCAGAAGGTGGCCAGCACCACCAGCAGGCGTGCCGCCAAAATAAAGATCAAGAGCTCGGCCATCCGCGCCAAAAGCCGCTTAGGCATGGACTTCACCAGGTACCAGTGTCCGAAGATCATCGCCAGGACGAAGACCCCCAAAAACATCGCCGCCGTCAAAAAGTGCAGCGGCAGCACGAAGTTCTTCAACCCGCCGAAGAGGTCTTGGGTGCGGTAGAGGAAGCCCTCCGCGACCAGCGCCAGCGCCCCCACGAGGGCGGAAAGGCGCACCAGGAGCTTGGCCCCCTCGGCCTTCCGCCAACGCATCCGCAGATACAGCAGGAAAGAGACGGCGAAGAAAGCGATGTATAGCCCCAGGGTGACCTGCGGCCAGGCTCCCTGCTGCACGCGCTGGACGCCGAAGCTCTGCGGCAGCTCGAAGGGATAGTAGATATTGAGGAAAAGTCCGACGGCGGTGAGCAAGGCACTGAGCCCGCTGGCGAGGCGGTAGAACTGGATATCGACCTCCTTGAGCGGCATCAGGGCCAGGAGGATCATGCAACCCACCGAAAACTGGTAGAGAAACATCACCAGGATGAAGGAGACGTGGTACATGCCGCGAGCTGCTTAACGAATGCCCAGGGCAAAAACAAGCAGCTTTTTGAAGCGGGGCCAGAGCCTGGGCCGCGGCGCGGGCGCAAGACTGCAGCCGCCGGCCGAGCCCCCGAAATCCTCGGTCAAGTTCCCCTGGGCGGAGGCGCTCGCGTCGAAGGGCGCGGTGACGATGTCCTGCCCGGAGAAGACCTCGCAGCCCGCGGCGTCGCAGCTGCAGCTCACCGTCAGGCCTTGGGGACAATCCGGGGCAACGAGGGTCGAGGGCGGGTCCACCGGCTCGATGCCGGAGCCGCCGGTGAACTGGGTCAGGATGTTCTGCACGCAGAGCTGATAGCTCTCCCCTTCCCGAAGCCCCGTGATCTCATAGGCGCCGCAGTCGCCGGCGCAATTCTCGGCGGCCTTGCTGGAGGGGTTGAAGCGGGGCGCCTCGGCCCCGGAGACGAAGGCAATCGCGTCAGTCTCGGCGAAACGCAGGTCCGTATTGCGGGCCACCACCTCGACGCCCCGCAACTCGGTCGTCCCGTCGGAAGCCAGCACCCGGCCCCGCACCGTGCAGGTATCGGCCTGAGGGTTCCCGTAAAGACGGTTGAAGGCCGCGACGTCGTCGCGGTGCAGGCTTTGCATCTCGGCGCCGGCGACGATGAGCGGAAACATGGTCGGCAGGTCCTCCTCGAGCGCCACGGAGCAGAGGCCTTCGTTCGAGCACTGAAGATAAGACTGGGGATTTACCTGGGCGTGGTCCAGGCCGAGGAAGTGGCCCAGCTCGTGGAGGATCATCGTCCGCACCTGGGTCTCGTCCATCGCAATGACGCAGGGCCCGCAGCCCGACTTGCTCGCGGTGCGCCCGGAGGCGTCGGCGATGCAGGAGCCGCCGAAGACCGCTCGCGCCTTGACGATGGCGGCCGCGTCGCGGTCGAGCTGCTCGAAGCCGGCGAAGGCCAAGAGCGAAAACTGCGAGCAGTCGCCGAACATGGCGTCGATGACCTCGCCGTCGGCGTCGAAGACGATCGGGTTCACGTTTTTGGAGGAATTCAGATAGAGGGCGTAATTGCCCGCGTCGACGTCGTCCCCCGCCCCGTCCGCCGTCAGCGGAAGACCGGCCCCCGCGCCGATGGAAATGTCGCCCTGGCTGAGCGCCCCGCGCCAGGCGGCGAAGGCCTCGGCGACCATTTGGGCCGCCGCGTCATGGCTGTAAGCGGCCATGCCCGGCTTGAGATCGCCGCGATCCAGGTTGTAGACGACGGATTTTTCCCAGCGGTAGGGAATCCCTTCGACGGTGGTCTGATGGGCACCCCCCGCGAGCAGCTGCGAGGGAAATAGTCCGATAAAGGCGAGGCCAGTCAAAAAACGACGCATCTTCCTTACCCCATGGCGATCGGAACGAGTCCGGGTGTACCCAAGATTGGAGGAACGCCAGGGTTATCGGAAAATCTGCACAGAAGTTTCTGGATATATCATTCAGACAAGAAGCGTCAGTTCGCTGCACCGCGCAATATGGCGGAAGTCCTGATCCGCGGTCAGAAGCGGATAGCCGGACTCGATACATGCCGCGGCTATCAAAAAATCCACCGAGCTGGCTTGGATGCCTTGACTACGGCAATGATTTCTTAATTTCGAAGCGGCGACGTAGGTCTCCCGCCGCAAGGGAAGCATGGGAAACGGAGCCATAATTTGAATCAAACGCTCGAAATCTTTGGAGGTTTTTACTCCGTCCAACAGCTCTTGGAGGATATTGCCGATGAGATGAATGCCGTGACCGCCCTCGACACAGGCGCGAAAAGCCCGGACATACCCGTCGGATTCCTGGACTCGCCGGCGCCTCAAGACCAGCGACCAAACGGAGGTGTCAACGACGAGATTCATTCCGCCGCCGCTCGAGCTTAGGGTCCCAATCGTCGCGGAACTCGATGGTCCCGAGCGATTTCAAAATTTTTTTTTGCTCCCGTCTTTCAATGAATTCGCGCAGGGCGAGGTTGACCGCGTCTTTCTTGGTCTTCAAGGCGCTCAGCTTCAGCGCTTTATTGAGCAACTTATCGTCGATCGCCAGGTTGGTAGCCATAAACCGGGTCTCCGTTCGTTTGTGTAGACTTTACACATAGTAACAAAGACCGGCCGCAAGTCAAGGGTCGAGCAGCTTATCGGATCGACCGAAAGGCCTTCCGGAGGGAAACCCAAGCCCTGGTGGGGCGCGGGACGGCCAAGCTGCAACCGCCGCCACCCTCTTCGACCGGAGGATCGACGATCTGCGGCTCTTCGGCGCCCGTGTCGATGTTGCCCGGGTCGACGTCGGTGACGATGTTGACGTTGGGAATGCTGGGACAGCCGTTGCCCGAGGGACAGTCGCAGGTCACGGTGAGCTTGTCCGGGCAGACGTCGGTGATGGCCTGGAAGGGCGGATCGACCGGCTCGATGCTGGAGCCGCCGGTGAACTGCGAAAGGATCTTCTGCGCGCAGAGCTGATAGCTGGCACCGGGGCTTAAGCCCGTGATGAGGAAGGCGCCGCAGTTCTCTTTGCAGTTGCCCTGCTTGCGGCTGAAGTTGTTGATCTTGGGCGACTCGGCGCCGGAGACGAAGGAAATCGCGTCGGTCTCGAGGGCGGCGAGATTGCGGGCCACCACCTCGACGCCGCGCACCTCGGTGACGCCGTCGTTGGCCAAAACCTTTCCGGAGACCGAGCAACTGTTGTCGCCGTCGTTGCCGTAGAGGCGCTGGAAGTAGGCCGCGTCGTCCGGGTGCAGGTCCAGCATGGCCGCGCCCTCGACGAGGATGGGGAACATGGTCGGGATGTCTTGGGCGACGCCGGTCGGGCAGCCGCCTGCGCTGCGCAGGCACTCTAAAAAGGAATCCGGATTGACCTGGCTGTGGTCCATGCCCATCAGGTGGCCGATCTCGTGCGTGATGATGGTGCGGATCTCGCTGTTGGACAGGACCCGCTTGCAGGAACCGCAGCCGGCCTTGCTTTCGGGTTGACCTCCGCTGTTGGGCAGGCAGGCCCCGCTGAACAGGGCCTGGCCGCGACGGACGACCGCCTTGTCGGGATCGCCGCTGCCGTCTTCGACGTCGTCGAAGCCGGCGAAGCCGAGGATGGAGAATTTGGAGCAGGAGCCGAAGAGACTGTCGATGATCTCGCCGTCGGCATCGAAGAGGATGGGCGAGGTGCAGACGGTGTCGGGGTTGTCGTCGTAGCAGGCCTCGGTGCCCACTCCGAGAAATTGACCGAAGTTGGAGGCATTGACATCGCTGCCGCTCTCGGGGATGCCGGCGCCCTCGCTGAAAGTCAGACCCCCGCCGACCTCGGCAAGCAACGTAATCCAGCTGGAGAAGGCGTCGTTCATGATTTGAACGGTGTTGGCGTGGCTGTAGGCCGGATTGTCGCTCTTCAGGCCGCCCTTGTCGGGATTGTAAACGACGGTGCCTTCCCAGCGCAGGGGCAGGCCGTTGATGTCGGTCTTGATGGCCCCGCCGGCCCAGGCAAGGGCGGGGAGGAAAAAGGCTGCGAGCAGGGCTGCGGCGCGAGGCGAAAATCGCATAGAAAACCTTTATCGTCGGAAGCGCTGATTCTATTAGAAGTCGGGTCTGTATCGCCACCCCTTGTACAAGGTTGCGGCGTAATTCGCCAATAATTAAAGATTTTTTTTAAAACGCATCGAATCCTATTTCCTATCCCTGGAACAATTTTTTCTAGGTTTTTTAGGATTTTAAGGCAAAATATTTTCTCGACTCCATCGACAAAATCCTAAAATTCACGGTTTCAGGAAAGGACTTCTTTCTGACCGACGACAAAACCCAGGACGCCGTCATCAGGAATCTAGAAATCATCGGCGAGGGGTGCGAAAAATTCCCTCGGCTTTCCGAGAAAGCCGTCCGGAAGTCCCATGGAAAATCATCGCCGGAATGCGGGATAAATTAATCAACGATTACTTCGGCGTATATTTGAGCATAGTTTGGGAAGCAGTGGAGAAGGATATTCCCGATTTGAAACAAAAGATCGAAAACCTATTAGCCATTGGGCCGAAAAAATAACCACATCTTAGAAGTCCCCTCGCAGTTTAGTCATGAGGAATCCGCCCATCATCTCATGGGCTCTAAAAGTAGCGCGATGGCTTCTTGGATATTTTTCAGAGCTTCTTCCTCCGCGTCACCCTCGCTAATACAACCCGGCAGAGAGGGGACGTAAACCGTATAGCCACCCTCATCGCTTGGTTCTAAGACGATTTTAATCTTCGTGGCCGATGCCTCGAATCATTTTTAAAGTGAAAGGGGTCTTCTTGTCCAGAAGACCCCTTTCCCAAGGACTAGTTCACGCAGGAACCCGACCAGGCGATATCCCGTGTATTATATTTAATTTGCCTTGATCACCAAGTTTGTCACCGCCCCGCCCGCGACACAATTGACATTGGTAGCCGCGGTGGGATTGTCCAAGTTGGAGATTGCGGTCAAGACCGGATGGCAAGGTTCGATAACGAATAAATCCAAGCCGCTGCCAGCGCCGTTGTCATTAAAGTTTTGTACCCCAATCGTATAATTTCCGGGAGTCAACCCGCGCAGCTCGAAGTTGCTGCAATTATTACTGTCGGTGCAATCGTTGTTAGCGCCGTTAGCGTCGTTTCCATCATTGATGAGATTCGTTAAGGTGGAATTTCTAGCGACTTCCGCTCCCGAAACCATCGAGGCGGATTGCGCCGGGTCGTTATCCAATTTAGCCACCACCTCCATGCACCGCTGCTGGGGTGTTACTCCGGGCCCGGACCTAAAAACCTTCCCAGCGATGGTGCAGGTACCCGGAATGACTTGGACACCACTGACGGTATTGGTCGAGGAGGGATAATATTTAGCCAAACTGATCTTGTCATCGTAGTGCAAAGTGTGCAAGTCGGCCCCTGGCACGAAGAGACCGATCATGGTAGGGATATTCTCCAAAACGCAGCCACCTGTGCCATTATGGCAATCAATGTAGTTTTGCTTATTCACCAGGGTGTGATCGAGGCCCAAAAAATGTCCCACTTCGTGGGTCACTGTGCCCTGCAATTCTGCCATGGAGATCCCGCCAGCCGGGCAAGCAGTATCGTTCCAGAGCGGCTGATCGTCCGTGGCACAGCTCGGATCCGGCGCGATCACGGGGGGAACGCAAGCACCCGAGATGACCATCTGAGAGCTTTTTAAGACCGGAGAAGTGATATTCCCCGAGGCATCTTGCTGCGGAAGTATCGCCGCGAAGGCGAGGATGCTGAAACGTGCGCAGCGGCCCTGGATCGCGTCGACAATGCTTCGCTCCGGCACATTCGAGCTATCGAAAATCACCGAGTTCAAGCACTCCGTATTAGGGTCCGAGTCATAACAACCCGCAGCCGAAGCATTGGAAGGGACATTTTCACCGGGAAGCGGCGCTCGGGTCCGCGGCGTGGGAAAGAATGTACCTACCCAAAAATTTTCGACATTGTCGAAATTGACGTCCGTTCCCAATGAAGGGCCCTCTTCAATGGTAAGATTTACATTCGACACGTTGTCCCATGCATCAAAGGCAGCCCGCACCAGGTCGATGGCCTGGGTATTGGAAATATCCAAGCTCTTGGTAAGGCTACATCCTCCCCCACCACCACCGCCGCCTCCTCCACCATCGGTAGGAGTATCCCCCTTGATAGGGCCGGTTTCGGCGCGCCAGGTAACCGTGCCTTGCCAGAGGACCGGTTGCCCCAATTTCGTCGTGGAAAATGCGCCTCCGGCCAGCACCGGTGAAGCCCAGGAAACAGCAAGGACCGTGGCGGAAAGAAAAAAATACCTACAAGCTTTCGTGAGCATAAATTACTCCTTATCCCCTTGAAGAATCGTTTTCACCGCGGACTCTAAAACCGCCGGGGTGAGTTCTTCTTCTCCAGCGTCGACTCCAGTAGAAGGCTCTTCTCCCGGTTCGAGCGGGGAAACAGGTCCCGTTCGAAGCAACTTGCCAGCCGCCGGGTTCACTTTAAGGAACTTTGCCGCCAAGGCCTTGTTCGAAAAGACTAGCCCCTTGCCGTAAGGGGAAACCGCGATCATTTTGCCGCCTCCCACATCTTTATAAGGGATCTGCCCTTCGTAACCGTAAGCGTAACTCGTCAACCCCAAAACCGAATTACCGTAGAAGATGTGCATGCCCAGCATTCCCACTTTGGGAGACGGCATCCCCTTGATGATAGGCCCACCAACTTGTCCGAACATTTTCACTTTCACCGTTTGTTCGAGATCATCCGAGGCCTTATAGATTTCATTACCCTTAATGACCTTCCCGACGATGGTGTATTCCGTCGCAGGCATTCGGCGCTCACTGTTCGGAAAGTTTACGAAAACCGGCTTGGCGTCGGTTACCTTCCCTGAAACAATTAAAGATGTTTTCCCGGAACGAACCACGGTGCAATCCAATGCGCCGCAAGGGATCATGGTTGTGGCGGAGGACAGAGCCGGTACCAGCCCAACCACGGCCGCCGCCGTCAGGCCCGTCAAAAATCTTCGTAATTGCATTTGAATGCCTCCTCTAGGGGTGAGTGAAATCAAATTCTAAACCAAAGACTTAGACCGGGGCAACCAAGATTTGCACGGCCCTTTTTCGCTCCGCAGGAAGGTAAAATCCCCCCCAAAAATCGGCCACGGTCGCCATAAACCCATAGACGCGCCACCAAGCCCTTTTGTTCAATGGTCTGTGAGGATTATCGCCCGGCATACACCCAGGTGTTGCCCTCCGCGTTAAATTTCTTAACGCTTTAATTTCCAGGGATCTTTGGGTAAATTGATGAAAATGCGGGAATATTCCTCCAGACTGTTCCGTTTCGCCCTCTGGTGGCTGGGGCTCTTGCGCCGCCCCTACCTTTGGGCGCGCAAAAAATGGGCGCCCTGGTTCGAGAGGCGCCTCGACCCGGCGCGCAACCTCGACACCACGCGGATGCTCGCCAAGTTCAACGCCTTCCACCGCCTCTTCTTCAGCCGCGGCTTCGACACCATCCGCTTCAGCGACGACGACCTGCAAAACCTGACGCAGGCCGGGCTGCGCGGCCCCCTGGTCTTCCTGATGCGCAACTGGGGGCAGGTTGAGTACAACTTCTTCAACCACCTCTTCTTAAGCCGCCAGTTGCCCTTGGTCGCCCACAACAACATGGTCCGGATGGGCCACTGGATGCCGAGCCACCAGATCCGCCCCATCCTCTTCCAAAAAATCGACCGGTTTTTCGTCGACAAGGCTTGGCCCTACAACGACGATCTCTTCGAACCGGCCAAGGCCCTGGCCGAGAAGCGCCCCATCCTCTACTGCCTCAACCTGCCGAAGGGCACGCGCTGGATCGAGGCCGAGCACGAGGCGCAGCGCGCGATCTTCCGCGAGCTGCTGACGGTGCAGGGACAATTCGAACAGCCGATCCAACTGATCCCGCTGCACTTCATCTACGACAAGCACCCGGGAAAAGCGAAGAAATCGCTGACGGACATCCTGCTCGGCAATCGGGAGAACCCGGGCTACTTCCGCAAGATGTTCCTCTTCCTGCGCAACTACAAGAAACGCGCGGTAGCCAAGATCGGCGAACCGCTCGACCTGCGGCGCCTGGCCGCCCTCTACGGGGGCGAGAACAACGAGGCGACGGCCGAAGGGCTTTCGGTACAGGTGCAGCGCGCCTTCGAGATGGAAAGCCGCCAGGTCACCGGCCCCAAGCTGCAGAGCCGGCGCAGCTTTTTGGCGAAGATCGTCGAAGCCCCCCGCTTCCGGGAGCGCCTCGAGCACATCGCGACGCAGGAAAACATCTCTTTCGAGAAAGCCGAGAAGAAGGCCCTGGGCTACCTGCGCGAGATCGCGAGCGACATCAACTTCACCGTCATCGAGCTCTGGGATTTCTTCCTCAGCTGGCTCTTCAACAGCCTCTACGACGGCCTCGAGGTCGACCAGGCGGGCCTGGCCAAGGTCAAGAAGGTGGCGAAGGATTCGCCGCTGGTCCTGATCCCCTGCCACAAGAGCCATGTCGACTACCTGCTGCTCAGCTACATCTTCTACCAGAACGACTTGAGCCTCCCGCACGTCTGCGCCGGCATCAACCTCAATTTCTGGCCGCTGGGGCCGATCTTCCGCAAGTCGGGCGGCTATTTCATCCGCCGCAGCCTTCCCGGCGACGCGCTCTACCCGCTGGCGCTGAAGAGCTACGTCAAAGAGCTGATGCGCGAGGGGTATTTCCAAGAATTCTTCATCGAGGGGACGCGCTCGCGCTCGGGCAAGCTCTTCCCCCCGAAGACCGGCCTGCTCAACATGATGGTCGAGAGCTTCGCCGACGGCGGCGTGAGCGACGTCTATTTCGTGCCGGTGGGCCTGGGCTACGAGCGGGTGTTGGAGGAGCGGGCCTATCTGAAGGAAAGCAAGGGCGCGAAGAAGTCGAAAGAAAAGTTCAGCGACCTCTTCCGGCTGCCGAAGTTCCTGCGCCGCCGCTACGGCAAGGTCTACATGCAGTTCGCCGAGCCGATCTCCCTGCGCGCGGCCTTGAATCACGAGGGCGAGGCGCCCGTCGACCCGGCCCAGCTGAAAAAGACGGTGGCGGAATTGGCCGAACGGATCTGCGTGGCGATCAACGAGGTGAGCACGGTGATGGCCTCGGCTCCGGTCGCGACCGCCCTGCTCGCCCCGCACGGCAAGTCGATCACCCCGCAGCAGGTCGCCGACAAGGCGCGCGAGTTGCTGGACTACGCCCGGCAAAGCGGCGCGCGGCTGAGCGAGGCCCTGCGCGAGAAGCCCGACGAGGCGATGGAGGAGGTCTTGGCCCGATTCATCGCCGAGGGCTTGGTGCGAGAGCACCACGACATCGAGGGCCGCTTCTTCACGGTGAAGGAAGAGACGCGCGGGCATCTGGATTTCTTCAAGAACCAGGGCATCCACGCCTGGGCGCGGGACGCGGTAGCTCAGATCTGCGAAAAAAAGGCGCCGGGAAAACTGGAAGACGTCCATAGCTTGCTGAGCAAGGAATTCTTCTTTGCCACGACGGGAACTAAACCGATTTCAAACTCGCAGCCGCCGCCGTGGCTCAGCGATATCCTGCTGCCGACCCTCGAATCCTACTGGCTCAGCCTCTACGTCATCGAGCAAATTCCCTTCGACAAGTGGGACGCGCGCAAGCTCTCACAGAAGATCCTCGAGCTGGGCGAGACGCTGAAGATGCGGGGCATCCTCGAGTTTCCCGAAAGCCTCTCCAGTTTCCCCATTCAAAACGCGATCGCGCGTTTCGTCGAGATGGGCATCCTGCGCAACCACCAAGAGGACATGGGCCCCGCCGGCAAGAAGCTCTTCTCTCCGGGCCCCGATCTCGAGGCGCGCGAGGGGACGCTGCGTCTCTTGGAGGACCTCTTGGGCAAGCCGCGCAGCCGGCCCCGCGAGAAGGGCGAGTTCTCGGCATTTCCCAACGTGATCCCCCTCCTGCCTAAATCGGAAAAGGGCTGAACCATGCGCGTCGCCCTCTTGGGAGGCTCCTTCGACCCGCCGCACCGAGCCCACGTCCAGGTGATCGAGCATCTCCTGCAGAGCGGGCGTTTCGACGAAATATGGATCTTCCCCTCCCCGCAAAACCCGCTCAAGCCGGCCTCGGCCCCTTTCGAGGACCGTCTGGCGATGTGCCGGCTGGCCTTCGAAGGGCTCGATCCGCGGGTACGGGTCAAGGACGACGAGGGCGCCCTGACCGGCTACACGATCGACCTAATCCGGCACTTGAAGCAGCACTACCCTAAGGCCGAGTTCACCTTCGTCGGCGGGTCCGATTTAAAAGACGAGCTCCCGCGTTGGAAAGAAATCGAGGAGCTGATAAAAATCCTCCATTTCGAATTCCTCCCCCGCCCCCCGGATCCGGCCTCGCCGTTTGCCGCGATCCGCGCGACGGAGGTGAGGGAGAAGATAAAAAAAGGATTGCCGGTAGGCGACCAAGTGCCTAAATCTGTGCAGGCATACATTAAAAACCGAGGCCTTTACTGACAACCGGAAAAAAATCTTTCTCCCTTCTGTTTAACAGCGGCAGAAAGAAAAAATTTCCCCTTTACGAAGGGCCGGTCCGGGAGGGAAGGGGTTCCCCGTAGGCTTTCCGACTGTCTGAGCGTCCTTATCTCGTCACTCTCAAGGCAGGGAGTTTCTTTACTGCAAGGCCATATAATAAACCGCGAGTTTCGGAAAGCCGGAGGGGAACCCCTTCCCTCCCCCACCGGCCCGGGGTGGCAAAAACGATAACTCCGGCATAAGAAAAATTTATGCGAATTGACAAAGCCCTAGTCGTCTACAACAAGCCCCTCTACCAGCTCCACGTCCTGGAGCAAAGAGATCCGCACTACATCGGCCTGCTGAAGAAGAAGCACCCGACGACGCGGCTCTGGCGGGCCGTCCACGCGATGCATCACGAGACCCTAGAGGGCGTGCAGCGGACGCTGGAACTGCTGGGCATCGAGACCGACGCCGTCTTCCGCGGCCAGCTCAAGAAGATCGGGAATTACGACTTGGTAGTCACTGTGGGCGGCGACGGGACTTTCCTCGACATCAGCCATATCCTCGGCAACCAAGTCCTGCTGGGCGTGAACTCCGCTCCCATCGACAGCACCGGCGCGCTGTGCCGGGCACGGGTCGGCGATTTCCTCACGGTCTTGGTCGAGCTGATCGCCGGCAAGCGCAAGCCGCAGTGGATCCCCCGGCTTAAGGTGAAGGTGAACGGCAAGGCGGTGGCCCCGCCGGTGCTCAACGAGGTGCTGTTCGCGAACCAAAGCTCCGCGGGCACCGCGCGCTACCGCGTGCTCATCGGCAAGACGGCCGAGGAGCAGAAGAGCTCCGGCATCTGGATCGCGGCGCCGACCGGCTCGACGGCGGCCATTCGTTCCGCCGGAGGCAAACCGATGCCGCTGACCAAGCCGGCGATGCAATACGTGGTGCGCGAGCTCTTCCCCGAGCCGGGCAAGCGCTTCCGGATCCGCAAAGGGATCCTGCCGAAGGGGAAGAAGTTGACGATCTACTCGCGGATGCGGCAGGGGGCGTTGTTCATCGACGGGAACAAGATCTCGGTGCCGCTTAATTTCGGGGATAAGGTCGAGATTTCGGCGGACGGGAAGCCGCTGCGGGCGGTGCTGTAGGGGCGAACCTTGTGTTCGCCCTCTCCTCTGCGGCTATTGTATCTGCGACATATTTTGCCCACTTCGTAGGAGGGCGAACGCAAGGTTCGCCCCTACTTCCCTAAAGCCAACAAGACCTCGGTCGCGATCTCCTCGATCGCCTTCGCCG
>JASOAK010000009.1:0-96669 GCA_048499175.1 bacterium
TGCGGTTTTTTCCGGATCGAAGAAGGCCTTGCCCCGGATTCCGTGGTCGAGGCCGCGCTCCGCGACGGTGAAGGTCGTCGTCATCGCGCCGAACTCGATTAGCCCGAGGCCCCGCGTCGCGCCCAGGCGCAGCGCCAGGCCGCCGGCCAGCCGCCCCGCGATCGCGCCCATCCCGCCCGAGGCGATCACAATCGCGGCCTGGTAGCTGCAGCGGTTGATCGTCTGCGACTCCTCGAAGGCGTCGTTCAGGAAGCGGGTCTCGTGAGATTTCTCCAGGGCGATAAATTTTTCATAGGCCTCCTTCACCTTCCCCTCGACCAGGAGGCGGTGGACGTCGATGTAAGCGGTCTGGTGGTCGAGGAAGGCGGGGGCGAGCTCGAGGTCCTCGTCCCGCCAGAAACGCGGCAGGTTGATGATGGCGTCGGTCAGGCCGGCGGAATCGATCTGGGCGTCGAGCTGCGCGATGCGCTCGTTGACGGCCAGCCACAGCGGCCCCGCGTCGGCGAGCTTCAAGACCTCGAGGTAGTCCTCGGGGGCGGGGCGCGCCGTCGACTCGAGGCGCTCGCGCAATTTTTTCCAACCGGGGAAGTCCGGCGCGGCCGCCTCGTAGCCCGACAATTCGTCCAGGATCCGGCCGCGCAAGGCCTCGACCGCCTCGGAAGTGAAGGCCTCGGGGGCCGCGGCCAAGGCTTGCAGGTCCCCCCAGATCGCTTGTTGCTCGGGGCTGGGCTCGCTCAAGCGGCGTCGCTCCTCCGCGATCGCGCCCTGAAGACTTTGAAAGAGGCGCTCGGCGCCGCGACGCAGGGTCCGGACTTTCCCGTGCACAAAGGCGGTCGGCGAACCCGAGGACGCGGCCTCGGCGCCGGGGGTTGCAGGGGCGTTGGAGCTCTCCGGCGGGGAGGCCTGGGGCAGGATGCGACGCAGATTTAGCAGGGGGACCGTCATGCTCGTCTCTCCGGAGGACGGAGACCACCGTTAGGACGATGGCTTCATCCGGAGGGAGGCATTGCAGCATGCCTGCCAAGGACAGGGCCGAGACGGGCCTAAGAATTTCCTGATTTTTTTACCGAGGTCCCCGGGAAATCGGGGGGCGCAGACACCGAGAGGGAAATTTTATGAACTGCCCTTCTCGAAGAGCGGGCTGAGATAGGCCTGCAAAATCAGGCTTAGGCCCGCAAAGGGCAGGACCCAAAGCGGGCTTTGGTGCAGGAAGACCAGGACCAGGCCCAAAATGGCGATCGCCTCGGCCATCGCGATGCGGGGGATCTTCCCAAGGCCAGGCAGCATCAAGACCGCCCCCGCCAAGAGGCAGGCGAGGCCGGCGAAGACGTATAAAAGGATGCGGAAATCCGCCAGGACCTGCCAACTGAAGGCCCAGCCGTTGGACTGGGCCAAGACAAAGGCGATGACGACGTAGATCAGGGTCGCCATGAAAAATCCGAGGGAGAGGACGAGGGCCTGGGGCGGCTTGGAGGCGGGATTTGGCATGCCCTCTTTTTATCGGGGCGGATCGCCGGAGTCCAGCGTCCATTAAGGGAAACCGGCCCGTCCGGGCCGTCCCGCCGCCGGCGATCCCAAGCCGGCTCCCCGGAATCGCGCGAGGGAATTTCTTGTCGATTTTTGCGGAAGGCTGCCGGATAATGCTCGAATATGAAGAAAATCCGCGAAGATATCTACACCTGGAGCGTCTTCAACGAAGAGAAGCAGCTCGACTTCAACGGCCTCTACCTCAAGACCGCGCACAAACCGGTCCTGATCGACCCGCCGCCGCCCGCCGCCGCCGACTTGGAGGAAATCGAGTTTTTGGGGAAACCCCACCGCATCTACCTGACCAACAAGCACCACAGCCGCGCCGCGGCCGCGCTGCGCGAGCGCTGGGGCACGCGGGTCTTCATCCACGAGGACGACGCGCCGCTGATGGAGATCCCGGTCGACGGCACCTTCAGCGACGGCGAGCTGCTCGAGGGCGAGTTCGAGGTGATCCGCATCCCCGACGCCAAGACGCCCGGCGAGTGCGCCTTCTTTTGGAAGAAGAACGCCGCGCTGATCGTCGGCGATGCCCTGATCGGCAAGCCGGAGGGCGCCCTCAGCATGCTGCCCGACGAGAAATTCAAGGACCCCGCCCGTGCCCGCCAGGGTCTCTCGGTCCTGCGCGGCCTCGACTTCGAAAAGCTCTTCGTCGGCGACGGCTTTTCGATTTTCAGCAACGCCAAGCAGGCCCTGACCGAGTTCCTCAACAAAGTGCAGGGGCTGTGATGCGAGTCCTGACGCTAGGCACCGGGGCGGGCCGCCCCACGCTGCAGCGCCATACCTCCGCCACCGCCCTCGAGTACGAGGGCGAGACCTTCCTCTTCGACTGCGGGGAAGCGACCCAGCTCCAGCTGATCCGCTCGCCCCTCAAGTGGGGGAAGCTCACGGCCGTCTTCATCGGGCACCTGCACGGCGACCACCTCTACGGCCTCCCCGGCCTGCTCGGCACTTTAAGCCTCGGGGAGCGCCAGGACCTGCTTCGGGTCTTCGGTCCGGCCGGCCTGAAAGAATACCTCCGCGTCCACCAAGAGACGCACAGCCTCTGGATCAACTACCCCCTCGAGGTGATCGAGATCGAGGCCCCCGGCATGATCTTCGAGACCGAGCGCTACCAGGTCTTCTGCGCCCCCTTAAGCCACCTCATCCCCTGCTGGGGCTACGCCTTCCGCGAGCGGCCCCGACCCGGGACCTTCGACGAGGCGAAGGCGCGGGAGCTCGGCATCCCGGAGGGTCCCGAGCGGATGGATCTGGTCCGCGGTCGCGCCGTGCGGCTCGCCGACGGACGGGTGATCACGTCGGAGACCCTGGTCGGCCCCCCGCGCCCGGGGCGAAGCTTCGCCTATTGCCTCGACACCCGCCCCTGTCCGGAGGCGCTTCAGCTCGCCCAAGGCGTCGACCTCCTCGTCCACGAGGCCACCTTCGGCGCGGAGCACCGAAGCGAGGCCCACCAATGGGGCCACTCCTGCGCCGAGGACGCCGCCCGCGCCGCCCGCGAGGCCGGCGCCAAACGCCTCGTCCTAACCCACTTGAGCCAGCGCTACACCGACCCACAGAGCCTGCTTCACGAAGCCCGCGTCCAATTTTCCGCGACGGAGATCGCCGCGGACCTTCAGTCATTTTCCATCCCGTAATATTTAGTACATTTTTTTGTCGTCAAATTCTTTGGACTTGTTCTAGAATTCTCCCTGGGCAGAATTTCAAGGCTGCCGGGTAAGGCTGGAGAGAGAGACAGCTTAGGGAGGAGAACATGAGCCGAACCGCCAGCTTAGGGCAAGTCGCCCGCGGTGTGCACCGTCCCGCCTACTTCATTACCAAGACAAAGAAACGTGCAAAGAGCAGTACGGAAGTTTCTTTAAACTTCCCGAAGAGCTGGGTCGTGCCCTTGAGTCCCCTGGCCTACGAGATGGAGGCCCGGGCCGAGGTCTGGCTGCGCGAGCGCGGGGTGATCCGCGACGCGGAGGGGGCGGAAAAATTCGAAAAGCTCGCCGTGGCCGAATACGCCAACTGGCCCTTCCCCACCGCCGCCGCGGAACAGGCGGAGGTCCTCACCAAGTTCCTGGCCCTCTGGATCTTCTACGACGACGTGATCGAGGAGGCCGACGACGGGCAACAGGAGCGGATCTTCGAGGCCATCGCCGGCCGCCCCGAGACCTGCCCGGAGGGCAACGCCCACCTGCGCTGCTGGTGGGAGCTGGGCCGGGCCTACGCGCGGCGCATGAGCCCCGATTGGCTGGAGCGCCACGCCCGGCGCTTCGCGGACTGGGTGCGCTCGGTGCGCGAGGAGTCGCGGGCCGCAGCGCAGTTCCGCAAGTCGGGCCTCTATCCCAGCGCGGCCAAGCACCTCGAACGCCGCGCCTTGAACATCGGGATGATGCCGAACATCGACTTTATCGAGTACCAGATGGGCCGGGAGCTCCCCGAGTCGCTGCTCTGCGACGCCGACATGAAGCAGCTGGCCTATCTCGCCGCCGAGGTGGTCGCGATCATCAACGACATCTTCGGCCACGCCAAGGATAGGCGCCTGAATTGGTGCAACCTGGTCTCCTGCCTGGCCCAGGAATTCCAGATCTCGCTGGAGGAGTCCTTCCGCTGGGTGGCCGACATGCACAATGCCCGGGTGCGGGCGATCGGGCTGCTCGAGGAGAAATTGCTGCAAAAATCCTACGACCGGGAATTGTTGCGGGGCTGGCTGCAGGGCCTGCGGCACGTCATGTACGGTTTCGCCCGCTGGCACGCGATGGCCCCGCGCTACAGCGCGGTCCACGAGGTGGGCGATAACCGGCTGCTGCGCATCCGGATCCGGGGTTTTTAGCGCCCCTGACAACCGCCCAGGCCCCCGTTTTGAGAGGGGGTTTTAATTTCTATTGAAAAAATAAATACTTAGGTGCAGGCTGGGCTGGTGCTTTTTTTAAGACCGGCCGTAACTGCTTGGAACGCCGCGCCGATAACTTGATAACGGGCGCGGCCAATCCAGGCCGCGAGGACTTTGTCATCGTTTCCGTGGAGGAGAAAAGACATGAAATTCAAGATTCAGGTATTGGCCTTAGGACTCTGTCTTTGGGGCGCGACGGCGCAGGCTCAGGAGGCCCGGCGTGTCATCGTGACCGAAGACGTCAACATCTGCGAATCGGAAAAACTGAAGGCCATCGTCGAGGCCGTCCAGTGCGTCGCCAACAACTGCCCGGATCCCACCGGGGAGAAGAAAAAGCTCTACGAAGACCGCTGCACCACCGGATCGCGCCTGCAAACCTCCGACGGCATCCGCCGCATTCGCGAGCGCGAAGGCCTTCCTGTCCTCGAAAATAGCAACACCACGGAAATCAGCCGAGTGGTCGTCGCCGAAGAGGCCCCCACCGAGGAACCCAAGCTGCTGCCCCCCTGTGAGTGCCTGGCGAAACTGAAAGAGAGATTTGCGGAGTGCGACATCGATCTCTGCAAGCCTCCCCAAGAGCCCGAGCAGCCGAAGACCCCGGATACGCCCAAGGAAGTGACGCCGGACACGCCGAAGGAGCAGACCGGGCCGAAGCAGTTCCTATTCGAAGGCAGCGGTTGCAGCCTGAACGCCGCGACCGGCTTGAGCGCCTTCGGCGGCTGGGCCCTGGTGCTGGCGATCCCCGCGGCCTGGGCCTCGCGTCGCAAGAAGAAATAAGCTTCTTTATCGTTCTAAATAAAAAAGGCGATGGCCGCGGCCATCGCTTTTTTTTTTTGGAAAGCATGACGCCTAGCCCCGCGAGCCCGCGGCGGTGGCCCGCCCCAGCTCGATCATCTTCTTGATGCTGGACATGCCGTCGGTAACCGCGCTGGGCTCGTAGCCGCAGTGGGTGGCGCAGTTGGCGCATTTTTCGTTGCCGCTGTTCGTGCCGTATTTTTCCCACTCGGTCGCGTCCATGTATTCTTGGAAGCTCGCCGCATAGCCTTCGTTGGTCAGCAAATAGCAGGGCTTCTGCCAACCAAAGACGTTGTAGGTAGGCATGCCCCAAGGCGTGCACTCGTAGTCGCGCTTGCCCTCGAGGAAGTCCATGAAGAAGGGGCTGTTGTTGAAGTCCCATTTCTTTTTGTGCTCGCGCTTGTAGTCAAGCAGTTCCTTGAAGAAGGCCTGGGTGCGCTTCTTCGAGAGGAAGTGGTCTTGGTCGGGCGCCTTCTCGTAGCTGAATCCCGGCGAGATGGTCAGGCCCTCGACGCCCAGCTCCATCATGTGGTCGAAGAGCTTCACGAGATTTTCGATCGAGTGGCCCTCGAAGACGGTGGTGTTGGTGATGACGCGATGGCCTTGGGCGATGGCCGCCTTGATCGCCTTCACGGCGATGTCGTAGGTGCCCTCGCGGTCGACGCAGTGGTCGTGGTGCTCGCCGTAGCCGTCCATGTGGATGCTGAAGGTGAGGCGCTTGTCGGGCTTGAACTTGGGCAGGTTGCGCTCGAGCAAGAGCGCGTTGGTGCAGAGAATGACGTAGCGCTTCTGCTTGAGCAGGCCCTCGACGATCTTTTCGATCTGCGGATGGATCAGCGGCTCGCCGCCCGGGATGGTAACCATCGGGGCACCGCACTCCTCGGCCGCGGCCAGGGCCTGCTCGACGGAGAGGTTCTTTTTCAGGATGTCGTCGGGGAATTGGATCTTGCCGCAGCCGGGACAGGCCAGGTTGCAGCGGAACAGCGGCTCGAGCATCAAGTTCAGCGGATAACGCTTCCGACCTAGGATGCGTTGTTTGAGAAGGTACTTGCCGATCGCGAAGGCCTGATGTCCGGGAACTGCCATATTAACTCCAAGGATGTTCGGAATGGATAAACCGAAGCCTATAAAGAGTTATTCCCAAAAAAACAATGGCTTTCGGGTCCGGGGTCGAGGGATGAGAGATCCATTAATAGACAAATATATTGACAATTTGTCTTTTAAATTGTCTTTATGAGATTGTGAAGACGGAACTCATGAAAAAGGCCTTGGCCCGACTCGACCAAAAACTCCAAGAACGCGGGCTGCAGGGACTGCAATTACTCATCGGCGGAGGCGGGGCCTTCGGCCTGGCCTATCAGGTTCCCCTACAGACAGCCGACATCGACGGAATCCCCTTCCGCAGCCAGGTCAGCCGCGCCGAACTCGACCCTTTGGTCAAGGAAACGGGCCGCGAGCTGGAGATCTCCCCCGATTGGCTCAACCCCTATTTCGAGACCTTTTTGGGCTGCCTGCCGGCCGATTACGGGGACCGACTCCAATTGGTATACGAGGGCCCCGCTCTCAAGGTCTTCGCGCTGGGCCTGACCGACCTGCTGATCATGAAGGCCTTCGCCGGCCGCGAGAAGGACATGCCCCACGCCAAGATCCTGCTGAAGAAGGGCGCCGATCTCGATTTCGCCGAGGCCCACATCCGCAGCCTCTTGCAAAAAAAATATCCCCGCGCCCAGGAGGCCTTGGATTTCCTCTTGGAAGCGGAAGAGCAATGGGGAGGTTAGATGCTTCTCTCGCCTCCCGACACCGACACCCTGTCCCGCGCCTACTACGAGCTGTCGCGGCTCGGCGCCGCCGCCTCGGGAGAAAAGACGGATTGGCCCTACGATCCCAAGTCGAAGGAGGAATTGATCGCTTTATGCGCCGACCTCTCCCGCTACGACCCGCGGCTCTTCGGCATCCTGGTGGAATACCTGCTCAAGCATTGGCAGGAGGTCTCGCCGCAGGCGCTGCGCGCCCAATACCCTAGGATGAATACCCCGGAAACGGTCGCGGTGTTGGCGGAATTCCTGAAGGGCGCGGGCGTGGATGACGAGCGGAAATACTTCGCCGAATACCTCCAGCGCGGCCTTAGGCCCGTCCCCCCGCAGCTGTTTTTCAAGGACATCTACGCGCCCGGCGGCAAGCTCTCCCGGCGGAGCATCGAGGAGAGCCTCGCGGAATACAAGAGATGGGGCTTCCACTCCCGCGAGACGCCCACCATCGACGTCTACAAAAAGACCGCCCTCGGCAGTTTCGACGCGGACTCGCGTTGGAACATCCTTCATAAGTTGTTCGAGGAAAGACCCGAGCTGCGGCTGGGCGATTATCTGGAGGCGGTGCGCGGCAGCATCACCCGCCAGCAGGCCTTGAACGACCTGAAAAAAATCGCCCGAGTCGCCGGCAGCAAGCGTGGGCCCGGGGCGCGGTGGGTTTTAAAGAAAATCAAGTAGCCCCCTTCAAGGCCTCCGCCTGAAAGTGCGCGCGCAGCGCCTGGATGATCGGGTCGATCTGCCCCTCCATCACCATGT
This sequence comes from bacterium, assembly GCA_048499175.1. GTDB lineage: Bacteria > UBA10199 > UBA10199 > DSSB01 > DSSB01 > DSSB01. The sequence continues at coordinate 7,762 of JASOAK010000009.1, forward strand.
CCAGGTTATGCACGGTGAGCCCGATCCGGTGGTCGGTGAGGCGGTTCTGCGGGTAGTTGTAGGTGCGGATCTTCTCGCTGCGCTCGCCGGTGCCGACCATGCTCTTGCGCTGGCTGGAGATCTCGGCGTTTTGCTTGTCGCGTTCCGCCTCCAACAATCGCGCTTGGAGAATGCGGAGGGCCTTGGCCTTGTTCTTGTGCTGGCTCTTCTCGTCGCGGCAGATCACCACCTCGCCGGTGGGGATATAAGTCAGGCGCACCGCCGAGTCGGTGGTGTTGACGCTCTGCCCGCCGGGGCCGCCGGCACGCATCACGTCGACCTTCAGGTCCTTCTCCTGGATATTGACCTCGACGTCCTCGACCTCCGGCAGCACGGCGACCGTCACCGTCGAGGTGTGCACGCGCCCCTGCTGCTCGGTCTTCGGCACCCGCTGCACGCGGTGCACGCCGCCCTCGTACTTGAGGTCGCTGTAGACCTTGTCGCCGCTGATCTGGGCGATGACCTCTTTGTAGCCGCCGATGCCCGTCGCGTTGGTGTCCATCAGCTCGACCCGCCAGCCCCGCGATTCGGCGTAGCGGGTGTACATGCGAAACAGGTCCGCCACGAAGAGCGCCGCCTCGTCGCCGCCGGTGCCGGCGCGGATCTCCAAAAAGATGTTCTTGTCGTCGTTGGGGTCCTTGGGCAGGAGCAGGACCTTGAGCTGCTCTTCCAGCTCGGCCAATTCCTTCTCGAGGCGAGGGATCTCTTCCTTGGCCATTTGGCGCATACCTTCGTCGCTGTCCGCGAGCAATTCCTTGTTTCCCTCCAGGTCGCCCTTCGCCTTCTGGTATTTCTCGAAGGTGTCGACCAGCTCGCGCAGGCCGGCGTGCTCCTTGGCGATCTGCTGGAAGCGCTTGCTGTCGGCGGTGACGCTGGGGTCGCTCAGCTGGCGGGACAGGTCGTGGTAATGGGCGACGACGTCTTGGAGTTGTTGGAACATAGACTCAAGTGCCTAAGTGCTTGAGTGTTTAAGTGTCTAAGTTAATGGGGATCGAATGGATAATGGATGAGGGCGTTTTCAAGGACTGTGAAGATAAAAAACTTAAGCACTCAGGCACTTAGGTACTTAGACACTTAAGGCAACGTTTATTGCTTTTGGAAATTCTCGTACTTCTTCTTGAAGCGGTCGATGCGGCGCGCGGTGTCGACAATCTTCTGCTTGCCGGTGAAGAAGGGGTGGCATTGGCTGCAGATTTCGACGGTGATGTTGTCCAGGGTGGACATCGTGTCGATGATGTTGCCGCAGCTGCAGGCGATCTTCACGGCCTTGTATTCGGGATGGATGCCTTCTTTCATAATTACTCCAATTTCGAGGCTGCGCTGTTTAACAGGGGGCTATTCTAATGTCCAGGCGATTCTCTTGGGAAGGGGTCAGCGGCCTTTGGGGAGCGGCGGCGGCCCCGAAGGCGCGGCCTCCCCCTCCGGGGCCTCCAGGAGTCCGTCCAAGAAACTTTGGATTTCCTGGTCGTTCAGGCCCCCGCTCTGCTTGAGGGCCTTCTTAGTTTTCTCAATATTATTCATGGCTTGGGAATCAGTCACCCCGCCCAGCCGCTCCTTCAGCCACTTGCCCGGGCGCTTGAAGGAGCCTGCGTCGGCCATGTCCGGCGGGGTGCCGGGGTCGGCCTCCGCCGGGGCCTCGGCGGCCTCGCGGATGAAGCGGTCCTTTTTCAAAAAGGAAGGAATCGGGGGCATGACCTTGCCGCCCTTGCTCCGCGGGGCGGGGGCCGGCGCCTTGCCCTCCTCGGAGGAGCCCTTGGTGAAGCGTTTGAAGAGGTCGCCTAGACCCATATTTACTTAGTAAACCCCCAAGGGACCAAAAAAGATAGGGTTATCGTGTCACTCTAGGAAACACGCCCCCTATTTCGAGCCGAGAGGGAGCTCACCGCTGCAGGACCTCAGATGGAGCCTCCGCGTCGGATAGGCTAAGGCTACGCCCTCCCGTTGGAACCGTTCCTGGACGTCGAAGAGGATTTCCTGCTGGAGGTCCATGAAGACCGAATAATCCGGGCTCAAAATATAAAACACCGTCTCGAACTGAATGGCGTATTCACCCAAGCCGGCGAGATGCGCCCGGTCGAACCGGGTCCCGTTCCGACTTTCGACGGCCGCGCGAAGGAGTCCCGGGATTTTTCTCTGCAAGGCCAACGGCGTCTCGAAGACGACCCCGAGATTCAACAGCACCCTCCGTTCCCTCATTCGCTTGAAGTTCCTCAAGCGATTGTTGACCAGATGCGAGTTGGGCAAGACGATCAGCTCCCCGTCGAGACTGCGGAGATGCGTCGTCTTCATGCCGATGCGCTCCACAGTGCCGCGAAGCTGGTCCAGCACGACAAAATCCCCGATCGCGAAGGGCTTGTCCAAGGCGATCGCTAAGGAGGCGAACAAGTCCCCCAGCACGTTCTGGGCCGCCAAGGCGACCGCCACCCCGCCAATGCCGAGGCCCGCAACCAAGGCGGTGACGTTGATTCCCGCGTTCTCGAAACCGATGATCAGCAACACGCTGAACAAAGCCAGCTTCGCCAAGAAACCCAGCACGCCGACGGTGGTGACGCTCTCGGCATCGGATTCCAACCGCGCGCCGCGGTAGTAGGCGAGATAGCCGGAGATCAAGGCGGCGCCCCAGAAAGCGATTTGCACCAAGAATCCCGAAAAAACCAAATTGCGAAGGAATTTATCCGCCGCCGGAGAGAGCTTCAGCAACCCCAATGCGGCCGTGCCCGCGAGCAGACATAAAAACCAAGTTTGAGTGCGCTCCAGGGCCTTGAAAATGATGTCTTCCCAGCGGTTGGCCGACCGGGAGGTCCAGGCCTTCAACCGGGACAGCAGGATTTTTTTAACTAGGACCAGAGCCGCCAAGGCCGAGACGAAAGCGCCCAATGCCAGCCCGGCCTCCCGCCAGCCGTTTTGACGGAACGGCTCCTCTAAATATGTCCATACAGCAGCCAAGATGTCCCTCCTCTCTTGATAGAAAAGTCCGCTCCCCTCTTATTCAGCGTCAGCGCCTAGCGGGCCAGGGAACCCAACAGCCTCAGGACCGCGCGGTGATTCGCAATGGTGAATCGGGCGGAGGTCGGCGGCTTCCCCACGCGAAGGGTGTAAGCTCGGTCCGGCAGGGCCCGAAACAGGTCCTCGTCGGTGGCATCGTCCCCGACTGCCAAGAGGAAATCCGGCGGTTTCCTGCCTAGGAAGGCGAAGGCCCCCTCGGCCTTGGTGATCCCCTGCGCCCGGACCTCGACGATCTTGTTCCCGCGCAAGACCTGCGCCTCGAGATTTCCCGTCCTTTGCAGCAACTCGTCCAACAGTTCCTTCTCGCGCAGCGAGGCCATTTCGGGCGGCGAATTGCGAAAGTGCCAGACCAAGGCATATTCCTTCTCCTCGACGAAGGCACCGGGCAGCCGGTCGGCGTAAGTCTGCATTAGGGCGCGGATTTCGGCCTTCCAGGGATCGCGGAGCGGACGGATCCGGCGCCAAGGCCCGGAGGAGCCGCGCAGCCAAGCGCCGTGCTCCGCCACCAAGGCGATCGGGATCTTTGCGAACCATTCCTCCAAGACCGCGCGGGGCCGCCCGCTGATCAGGACGGTCCGGCACCTAGGCAGGGATGCCAGTCGCTTCAGGAGCCGCGTCAGGCGTTGGGACGGCTTCGCCGCCGCGGGGTCCTTGAAATAGGGGGTGAGGGTCCCGTCGTAATCCAAAAGTAGCGCGCGCCGCTTCGCCCCACGAAAGGCCGCGAGCATCCGGCGCGAGGCCTCCGCCGCCAGGGCCTTGGGGCCTGGGTTCCGCGCGCGCCTTCGGACGGAGGCGAGCTGCTGGAGAAAGTCGTCGGCCCAGCGGACCACGGTATAACGTTCGAGTCGCGTTTGCATGGCGCGATTGCGCCGGATCTGCTCCTCGAGTGGCATCTCGAGGCCGGCGCGGATCGCCTCGGCGATCTCCTCGCGCGAATTTGGATTGACGATCGCCGCCTCGCCCAATTCGTAGACCGCGCCCGCCATCTCGCTCAAGACCAAAACTCCGGTCCCGTCCCGGCGGCAGGCCAGGTATTCCTTGGCCACCAGGTTCATCCCGTCGCGCAAGGGGGTCACCAGCGCCAAGTCGGCCGCGGTATAGAGACTGGTCAGCGCCGCCCGCGTCTTGGCGCGGTACTGGTAGAGGACGGGTGTCCATTCGTGGGAACCGAACCGCCCGTTGATCCTCCCGATCGTCTCGTCGATCTTGCGCTTCATGTCCTGGTACAAGCTCATCTGCGTCCGAGAGGGAACCAGCACGAGAAAGAGCCGGACCTTTTTTTGCCAAGACGGATTCTTCTCCAAAAAGATCTCGTAGCCCTCGAGGCGGTTGAGGATGCCCTTGGTGTAATCCAGGCGATCGACCGAGAGGATTAGTTTTGCGTTGCCCAAGGCGCGCTTGACGTTGGCCCCCTCCGCGAGGACCTTGGGGGAGGAGGCGACCGCGCGAAACCCCTCGTAGTCAATCCCCATCGGAAAGGTATCCGCCTTCACTGTGCGCCCTTCCACCTCGAGGAAGCCGTTGTGGTGCTCGTGTCCCAGGATGCGGAGCGCGCAACGAAGGAAGGCCTGGGTATAGTCGTGGGTGTGAAACCCGATCAGATCCGCGCCCAGCATTCCCTCCAGGATATCCCGACGCCATTTCGCAGGCAGAAGACTGAAGATCTCGAAAGAGGGGAAGGGGATGTGCAGGAAGAATCCGATGGGGAGCTGCGGCAGTTTCTCCCGGATTAGCCCGGGGAGCAGCAGCAGATGGTAGTCGTGTATCCACAGCACGTCCCCGGGCCGCGCCCTCCGGAGGACCGCCTCCGCGTAGACCCGGTTCGCCTCGCGGTATTCCTCCCAGTAATCCTCCTCGAAAACGGTGTATCCCGGAAAAAAATGAAACAGCGGCCATAGCGTTCGGTTGCAGAACCCGCTGTAGAAGCCGTCCAGGGTCCGGGGCGATAGCAGGACCGGAAAGGCCTTTTTTCGCGAAAACTTTCGCTCCAAACGCGGCCCCTTGTCGAGATCTCGGACCCCGGGCCAGCCGATCCAAAGGTGGTCCGAGGCCCGGCTTTCGGCGCGGGAGCGCCATTCCAGATAACTGTGGATCCCCGTGGCCAAGCCGCCCACGCTGGGACGCAGCTCGAAATCGCGGCCCTTTTCGACGGCGGTGAGGGGCAAACGATTGGAGACGATGACCAGCCGCATGGGCAGTCCTCCTTTCGTTGGAGTTGTGATGGCGGCGCTAGGAAGAGAGCGGGGACTCTCGGGATGTCGCGAGCAAGTTCGCGGTATTGATGAGCGCCATGTGGGAGAACGCCTGCGGAAAATTCCCCAGCAGCTCTCCGGTTTCAGGGTCGATATGTTCCGATAAAAGCCCCAAATGATTGGCATGGGCAAGGACTTTTTCGAAAATTTCCTCGGCCCGGGAAATTTCGCCGATCGAAACGAGGGCCTTCGCGATCCAAAGGGACGCCAGCACGAAGGAGTTCTTGGGCCTTCCGAAGTCGTCCGACGCGACATAACGATATCCAAAGCCGTCGCGCAGCAGCTCCGAGGCGCAGCGGCGGACGGTGGCGACCCACATGGGATCGGAGGCCGGCAAGAAGCCCACGCCCTCCATCCTCAGCAGGGCCACGTCGAGGGCCTCGGATTCGTAGGATTGCGTGAAGCTGTTGAGATGCGATTTCCACGCTTTCGCCAAGATTTCTTCCCGGATCCTCGCCGCGATCCCTTCCCATTCCGAAGCGAGGAGAGACTTGTCGAGGGCCCGGGCGATGCGGGCCCCCCGGTCCAAGGCCGCCCACGAGAGGACCTTGGAGAAGGTAAAGTGGGCCTTGCGGTTGCGGTACTCCCAAATGCCGGAATCCTCCTCTTCCCACTGCTGGGCGATGGTCCGAACCAAAAATTTCACCAAGGACCAATGCCACGCGGCCAGATGCTCGATGCCGCGCGCTTGGGAATACCGGTAAAGAGCGTCCAGCACCTCCCCGAAGACGTCGTTCTGCTTCTGGACGGCTGCCGCGTTGCCGACTCGCACCGGCGAGGAACCGCGGTATCCCTTCAGGTGCGGCAGGATTCTCTCTTCCAAGTGGGTGCCCCCGTCGATGCGGTAAAGGATTTGCACCCGGCTCTGTTTGCTCTCTAGGATGCCCAGCAAGAAATTCAAAAAGGCCTCCGCCTCCTCGAAATGACCGACCGAGGTCAGAGCTTCCAACATCAAGGAGGCGTCCCGCAGCCAGCAGTAACGGTAGTCCCAATTCCTTTCTTCCCCGACGATTTCGGGGAGGGAGGTCGTGGGGGCCGCGATGATCGCTCCGGTGTCTTGGAAGGTCATGAGCTTGAGCGCCAAAGCTGAGCGCAGCACCGCCTCCGGCGCCACCGAGGGGAGCCGGCAATGAGAGGACCAGTTCCGCCAATAGGCCTCGGTCTTGGCCCGCTGCTCGAGGACCTTCGCGAGGTCTGAAATTTCCAGGTGCTCGTGGTAGGAAAGCAGGAAAAACTCGGCCCGCTCCAAGAGGACGAAACCGTCGCCGAGGACTCGGTTCAGCGGGAGGCTGGAATAAAGGAAGACGTCCTCCCGGCCGTGCCGAGCGCAGGCCATCTTGTCTTGGACCTCGAGCTCCGTGCGGCCTTCCGCGTAATTGAGGCGGGGGAGAAATTGGACGCGAAATTCCGGGCGTCCACGGACCGGCTCCAGGATCCGGTGGACCTCGGGTGGGTGCCAATAACGGTCGCCCACCCGGTAGCGCGGCATATAGTCGACGACCGCGAAAGCGTTCTGCCCGTCGTCGAACTCGGTGCGCAGGACGTTGGTTTCGGGTAGGTAGCTCTGCCGGATTTTTCCGTCGTTTTTCGGCAAAATCCGGAAGTGTCCGCCCTCTTCATCCAAAATTTTGGCGAAGATGGAAGGGTTGTCGAAATTGGGAAGACACAACCAGTCGATGCTGCTGTTCTCGTGCACCAGTGCGGCGCTTTTGCAATTTCCAATGAAGCCGTAATGCATCCAAGTAAAGATGACCTATCGCACTAGAAAAAGTCCAGGGCCTCTTGCACTTTTCCGACGCGGACCAGGGCAAGGCCATCCGGAGACTTTTCCCTCGAGCCCTTTTTCGGGAGGATGGCCCGCTGGAAGCCCAGGCGGGCGGCCTCCTGCAGGCGGATCGCCTCGCCGGCGACCGGACGGATCTCGCCGCTCAAGCCCACCTCGCCTAAGACCAGCGTGCGCTTTTGCAGGGCTCGGTTTTGAAAGCTGGAGACGATCGCCAGCAGGACGCCCAGGTCCACCGCCGGCTCGTCGACATCGAGTCCCCCGACCACATTGAGGAAGATGTCCTGGCCGCCCAGGTGCAGGCCGACGATCTTCTCGAGGACCGCGCAGAGCAGGGCCACGCGCTGCGAGTCGACGCCCACCGTCACCCGCCGCGGCATCCCCAGCGAGCTGGGGGTCACCAGGGCCTGCAGCTCCGCCAAGAGCGGCCGCGTGCCCTTGAGGCTGCTCACCACCACCGAGCCCGGCGCCAACTCGGGGCTGTCGGAGAGGAACAATTCGGAGGGATTGGTGACCTCGACCAGGCCGCTGCCGCGCATCTCGTAGACGGCCAGCTCGCTGACCGAGCCGAAGCGGTTCTTGAAGGTGCGTAGGATCCGGTAGGGCTGGCCGCGGTCGCCCTCGAAATAGAGCACGGTGTCGACCATGTGCTCGAGGATCTTTGGGCCCGCGAGCGCGCCCTCCTTCGTCACGTGGCCGACCAGCAGGACCGTGAAGCCGCGGGACTTGGCGAGGTAGAGGAGCTTGCCGGCGCACTCCCGCACCTGCGTCACCGAACCGGGCGCCGAGCCCAGGTCGGGCTGGTAGACGGTCTGGATGGAGTCGACGACCAGCATCTGGGGCTTCAAGGCCTCGATCTGCGGCAGGGCCCGCGAGAGGTCGTTTTCGGTCATCACAAAGAGGTTTGGGGATTTCACGCCGAGGCGCTCGGCGCGCAGCTTGATCTGGTCGGCGGACTCCTCGCCGCTCAAGTAGGCGACTTTCCCGCCCGCCTCGCCTAAGCGCGCGAGCACCTGCAGGACCAGCGTCGATTTGCCGATGCCGGGGTCGCCGCCCAAGAGGATCACCGAGCCGGGGACCATCCCGCCGCCCAAGAGGCGGTCGAGCTCGCTCATCTGGGTCAAGACGCGGGGCGGGGCCTTGGTGCCGATCTCCTCGAGCGGGGCCAACTTGGATTGTAGGGAATAGAAGGTGTCGGCGCCCGCCTTGGGGCGCGTCAAGGCCTCCGGTCGGCCCTCGACGAAGGAGTTCCACGCGCCGCAGTCCGAGCACTTGCCGAGCCACTTCGGGGATTGGTAGCCGCACTGCTGGCATTCGTAGACGGTGGCGACCTTGGCCATAAGCCCGGCCTTAGCAGAATCGAAGCTCAAGAATCAAAGCTATTCCTCATCCTTTGGCGATCCGCCGAAACGATCCCCCATCCGGAACACCGCGACGGTATTCATTGCGAAAGCTTCACCTGATAAGTCTCGGTCTTTTGCCCTCCGGAGACGCCGTAATAATACAGCGTGTGGGCACCGGCGCTCAGCCCCTGCAATTCCAACTCCGGCCCCTTGGTCCGTTGGTCCAAGGTCGGCTGGTCGACGCTGTAGAAATACTCGTATTCCTTGCCGTCGATGCTCTGGAAGACGACGGAAAAATTTTGCGTACTGCTGCCCAGGACGCCCGGGCTGGGGATGACGTGGGCCTGGATCGGCTTCACCTCGAAGGGATGGCTGAACACCGGGCTCTCTTTGCCTTGGGCGTTGATGTATTTGGCGTAGAGGACGTGCTTGCCCTGGGCGACCTTGCCCGTGACTTGGTGATTGGGCAGCGGCGCGCCGGTCGAAGGGTCTTTCAGATAGGTCGAAAGCCCCGTGTCGATGGTGGGATTGGGATCGTCGATGGAATAGAAGATCCTTTGAACCTTCAGCTCCTTGGGGGTGATGGAGACGCTCACCAGATCCGGCAAGACCTCGACCTGCATGATCAACGGTTGCTCCGCCATCGAGCCGTAAAAGGCGGTCGACATTTTGTCGTACTCGTCCCGCTTCTTGTAGACCTTGTCCAAGGCCTCCTTGTCGAGATAATAGCGCTTCACTCCTCCCGCCTCGTCCGCTTTTTTGAATTGCTCGAAGGCGGCCTTGGCGCTTTTTATCTCTTCGATGGTGACGTTCCCCGGACCCGGACGCAGGTATTCCTGGGCCAGCTCGAATTGCACCGGTCCCAATTTCGGGTATTTCGCGGCCAGCAGCTTCAGTTTTTCGATGCGCTCGTTTCGGTCCGGCAGCAGCCGGATCGCCATCAAGGCGACCATCGGATGGTCGGGGTATTTGGCCTGCAGCGAGGCATACACCTGCCGCGTGACCTCGGGGCCTTGGGTGGTGTTCATCAAGGTCTGGTAGGCCAAGTGCACGTCGGCGTAATTGGGTTCCAACTCGAGGAATTTTTCATAGGCCTTCAGGGCCTCGCCGGTATTGCCCTTCACCTCGTAGAAGCGCGCGTTGACGAAAAATTCCTCGGGGGTCTTGGGGTCGGGAATCACCGTCCCTAACTTCGACAGTTGGTCGATTTTTCCCTCGATGCGCCCGACCGTTCCCTTGATCTCGGTGACGTCCTCGCCGATTTTCAAAAGCTTCGCCTGTAGGTCGGCGATCCCCGGCACGACGGTGGCCGTCACTCCCTTTTCGGGTGTCGCGGTAAAAAATACCGTAATGGCCGCCCAGGTCACCGTGGACAGCGCGAAAAAGGTCAGCCAGCCGCCGACCTTTGAATTGAAGGTGGTTTCCAGGCCGTCCTGCTTGGCCCGTTTTCGGAAAAAAACCAAGGTCACGACAAAGCCCAGGGCCGCGACCATCAGCAGATAGGGAGGGGTGTTGAACCCTGGCTTGATGAAATCGCTGATGAAGCCCGCGACGGCGGTAGTGACGCCGTAGGGCTTCGCGACGTGTTTCAAGGAAGGCTTGGCCAGCTCGAGATGTTTGAATTGCATGTCCCCCCCGTTGCAGGGGATTTTAGCAAGGGGACCCAATGGGGTCATTGATTATTTATCCCAAAAAAAATCCCCGGCCCGCCAGCGGCGGGACCGGGGAAACCTTGGCCGTAGGCCCAAGGGGCCTTAAGCGACTAGATGTCGTAGTACAGCGCGAACTCGTAGGGGACCGGACGCAGCTTGACCGGGTTGATCTCCTGGTCGGTCTTGTACTCGATCCACATGTCGAGGGCGTCCTGGGTGAAGACATCGCCCTTCTTCAAGAAGGCGTTGTCCTTCTTGAGGTTGTTGATCGACTCTTCGAGCGAGCCCGGGACGCTGGGGATGTCCTTCAACTCCTCGGGGCTCAGCGCGTAGATGTTCTTGTTGAGCGGCTGGCCGGGGTCCATCTTCTTTTCGACGCCGTCCAGGCCCGCCATCAGCATGGCCGCGAAGGCCAGGTAGCCGTTGCAGGAAGGATCGGGCGTGCGGAACTCGATGCGCTTCGCCTTCGGCGAGGTCGAGAGCATCGGGATGCGGATCGCGGCCGAGCGGTTGCGGCTGGAGTAGGCCAAGTTGACCGGCGCCTCGAAGCCCGGCACCAAGCGGCGGTAGCTGTTGGTGGTGGGGTTGGTGAAGGCGCAGGTGGCCGGGGCGTGCTTCAGGATGCCGCCGGTGTAGTGCAGGCCCAACTCGGAGAGGCCGCCGTACTTGTCGCCGGCGAAGAGGTTGTTCTCGCCCTTCCAGATCGACTGGTGGCAGTGCATGCCCGAGCCGTTGTCGCCGAACAGGGGCTTCGGCATGAAGGTGACCGTGCGGCCGTGCTTCACCGCGACGTTTTTGATGATGTACTTGAACCACATGAGCTTGTCGGCCATCTTGGTCAGGCTGTCGAAGCGCATGTCGATCTCGCACTGGCCGCCGGTGGCGACCTCGTGGTGCTGGGCCTCGACGCGGATGCCGACCTTCTCGAGGGTCAGGCAGATCTCGGTGCGCAGGTCCATCAGGCTGTCGGTCGGGGGCGCGGGGAAATAGCCCTCTTTATGACGCGGCTTGTAGCCCAGGTTGGGGCCCTCGTCGCGGCCGGTGTTCCAGATGCCCTCGACCGAGTCGACGGCGTAGAAGGCCTCGTTGGAGCTTTGGCTGAAGCGCACGTCGTCGAAGATGAAGAACTCGGCCTCGGGGCCGAAGTAGGCGACGTCGCCCACGCCGGAGGACTTGAGGAAGGCCTCGGCCTTTTGCGCGATGTGGCGCGGGTCGCGGGTGTAGGGCTCGCGGGTGATCGGGTCGTAGATGTTGCAGATCAAGCTTAAGGTAGGATGGGCCATGATCGGGTCCATCACCGCCGTGGTCGGGTCGGGGACGAGCAGCATGTCGGAGGCGTGGATGGGCTGCCAGCCGCGGATGCTGGAGCCGTCGAAGCCCTGGCCGCGCTCGAAGAAGCCCTCGTCGAACTCACTGATCGGAATCGAAAGGTGCTGCCACACGCCGGGATAGTCGATGAACTTCAGGTCGATCATGACCACGCCGTTCTTTTTGGCGAATTCCACTACGTCTTTGGGTGTCATTCCCATGGGGATCTCCTTTAAATGATGACGAACCTGGATAGACCGTCGATCCGGCGCTAATGCGCCGCCTCGGGACTGTCAAGAATTCTCTGTTAAAAAAACCGTGTTTAGTCGGGTCTTGCCCAATTTAAGGGCAGCGGGTCCCGCCCGGCCCGCCCCTTTCGCCCAGGAAAGAGGCGGGCCGGGGGAATCCGGCTTAGATGGCGTTCGCGCCGGTCTCGCCGGTGCGGATGCGGATGACGTTCTCGATCGCCGAGACGAAGATCTTGCCGTCGCCGATCCTTCCGGTCTTGGCCGCGTTTTGGATGGTCTCGACCACCTTCGGCGCGTCCGCGTCGTTGACGACGACCTCCAGCTTGATCTTGGGGAGGAAGTCGACGACGTACTCGGCGCCGCGATAGAGCTCGGTGTGGCCCTTCTGCCGCCCGAAGCCCTTCACTTCGGAGACGGTCAGGCCTTGCACCCCGACGTCTTGGAGGGCTTCCTTCACCTCGTCGAGTTTGAAGGGCTTGATGATGGCTTCCACTTTTTTCATGGTATTCCTTCCTTTAATTCAAAAAATTAATAGATGTAGCCTTCTTCGCCGTGCTCCGCCAGATCCAGGCCCTGCATCTCGGCCTCGGGCTCGGCGCGCAGGCCGAGCGTGGCCTTGATCAGGTAGGCGATCACGACGGTGCCGACCACGGACATGAGGATCGTCAGGCCCATGGCCTTCAGCTGCTCGACCCAGAGCCCGCCCTTCGCGAGCACGTCCTTCAGATTGGTGAGCAGGTTGGCGTTGACGTCGGCCGTGGCGAAGAAGCCCGTCAACAGGGCGCCCAAGGTGCCGCCGACCGCGTGGACGCCGAAGGTGTCGAGGGCGTCGTCGTAGCCCAGCCAGTTCTTGAGGCGGGTCACCGCGAAATACGGAATCACGCCCGCGAGCACGCCGATGATGACCGCCGAGCCGACCGTGACGAATCCGGCGCCCGGCGTGATCACGACCAGGCCGCCGACCGCGCCCGAGCAGAAGCCGAGCACGCTGGGCTTGCCGCGGTCGAGGTATTCGGCCAGCGCCCAGGAGAAGCTGCCGACCGCCGCGGCCACCGTGGTGGTCATGAAGGCGTTGGTCGCGATGCCGTCCGCCGAGACCGCGCTGCCCGCGTTGAAGCCGTACCATCCGACCCAGAGCATCCCGGTGCCGACCATGCAGAGCACCATGCTGTGCGGCGGCATGTGCTCTTTCCCGAAACCGATGCGCTTGCCCAGGATCATGCAGAGCACCAGGGCCGACCAGCCGGAGGACATGTGGACAACCGTGCCGCCGGCGAAGTCGATGGACTTGATCGCGGCGTTGGCGTTCCAGACGCCGTTCATCAGGCCGTCGATCCCCCACACCATGTGGGCGAGCGGGAAATAAATGACGAACATCCAGAGGCCCACGAAGACCAGCACCGCCGAGAACTTCATGCGCTCGGCGATGGCGCCGATGATCAGCGCCGGGGTGATGATCGCGAACATCATCTGGTACATGCTGAAGATGTTCTGCGAGACCCAGTAGGAATAGTTTCCGTTGGGGTTGGAATCGACGCCCTTGAGGAAGGCGAAGTCCAGGTTGCCCAACAGCGGCCCGCCCGGCGAGAACACGAGGCTGTAGCCGACCGCCCACCAGAGGATCGTCACCAGGCCGGCGATGCCCATGCACTGGGCCAGGACCGAGAGGACGTTCTTCTTGCGGACCAGGCCGCCGTAGAACAGGGCCAATCCGGGCAGCGTCATAAACAGGACCAGGGCCGCCGAGGTCATCATCCAGGCGTTGTGTCCGGGACCCGCGCCGGGCACCTTCGAGGCCACCTTGCTGTCGGCGGCATCGGAGCCGCGCGCGGTGTTGTTGATGTAGGCCTCGAGGTCAGCGACGCGCTGGTCGAGGCTGGGCTCGGCCTTCGCGGTGCCGGTGGCGGCCGGCGCCTCCGCGGCGGGCGCGGTGGCTTGGGTTTCTTGCGCCTTCGAGTCGAAGGCCTGGCTCAAGACGACGGCTAGGGTGCAGGCCATGAGCATGGCCTGCCAGCCGCGTCGACGGATTTTCGATCGCATGTTCCTCTCCTTATGATTGTCGCTCCATGTCTCCTTCGGACCTTCCCGGCCACGACCCGCTGGGGCCCTCGGAGACGGATGCACATTAGTCAAACGATGAAAGATTGCAAAAACATTCGCGCGGCTAGCTCTTCATCACCGACGCCGCCTGGACGAAGTCGGGGTAGCAGATGTTGCCGTGCTCGCCGTGGTCCAGGCCCTCGCGCTCTTCCTCCTCGCTGACGCGGATGCCCATCACCAGCTTGATGACGTACCAAACCACCAGCGAGATAATCAGCGTAAAGGCCCCTACCGCGGCCACGCCGGTCAATTGTGCGATCAGCAGCTTGGCGCCGCCGCCGAAGAAGAGGCCGTTGCCGGTGGTGTTCGGGGTGAAGACGTCCTGGGCGAAGAGGCCCACGGCGATGGTTCCCCAGATGCCGTTGACCAAGTGCACCGAGAGGGCGCCGACGGGGTCGTCGATCTTGATCTTGTCGAAGAACAGGACGGCCACGACGGCCAAGGCTCCGGCGATCAGGCCGATGATGATGGCGGAGCCCATGCCGATGTAGGCGCAGGGCGCGGTGACCGCCACCAGGCCGGCCAAGCAGCCGTTGATGATCATCGAGAGGTCGGGCTTGCCGATCATCAGCCAGGCGACGATGGTCGAAGAGAGAATTCCCGCGGCGGCGCCGAAGTTAGTGACGACGGCGATGCGGCCGATGTCGCCGGCCGCGGCGGCCATCGTGGAGCCGGGGTTGAAACCGAACCAACCGAGCCAGAGGATCAAAGCTCCAAGGGTGGCGCTGGTCAGGTTGTGGCCGGGGATGGGGTGGACTCGGCCGCCGACGAATTTGCCCTTGCGTGCGCCCAGGACGATGACGCCGGCCAGCGCGGCCCAACCGCCCATCGAGTGGACGACCGTCGAACCCGCGAAGTCCCAAAAGCCCAGCTTGGCCAGCCAGCCGCCGCCCCAGATCCAGTGACCGGTGGTGGGGTACATGATTCCGACCAGGATGAAGCTGAACACGATGAAGGAGAGAAACTTGATGCGCTCGGCGACCGCGCCCGAGACGATGGTCGCGGCGGTCCCGGCGAAGACGAGCTGGAAGAAGAACTTGGTCCAGATGGGGACGCCGGTCCAGTTGATCGCCGAGTAGACGCCCTGGTAGGCCTCGCCGGTGGCCGGCGAATTGTCCGCGCCGCCCAGCATCCAGAGGCCTTGGGTGCCGAAGTAGGGATTGCCGTCGCCGAACATCAAGCCCCAGCCGATGACATAGAAGGCGATGGAGGAGATGGCGAAGACGATGAAGTTTTTCGCGAGGATGTTGACGCAGTTCTTGGATTGGCAGAGCCCCGATTCGACGAGGGCGAATCCGGCGTTCATCCAGAAGACCAGCATGCCCGCGATCAGGGTCCAGACCGTGTCGACCATGATCTTCAATTCGCCGGAGGTGGGGTCGGCGCCGAGCGCCAAGCCGGGGAAAAACCCTACCATAAGGACCAGCAGCAGCATCAGATGGATTCGTCTTCGCATGAGAGACTCCTTCGGGAATTGATATTTAGGCCCAGTCGGGTGACAAGCGTTCCATAAGCGAGCGGACAGGCAGCACGGCGGCAACCTGGGACCGATCAAGATGGAACCTTGTCGAGGCAGTTGAGCAAGCTGCGTGCCAGGGGATTCAACTGATCAACTCTATGAATTTACTTATTTTTTATAGTCAAACCCTGGCCGGCGCGCCAACCAGATTGCCTATTTTTTAGGCTTCTGGGCTCGAATTAGGCGGGCCCTGCCTCTTTTTTGGAATTTATGGCGACCCTTTGGATCATCGACGGCTACAATTTCATCCGGCAGAGCCGACGCTTCGCCGAGCTCGAGGCGCGTAGCGGCGCCCGTGGCAAGGCGGCGGCCCTGCACTGGCTGGGGGATTTCAGCCGCAGGACCGGCGAGCGGGTCTGCGTGGTCTTCGACGCCTACTCGCGGCTGGAGAACGAGATGAAGGAGGATCGCCTGCACGGCCTGCGGGTCTTGGCCTCGCGGGGCGGCTACACGGCCGACGAGGAGATCATCGCGATGGCCCGGGAAAAGGGGGCGGCCGCGGTGGTGGTCAGTTCGGACCGGGCGATCCAAGAGGCGGCCGTCAAGGCGGGCGCCTCGATCCTGAAGTCGGACGAGTTCGAGCGGGAGGTGGCGAAGATCCTCGAGGGCCAGGCCCCGGACGAGGAGGCCTTAAGGGCCCGGCGCCGCCCGGGCAAGGGCGACGCCTTCCGGCCGCCGAAGGAGAAGAAAAAAGCCTTGGCGCTGCTCAGGAAATATCAGTAGATTTAGGGTCCCCTTCGCGCTAGCGAGAGTCGGCCTGATTCGGGGCGTAGCTCAGCCTGGTAGAGTACTTGCTTCGGGAGCAAGGAGTCGCTGGTTCAAATCCAGTCGCCCCGACCATACAAATCGAATAGTTAGAAATCGCCCCTTCGGGGGCTTTTTCGTTTCCCTTCTCCGCTCCGCTAGTATTTCGGAACGCAAACCCCCTGGAAGAAGGGCGGGGCCTGGCAGCGACAGCCCTGGCTGCAATCCGTGTCGGAAAAGCATGGCGTGCCGCCTTGGCAATAGACGCAGAGGACCTGGGCGGGTCGGAGCAGCAAAAGCCCAACGACCAACAATAAAATCCATGCAAGGTTTCTCATAAGCCCCCTTCCCCGGAATTGTGAAGGATCCCGGGGAAGAGCGCAAGACGGGCGCGCCAGACTTTCCGCCAAATCGCGCCCCGGCAGGATCGGTTTGCATTTCCCACGTAAATTTCCGATATTTCCCGGGGCCCTTCAAAGAAAGCATATCCGGCATGCGCGGCAAACTTCGCGAAAAAATCCATACCGTAGTCTTCGAGTCCGACACTGCGGCGGGCAAGGCCTTCGACGTCGCCCTCATCACCTTGATCCTGCTTTCGGTGCTCACCATGTTGTTGGAAAGCGTCGCGAGCATTCGCGAGCGCTTCGGGGCCCTGCTGTGCGTCCTGGAATGGGTCTTCTCCGTAAAACGGCAACTGAATCCATATTTAATCCCCACCGTTTATCCCTTATAAAGGATAATATTGACTTATCCCTTATAAGGGATACGATTCTCCATGACCGAAAAACTCCAACCAAAAAACCTCGAGCTATCGGTCCGTACCCCGGAACAATTGGGTGCGGCGCTGTTGCGCTTCCGAAAACTGGTCTCGTGGACTCAGCAAGAAGCCGGGGCCCAGTCGGCCGTCAAACAAGCCATGGTGTCGCGGGTGGAAACCGGCGCGACCGGCACCAGCCTGGGCACCCTGTTTAAATTGCTCGCGGGTCTGGACCTTGAACTGGTCGTAAGAAGACGACGAAAGGCGCGGTAATTGGGACGCAAGAGCAAGCATAGGAGGCTGCAGGTCCTCCAAAACGGAGACCGGGTCGGCCAATTGACGCGAAACGCCGAAGGCATCCTGGAATTCAGCTATGATGCAGCCTGGCTGGAGTCCGCGGATGCCGTCCCCGTTTCATTTTCCTTGCCTCTGCGGGAGACGGCTTATCGAGGCCCCGTCGTGGAGGCCTATTTCGACAATCTCCTTCCTGACAACGAAGACATGCGCCGCCGCATCGCCGCAAAAATGGCGACCGAGGGGCATGGGACCCTGGATCTATTAGGCGCCATCGGACGCGATTGCATCGGTGCCTTGCAGTTCCTTCCCGAAGGAGTCCTTCCAAAAAAACCGGGTCCCGTGAAGGGCGAACCTATTTCCGACCGCGAAATCGCCAAGACCTTGCGCAATCTCAAAGTCTCTCCCCTGGGCCTCGATCGGGACGCGGAATTTCGCATTTCGATTGCGGGCGCCCAGGAAAAAACAGCCCTGCTTCGTTGGAACGACCGGTGGCAGCGACCCATCGGAATGACCCCGACGACTCATATATTGAAACCGGCCATGGGACTTCTTCCCAATGGAATCGACCTTCGCGAAAGCGTTCCGAATGAATGGCTCTGCTTAAAACTCATGAAATATTTCGGCCTACCGGTCGCTCAGGCGGAAATCCATACCTTCGACGGCATCCAATGCTTGGTCGTCGAAAGGTTCGACCGAAAGCCGTCACCCGGAGGAAAAAGGTTGAAACGCATTCCCCAGGAGGATCTCTGTCAGGCCTTGGGGGTTCCCTGGACGCGAAAATATCAGACGGACGGCGGGCCCGGCATTGTCGAGATCATGAACTTCCTTAACGCCTCGGACCAGCGCGAAGCGGATCGCGAGCGGTTCCTGCGCGCCCAAATGTGTTTTTTTCTGCTCGGCGCCATCGACGGACATGCCAAAAATTTTAGCATCACCCTCTTGCCCACCGGCTTTCGATTGACTCCCATTTATGACGTCATGACGGTTCTGCCCGCACTGGCGGGGAAGCAAATCGAACCCAAGCGGGCCAAACTCGCCATGTCCGTCGGGGAGAAAAATCATTACCGTCTGGGAGAAATCCAGCGCCGCCACTGGGAACAAACGGCCAAACGAGCGGGCTTCCCGGCTAAAAATCTGGAAGCTATGATTCAAGACCTGATCGAACGGATCCGACGCCTCGACGACTTTGCCGTCACGTTGGCAAAGCGGGTCCCGTCGGCCATGATCGAAGCGACGCTGGCGGGCATCAAGAAATACGGAAAGGCCCTGGAATAAACCTTCCGTTGAATATTTAAAACTCACCCTCCCAAAGTTGCCTAAGAAAGTTCCCCACGGGCATGATCTCGATTTTTTTTATTTTTCGGGGCTTGGGATCCAGAGAGACCACAATTTGCCTTTTTAGACGGATTTCTTCTGCAAGGGCTTTGAGACCGGTCAGATGCTTTTCCGAGATCATGTCGCTTCCTTTGACCTCGATGGCGACCTCGTCCCCCACCAAAAAATCGACCTCAAAACCGGATTTGGAACGCCAGAAAGTAAGCGGACGCCGGTCATTTCGATAGGAAAGATTGGCCTTCAATTCGGTGAAAATAAAATGCTCGAAGCTTTTACCGAATAGTTCGGTCTTGGGCTTAATACCCCGACGTCCCGCCAGGAAATTACAAACTCCCACGTCAAAGAAATAAAATTTCGCGGTGCTGATCGCCTTGCGTTTTTGGGACCTCGTGAAAGGCTCTAATAGATAGCCAATGAGGGTATCTTGCAGAATACCGAAATACTCGATGACGGTGCGCGGCGGGACTCCGGCATCCGAAGCCAAATTCGAAAAATTGACGAGTTCGGCGTTGGCCAAAGACGCCGTCTGCAGGAACCTGGAAAAATTTTCAATTTTTCGCGTGAGACCCTCCGCCACGATTTCCTCTTGGAGATAGTTTCCGACATAAGCCGCCAAATCCTCCTCCGGCTGGGCGCTTTCATAAATGGAGGGAATGCAGCCGAAATTGAGCGCGCGCATCAGGTCGAAATCGGTGATTTCCCGAGAAACCAAGGGGAATAAATGCCGCGTCCAGGCCCGACCGCCCAATAGGTTGGCCCCGCCCCGCTTCAATTTTCGCGCGCTGCTTCCCGTGAGAATGAATTTTAGGCCCTTTTCTTCGATCAAAAAGTGAACCTCATCGAGCAAGGAAGGGAGTTTTTGAATTTCATCGATGATCACCGGCTGTTTCAAAGAAGGAGATGCGGCAAGCACTTCCTCCCGAATCATTTGCGGGCGCTGACTCACTCGAAAAAACACATCCGCCAACAGCAAATTGTAAAAGGGAGAGTCGGGAAATTCCTTCTTCAACAAAGAAGTTTTTCCCGTCTGGCGGGGTCCGAACAGAAACAGACTCTTCTTTTTGGCGTCGTTTTTTAGGCTTAATAAACGCGGGTAAAAGAGGGGTGTTTTTTTGGGCATATATCATGCTAATTATCATGATAATCAGCATTATTGAATCAAAAAGCTTGCCTTTCAAGAAACCTTCTAAACTATTCCCGATAATGACACCCAAGGACACACGTCGTTACCTACGTGTGCCCTTATGGTTGAGCTAAGAGATCAAAATCCTTTAAGTTTATCGGAATTGTCGGCTGCGGTCTTTTTACCCTCCGACTGCCACGGCCCCTGGCTCCGAGCGGACCCAAGCCCTACCCGCCTCCGCGAATTCTTCCCCACCACCCCCACGCTCATCGAACCCCTCGCAATTTTCCTCGCTTCGTCTGGATCTTGGTGAAGCTCCTCCGAAAGACCCTTCCTTAGTTTCGCGGCAACTCAATTCCCTGTGGGCATAGGAAACCACACCCGGCTATATTTATGGTTTAATAAAATTGGTCCCGACGGCGCCCCCGAGCCCTGGCCGCCTCCATCCGCTACCGGATCGCCCTCCCTTTGCACCGCTGGTGTCACCCCCCTGAATCTTGGAATTGTGAGGAACCAAAACCCCAGAGAAAGGAAGCTTATTCCAAGAATTCTCCGGAAAAACTTAGGAAAATTGCAATGGGAACAATATAAATTTTATGGCATCTTTCTTGCTTTAGTTAGAAGTTTCAAAGGGGACACCACTGCGAGGAATATATGTCTCCACCTGGAATTCGGGTGTCTCCACCTCCCTTTGAATTGAATTCAGAAACTCCGCTTGCCGAACAAATCGCCCATTTGCTGACGGATGGACGTTATACAGAAGATGCTTGCCTCCGCATTCTCACCACACAGATTGGATTTTCTCGAGAAAATGCCTCCTTATTGATCGATACGATTAGAGATCGTTTTGTTTCAGCAAACGAGCGCCTCGATTTACTTACAAATTTAGATCTTTCGCGACTCCGCATTCCGGGCGCTTTGCGTCCTAACATCCATAATTTTATTTATTCCTTGGCTGGAGAAGACGGATACAATCCGCTTCGCACAGCCCTGCGCAGAGAACTAGCTGATGGAAGCGCTATGGGGGATTTATCCCTCGTGGAGGAGGCGCTACAAAATCTTAGGGGCTTGCGCGCTTATTTTGGTTTGATAAACCCTTACCCCTTGAATTTGGAAGCCCCCTGGATGGGCTCACCCGAACTCGCCGCCGATCGGAGACTCGGCGATGCACTGCGAGAAATTTTACACGCTCCTTTCGAAGAGGAAACTGGGAGAAATCTGGGATTTGCGCATCTGCTCTCGCGGGAAGGGGTGAGGGATGGAGACGCCTACTTGGCTCGCATCTTCACCATTCCTGAACCCGGATCGCAGTTTGAAGAAATCCTACGTTCCCGTATTTTCTTTGCGTTAAATGACGGAAGCGATACTCGAGCCTTAAATTTCTTGCAGGAAGTCTGGGAAAATAGCGCTATTGATTTCGGACTTCGTTTAGAGGCTCTTTCCGCCTATGCCCGTGTTGCACCTTCTTCTGGGGTAGCCGAGACTCTATCCGGGATTTGGAATAATCGAAGGATCGACTTGGAATACCGACGTCGGGCATTGTCTAGTTATAGTAACTTGCCGGCAGAAATCCGGACCGCTTCTCCCTTTCACTCACTGCGAAGCGAGGTGGAAAACCCCCTTCTGCCATGGGAACACCGGGACTATATCCTGCGAATGATAGTGGAAGAAAGACACGCGGAAATGGAACCCACAGAGGTATTGGAGTGGTTGGAACATTTGGCAGGAGACAATAGTTTAAGCTCCCTTCAAGAAGTTATTTCCAGGCCTCTTTCTTCGGAGCGCTATATTTTACTTCACAGCGCCGTCGAAGTGTTGGGCGAAGTGAATCGGCGTGAGGCGAGCCCAATTTTATTGCGCATTGCCGCTCAAAACTCGCTTCCGCGAGCGGTTCGACTCCAAGCTTTGTCGGTGCTCCTTACACCAGGGACCGAGTTTCCAACAGATTCCTTGGTTGCGGTTTTAGATTCACTGTTTGGAACAGAGGCCCCACAGCATCCGGGCCGGATTCTATTGGCTGAGTTGAGGAATGGCCGACTGCCCCAGCCCGTTTGGAATCCACAATCCGCAGAAACGCTCCAAAGCCCCATCGAGGGAGTAAGACGACGTAATGTTCCACCGGTTCATGTGCCCGAGGCACTTCCGATTAGCATAAACGAAAATGATGCCATGCTGTATGTCAGAGGTCGACTTGAATTTCAATATCAAGCACTTTGATCGCACTTATCGAAACGAAGTGTTGGGCGCTTACTTATTTGAGAACCTTGACCAGGTTCGGGGAAATAACCCCCGAATAGATGATTGAATACTACGAACAGCGGCCGCATGACTCCGCGGGAGGATTGCCCCCCGCCTTTACAAACTGAAACTGGAAACAAATAATTCTACTTTATTGGCAGACTAATCTTGAACGCAGCAACCAATAAAGCAAGTGTTGAGGTAATAAGCGAAATTTCCCTCAACGAATCAACCTGAACACTTTCCCCAATCCGGGATCCAAGGCCGTCGTTTGCGGACCCCGCCCCTCGCAGACCTCGGGGACTCCTCCCACGAAGCGCAGGCGATGCGTCAAAGTCGCGGGGACCCGCGGCGGCGGCGTGAGGTAGCCCGTGACGTTCAAGGGATCGGCCGCGGACAAAAAGACCGCCGGCTCTTCCTCGGACTTTTCCTCCCGCCGCAAGGCACGCAGGGCCTCCACCGCCTGGGGCAGGGCGAATTGCTCGCCGCCGAAGGCCGCGACGAAGCGACCCCCGCGCAAGAGCCCGCGGGCCTCCAGTCTCCGGTAGATGCCCAGCAGGCTGCGCCACGAGGGCGCGAAGGGCTCCCGCGCCAGGACGTCCCGAAACACCACGCCCCAGCGGTGCAGGTACTGGTCGGCCAAGACCTCCAGCTCCGCCGGCTCGCCCAGCGGGCCGCGCGCCGCGGGCGCCGCCAGGCCCGGCGGCCGGAGCAGCGACCAGCGCCCGCCCCCGCCCACGAACATCGGACCGCGGGCGTGGGGGTAGCGCTCGAGCAGCCTCGCCTTCTCGCGGCGCCGCGAGGGCTGGATCAGGTTACGCAGCCCCGCGAAGCCGTCGCAGGTGACCGCGCCCGCCGCGACCAATTCCCAGAGCGCCTGGTCCAAATCCGTCCGCAGCCGGCCGGTGACCGCCTGCAATTCGTTGAAAAACATCGCCCCGCGCTGAGCCAGCCATTCCAAAATTTGCCGGGCCGAGGCGCCCAGGCCCGCATAGCTCGGCTCTTGGGGGGAGCTGGCGCGGAGAAAATGCGGCAGACTCTCGCGCAGCAGGACCGAGAGCGTCGTGTTGCGGTTGGGCGCGGCGCGCCGTCGGCCCCGCGCCGCGTCGCCCGGCCCCGCTTCCTCTTCTCCGCCGCCGGACACCAGGCGTCCCCACAGCACCGTCCCGCTCAGGCATAGCTCGTCCAACATCGCGCTTTGGTACCCCGCGACCCGCGCGGGAAAGACCTCCCGCTCCCAGGCGGCGGCGGGGAGCTGCAGGCCCTGCAGCTGGGCGATCACCTCCAGCAAACCCTGGGCCCCGACCAGCTGCGTGCCCGGCGCGGCATGCTGCCAGTGCAGGAGGAAGCGGACGAAGTCCGCCGTCGTCACCGGCTCCAGCTCTTGACGCAGGCGGGACAGGCAACGGCGATGGATCCGGGCCAAGACCTCGCGGTCGCACCACTCCTCCGCGCCCCCCGCCAGGGCCGCGGCGCGGAAACGCCCGCGCAGGACGAAGCCCTGCGACTCGAGGCGGAGCAAGGCCGACGCCACGGCCTCCCGCGGCAGTTGCGTTCGCTCGGCCCATTGGGCCGCCGTCGCGGGACCTCCGGCCATCAGCCAAGCGCGCAGCGCCGCCGCCACCGCCTCCGCATCGCCGGCCAAGGCGCGCGCCGCCAAGTCTCCCCGCTCCGGCGCCGCATAATGCCGGCCCTGCCGCTGGGCCCGGCCCGCGGCCAACAGCTCCTGCAGCCAAGTCCGCCAGGCCTCGCCGACCGCCGGCTCGGGCAGCAAGACCAGATCGCGCATCGCGTCGGCCAACTCGTCGGCGCTGCGCAGGTCCGGCCAATTTTCCCCCTCGACCGCGGCGATCGCCGCCTCGTCCAAGGCCCCGAAGGCACGCAGGTCCTCGTCCGAGAGCGTCCGCCGCGTCGCGACCGCGCGGGCCCGCCTCTCCTCCAAGGGCGCGTCGTCGAGGAAGGTGTAGGGATTGGAGTTGAGGATCTCGTGGCTGAGCGGCGACGGGGTGGGCGTGTCGCAGGCCAAGAGGCGGAGCTCCCCCGCCTCGATCCGCCGCAGCAGGGCCGTGAGGCCCGGCAGGTCCATCGCCTCCTCCAGGCAATTGCGCATCGTCTCCGTCACCAGCGGGTGATCGGGGATGGCGATGGGTCGCGTCACGTTCTCCTGGCAGGCCGCCTGCTCGGGAAAGGCCGCCGCCAGCAGGTCGTCGCTGCGCATGCGTTGGATCGCGGGCGCGACGCGCTTGCCGCCGGAGTGGCGCAGCAGGGCCAGGGCGCGGGTGGCGTTCCAGCGCCAGCGCACGCCGAAGACCGGCGCGTCGAGCACCGCCTGCTCCAGCGTGTCTTGCACGGTCCGCGAGGCGAGGAAGCGAAACACCGAATCCAGGGGAAAGCTGTGCTGCGGCCCCAGCGAGAGCAGGATCCCGTCGTCGGTCGCCGCCGCCTGCAGCTCGAAGTTGAATCCCGCGCAAAAGCGCTTGCGCAGCGCCAGACCGAAGGCCCGGTTCATGCGCCCGCCGAAGGGCGCGTGCAGCACCAACTGCATCCCGCCTCCCTCGTCGAAGAAACGCTCGGCGATCAGGGCGTCCTGCGTGGGCAGGGCCCCCAGCGCGGCCTGCGCCTGTCGCAGGTACTGCACCGCCTGCTCCGCCCCGGCCTTCGGCACGCCGCACTCGGTCTCGAGGAAGGCCGCGGCGCGCTCCGGATCCGAAAGCATGGGCTCCAAGTCCTTGCGCAGCTCCGAGACCTCCCAGGACAGCTCGGGGCTGCGGCCCGGGGCCTCGCCCAGCCAGAAGGGAATGTTGGGGGCCTGGCCGTGGGCGTCCTCGACGCGGACGCGGCCGGCCTCGACGCGGCGGATCCGCCACGAGGTATTGCCCAGCAGGATGACGTCGCCGGCCAGGCTCTCGATGGCGAAGTCCTCGTCGAGCGAGCCGAGGACCGTGCCCTCGGGCTCCTGGACCACGGTGTAGGTGAAATTGTCCGGGATGGCCCCGCCGGAGGTCAGCGCCGCCAGTCGGGCGCCGCGCCGCGGCCGCAGCCGGCGCGCGACGCCGTCCCGATGCAGCCAGGCCCCGCGCGGGCCGCGGGAGGTGGCGATCCCCTCCGACAGCATCGTCAAGACCGCGTCAAACTCCTCCCGCGGCAGCCGGGCGTAGGGCCAGGCGCCGCGGACCATGGCGAAGAGCTCGTCCTCGCCTAATTCCTCGCAGGCCACGGCCGCGACGATCTGCTGGGCCAGGATATCCAGGGGATGGGCCGGCAGTCGGGTCTTTTCCAAATTGCCGCGCCGCACTCCGCGCACGAAGGCCGCGCACTCCAGCAGCTCGTCGCGGGTCGCGGGAAAGAGCCGCCCCTTGGGCAGGACGAGGGCCGTCTCCGCGTCGCGCGCCTTCGGGGCGTGCCCGGCGCGGCCGATGCGCTGCAGGCCCACCGCCAGGCTGCGGGGGCTGCCGATGTGGCAGACCAGATCGACCGACCCGACGTCGATGCCCAGCTCGAGGGAGGCCGTGGCGACCACCGCCTTCGTCTGCCCCGTCTTCAACCGGGTCTCGGAGTCCAAGCGGATCTCCTTCGAGAGGCTGCCGTGGTGGGCCGCCACCGCCGCCTCGCCTAGGCGCTCGGCCAGGGCGTGGGTGGCGCGCTCGACCAGGCGGCGGGTGTTGACGAAGACGAGCGTGCTGCGATGCTCCCGCACCAATTGGGCGACGCGGTCGTAGATATCGCCCCACAATTCCTTCGAGGCGACCGCGCCCAATTCCTCCTCGGGGATCTCCAAGGCCAGGTCCATGTCGCGGCGGTGGCCCGCGTCGACGATGGCGCAGTCGGGGCTCCCGTCCGCGGCGACCTGGGAGCTTCCGACCAAGAAGCGGGCGATCTCCTCGATGGGGCGCTGGGTCGCCGAGAGCCCGACGCGGGGGATCCTCCTGCCCGCCAGGCGGTCGAGGCGTTCCAGGCTCAAGGCGAAATGCGAGCCGCGCTTGTCGCGGGCCAGGGCGTGGATCTCGTCGACGATCACCGTGCGCGCGGGCTTCAAGAGCTCGCGGCCGCGCCGGGAGGTGAGCAGCAGATAGAGGGACTCCGGCGTGGTGATCAGGATGTGCGGGGGCTTTTTCAGCATCGCCGCGCGTTCGCCCGCCGTGCTGTCCCCGCTGCGCACCGCGGTGCGGATCTCGGGCAGCTCGATCCCGGTCTCTCGGGCCAAGGCGCCCAGCTCGGCGAGGGGCTCGGCCAAGTTTTTTTGGATGTCGTTGCCGAGGGCCTTGAGCGGCGAGACGTAGACGATGGAAGTCTCGTCCTTCAGCCCGCCCGCTTCCCCTGCCCGCACCAGGCGGTCCAGGCAGGCCAGGAAGGCGGCCAGGGTCTTGCCCGAGCCGGTGGGCGCCGCGATCAAGGTGTCGCGGCCCGAGGCGATGTGGGGCCAGCCGCGGCGCTGCGGCTCGGTCGGCGCGCCGAAGCGCCCCTCGAACCAGCGGGCGATCATGGGATGGAATTTCTCCAGGGCCGGATGCATGAGGAAAGACGATAGCCCGCGGTTTTGGGGAAATCCAGAGGGCTTAGTATTTAGGAACGCAGACGCCTTGGAAATAGGGCGGGGCCTGGCAGCGGCAGCCCTGGCTGCAATCGACGTCGGAGTAGCAGGGGGTCCCGCCCGGGCAATAGACGCAGAGGACGGGGGTGGGTCTTCCGAGCAGAAATACCGCCAAGAGCAGAACCATCAAGGCCAAACTTCTCATGGTCGCCTCCGGCAGCCTGTTGAAAATGGATTTTAGCCCCGTCGGCGGGGCGTCGCATTTTTCAACGGCTTGCTAGAGGAAATTGTGAAGGATCGCGGGGGTCGGGGCAAGGGCTCCCCGCCGCGGCCGATTCGCCGGGATTTTTTCGTGGGGAGGCGAAATTTCTTATGTTAAGGGCGGCCGATGCAATCCCTGCACCAGGCGGATCCGGCCTTTTTGCAAAAGCTCTCTCCCGCCTTCCGCCTGCTGGAAAAGTATTTCCGCTACGAGGTCCGCGGCCTCGAGCACATCCCCGGAAAGAGATGTCTCGTCGTGATGAACCACGGCGTCATCCCCTTCCACGGCTTCCTGCTGGCCTGGAAGCTGCTGAAGCGCCGCAGGCTGATGGCGCGCGGCCTGGGCGCGGACTTTCTCTTCCACGTCCCCGGGCTGCGCGAGCTCTTCCTGAAGGGCGGGGCGGTGAAGGCCGACCCGCGCAACGCCGAGCGGCTGCTCAAGCAAAACCACGTGGTCATGCTCGCGCCCGGCGGCATCTACGAGGCGCTGCTCGCCAAGCGCGGCCTCCGGCGCATCCCCTGGGAGCGGCGCAAGGGCTTCGTGCGCCTGGCGGTGAAGACGGGGACGCCGATCGTCCCCACTTATTGCCGAGGAATCAACTCTGCCTATTTCAATTCCTATTTCCTGCTGAAACCGCGCATCAAGATGCTCGAAAAGCTGCGCTTCAGCGTCCCCTTCTTCCTCGGCCTGGGGCTGCTTCCCTTTCCGATGAAGCTGGTGCACTGGGTGGGTCCACCGATCTCCGTCAAGGCCCGGCGCGGCGAGTCCGTCGCCCGGCGGGTCGAGCGCATCCACCGCGAGGTGATCGCCTCGGTCGCCGGCCTCGCCCAGCGAGACCTCCGTCTTAGCCCTCCCAAGTCCCGGCCTTAGCGCCTGCCCCTGGGGTTCACGAAATTTCATATCTGACGGTCTCGCCCCCCAATTTTTCGGGAAAATTTCCGAATTCATCAATTATTTCAATGGAGAGTTTATATGGCACCACGCCTGCAATCTATCCCGGCGACAAGCACTCCTCTCAAAGGCACTCCAACCATTGAAAGGAAGATCGAAATGAAAACGCTGCATCTACTGAAGAACAAAATCACCGTCACCCTTTTGGCCCTGGCCTGCGCCTTGACCGCGCAGACCGCGACGGCGGCCGTGCACGACATGAAGTCCAAGGACTACATCCGTGTCACCATCCCCGAGGCCAGCTTGGCGGATGCCCGGCTCGTCTACAGCATCGACGACAACAAGGTCGAGGCCTTCCCGAGCCACGGCGAGGTCGTGACCTTCCATGCGGAACAAAACGACCTCCTGGCCATCCTCTACTTCTCGGCTCAAGCGGAGACGCCGGACAGCTTCTTGTTCCAAATGACCGGGACGAATCCCGTCGGCTCGGACCACTTCGTCAAGTTCAAGTCGACCGGCGAGCAAGTCCAATATGACGGCGACTCGCCCATCTATCTTAACGCGGTCGGCGCGACCGTCGAGGTGATCGCGGGCGGCAGTCTGGACGAGATCGTCGACGAGATCCCGGCTCCGATCGTGATCGGCGAGGAGTCCCAGGACTTCTCGAAGGTCGGGATGCTCGAGATGCGCTTCGTCGTGAAGTCCGCCGAGGTCCCGGACGGCGACGGCGATGCCAACGACGGCGGCAACGACGACGGCGGCGAGCTCCCCGAGGGTCAGCCGGCCTCCGGCGGCTGCGCGATGGTCGCCGGCGTGGACGGCGGCTCGGCCCTCAACCTGGCCGGATTCGCCGCGGCCGCGGCCCTAAGCCTGGCCCTGCGGCGCCGGGCGGCCCGCAAATAAATGTGAGTCCCTAAACCCGATAAGGCCCTCGCCGGCGACGGCGGGGGCTTTTTTTATCCTATTTACGGAGTTGGAAATCCTCGGGAAGAGTTGGCAAGAGATCGGGGCCCTTGATGAGACGCAGCCGCGGATCGGCCAAGTCCCGATCCTCGATCGCGGGCAGCGACGGCGGATCGAATTCCACCGGGCCGGGGAAAACGGGTTGATTTCGCACTCGATCCTCCTCGAATTCCTCCTTCAACTGCAGGCAGGTCTCGCAGGGGGGCGCGGCGCAAATGGCGGGGCACTCCTGGCCGACGCAGAGGGGAGGGCAAGGCATCACCAGCGGCTCGCTCTGGAAAAATTTTCCGGAAGGGTCGGTGTAGGCGGCCGCCAACTTGAGGAAGCGCCCCCTCATGGTGGTTTGGAATTGTTCGCCCTGGACCGTGACCATCAGGGGGCATTGCGGCAACTGCGTCCTGCCGAAGCTGCCCATGGACCTCTCTTGAAAGGCCCCGAAGGGCCCCGTTTCGAAGCCTGAGACCCAGCTCATCAGGACCGGTTGGGGACCCGCACCCTCGAACAAAGGTTGAAAATCGCCGGGGGCCAAACCGCAATTCCCGCGCCCGTCCTTGGTCTTCACCGTCGCGACGTTGTGGACCTTCCTCCCCTCCTGGCCGTGGCCCTCGCCGCCCACCTGGATCGAGCCGGGGTTGAAGGCCGCCTCAGGGGCCGCGACCGGGCCGGCCGCGAGGTTTTCGCCGACCGCGGCGCCTCCCGGTCCTCCGCCCGGGGCGGCGGGACCGCCGGCCCCGGCGCAGGCCCACAGCAAGGCGCAGAGCAGCGGCAGCGGCGCCGCGAAGGCAAGACGATGAAATTCCCGGCGTTTCATGAACCCTCCCAAAACCGAGGCTCGATTTTCATTGTAGGAGTGCTCTGGGGCGAAGACAACGGTCTTTCCGGATCCTATCAGGCTGCTGAAAAAAATTTTTATTCCCACCGGAATGAATCCGGCTCCATTCACCGGTGGTTTTTCAACAGCTATTCTCCTTCTCGACGGGGATGAGGGCCGCTGTTGCGTTCATGGCAATTCCGCTCGGATCTTTTCCAATTTGCGGTCCCGCAGGTAGCTCTGCCGGGCGAAGTCGGGGAGCTCGGCGAGCAGCCCTTCCAGATCCCGCAAGGCGGCCTCGAAAAAGGCCCGGGCCGCCTCGGTCTCGCCCAATCGCTTCGCCACCAGGCCGCGGTCGAAGGCCACCTCCCAGAGCAGCGGACGGTTGTTCAGCCGGTGGATGCCCTGATGGGCCCGGTTCAAGTACGCCGAGGCCTGAGCAAGATCGGGGCGCGGCCGGTCCCTCAGGATGCGCCCCAAGAGCAGCTGGGCCCAGGCCGTGAAGTGCGGGTGGCGCAGGCGCTTGGCCAAGTCCAAGGCGTAGCCGGCGTCCAGCTCGGCCGCGGTCGATCGTCCCTGCTCCCAGTAGAAGAAGGCGCGGTTGAGCAGGGTCTGCGCGTAGGGAAGCCAAAGCCCGCGGGGCCGCAGCAGGTGCAGGGCCAAGTTGAGCTGGGTCTCCTGCAGCTCGCGCCGGCCCCGCTGCCCCGCGAGCAGGGCGAGGAAGTTGTGCGCGGCGGCCTGCAGCTCGAGATAACGATGGCCGATCGCAAGCCGCAGCAGGGCATAGCAACGCGTCTCGGCCTCGGCCGCGCGACCCATATAAAAAAGCAAATTGATCCAGTTTTGCAGCAAGCGCCCGCTCAGCCAGGGGTGGCCGGCGCGCTCGGCGCTCGCCTCCGCCGCCGCGAAGCGCTCCGCGGCGCCGCGGAAATCGCCCTGCTCTTGTTGCAGGAGCGCCAGGTTCATCTGCGCCAGGCCTTTCAGGTAAGGATCCGCCGCGAGCTCGGCCTGTGCGATCGCCTGCGTGAAGGCGTCGGCAGCCGCCGAAAAATCCGCGCGCTTCTTCGCGATCGAGCCGCGCAGGTTGGCCGCGCGCGAGCGGCCGGCTAAGTCGGATCGGGCGAGGTATTCCGCCTCGGCCTCTCGCAAGGCCCTCTCCGCGGCCTCCAGGTCGCCGCGCATCCATTCCGCGCGGGCGCGGATCTCGCGGGCCAAGCCTCGATTCGCCGCTGCAACCTCCACGGGAAGGGTCTCCAAGGCGCGCTCCGCTTCGCCCGCCGCGACGTAGAGGCGAGCGCAGCGCAAGGCCGCGACGGCGGGAAGTTCCCTGGCCTCCGCCCGAACCTGGTCCGCCCAACGGGCGCCGGCCTCGAAGTGCCCCGCCTCGTAGAGTCGCGCGAGTTCGGCCTCGATACGCCCCCAATCCTCGAGCGCGGGGCGGGCCTCTTCCGCCGCCCCGCCCACCGCGAGGGCGTAGCGCAGGATGTGCTTCACCCAACGGCGCTTGAGCAGCCCCTCCTCCGCCCAGGCCTCCAAGTGCGGCACCAGCCAGGCGGTCTCCACGTCCAGGAGGCCCGCGAGGGTCTCCGCATCCAGGCCCGGCGGCAGGGCGCGCAGGACCTCGGCGGCCCGCGCGCGCCGCTCTCCCCAACGCGCGGCGTGGTCCGCAAGCAGGCGGGCGGGATTCGGCTCCGCCTCCGGACGCCAGGCCCAACCGCCGTCGCCCCATTGCAGGGCGCCGGCTTCTTGCAAGGCCTGCAGGAGCGTTTCGAGACGCGCGGGCCCGCCCGTTCCCAATTCGGCCAGGGCGGCCGCGGAATCGCCGTCGGGGAAATCCCGAATCTCGGCCTTCAGGAAGTTCAAGACCTGCTCGCGCGTCCAGGGCTTGAGCTCGATCCAGCGGCGGGCAAGCAGCTCCAGGGAAAAGCTTCGGCGCGTCGCGAGCAAGACCGGAACCCTCGCCTCGTCGAGCCGCTCCAGAAGCGCGGGCAGGTCCTCCGCCTGGGGATGCAGGTCGAGGAAGAGCGGCGCCTTGGCGCGGGCGGCGCGGCGCAGGGCCGTGTCGAGCTGCGCGGCCTCGGCGACGAAGACCGGAAAGACCCGGCGCAGCTGCAGGACCTCCTTGACGCGGGCGATGAGGCGGCTCTTTCCGCTGCCCGCGGCGCCGGACAGGACGATGACGCCGGGTTCGGCGCCGGAGAAATGCTCCGCTAAATCTTGGATCCGATCGGCGCAAAAGTCGTAGCGCGACTCGGCTAGGATGCCCTGCGGCAGCGCGGGAGGAGAGAGGCTGAAATCCTCGCCCAGGCTTTCGTTCATGGCCGCCAAGACCTCGCGGGCCGAGGCGAAGCGCGCCCGCGGGTCGCGGGCGACCATCCGGCGCAGCAGTGCCCCGAAGGACTCCGGCAGCGCGGGGGGCAGCGGCTCGAGCGGCAGGGGTTCCTCGTAGATCTGCTCCTGCATCATGAGCAGGGGGTCGCGGTTGCGCAGCGGAAAGGCGCCGTAAAAGACCTGATGCAGGAGCATACCGAGGGCGTAGAGATCGGCGGCGGGGGAAGGGACCCGCTCCAGCAAGAGCTCCGGGGCGACGTAAGGCGGCGTGCCCATCGTCTCGCCCGCCTCCGCCCGGCCGCGGCGCCGCCATTCCGCGCCGCCGAAGTCGATCAGCTTCACCCGCGGCGGCTCCGCGCCCTCGGGATCGGCCACCAGGATATTGGCGGGCTTGAGGTCCAGGTGCAGGATGCCCTTGCCGTGCAGGTAGTCGAGGGCGCCCAGCACCTGCAGGATCAATTGAAACAAGTGATTGAGATCGGCCTCGCGGGCGACGGCGAGCAGGTCGCGGCCGGGGATGTAGTCGGAAGTGAAGTAGAGACCTCCCGGGACGACGCCTAGGTCGTAGACGCGGGCCAGGTTAGGGTGCTCCAGCCCGGCCAGGGCGGCGAACTCGTTTTCCAGCAACGCGGCGAGTCCGGGATCGGCCCCGCGCGCCGCCTCGACCCACTTGAGCGCCCGCCTCGCGCCGCCTTCCGCCTCGTCCTCCACCAAGTACACCACGCCGCCCCCGCCGCTGCCCAGCCGGCGCAGGAGGCGGTAGCGCCCCGCGATCTTGCGCGGCAGCGGCGGCGCCTTGGCATCCGCGGGCGGCGCGGCGCGTTTGCCGGCGGTCCTCTCGCGGCGGGGCGCGGCGGCCGCGCCTCCCGCCCGGCCCGCACGACGCGGAGCGAGGGACCCGCTCCTGGCGAGGACGCGGTAGACCGTCGGGAGGGAGATGCGCACCTGCCGCTCCTGCTCCAACAAAAGGCGAATCTTTTCGCCCGAGCAGCGCAGCTCGCGGCGGTAGGCCTCGATCCAGCGCTCGACGTGGGCGGGGATCTTCTTCGGCGAGCGCTTGGGGCGACGGGAGCGCGTGCGCAGGCCCTCGCGGCGGAAGCCGGAATCGCGAAAGCGCCGCCACCAATATTGGTAGAGCTGCGGGGAAATCCCCGCCTCGCGGCAGGCCTGGGCGGGGCTCCCCAGCTCCAAGGCGCGCAACAGGAGCCTGGCCCGGGCCCGAAGCTGGGGGTCGCGTGCGGAACGGAGGACCTTGAGTATCTCGGTGAGGTTTGCCTGCATTTAAGTATTAAGTGATTAATTTTATTAAACTAAAAAAATAATTGTTAAAAAATCTTATGATAATATTTTCATCATAAAAAATTTATTAAAATACTTTAATTAAAAAATTAATTTAAAATAAGATAGTTAAAATTTTATGAATAAAAATTCTATAGATAATTTATAAATAATGCTCTGACGAATATTTTATAGAAATATAAAGAACTATTAATGTTTATTTAGTTCATTTTAATGATTTTCATTCAGACATTTTTATTCAATATAATACATTAAAATTATTCATAATTTAAAATATATGTGAAAATATTCAAATATTCATACAAATTTAGGTTATCTGGCCGTCAGCTGCAATATTTTAAAAAATAATATTTAATTTCAATAACTTATATTGATATATTTCTGAAAATCTCCGTTTGGCTCTTCCCTTGCAATCTCTCTGGGCATGGCGGGTACCTCCCGCCGCAAGGGGGATGCGATGGACGCAGGGGCTGTCAGAAATTCTTCGAACCACTACCTAAAATCCTATGGGCTGGAGGAGGAGTCCTTCGCCGCCAACGAGGAAACCCTGGAGGCGACGGAATACGGCTTTGAGGCGGAAGGGGCCGAGGACCCGGGGACCGACTCTTATTACAGCGAGGCCTACGGCGGAGCGACGGAGGAGGCGAATCCGCAACTCTCCGCGCCTGCCGTTCTTCAAGAGCTGCGACTCCAAGAGGCGGAACTTTCGGCTCAGCTGCGGACACAGCCGGAAAATAAAAGGCTGGAGGAGAACCTTCACGCCGTTCAATTCCTAATGAAGCGGCTGGTGCCCTACGGCAAGGACGCCGAGATTCCCTCTTACATGAGGGACGAATACCTTCAGGTGCAGCTGCAACTCAGGATTTCGCACCACGTCTCCGGCCCCCTCGACCGCATCGAGCGTGTCAGCGCCGGCATCGAGGCCGCCCTCCAAGGCTCGGACCTCTCGCCGGAATTGCGCCGGGAACTGGAAGCGCTCCTTCCCACACTCAGCAAGGCCAAGGCGGCCTTGGAGCTCGCGCAGGACCCGGAGGCCGCGGCCCAGGCCGAGGCGGCCGTGGAGAACGACTTGCTTCGCGCCGAGGAAATTTTCGGCGGCTACCGGGAAGAGCACGAGACCATGAAGGGGGAGCTCGCTCAGGCCATGGAAGATTTCTCCATGACGGTCAAATACTCCCAAGCCCGCGGTTATTACCGCCTGAAGGTCGCCAAGAAACTAGCGGAGTTGAAGGCGCAATTCGAGACCGGCGCCCTATCGCTGCAGGAAGTGGCCCAGCAGCTCCAGGAGCTGGAGTTGCAGCTGATTGACGGAGAGCGAAAGACCGCCAAGGAAGCGAAAAAATAACCGGCGGGTCGGAGGCAGATTTCGCGGGTAAATCCCGCCGCCACGGAATGTCGGCCTTGCGCCGCGCAATGTTCGCACTCCAAAAACAGCCAAGGGGATCGAAATGAATTCAAATTTGGAAACCGTGAAAAAAACTATGATCTTGATCTCACTCCTCGGGATCGGCGCGCTGGGCGCCGCCTGCGGCCGGTCGGCTTCAACGGGGGTGGAAGCCGACTCAAGTCCCGTCGCCGATCCCGGATTCGTCCAAGAAAACCCGCCGCCCGCGGCCGACAACCCCGCGGAGAGTCCGGCGGCGGACATCGGCGAGGAACCGGGCGAGACCCCGGCGCCGGAAGGACCCGGCGCCGGGGACCAACCCGCGACGCCGACGACTTGCTACCGCTTCGCCTTCGTCTCGGACCGGGCCCCGGCCGAGAACATCTTCCTCTCCGACAGCTGCAACCCCGCAGCCGCCGTGCCGCTCACCGACAACACGCGGGATCGCACGCACTTTGGAAATCTCTCCTATAATTCCGACGGCGGCGCCCTGGCCTTCGACCGAGCCGCCGTATCGATCCCGCTGGGCGAACCCGTTCCGATCCTCGCCCGCTTGGGCGCGACTCCGGTCCTTCTCGAGACGCTGGACAGCGGGGACTTAGGCGCCTTCGACGCCGGCGTCTTTGAGCCGCAAAGGCTCGCCTTCGAGCCCGGCGGAAGCCGCGTCGCCTTCGTCGGCGTCAGCACCCACGGCGTCGGCCTGGGCGCGGACTTCCGCGTCATCAAGGTCGAAGAGCTGAGGGTCTACGACGCGGCGACCGGCGAGGGTCGCGCCCTGATCAACACCTTGGACGACCGGCGCAAGATCGGCAGGATCGCCTGGCAGGACGCCGGCCACTTGATCTTCTCCATGCGCCTCGGCGATGGGCCGCAGCAAATCTACCGCTACGACCTCGAAGGCCACGACTTCCAAGCCCTCGAGCAAAGCGGCTCTCCGTCCTACCGGAGCTTCCCGATCGAAGGCGGCGCCCCCGCCGTGAAACCGGGCGGCTCGCAACTGGCCTTCGTCCGAAAGGTGGACGGCAAGAACCAGATCTTCGCCTGCAGCTTCGCACGGCGCGGCTATCCGGCGCTGAACCCGAACGCCTGCTCCGGGGCCCGCCAGCTCACCAGCGAGGGGGCCAACTCGGATCCCGCCTGGACGCCCGACGGCGAATATCTTTTCTTCACCTCGGACCGCGACGGAAACGAAAACATCTATCGGATGAAAAAGGACGGCACCGAACAGGCCGCGTTGACGGCCGCCTTCTCCGACGAGAAGCGCGTCGCCGTCCACCCGCAGAGCTTTACGGCCCCTTGATCCCAAACGCGGGGGACCGACCGAGCCCTCCCGTCCCGGGCCACCCGGGGCGGTATTTTTTTATGCGGCCTTGCGGGAGATTGTCTTGAGTGCCTCGAGGACCACCAAGAGGGCCAAGGCGAGCAAGAGGACGGCCACGACCCCGTTGATCAGCGCGATGTGGGCCGTCGCGCCGGAGAGGGCGGGACCCCAAAAGGCGGAGAGGATCTGCTTGCCCAGCGACCAGAAGGTGATCGTCATCACGAAGACCATCGGAAAGAGGGTGAACCAATAGCGGCGCCCGCTGCGCTTGAGCCAGACGGTGACGCCGACCAAAGTCAGCGCGGCCAGCAGCTGGTTGGAGGTGCCGAACAGGACCCAAAAGAGCGACCAGCCGCCGCCCTTGGCCAGGCAAATGAAGACGGCCGGGATGCCGACGGTCAGCGCCGTGGCGAGCAGCGCGGCTGGGCGGCCCTCGTGCCCGGTCAGCTCCTGCAGGATATACCGTCCGAGCCGCGTCGCGACGTCGAGCGTGTCGAAGACGAAGGTCGAGAAGGCCATGGCCCCGAAGGTGATCGCGAAGACCAGGTTTTCCTTCCCCAGGATCAGCGTCAAAAACTTCCCGATGCCCGCGCCGTAGATCGCCCCCGGCGAGCCCTTCGCCTCGCCGTTCCCCAGGATCATGATCGTCGCCAGGGCGATCATCGCGACGAAGCCCTCCAGCAGCATCGCGCCGTAGCCCACGGAGTGGCAGTGCGTCTCCTTGTCGATCTGCTTGCTGGTCGTCCCCGAGCAGACCAGCCCGTGGAAGCCCGAGCAGGCCCCGCAGGCGATGGTGACGAAGAGGAAGGGAAAAAGCGAACCGGTGAGGCCCGGCGCGTTCCAGGTCTTGAAGTAATCCTGCTTGATCTCGTAGCCGCCGAAGAAGATCCCGATCACGCCGACGGCCAAGGCCATGTAGAGAACGAAGCCGCCCAGGTAGCCGCGCGGCTGCAGCAGGAGCCAGACCGGCAGCAGCGAGGCGACGAAACAATAAGCCAGGATGATCAGGCCCCAGTTGCGCTGCGAGAAGAGCAGCATCGTGGAGATCTGCGTCCCGTACCAGACGACGCCCAAGGTCGCCGGAACGAAGATCAGGGTCATCAGCCAGAGCGGCGGGTTCCACTTCCTCTGCACCAGCCCCATCACGATGGAGAGCAGCAGGTACATCGCGCTGGCCGCGGCCACCGCCCCGCCGCGCTCGAAGCCGAGGTTCATCCCCTCCAGCTCCTCGATGCGCCCGACGAAGGTGCCCGCGGTGATGTCGGTGAAGGCGACGATCACGTAGAGCAGCGAGACCCAG
This sequence comes from bacterium, assembly GCA_048499175.1. Taxonomy (GTDB): domain Bacteria; phylum UBA10199; class UBA10199; order DSSB01; family DSSB01; genus DSSB01. Next base: position 44,599 of record JASOAK010000009.1, read on the forward strand.
ATGAAGAGCATCATCGCCAGCCAGGCGGGCCGGCCTACGTTGAGGCGGATGATCTCGGCCACCGAGTGGCCGCGGTGCCGCACGCTCGCCACCAGCGCGGAAAAGTCATGCACGGCCCCGATCAGGACGACCCCCAAGCCGATCCAGAGCATGCAGGGCAGCCAGCCGAACTGCTGGCAGGCGAGGATGGGGCCCGCGATGGGGCCGGCCGCGGCGATGGCGCTGAAATGCTGCCCCAATAAATAGAAGGGCTTGGTCGGGACGTAATCGACGCCGTCGTTCAGCGCATTGGCCGGCGTCGTCGCCCCCGCGTCAAGGCGGAAGGTCTTGGAGAGGTAGCGGCCGTAGAAATGATAGCCGAGAAAGAGAAAGAGCAGCAGCAGGCCGGAGAGCAGGGGTAACGACATGGCGGGCGAATTTAGGGGCAAGCGGCCGGGGCTTCAAGGACTTTCCCGGATGGATTTCCTTTCCCCCGACCTTCGCCTTTCGTTAGGGTGAAGGGATGGGCGGGATCTCGCTATGGACTCTTTATTTCCTCGCGGGCATGGGCCTGCTCTTCGCCCTCCCGCCCCTCCTCGTCATCTTGTACAAGCTGTATTTTCGCCTGGCATGCAAGAAGGCCTATGGCCGGGTCCTACGCATCGAGAAAAATCCCGACCCCGACGGCGCCGGCGTCTTGATCCAGCCCGTGATCGCCTTTCACGATGAAGACGGGCGACTCTTGGAGGTCCGCACCGGCTTGGGTTACGGCCTCAAATACCTCCCCGCGGTGAATTCGACCGTGAAGCTCTACTACCGTCCCGACAGCCAACCCCTTCGCGTCCAAGTCGCCAGCCGGGGGCTCTGGGAGATCTCCGGAATCTTCATCCTGGTGGGCCTGTTGATGATGCTCCCACTCCTTTGGGTCTTGTGGAATTCCCAATGGGCACAATGAGCGTTATATCTTCACAAAACGTGAAATTTCCGGATCGCACCCTCTTCTCCCTCCAACGTTCATAGAAAATAATTACATAAAATCAATGAGTTATAAATTTGGAACTTTGGCATGACGCTTGCTTTATTATCAGGATAGCAGGCATGCGAGGGCAAAAAAATTGAGGGCTCGACACCTTGAGAGAACGACCCGGGGGCACACCGGGGGCATTCCAAATTGTTCTCAATCCTCAATAAAAACAGCTCTCTTTAACGAAGCCTGGCGCAGGATTAAGTGGTCGCCGTCTCGAAAAGGCGATCCAGATTCCGAGGAAAGGCGGGCCGTGTCCAAAAACCCCGAGCCCTCTGGCCGGCCCGCCTGACCTCTTCTTTTTGCTCCAAAAAGGGCAAATTTACTCCCAATATGGGTAAATTTGCCCTTTCTTCTTTTCTTTTCCCCTCACTCCGCGCATCCTAAACACAACTTTGGGCCCAAATAAGCCGAAACCTATATAGAAGGACGGGGCCAATCTTGAGATCTCTCATTAAAGTTTGTTTGTTTTTTGGATTGCTTGGGTCTTTGCTCGCCTGCACCGGACAAGGCGGGGCCGCCCTGGACGGCGGCATCGACGGCGGATCCCCGGTCGGAGGTCCCGTAGGGGGCGGGCAGGGCCAACCCACCATCGCCCCAGGCGCCGACCATCAGCCCGGCGTCCCCGTCGACGAGGAAGACGATAGCGGCCCCAGCGACATCGCCGCCCCCGCCCCGGATCCCGACGAACCCGAAGACCCCAAGCCGGGCTTCCAAGGCGCCACCGATTTTAAGAAATAGGCGGTCCCCCAGGGACGCCTAGGATCTTTCCTCTTCCACCAATTTTTTCAGCGCCCACTTGTTCTTCGGAAGCCGGTACTTCTCCAACAGGTTGTAGAGATGCCGCGGCGTGATGTGCAGCTCCTTCGCGGCCGCGCCCTTGTGGAAGGCCGCCCGCACCATCGCGTCGAGGATGGCCTCGCGCTCGGCCTGCAGGGGCCGCGGGGGGGCCTCGTCCGCCGGGGCCGCGGATGGCGGCTTCGCCTCGGCCGCCCGCCACAGCTCCGGCTTGAATCCCAGCATCTCGCTCGTGATCGTCTTGCCCTCCGCGAAGATCGCCGCGTTGCGCAGGGTGTTCTCCAGCTCCCGGATATTGCCCGGCCAGTCGTAGTTCGCCAGGACGCCCAAGGCCTGCTCGCTCACCCCGCCCACCTCGAGGCCGCTCTCGGCGGCGATCTTCTGCAGGAAGTGCTGAACGAGCAGCGGGATGTCTTCCTTGCGCTCCCGGAGCGGCGGCAACACGATGCGCAGGCCGTTCAAGCGGAAGAACAGGTCCTCGCGAAACTCGCCGCGCTTCACCATCTCGGGCAGATTCTTGTTGGTGGCCGACACGACGCGCACGTCCACCTTCACGCTCTTGTTCGCGCCCACCCGGCGCACCTCGCCCTCCTGCAGGACCCGCAGCAGCTTCGCCTGCATGGGCATCGGCATGTCGCCGATCTCGTCCAAGAAGATCGTCCCGCCGTCCGCGGCCTCGAAGAGGCCCATGCGGTCGCGCTCCGCGTGGGTGAAGGCTCCCTTGACGTGGCCGAACAGGACGCTCTCCAGGAGATTTTCGGGGATGGCGCTGCAGTTCTCGGCGATGAAGGGCTTCGACTTTCGGTCGCTGTTGAAGTGCAGGGCCCTCGCGATCAGCTCTTTGCCGGTGCCGGACTCGCCGTGGATCCACACGGGGACGCGCGTGTCGGTGACGCGGTCGAGCAGGCCGAGGACCTTCATCATCTTGGGCGACTGGCCGACGATCTCCTCGTAGCGGAACTTGAGGTCCTTGCGCGCCTCCTTGAGCTCGATCTCCATGCGCTCGAGGCGCTGGGCCTGCTCCTCGACGCGGTGCTCGAGCCGGCGCTTCGCCTCGGCCAACTCCGCCAGAGTCCGCGCCTTCTCGATGGCCAGCACGGATTGGTCGGCGAAGGCCTTCAAGAAGAGCAGCTTCTCCTCGGAGAAGGCTCCGATTTCGAAGCGGTGGTCCAGGTAGAGCGCGCCCAGACAGCCGCTGGCCCCGACCAGGGGCAGGACCAGGATCGACTTGAGCTCGTAGCGCACCACGCTCTCCGCGTGGCGGAAGGACGGATCGGCCTGCGCGTCGTCGGTCAGCAGACTGACCCGCCGGCGCAGGGCCTCCTCCACCACCGAGAGGCTGATCTTGAACTCCTCCTCGTGCAGGTTCTCCTTCTTCATGTTGCGCGCGGCCTCGACGCGGAAGCCGGGCAGGAGCTGCGCCGCCTTCGCTTCCTCGCGGATCAGCAAAAAGCCGCGCTCGGCGCCGGCCAGGGCCATCGCCGCGTCCATCACCTGCTCGAGGATGGAGTGCATGTCGGTCTCCTCGCTGAGCCGCTTGTTGATCTTAGCGAAGCTTAAGAATCTCTCCCGCGAGATGCCCGCGGCCTTCAGCCGCTTGAGCCGCGCCTCGGCCAGGCGCCGGTAATCCTCGCGCTGTTCGAAGCTGAGCTGCATCTCCTCCGGCAGGGCCCGGTAGAGGGCCTCCAGCCACTCGAAGGCCTTCTGCCGGAAGAACTCCGCGACCCCCGTCTCCTTGCGCCGCGAGTGCAGCTCGGAGGCCGCCAGCAGCGCCAGGATCACGAGCTCCTGCTGGCCGCACTTGAGCAGGGGCCGCAAGGCCTCCTGCAGCTCGACCTCGTCGCGCCGGGAACCCGCGGCCAGCAAGGCGTCGACCCAGACGAAGAAGGCCTCGTAGACCCCCCCGCGCTTCGCCTGCCCCGCGCGGCGCCGGGCCGCTTCCAGGTCCCCGGTCAGGCACTCGGTGAAGATCTCCTGCAGCAGGCAGAGGTCGGCCTCGTCGCGGTTCTTCGCCGCGAGAAATCCCTCGCGCGCGCGGCCGTAGGACTCGAGCGCCCCCTGGAAATCCCGCTGCAGTCGGGCCGCTTCGCCGCGCAGCCGCTCGAGGTAGGCCAAGACCTCGCCCTGGCCCAGGCGGCGCGCGGCCTCGTGCAGCTCGGGGTCCTGGGCCTCCTGGAACTGTCCCAGGTAGGTCTTGAAGGTGGCGAGGTGGAAGCGGTTGATCAGGCGATCGATCTCCGTGCCCTTCGCGGCGAAGACGGCCTGGGCCTTCTCGGCGTGCTCCGCCGCGTGGCCGTAGTCGGCGAGCTCGATCAGGACCGAGGCCATGTTGCTGTGGGTGCGCGCCTGCTTGAGCGGGTCCTGGTGCTTTTCGGCGAGCCGCATGACCTGCTCGTGGATGCGCAGGGCGCGCTCGTAGTCGCCCTCGCGGTGGGCGAGATCGGCGAGCACCGCGGCGCAGTTCGCCACGCCTTCGTCGTATTCCAGGTCGAGGCTCATCTGCAGCGCGGCCTCCAGGGCGGCGCGGCCCTCCGCGTTCCTGCCCTCGGCGAGCTCGAGCAGGCCCAGGTGGCGCAGCAGCTGGGTCTTCTCCGGCGAGGGCTCCGCCGCCAAGGCGAGGCCCTCCTCATAGCGGCGCCGGGCCTCCGCGCGGCGCCCTTCCTGCTCCTCCATCTTGCCCAGGAGGGTCAGGACCTTCAGGTGAAAGGGCCGGTGCGCCTCGAAGCGCTTGGAATCTCCGCTCTGCAGGGCCTGCCGCAGGTGCCGCGCGGCCTGCACCGGCTTCCCTTGATTCAGGAAATTCAAACCGATCAAGTAGTGGTACTTGAGGGCCTTGCCCCCCGTGCCGTCGTCCTCGACCAGGGCGTACCAGCGCTCGTAGGCCTGATGGGCCTCCTCGAAACGCGCCAAGCGGCTCAAGGCCGAGGCGAGGTAGGCGAGGTGGTAGGACTGGTCGCGGGGGGTCGTCGCCGCCTCCGCCAGCTCGCGGTGCAGGCGGGCCGCCGACTCGGCATCGCCGCGAGCCTGAAACTCCTCGGCGGCCCGGGCGCCGTAGTGCAGGTAATCCTCCGAACGGCCCGCCTCGCGGGCCAGGCGGGCCAGGGCGAAGGCCGGGGCCTCGGGATGGCGGCTCAGGGCCTCGAAGAGGCGCTCCGCCAGGCGCTGCCGGTCCTTCGCGGCGAACAGCCCCAGCAGCGGCCGGCGGACGAGCGGCGGGACGACGCGGTGGCTCCCCTGGCGGGTCTCGATCCAACCCTTCGCGGCGAGTTCGCCGAGCCCCGCGATCTCCAGGCCCGCCTCCGCCGGAGCGAAGAAGGCGGACTCCTCCGCAGGCAGGCCCTCGGCCAAGAGGGCGCAGGCCCCCAACAGCTCGCGTTCCGCGGGCAGCAGGAGGGCCCAGCGGGCCGCCAGCGAGGCCTGCAACGAGGCCGGCAGCTCGCTCGGCTCGAAATTTTCCACGCGGGGATTCCGTTCGCCGGCGGCCTCTTGAGCGCGGCGCCAGCGCGCCGCTTCCAGCAAGAGGGCGGGCGAGCCCCGGGTCGCCTCGTAGGCCGCGGCCGTGAAAATCGTCGGCAAGGGTTGCTCCCAGAGCTGTTCCTGCAAAAACTGCGCGGACTCTTCGGCGTTCAGGGGACGCAGCTCGATCTCGCGGCAGGGGCGGCGCTCGCGCAGGGCCTCGAGGCGCCGGCGCAGCCCGGGCGAGGCCCGGTCGGGATCGAACTCCAGGGCCGTGGCGGCCTGCGGGGCGCGTGCCGCCAGCGAGGCGAAGAAGTTCTCGAGGGCCGTCCCCTCTTCGGCCGGGAGGTCGTGGAGCTCCTTCAAGAGGATCAGGGTACGCCCGGGCTCGGCGCCCGCCGCGGCCGGCAAGGCCTCGAGGGACTCCCCCGGCGCCCAGCTCAGGACGCGCCATTCCCGCAGCGCGGCCTGCCACTGCATCTCTTCCAGGCAACGGCTGCGCCCCACGCCCGCGGGGCCGCGCAAGATCCACAGCGGCGCCTTGCCCTCGCCCGCATCCCAGGCGCGCAGGGCCTGATCCCAGGCGGCGAGGAGGTCCTCCCGCCCGACGAAGGGAATGCGGGTCTCGGCGAACTCGCCCTCGGCGCGCGCGGCGAGCAGCTTGGGTTGGTGCAGGCCGACCGCGCGCAGCACGGCGGCGGCGCTGGAAAAGCGCCGCGCCGGATCGATCTCCAGCATGCGCTTCAGGATCGCGCTGAAAAAGGCCGGCGTCGCGGGACTCAGCTCGGCCGCCGGGCGCGGAGGCTCGGAGAAACGCTGGGCCAGCTCCCCGCGCGGAAAGGGCAGGCGCCCCGTCAGCCATTCGTAGAACACCGCGGCCAGGGCGAAGAGATCGGAGGCGGCGCCGCGACGGCCGGACATGGCCTCCGGCGCCATGTAGTCCATGGTGCCCTGCACGACGCCGCCGGAGGAGGCCTCGCGGCCCGCCAAGCCGAAATCAAGGACTTTGAGCTGCTTCTTTTTGTGCAGCTTCAAATTCCCCGGCTTCAGGTCGCCGTGGAGAAGGCGGCGGGCGTGCAGATAATCCAGGCCGCGCAGGGCCTGGACAAAGTAGGGAAGGAGGTTTTCCGGCGCGTCCGCCCCGCGCCGCTCGACCACCGAGGGGCCGTCGACGAATTCCATCAGCAGGCCCGGGCCCGATTCGGCAACGCCTTTCAGGCCCTCGACCCGCGGCAGGTATTCCAGGATGCGGACGAGGTTGGGATGGGAGAGCCGGGCCAGGACCCGGACCTCCGTCTCGAGGGAGGGCCCCCGGCTCAGGGCCTCCGGCCTCAGGACCTTGAGGGCAAAGTCCTCCGCCCTTTGATCGTGGATCTTATAGACCTTGCCCCAGGCACCCTCGCCCAGGACTTGATCGGCAACATAAGGAGGCAGTGGTTTTTCCATATTTCACGTTTTTTCCGGTTTTCCGGAAATTTTAGCCTGATTCGGGGTGTCCTGTCTCCGAAGATTTTGCCTTCGCTCAGGAATTATTTCGATATTTCAGATACTTGCAAACTTCGTTCCAAAAAATCTCTTCTGGCACGGCCGTTGCTTTTATTTCCTATCGACAGTCCAGCCCTCTTCCAAAGAGGGAATTATCGTGAACCCTGGGGGGTCTTCCCGGAGACCCCCCACCCCACGAGGCGCCCGGCCGACCAACCCGGGCGTTTGGGGGGGCCAGACATGAACCCAAGGGGATCGGCGTTCGCGCCGATCCCCGCCCCTCGAGGCCCCGCCCTTCACAGCGGGGCATCGGGGGGCGAGCCTTCCGTTCGCCGGGCACTCCATTCACCGCTCAATCCGCGCGTTAGACCCCAGTCTATACGCACCGGCTTGGGCCATGAGGATCTGCGTATGAAAAAAACGACCTTCTTGATCGCTTTTGCCCTCCTGTTGGGGGGCGCCGGTTGGGCCGAGGCCGGACCGGGACACGCCTATAATCCTTGCGACCCGTGGCTGCGGCCGCGGCCGGTTCCCACTCCCACGCCGCCCCCACCGCAATTTCCGGGGGATCTCACCACGCCGGAAGAGGAACCCGAGACCCCGCCGCCGGTCCCGAACGTGGGCGGCGCCGGTGTCGCGACGGCCTTCGACGAGGACGAATGCGACCCGGTGCCCACGCCGACGCCTCCGCCGACGCCTCCCGCAACTCCGACGCCTCCGCCTGTTCCGAGCGACGGCCCGGAGCCGGACGAGCCCAAGCAAAACTTCGACCCGGGACAACCCTTCTTGGAAGGGAGCGGCAAGCTCGGCTGCAGCCTGAATGCCGTCGGGACTTCGCCCGCGTCCTGGGGCCTGCTCGGCCTCGGGCTGGCGGCCCCGCTTCTGTGGCGCAAGGCACAGCGCCGCAAGTAGTTCGAATCCTGCCAGAGGGAAAGGGTGGGGCCTCGGGCCCCGCCCTTTTGTTTTCTATTTCCGATACCGCTTGAAAAACTTGATCAGCCGCTTCGCGACGAGGTCCTTGTCGTAGTCGAGGGTGATGATGTGGTTGCTCTTCTTGAGCGTCACCGTCTCGACCTCGTCGCCGGGCAGGATGGCCTGGATATAGTCCAGGTTGCCGTAGGGCACCGTTTCGTCGTGCAAGGAATGGAGGATGATGGTGGGGTGGTGGAGGTGCTTCAATTCCTGCCGCACCGTCTTTTGCAGTTCGAACATGCTGGCCACCGAGACCACCGGAACCTTGTGGTAGGTCTGGTAGCGGCGCCGCGCCGCCGGGTCCTTGATCGAGGCGATGCCCTTGGACTGATACTTGTAGACGTGGCGGAGCGGGGTCTTCCAGACGGCGGGGAAGACTCCCTTGACGAGGAAGCTGTCCAGGAAAAGCGGCGTCGCCATCAGCCCCAGGGCCCTCACGGCCTGTCTGTGGTGGAAGGCCAGGTGAGCCGCCAAGAGCCCGCCCATCGAGAGTCCGGCCACCATCACCGCGCGGCACTCCGCCCGCAGGGCGTGAAAGGCGTCCTCGACGCTGCGGTACCAGTCCTGCCACTGGGTCTGCTCCAGGTGCTCCACCCGGGTCCCGTGGCCCGCCAGGATGGGGGCCAGGACCGTGAAGCCGGCCCGGTTCAGCTTATCCCCCAAGTAGCGCATCGAATCGGGGGTGGCCGTGAAGCCGTGGAGCAGCAGGACCCCCGCCTCGCCCCCCGGGAGGTGGATGGATTCGGTGTGGATCGATTTTGCCGGCATCCGCAGCATGCTTGTCCTTGACAAGCCTTTGCCCGCTCGATAGCGGCTAAAGGCTTTTATTTAGGGGTTTTAGCGCGATGCGCGCCATCGTACGATAATCCCGCTTCCCATTGAACGCATTTTATCGCGAGTGTTTCGAAATGTCCTCTCGTCCGGTCCCATCCCCCGCCCCCCTCGAGCCGCCCCCGGGCGACGCCCTCGAAGCCCTGGCCCTGCAGCTCAAGGATGAATTGGCGGCGGTCGAGGTCGAGATCCAAAAGAATCTCATGAGCCAGGTCCCCTCGGTCACCCAGGTCGCGACGCACATCGTGATGAGCGGCGGCAAGCGCCTGCGCCCCATCCTCTGCGTCCTGGCCGCCCAGGCCTTGGGCTACCGCGGGCCCCGGGTCCTCTCGCTCGCGACCGCCATCGAATTCATCCATACCGCCACCCTGCTCCACGACGACGTGATCGACAACGCCCAGCTGCGACGCGGCCGGCCCTCCTGCAACGCGATCTGGGACAACAAGATGTCGGTCCTGGTCGGCGACTTCCTCTACTGCCAGGCCTCCTCGCTGATCGCCCGCGACGGCGACCTGAAAATCCTGCGCAGCATCACCGACGCCACCACCAGCACCACCGAGGGCGAGGTCCTCGAGATCACCAAGTCGCGCGACTTGCGGCTGGGCGAGGCCGAGTACTTCAAGATCGTCGAGTTCAAGACCGGCATGCTGATGGCCTGCGCGACCCAGGTGGGCGCCATCATCGCCCAGGCGACGCCCGACCAAGAGAAGGCCCTGGCCGACTACGGCATGCATTTGGGCATCGCCTTCCAGCTGGCCGACGACGTCCTCGACTACGTCAGCGTCGAGGCCGAATTCGGCAAAGAGAAGGGCGTCGACCTGAAAGAGGGCAAGATCACCCTGCCCCTGCTCTACGCGCTGGAGCGCTGCACCCCCGCCGAGCGCGAGGTGATCCGCGACGGCACGATCAGCGCGCGTCGCGACAGCTTTTTGAAGGTCTTGGAGGTGCTGAAGAAATACGGCGCCATCGACTACGCCCTGGGCCTCGCCGCCCGGCGCTCGGCCGACGCGCGCCAGTCGCTCGCGGCCCTGCCCGAGAGCCCCGCGAAGGCCGCCCTGCTGAAGCTGGGCGACTACGTCATCCAACGCAAGAAGTGAGCGGCATCCGCCGGCGGGCGGCCGAAAATCGCGTTGCGAAATAACCCACGCTCGGCTAAGTTCGAGCCGATGGAGCGAGACGCGGCCCAAGTCGAAAATCAGCAATGCGCAGGCGAAATCGATTTGTCCGTTCTCGCCTACAATCTGTCGTTGAGCCACGAAGACCGACTCCTCCACCACCAAAGGGCCTTGGACCTGGTTCTCCGATTGCGGGCCGCGGGGCAAGCGCACTATGCAAGACTTCAGCAACCTCCTCCGCCTGCTTTTGGAAAATAAGATCGAATTCGTTCTCATCGGCGGAATGGCGGCCGTCGTCCACGGAGCCAGCCAGGTCACCGAAGACATCGATATCTGCGCGGCCATCGACCCGAAACAAGTCGAAAAGCTGCGGGCTTGCCTTCGAGAGCTCCATCCGAAACACCGGATGACATCCCAGAAGCTTTCCTTTATCGAGTTCCCGGAAGAAACCGGAAACCTGAAAAACCTCTATCTGCAGACGGACTGGGGGATCTTGGACGTGATCGGCACGGTCACCGGGGTGGGAAATTACGACGCCGTGCTTAAGAGCGCCGTCGAGATCGAATTATTCGGGTCGCCTTGTAAGGTCTTGGGCATCGAGGGCTTGATCTCCGCCAAGCAGGCCCTCGGCAGGGAGAAGGATCTGGCAACGGTTCGGGAATTGAAAGCCATTCGAAAACTTCAGGAAGAAAAAGGCAAAAGCTAATTATGGGATTCAACTGCGGCATCGTCGGCCTGCCCAACGTCGGCAAATCCACCATCTTCAACGCCCTGACCCACGCCGGGGCGCAGGCGGCCAACTATCCCTTCTGCACCATCGATCCCAACGTCGGCATCGTCCCGCTGCCGGACCCGCGCTTGGGGCAGATCGCGAAGTACATCCCGCCGCAAAAACTGATCCCCACCACCGTCGAATTCGTCGACATCGCCGGCCTGGTGAAGGGCGCGTCGCAGGGAGAAGGGCTCGGCAACCAATTTTTGGGCAACATCAAGAACACCGACGCGATCGCGCACATCGTGCGCTGCTTCGAGGACCCCGACGTCGTCCACGTCGAGGGCGGCGTCGACCCGATCCGCGACATCGAGGTGATCGACACCGAGCTGATGCTGGCGGACCTGGCCACCGTCGAGAAACGCCTTGAGCGCAGCGGGAAGGCCGCGAAGAGCGGCGACAAGGAGCTGCTCGCCGAGGTGGAGGTTCTGCAGAAGGTGCAGAAGGGCCTGAACGAGGGAGTGCCCGTGCGGCGCCAGGGCCTAAGCGACAAAGAAAAGGCCGCGATCCGCGAGCTCTTCCTGCTCACCCTCAAGCCCGTCCTGTACGTCGCCAATGTCAATGAAGCCGAGGCCGCGAACCCCGGCCCGGCCGCCCGGCGCGTCATGGCCCACGCCGAAAAAGAAGGCGCGCCCTGCGTCGTGCTCTCGGGCGCCATCGAGGCCGAGATCTCCAACCTCCCCGAGGCGGAACAAAAGGCCTTCTTAGAGGACTTAGGCCTGCACGAATCCGGTCTCGACCGAATGGCGCGCGCGGGCTACCAGCTCTTGCACCTCTCGACTTACTTCACCGCCGGCGAAAAAGAGGTCCGCGCCTGGACCATCCCGGCGGGCGCCAAGGCCCCGCAGGCCGCCGGCGTCATCCACAGCGACTTCGAAAAGGGCTTCATCCGCGCCGAGGTCTACCACTTCGACGATTTGATGAAATACAAGTCTGAGCAGGCGGTGAAAGAGGCGGGGCTGCTGCGCCTCGAGGGGAAGGACTACGTCGTGCGCGACGGGGACATCATGCACTTTCGCTTCAACGTCTAAAGCTCAAGCCAAATCGAACAACAGCACTTCCGCATCGCGCTTCCCGCGCAGGTCCACGCTGGGCACCTGGCTGAGCGCCGCGCCGTCGCCGGCCTTCAGGAGCTGGTCCTGCAACTGAACCTCCCCGCGCGCGACCTGCAGCCAGACGTGACGGTCGGGCTTCACCTGGAAGAAGAGCTCCTCATTGGGCGGGATCCACGAGGCGTAGACGTGGACATCCTGGTGCACGGTCACCGATCCCTGGTGCCCGTCGGGCGAGGCGATGAGCAGCCAGTGGCCCTTTTTTCGCTCGGCGGCGAAGTCCTTCTGCTCGTAGCTCGGCTTCAAGCCGGACTCCCGCGGCAGGATCCAGATCTGTAACAGATGCACGGGCTCGTCCGGCGAGGCGTTGTGCTCGCTGTGCGTCACGCCGGTGCCGGCGCTCATCCGCTGCACCTCGCCCGGTTTTATCACCGAGCCGTTGCCCATGCTGTCGCGGTGCTGCAGGGCCCCCTCGAGGACGTAGGTGAGGATCTCCATGTCGCGGTGGGGATGGGTTGGAAAGCCCTTGCCGGGCTGAACCCAATCCTCGTTGATCACCCGCAGGTCGCGAAAGCCCATATGGTTCGGGTCGTAATATTCGCCGAAGGAAAAGCTGTGGTAGGTGTTGAGCCAGCCGAAATCGAAATGGCCCCGCGCTTCGGCCTTGCGGATGGTGAGCATGACGTGCCTCCCGGTCATTAAAAAAGGCGGGCTCTGCACCCGCCTCTTTCAGGAGCGCCCCTGAGATTTCTTCGCTTAACTCGGCGCCTGGATTTTGGACATCCTTGAAATGGTAAGGCCCTAATACCGGGGAGTCAAACCGTTATTTCCCGCTGGGGGCCGGCGGGCGATCAAGACCGCGTGGGGGGTGTCCGGGCGCTGGCACCAGTCCGTCGGAAAGATCGGGGCCTCTTCCAGCGAGGGCGCGACGCGGTAATACATGGGTTCCCAGCGCAGGCGGTTCAGCTCTTCGGCATGGCGCAGGATCTCGAAGGGGGTGCGCGGGTTGTAGGCCTGGATCACCAGCCACTGGGCCCGGGAAAATTGCCGGAGGATGTCGACCGCCGCCGGCAGGGCGACGTGGTGCTGGGCGTAGAAGAGGAAGGGCGAGCCGTTGATGAAGAGCACGTCCAAGTCCGAGCGCCGCAGCGCCTCGCGGTCCGCCGCCGCGGGGTAGACCTTGTTCACCTCCAGGCCCCAGGCCAGGCCGCCCCGCCGTTCCACCGCCTGCAGGGTCTCGAGGCGGTCGCCGAAACCGATCTCCAAAAAACGGGTGTCCGCGCGCACCAGGCGGTCCAGGATCGCCGGCATCGAGGGCTCCACGCCCAAGTGGTTGAATTGCGGCAGCGCGGCCCCGTCCTCGATCTCGACGAGGCTGGGGATGCGGGTCCCGAAGCGCCGCCGGGCCCAGGCGTCGAAGGCCCGGTTCGCCGCGTCCCGGTGCCGCGGGCCCAATTCGACGGGCAACAGCGCGGAGCGCGGCTGCGTCACGAGGTCGACGCGGTCGCCATGGCGCTCGTAGCGGCTGTAGGCGGAATGAATCAGGCCGAAGCCCAGCAGCTCGTGGAGCTCCGGGCGGATCCCCCGGACCTGCAGGTCCGAGGCGCGGACCAAGGTCTCGGTGCTCAACCAATCCATGAACATCGGCAGCAGCGCCGAGCCGGGACGCGGCTGGGGTGACGAAGCCAAGACCACACGCTCGGGAGTCAGCTCGAGGACGACGGTGAAGCGGGTCTCGGTGTCTTGGACCTCCAGGGCGAAGGCCTCGCCCTCGGGGATCGCGCGGCGCTCCCGCAGGGTGAGGCGGGCCTCGCCCTGGGGCCCGGAGGCGAAGACCAGGGCGCTGCCGGGCTCCAGGCGGTCGACGAAGCGCCCGAGCCGCAATTCGTAGCGCGTCTCCCGGCCTTGGTTGTACTGGGGGTGCAGGTGGCGGCGCACCAGGACCCCCTCGGGGCCGGGCGCGCTGGAGATCTCGGGCGAGAAATCCCGGACCGGCTCGCGGAAGCGATAGGCGCGATCGCCCAGGTGGATGAGCTCGCCGTCGCGGACGCGCAGCGAGCCGCCGGGCGGCAGGCGATGCCCGGCGACCCGCACCTCGAGGCCGCGGGCGCGGGCCCCGGTGTCGATGTCGATGACCCAAAACACGCCCTGGGCCTCGATCACCTTGATCGCAGGCGCCGCCTCGCGATCGACGGGACGGGCCCGTCCGTCCAGACTGGGACGCACCTCCGGCGGGGAGCTTTCCGTGGGGGCCTCGGGGCGGCGGCCCCCTCCGCCGCCGAGCGAGAAAAGCCGGTCGGGAAGACGCGGGGCGCCTTCGTCGGGACCGCTCGCCATGGCGAGGATCGGGGCGTTTCGCCAGGGAAGCGATCCCTCCAGCGGAAGGGTCGGGAGCCCGGGCAAACGCCGCAGGGTCTCGGCCTGTCGGTCGAGAGAGGATTCCCAGGCGGCCAAGCCGGGGCCGAAGGCGTGGCGGGTCAGACGGCCGGCGACGTTGAATTGCAAGAGCAGCGCGAGCGAATCCGTCAGCGTCGTCGCGCCGTCGTGATGGAGACGCAGGCCGAGCTGTTCCTCCAGCGAATGGCCGAGCAGGATGCCAGTCAGCATCCCGCCCTGCTGGAACAACAGTTGTAGGGGCGAACCTTCAGGCTCCGCCATCCTGCGGTACGCGGCTTGGCTCGCCCAGCCCGCCAATTTCAACCCCCCCAAGACCAGGTAACTCGAGGCGACATCCCTGCCCAAGGCACGACCGTTCCAATCCTGGGACCGACCCAAGACCTCGTTGCCCCATCGGGCGGCTAAAGTAAAAGCGGGCGCTTCGAGCGCAAAGCCCGTCAGCGAGGCCAGGCGCCCGGCACCTATCACTTGCGTCAAAATTCCGGGACGATGCGTCGCAGCGAGGCGCGACAAGGTCGCCAACCGAGTCATCCGGAAAACCGCCCCCGCCGTGCCCATGGCGAAGAGCATCGTCGGGTCGCTGGCCTGTTGAGCCAGGTTACGAAGCAAGAATTCCGCGCGGGGGCCGGCGGCGCCGCGGCCTAGGATCGCGTCGAGGCCTTCTTGCGCGCGGATCCGTAGGGGCCGTTCGCGCTTGTCCTCCGTTAAGGAGGGAACGGCCCCTACAGCGTCGGCTTCTTGCACCGCCACAGCATACAACTCCACCGCTGATTCTAAGCACCCCGCGGCCTCCAGGCGCCGAGCCAGGCCCAACAACCCCTCCGCGCGCAGTTCCGGATCCCCTTCCCTCGAGAGCGAAAGCAACTCCTCCGCCACAGGATCCTCCCGAAACCTCGCTAAAAGCGAAGGCCACGAGACCGTCGCGGCCGTGGTCGGAAACCCTCGGGATATGGGAAGGATTGGGGTCATGCCTGTCTCTCGCCCCGGAGGACCCCCGCTCCGGAAAGCCAGTGAGGGTGTTGTATCGGCCGAGGAAGGCCTCAGTTGCTTGATCCGCCTCCGGGAGTGGCTTTGGAGAATCGGGCCACCAGTTTGACCAGCAACTCCTCAATGGCAGGACGTACCCGTGGGTCCGGGTGGTATTGGAGGTTCATCAAGGGCTTCAAGTTGGATTCCGCGAGGAGGTCGGGGACCAGGTCGGGCCGCGCGGGCAGGAGCATCGTCAAGGCCTGGTAATCCCGCAAGGCGGGGAGCAGCGCCTCAGGGTCGCGTGTCTTCCAGCGCTGGGCGAAGACCGCGACGGCTTCCAATAATTCTTGAGTCACCTGGGCGGTGGGGGAGGCTGGAAAATGTCGCTCGTACTCGACGATCTCGGTGGCTCGGGACTGGAGGAGAGTCATCAGCCGCAAATAGGAGTCGGCGCAAACGGCGCGCACCTGCGGGTCCGAGTGCTCCAGGATCCAGGGCCGCAAGGCCTGGGCCTGGGACAGAAAAGTTTGAATCAGCGCAAAGGAGGTCCCGGGCTCCGGACCCACGCTGCTTAAGACCGTTTCGACGTAATGCGGAAAGGCGTGCAGGGACGGCAGCAGGACCTCGCGGGGAGTCGAGTACGGACGGGTGTGCTGCTGCAGAAAAACGATTTCCTGCTGCATCTCCACCAGCAGGGAATCCTTGAAGTCAGGACGGGCGCGTTCCGCCAGCAGCCGCCAAAATCGCGGAAAATAATTCCGCCCCAGCTCTGCGCGCTCCGCATCCGGCGCCAACATCCAATGATGCATCAGCCGGACCCCGGCAAGGGCCTCGCGCGCCAGGCCGAGGGCGCCGCCGCCGGCGCTGTTGTTGAGCGTGTCGTGGAGCGCCTCGACATATCGGCTCCGCAAGGCCGTGGGAACCGGCGCCGTCGCACCCGTCCGCAGGACGGCTACCAGGGAAACCAGGGCCGCGCCCAGTTCCCGCTCGCGAGGCGAGCCCTCCACCAGGGCGCCTTGGGTGTGGGAGTAGACGCGGGCGATGTCCGGGGTGGCCTCGAGCGCGGCGGAGAGAAAGCGGGGATTCGACTCGGAACCCAAAAAGCCGCGATGCCGGTCGACGTGACTCCGAAAGGTATCGGTCATCGCGGCATTGAGGGAGAGATGCGTCCAACTGCCCGCGAGCAGACCCCAAAGCTCGGCATAATGGCGAGACCCGATGGCCTTGCGGAAGCCGTCCCGTCCCGCCAACCAAGCCCCGACCAGCTCCAATCCCTGCTGCATCTCCTCCAAGACCTCCCGTCGTCCCGAGGGCAGGGATCTGAGGCGGGCGACGTATTCGGCCGTCAGCTCCGCGCGCCGCGCCCAGGCCTCGTCCGGCGCAAACTGGAGGCGCAGCTCGGTCGCCCCTTGCAGTTCCTGTCGCCAGGAGCCCCCGCCGCGACCCCTTCCCGTCATGAAGACCAGGCTCGGTCCCTCCGGCGTGAGGGCCTCGCCGCGAGACCCCGCGGCCGGCCGGAGCGGGACCCCGGCGAGGACCTGTCTAGGGCCAAGGTCCCAACCGGGGTTCCAGGGTGGAATGACCCTCCCGCCGGGTCTCCTTTGGGTCAGGGCCTCGGCGCGCAAATCCAGGCCCTGCTCCCAAGCCGCGAAGCGCGGGCCGAAGGCCTGGCGGGTCAGCCGGCCGGCGACGTTGAATTGCAAGAGCATGGCGAGGGAATCGACGAAGGTGGTGGCCCCGTCCTGGCGCGGGCGCAGGCCGAGGTGTTCCTCCAGCGAATGGCCGAGCAGGATGCCTGCCAACATCCCGCCCTGCTGGAACAGCGTTCGCAGAGGCTGAACCTGTTCGGCCCCTACGGAACCGGCTAATCTGCGATGGATGGCCCCGCTCCCCCAGCCCGCCACCTTCAATCCTCCCAAGACCAGGTAGCTCGAGGCAAAATCTCTCCCCAAGGCTCGGCCGCTCCAATCCTGGGACCGGCCCAAGGCCTCGTTACCCAGGCGCGCGGCCAGGGTGAAGGCCGGGGCCTCCAAGGCAAAGCCCGTCAGCGAGGCCAGGCGCCCCGCTCCCAAGAGCTGCGTCATCCATCCCGGGTTCGGCGCCGCCGCCAAGCGCGCCAAGGTCGCCAGACGCGTCATGCGAAAGACCGCCCCCGCCGTGCCCATCGCGAAGAGCATCGTCGGGTCGCCGGCCTGTTGGGCAAGATTCCGCAAAAGAAATTCCGCCCGTGGGCCAACGGCGCCGCGGCCCAAGATCGCATCCAAGTGTTCTTGCGCGCGGGCCCGGAGCGGCTGAACCTGTTCCACCCCGAGGGCATCGGCCTCCTGGACCACCGCCGCATACAACTCCACCGCCGCCTCCACGCGTCCCGCCGCCTCCAGGCGCCGGGCCAAGGCCAGCAGGCCCTCGGCGCGCAGCCCGGCATCGCTCTCGTGGGCAATGGATTGCAGTTCGAGCCGATCCGCAGGCGACCAAGTCGCGCGGGACGACCCGGTTACGTCGGGCAAGGACGTGGCAAAGCTGGCGACGGACGGCGTGGACACCCGGACATTCCTTCGAAAAACCAAATCATTTCAAACGTGGATGCCCCGCTTCTCGTCCCGCCCCGGAATAGGTTGCCTGGAGCGGGTGGATTTCCGTTCCTACTCGATGCGTTCGAAGTTGAGCAGAACCTTCTTGTAAACGAGGCGGACCGAGCCCTGTTCGGTCGGGATCACAATCGTGACCAGGCGACCCAGGGGCATGGGGATGCGCCTCTGAGTCAAGGCCTGAAGCTCTCCCGTGAGGGATTCGAGGTTTTGGGAGACGAAGGCGGAATCGAAGGGCCCGCCGAGGGTCAAGACGACGTCCTCTCGAGCCACGCGTTCCCTCTCGGCGCTAAGGGCCGCGCCCAATTGGCCTTGCAGCCGCTCCAAGGCGGCGGCGGAACGCGCGTCGGTGGCCGTCGACCCGTCGGAGGGCGCCTCGGCAGCCGCGGCGACGGGCGCCGTGGCCCGCCGGGCAACGGCCTGCGGGTCGGCGACGGGGGCGTTGGCCTCGCCCTCCGCCAGGCCCAGGGCCCTAAAACCCTCGGTGAATTTTACCATCGTGATCGAGGTGCGGGGTCGGCTGTCGGTGGCGGGAAATTCCACCGCCACCCGGCGTCCCAGCGGAAACTCCAATTTACGGGCCTGGAGGTTGAAATACCGGAGCAAGGGATCGGCGTAGCTCTCCGGGGCATGGACCCAGGGCATATTGGTGATGCGCACCCTCAGGTCCCGCTCGAGGGCCTGCTGCAGGAGAGGAGACCCGCTGCGGGTCAGCTGGGCGCTGAGCTCGGAGACGGACTCCATCTCGATGATGCCCTCGTTGCTGCGCAAGGGCGCCTCCCGGTTGACCGAACTCAAGGCGGCGAGGAGCTGCTCTTGGGAGCGCTCGCCGCGGCCGGCCTCGGTGCGGGGCTCGTAGAAGCCGAAGGCGATGGAGTGGCCCTGGACGTCCTTGATGACGCCGCTGCCGACGATCTCGACCCAGGAGCCGTCGCGATGCCGGAATTTCATGTTGCTGGGCGAAAAGACGCCGCCCCGGAAGATCCCCCAGATGCGCGAGGCGATGAAGGGGAGGCTGAGCTTGTTGAAGAAGAAGGTGATGTTGTGCTGCCCCGCCTCGGCCTCGGTGTAGCCGAAGAGCTCGGTGAACTTGCGATTGGCCATGAAGATGCGGCCGAAGTCGTTGTTGTTGCGCTCCAGCCGCGCCACCGCCGTCGCGATCGGCTGATTGTCGACGAAGGTGCGCAGGCCCGCCTCGAAATTGTCCCCGGCGGTGAGTAAAAACGTCGAGATGTCGCGATCGAGGCGGTTGGGATCGACGCCGGGGACGGCGCCGCCTCGCCCCGCCGCGGGGTTCGCCGGACCTCGCCCATCCTGCCCGCCGTCCTCCATCTTCGACATGTGGACTTGGAGGCCGCGCAGCAGGTCTTCCACCGGCCGGCGGCCGAGCTCCGGCGCCGCGGGTCCCGCCGCGGCTAGGGCCGGCAAGGGGCCGGCGGGGAAGCCGCCGCGGCGCGGGCCTCGGGTCCCGAGGTTTGCGCCGGCCAATAACTCGGTCTGCGCCTCCAGGCCCCGTTCCCAGGCCGCGACGCGCGGGCCGAAGGCCTGGCGGGTCAGCCGGCCGGCGACGTTGAATTGCAAGAGCATGGCGAGGGAATCGACCAAGGTGGTCGCACCGGCAACCTCGGGCCGAAGCCCGAGCCGCGTCTCGAGGGAGTGGCCGAGCATAATCCCGGTCAGCATGCCGCCCTGCTGGAACAACAACTGTAGGGGCCTGGGACGAAGCGCCCCCTCGGGTCCCGCCAGGCCGCGATAGGCCGCGCCGCTGGCCCAGCCCGCCAACCTTAATCCGCCTAAGACTATATAGCTCGAGGCGATGTCGCGACTCAGCGCCCCGGCGCTCCAATCCTGGCTTCGGCCCAGGGCCTCTCCCGCCAAGCGGCCGCCGAGCGTGAAGGCCGGCGCCTCGAGGGCGTAGCCGGCGAAGCCCGAAAGGGCCCGCGCCCCAAGGCCGCGCGTGAGCAGGTTCGCATGGGGACTCGCCGCCAGGCGGCCCAGGGTCGCCAGCCGAGTGACGCGGTACAAGGCGCCGGCCCCGGTCATGGCGATCAGGGTCGAGGGTTCGGTCGCCTCGTGGGCGAGGCGGCGCAGGAGGAATTCCGCGCGGGGGCCGGCGGCGCCGCGGCCCAGGATCGCATCGAGGGCCGCTTGCGCCCGCGCTCGCAGGGGCGAATCTTGGGTTCGCCCCGCGAGCTCCGCATACAGGCCCGCCGCCGCATCCAGCCGTCCCGCCGCCTCCAGGCGCCGGGCCAAGGCCAACAAGTTTTGGGAAAATAGCTCGGGATCGGTTTCCCGCCCCAGCGACGCCAGCTCCGCCAGGGCCGTCGCGCCCAGCCGCCGTTCCAGGGAGGCGCGCTCCGTCGCCGAGAGCCGGCCCAAGGCCGCTCCCAAATCCGAGGCTTCGGAAAGGGCCGACTGCAAGGGGCCCTCCGTCCCCGCCGAGGACAAAATCGCCCGGTCGAGGAGCTGCGCGAGTTGACGGGAAGCGCCCGCCTCGCGGGACGCGAGCGGGCTTGCGGATCTCCTCGAGCCCTCAAGGAGATTCAGGGTGGGAATCATCGGAATTTTCCTTTCAAAGTCCCCAGCCGCGGCAACCGTGTTAAGCCAATTAAGAACCCGGTAGGCCCCTGCCGTAGGTGGAGTGCAACGTCCCTTACCCGTATTTTGACGTGTTCGGCCTTATCGTAAGGCGAAGGGATAGGTTGTCGGAAATTTTTTAGGGGAAAGGGCCGCAAGCCGCAAGCCCAAACATCAGCACAAAATTCCTTACAAAACGACGCATCGGAATGATTGACGCTGGGCGGGCTTTGTTTTTAAGATAGTCTGTCATGTCGGCTAAGGCCAAGATCCACATCCTCAAAGGAGACATCACCGAGAGCGACGCCGAAGCCATCGTCAACGCGGCCAACACCGACCTCTGGCTCGGGTCCGGCGTCGCGGGGGCCATCCGCAAGAAGGGCGGGGCCAAGGTCCAGGAGGAATGCGACCAGATCGGCCCCATCGGTCGGGGCGAGGCGGCGGTCACCAGCGGCGGCGACCTCAAGTGCAAGTACATCATCCACGCCGCCAGCATGAGCTTCGACGAGCCCACCAGCGACGAGTCCCTCTACGACAGCGTGAAAAATTCCCTGCTCCGCGCGGCCGAGCTGAATTTGCGCTCCATCGCCTTCCCCGCCATCGGCACCGGGGTTTCCGACTACGACCCCCAGCGCTGCGCCGAGATCATGCTCTCCGAGGTCATCCGGCTCCTGCCCGAGGTCCCCAGCCTGGAGCGGGTCGAAATGGTCCTGCTCGATCCGGAGATTTACCAAATCTTCCAAGAAGAGTACGATAGGCTTTAGATGGACGCCCTCTCCACCTTAAGCCTGATGCTGGGCAGCTCCTGGGCGAGCGGCCTGAACGCCTACGCCACGGTCGGCTTCTTAGGCCTCTTCGGCAAGATCGGCTGGCTCGACCTGCCCGAGGGCCTGCACCCGCTGACCCATCCCGCCGTCTTCGGCGTCGCCCTCTTTTTGTATTTGGTGGAATTCATCGCCGACAAGATCCCCGCCTTCGACACCGCCTGGGACAGCGTCCAGACCTTCATCCGCGTCCCCGCCGGCGCGGTCCTGGCCTACGGCGCAGTGGGTCCGGTGAGCCCCGAGCTCAAGCTCGCCGCCACCCTGATCGGCGGGAGCCTCGCCTTCTCCGCCCACGCCACCAAGTCGAGCGTGCGCATGGCCGTCAACGCCAGCCCCGAGCCCTTTTCCAACTGGTTCCTCTCGGTGGGCGAGGACCTGATGGTCTTCTTCTCGCTCTGGTTCATGTTCGAGCACCCCTACGTGATGCTCGCGATCGTGGCGGTCTTCCTGCTCTTCTTCGCCTGGTTTCTCCCGAAGATCTTTCGGGGCTTTCGGTGGATGTTTCGGAAGTTCCTCGGCTTGTTTCGCAGGCCGCCGCCCGAGCTCAGGAACGCCGACAGTTGATATCGAAGATTCGGAAGATCCCGTCCAAGCGGCGCTTGCCGGGCTCGTCTCATCTCCCCATCGCGTCCACGACCTATGAAAGATTGCCTTAAGGCCGCGACCCGCGCATCGCCGCGTCGAGGTCGGTGACGGAGGGCAGGTCCTCGAGCCGCTCGCGCCGGAGCAGCTCCGGGGGCAGCTCCTTCAGGGCGTCGAGGACTTGGCCGTAGAGGCCGCGAATACCGCGCGGCCCCGTGAAGATCTCGGATAAGAAGCGACGATGGAAGGCGCCATGGCCCCCGTGGAACACGCGACCCACCTCGCTCCACTCTTGGAGGAAGAAGGCGACGTCGCGGCGCAGCTTGTCGTGGTATGGGTTCAGGTCCCGCCGTCCCGGGACCATCAAGGTCCGCAGGGTCTCGCCCGCCCCGGCACGCTCGACCATCTTGATCGCGGCCAAGAGCGGCAGCGCTCGGGAACGCAAGGTCTCGCGGAAGATGTGACCCAGGCGCTGCGGGTCGCGGCGCAAGGCGTTGTTCTCGAGCGGGATGCGGCTGCCGCCGCGGTCCTTGAAGAGCTGGTCGGCGAAGGCCCAGCGCAGCACGTCGGGGACCGGAAGGACGTAATCGCCCGGCAGGTCCGCCGCGAATTCTTCCAGGGGCAGCAGCAGGCTCTCGCCGGCGGCGACTCGGGCCCTGTTGATCCCCTCCAGGACGTCACGGTAGCCGCGCAGCTTGGCCGGACCGAGGTGCTCGCTAAAGCGCTTCGGCATTCCGAGGTCGAGCAGGGCGTGAGCGCGTTCCAGGATGCGGTGGATCTCGATGAAATCCGCCTGGGCGTTCGGGGTCAAGGTGCGATGGCTGCTCGCGTTCTCGCGCAGCCAGTGCAGGCTGAGCTTGGCGAGGATCTCGCCGCGGCGGGCGCTCCCGTCGCTGCGCGCGTCCAGGTCTTCGAAGCGCCCGGGGTAACCCAGGCGGACGTGGAGGCGCCGCAGCCCCTGTTCCGCCAGCGTTTCATAGCTGCGCGGGCTCTCGTAGGCGTAGGCCGGCAGGGCCTCGGCGCGATACACCTGGAAGTGCCCCAGGCGCGATTCCGTCGGGGCCAGCCAGAAGACCTGGCGCGGCACCTGGAAACCCTTCCACTCCGCGCGGATCAACTCCCCTTGCCGCTGGAGGCTCAGGTTGCCGCCGCCGCGCTCCATCCAAAAGACCGTGATCTTACGACCCTCGGGAAGGGGGTGCTCGCCGAGGATGTCCGCCAAGTGTTGCAGGCCCCGCTCGTCGACGCGTCCGACGTTGAGGCGGATCGCCGGCGCCAGGGTCGCGCTGGTTTCGATCGTCCGCAGGGCCTTGCGGAACTCCGCCTTCACGCCCTCGAAACGCTCGGCCTCGGCGCCGTCGACTCGGGGCGCAAAGTCGGGAGAGCTGACGCGCTCGGAGCGCGGGAGGGGCGGTCGCGCCATCGCCGGCGCAGAGGCGGGACGAGGCGAGGCGCGGCCTGCCGGAGGCCGCAGGTCGACCCGCTCCATGCCAAAGCCGAGCCCCTGCCGACGAAAATGCAGCGCCAGATTCTCGGAGGGCAAGAGGAGCGTGACGGCGACCTCGTCGGGGACCGCGTGCTCGCGGTAGAGGCGATGGAGCTCCACCTTGAAAAGCCCCTGGGCGCGCAGCTCGAACAGGGTGTTCGAACCTAGGGTCACCACCACCGGGTCGCGGTAGTGGCGGAAATATTGGTCCAAGCCCTCGGCCAGCCGGGCGCCGGGGTCCAGGGTCTCGATTTTCAGGCCGTCTAAGGAGAGGGCCCGCGCCTGCGGGGAGAGCCCCGGGATGGGCGGAGCGGTTCCTTCCGAATATCGCGGCGCCTCGAGTTTCGGGGGAGTCTCGGACCTAGACGGAGATCCGGGCCGGGGCGGCGTCTCGGACCTGCGAGGCTCCCCCGTCCTGGGGGGCGCCGGGGGCGGAGAGCTACGCCCGACTCCGAGGATCGTGGGCGTCCTCCCGGGCGGCTTGCCGCCATTGCCATCGCCGTTGCCGCCATTGCCGTTGCCCTGGATCATCATATGGATCGGGGGGCGTAAATACTCGCCCGGCTCGAGACTCGGGCCCGCCGCGAGGGCGGGTGTCCAGGCGCGGCCAGTCACGACCCCGGAGCTGCCGGAGAGGGGGCCGCGCGCCGCGCGGGCCAGGGCCTCGCTTTGAAGATCGAGGCCGCGCTCCCAGGCGGCGAAGCGCGGGCCGAAGGCCTGGCGGGTCAGCCGGCCGGCCACGTGGAATTGCAACAGCAGCGCGAGCGAATCGGTCAGGGTGGTCGCGCCGTCGTGGCGGGGGCGGAGACCTAAGTGCTCTTCCAGGGAGTGGCCGAGCAAGATGCCCGTCAACATCCCGCCCTGCTGAAACAGCGTCTGTAGGGGCCGTTCCCTCCTTAACGGAGGACAAGCGCGAACGGCCCCTACGGGGTTGGCCAACCTACGATACGCCGCGCCGCTCGCCCAGCCCGCCAGCTTCAATCCCCCCAAGACCAGGTAGCTCGAGGCGAAATCTCTCCCCAAGGCCCCGCCGCTCCAGTCCTGCGGCCTCCCCAAGGCCTCGTTGCCCAGGCGCGCCGCCAGGGTGAAGGCCGGCGCCTCCAAGGCAAAGCCCGTCAGCGAGGCCAGGCGCCCCCCTCCCAAGAGCTGCGTCATCATCCCCGGGTTCGGCGCCGCCGCCAAGCGCGACAAGGTCGCCAGCCGCGTCATGCGAAAGACCGCCCCCGCCGTGCCCATCGCGAAGAGCATCGTCGGGTCGCTGGCCTGTTGGGCCAGATTCCGCAATAGAAATTCCGCACGGGGGCCCGCGGCGCCGCGGCCCAAGATCGCATCCAGGCCCGCCTGCGCGCGCCGCTGTAGGGGCGAACCTGGGGCCCCACCGAACGCCACCGGTCCGAGTGAGGTAGGGGTTCGCCCTCCCCCACCCTGTCCGGGGGCAACCCCCCCACTCGCTTCATCCTCGCGGAGCGAGTGGGGCCCCAGGTTCGCCCCTACGACCTCCGCATACAACTCCGCTGCCGCCTCCACGCGCCCAGCCGCCTCCAGACGCTGGGCGAAATTCAGTGAGGATTCCAAAAATAGCTGGGGATCGGTCTCCGCCTCGAGCGCGCGCCATTCGCGGCGCGCCGCCTCCGGCAGCCCGTGGAGTGTGGAGATTTGCATTGCTTACCCGGTTTCTAGCGGAGCCTTTAACCCTCGGGGATATCCCGCGCAAGTAGCTTTCTCGCGATGGGATTTCCCTGTTCCGCCAATACTTCCATAACCTTGCGCGCGCTGGGATCGCTCTTCGCAAACAGCGCCAGGACCTCCACGGCCCCCGCCTCCCCCGCCATCGCCCGCTCGCCGAAACTCAACAGCGCCGGCGACAGGACCCGATCGGCGCGCTGCACCTCGGGGAGGCTCGAGGGCAGGTGGCGCAGCAGGTGGCCGTAGACGCGCATCATGTCGAGGATCAAGTCGGGCTCGCTCCAGTAGTCAGGAATCGGGCCCCGCCCCTGCGTCAAGCGCAGCAATTTGGGCGAGAGCAGCATCCGCACCCCCGCCCGGGCCTCCTCGCTGCCCGTCGGAAGCCGCGGCGCGATCGGGATGTAGCGCTTCAGCAGCTCCTTGCGCAGGAGCGCCTCCGCCTCGAAGTAGGAGCGCGACCAGATGTCGTCGCGAAAATAGGTCCGGTATTTGGCGTCGAGGCGCGGCTCGAGGACGGCCTCGGAGAGAAATCCGGCCGCGCGGCGGATCGCCGCCGCCCCGAGGGGGTTTTGCAGCTGCAGCTGGACGTAGAGGTCGGCGGCCTTCAGCCGCAGGTCCCGGTCTTGGCGGTAGAATTCCGCCACCGGCTCCGGCAGGGGGATCTCGCGCTGCAAGAGGATCTCCGGCCAACCCCGCACGGGGCGGTGGGGGATCTCCGGCCGCAGGATAAGCCGCTCCAAGGCGTCGAGGGCCTTGCCGTACTCGGGGTCCCGGCGCAGGGCCGCCAGGTAATCCGGGAGCTCGTTCAGGCGGGCGGCGCGAAACTCGGCGCCGCGCGAGGGGTCCAGGGCGGCCTGCCGCAGGGCGACGCTGCGGGCGCGGGCCTCGCCGAGCGAGGCGTAGGGTCTGCCCGGAAGGCGGTAGGGATCTCCCTCGCCTTGTGCTTCTCGCGGCGGGGTCTCGGGTCGGCCGCGGAGCAGGGCCAGCCAATGGGGGTGTTTCTCCAAGGCCTGAAACAGCCTGTCGAGCCAACCCTCTGCTGGGGGGCCCTTGGAGGGAGGCCGGGAGGCCCCACCGCCGTTTCCCTTTGGGGCCGACATATAAATGGGTGGGGCCGGGGTCTCCAGGGGCCTCGAGACCCTAGGGAGCGCGGGCCCCGCCAGGACAAGCGAGGACTCTAGACCGAGGGGCCGGGGCGGAGGCGCCGACGCCTGAAAATCCAAGACCCGATTCCAGGCCTCGAGCTCGGGGCCCAAGACGCGCCGTCCGAGCTGGGCGGCGACCTGGCTTTGCACGAGCAGGGCGAGGGAGTCGATCAGGGTGGTCGCGCCGCTCTGATGCGGGCGCAGGCCGAGGCCTGCCTCCAGGGAGTGGCCCAGCAGGATGCCCGTCAACATGCTCAGTTGTTGAAACACCGTCCGTAGGGGCCGTTCGCGAACGGCCCCTACGGCGGGCGCTAGGCCGCGGTACAACGAATCCGAGCCCCACCCCGCCAGCTTCAATCCCCCCAAGACGAGGTAGCTCGAGGCCAAGTCCCCGCCCCAAGGACCGCCGGCTTGCGCCCTCCCCAAGGCTTGGTTTCCCAGCCTGCCGGCCCAGGTAAAGGCCGGCGCCTCCAGGGCGAAACCCGCCAGCGAGGCGAGACCCCGCGCGCCGCGGCCCCGCGTCAGGGCGGCGGCCGGGGCGCGCAGCAGCCGTCCCAGGACGGTCAGTCGCGTCAAGGCATAAGTGCTGGAACCCGCCGTCAGAGCGAAGATAGTGACAGGATCGGTCGCCTCCCGCGTCAAACGGCGCAGGAGAAATTCGGCGCGGGGGCCCAGGGCGCCGCGGCCGAGGAGCGCGTCGAGGGAGGCTTGCGCGCGGATCCGTAGGGACGGAACCTGTCCGGCCCCCAAGGGGCCGGAGTCCCGCGCCACCGCCGCATAAAGCTCCGCCGCCAGCTCGATCCGGCCCGCGGCCTCCAGCCTCCCCCCTAAATTCAAGAGTTGTCGGGAAAAAAACTCCGGATCGCCCTCTTCCTCGATCGCCCGCAACTCCGCCGCGGCCGCGCGCGGCCATTGAAGCCCCTTCCAGGCGTCCAGGTCGATACGATGCATGTGCCACCCGATCCTAAAAAACTACTCGGTCGCCCGCGGGATCTGCGAGACGTAATCCTCTCCCACCAGCCCTCGCAGCAACTCGCGCGAGGTCTCGAGGTCCAAGGGCTGCGCTCCGTCCCATTCGGGATGCTGCCGCCGGTATTCCGCGACGCGGTCGTAGAAGGTCTGCAAATTCCTCCGAATCTCGGGGAGGTGATAGCTCTCCGGGACGTCCAGCTCGATCTGCGCCGCCGGGTTGCGGAGGTTGTGCTCGCCGCCGAAGGCCTCGAGGTAGGCCCGCGGCGCCAGCTCGCCCATGTCGGCGTAGCAGCCGTGGGCCGAAAGGACATGCCGCGCGATCATCCCGAAGGCTCCGCCGCCCGGGATGCCGAAGAGGGCGAAGGAGGGGAAATCGGGAAAGCGCACGATCTTGTGATAGCCCCGCGCGAAGCCGGCGTCCTGGCTGGCCAGGTGGTGGCGCAGGGCGGCCGCCTCGCCGATCTCCTTGGCGTGGCCGAGGACGCCGCCGCCGTAGACCCCATGCAGGATGCGCCGGTTCTGCGAGCCGCCCGCCCAGGTGAAGAAGAAGGAGGTCGAAGCCGGACCGAAGTGCTCGCCCAAGGCCTCGAGCAGGGCGCCGTGGTTACGCCCCATGCTGTCCAAGGTGCCTTCGTAGCCTTTCGCTTGATAGGGCCGCATGTTCATCAGGACGACCCGGCCTTCCAGGTCCAGGCTGGGGAGGCCCTGCAGCGGCTCGACGCCGGGCGAGGGGCTGATCCAGCGGGCGAAGGCGATGGAGTTGACGAAGTTCAGCTCGTTCATCCCGGCCCGGCGCTGGGCCTCTTGGATCGCCTCGCGCAGCTCCGCCGGAAAGGGACGCGTCTCCTTGCCGTGCTGGGGGAGCACCAAATCTTGGTAGAAGGCCTGGAAGTCGACGCCGCGCTCGCGGGCCAAGAGCCTTAAGCCCTCGACGTTGGCGAGGCGGCCGAGATGGACGGGACTCTCCATCTTGATCAGCGCCTCGGGCTCGTAGAAGCCCCCGACCATGTGGCGCACGCCCGCCTCCATCAGGGCGACGGCGCTGTGCAGGCCCATGCCGTCGGAGACGCCCGCGATGAACCAGGGCGCGGCGGGGCGCCCGGCCAGGACCTCGCGCAGGGCCGAGAGGTGCGGCGCCATGCGCGCGCGCAGGCGCTGGACGTTCTCGTAGCCCGCGGCGGCGTTCACCTCGACGCGGGTCGAACCGAAGCTGCGGTCGACGGGTTGGAGGCTCAAGATCGGAGGTTCGGTCTCGCGACCCCGGGGCTCG
The DNA here is from genome assembly GCA_048499175.1 of bacterium. Lineage (GTDB taxonomy): Bacteria > UBA10199 > UBA10199 > DSSB01 > DSSB01 > DSSB01. The sequence goes on from JASOAK010000009.1 coordinate 72,579, forward strand.
AGCAGCTCGGCCAGGCCGGCGCCGCCGAGGGGTTCGATGGGGGGCGGCGCGGGTTCCGTCCGGAGCGCTTCGGCGGTCCCTTCCGCAGCGCCCGGATCTTCCGCCCTGGAACCCGCGGGTCGGGGGACGGGACCCGATTCGTGGGATGCCGGCGAAACCTGGAGGCGAGGACCGGAGGGAGGCGGCGAGCTGTCGCCGTTGCCCTCTTGCGAAGACATGAGGACTATATTTGGCAGCAAGACCTCGCGGTCTCTGCCCGAGCGCGCGGAAGTGCGGCCCGCGGCGGCCATCGCTAGGACAGGAAGGGTACCGAGGCCCAGATCTCGGCCGGGACCCCGCGGCGCGCGGGCCAGGGCCTCGCTCTGGAGGTCGAGGCCGCGCTCCCAGGCGGCGAAGCGGTTTCCGAAGGCCTGGCGGGTCAGACGGCCGGCCACGTTGAACTGCAAGAGTGTCGCGAGTGAGTCGACCAGGGTCGTCGCGCCGTCGTGGTGCGGGCGCAGACCGAGTTGTTCTTCCAACGAATGACCCAACAGGATCCCGCCCAACATCCCCGCCTGCTGGAAAAGCCCCTGTAGGGGCAGCCCCCCGCGGCTGCCCCACGCCGCCGCCGGGCGGGCACGGGGGCCCGCCCCTACGGTCCGATACGCTGCGCCGCTCGCCCACCCCGCCAACTTCAATCCCCCCAAGACCAGGTAGCTCGAAGCGATGTCTCTTCCCAAGGCGGAGCTGTTCCAATCCTGCGACCGCCCCAAGGCCTCGCCGCCCAGGCGAGCCGCCAGCGTGAAGGCCGGCGCCTCAAGCGCGAAACCGGCCACCGAGGCCAAGCGTCCCGCCCCCAGGACCTGCGTCAAAAAACCCGGCTGCGAGGCACCGGCCAGACGCGAGAGCGTCGCCAACCGCGTCATCCGAAACACCGCCCCAGCCGTGCCCATCGCGAACAGCATCGCCGGGTCGCTGGATTGCCGGGCTAGATTCCTTAAGAGAAACTCCGCGCGGGGGCCGAAGGCGCCGCGACCCAAGATCGCATCGAGGCCCTCTTGCGCGCGAATCCGCAGGGGCCGTCCGCGCTTGTCCTCCGTTAAGGAGGGAACGGCCCCTACGGCGTCGGCCTCCTGCACGACCGCCGCATACAACTCCGCCGCCGCGTCCACGCGCCCCGCCGCCTCTTGCCGCCGGGCCAGGCCCAGCAGGCCCTCGTAGAAAAGCCCCGGGTCGGTCTCCCGCTCCAGGGCCCGCAATTCCGCGCGCAGGGTCCGATCGCCCTCCGGCAACCGCCATTCCCTCTCCCCCCTTGGACTGGTGACTCGCATGCTCCCTCGCTTTCTAGGTCTAGGGTCTAAACCGCATCGCCTCGAGCAGATCGCGCAGGCTGTAGCGCCCGCGCCTCAGGCCCTCGTCCAGCTCCTCGGCGCGCGCGCGGTTCTCGCGGGCCCGGGCCAGCCACTCCGCGCGCTGGTGCTCCGGCACGCCGTAGTCGCGCAGCATTTCCACCGCGCCCTCCGCGTCCTGGGGAAATCTCCCCAGCACCGCGGCCGCGTCCGAGCTCAAAAATCCCTCCGAGGTGATCAGGATGTTTTCCAGGTTCCCGCGGATCGGCTCCGGGCTGAAGCGCAGCTGCTCGAGGACGCCCGGGACCTTCTGGGCGTAGCGCGGATCCAAATCCTCGCTTCGGAAGTTGAACAAGCCCGGCGCCTCGCCGTCCAAAAGACTCTGGACGCCCATCACCATGTCCACCGCCGAGGCCGCGCCCATCGAGTGGCCGACCAGGCCCTTGATCGCGCTCACCGCCATGGGGTGGTTTAAGCCCGCGTAGCGGAAGGCCTGGTAGAGCGATTGAATCTCCGCGATGTTGTTGAGCTCGGTCGAGGTCCCGTGGGTCTGCACCACCTGCGGCACCGCCCCGCCGTGGGCGCGGGCCTGTTCCAAGGCCACGAGGGTCGCGGTGACGATGCCCTGGTCCATCGCCGCCAGGTTGGGCGCACCGCCCTCCCCGCTGTTGACGTGGATGCCGAGCAGACGGCTGGAGGGCCAATAGCCCAGCTCGATCGCCCGCTGGAAGTTCATCCAAGGCATGCCGCCGGCGGCCTCGGCGACGACGAGGCCGCGGGCGAAGCGGGTGAAGGGCGCGGAGGACTCGCTCATCGCGCGCCGCCGCACGTCTTGCGGCAGCGTCTCCCAGAGGGCCTCGCGTTCGGGCTGTTTCAGCTGCAGGACCTCGGGGCCCAGCCGCCCCTGCTCCACCAGTTTTTTCACCATGCTGTCGACGGTCATGGGGGCGCGGCGGCTGAATCCGGCCACGATCGGGGCGGTGTCGTAGGGCGAGAAGGTCGCGTCGGCGCCGAACACCATCATCGCGTCCATCGGGTACTCGCCGGGGACGCCGGTTCGCAGCATGGCCAGGCGCGCGCCGAACAGGGCGTAGAGCCCGGAGGCGCAGGCGGCGGAGTTGGCCAAGTTGACGCCGCCGGTGTTGGGCATCTGCCCCGGCAACAGGCCCGGCGGGAGGATGCGCTCGATCGCCCGCGGGTCGGCCTTGAGCTCGGCGAAGTCGAAGTGGGGATTGAGGAGGTTCAAGAAGAGGCCGCGGGCGTCCTCGTTCAAAGCGGATTGCAGTTGGAAGGGGGTCGATTCGGTGCCGCGCCGCGCCCGATCGTGGATCTCGATGAAGCGCTCCAAGCCCGGGAAGGCCGAACCCTGCGCCGCGCCGAAGCGGCTGGAAGCGAAGCTCTCGCTCAAAGGGCGTCCGAAGGCCCCGAGCGCGGCCAAGGCGGCGTAGAGCCCGTAGACCCCGGAGTCCGAGGCGTTGGCCAGGTTGTTTTTCTGATTCTCGAAGGCGCCTCCCTTGAGGGAGGGGTTGTCGAGGCCCATCCGCGCCAGGAGCCGCTCGGCCGTGCGCAGCGGCTCGGGGATCAGTCCGCCGTGCCGCACCGGCAGGCCGCGCGCGTCCCCCTCGAGCGGGAGTTCGCGGATCCCGCTCTGGGACAGCAGGGTCTCGCCGAATTCGCCCGCGATCTGCTCGGGCGTGATCGGGGCGCCGTCCGCCGTCCGAGCCCAGGTCTCGCGGCCAGCGCCGTCGCGGCCGGTGTAGCGCGTCAAACCGAAGTCCTCCGAGAGGTAGGCCAGGGTCAGGGGCGCGTCGACGCCGTGCATCGCCGCCGCGCGGGTCGCCCGCGCCGTGCCGCGGGTGGTGAGCAGCGAGCCGCGGCCCAGGCTGACCACCATCTGCTCTGGGCGCACCCCCATCCCCCGCAGGAAGGCGGGGGCGGTGCCCGGCTCGACCCCGGTGGCCTCGGCCGGCGCGGCGGGCGCCGTTCCCTCGGGTCCTTGCAGGACCGCGGGCACGTAATCCGGATGCGCCGGGTCGGTCCTCGGATGGCGGGCGGCCTCCAGCTGCCGGTCCCAGGCCACCACGATCCGCAACTGGTCGCCGGGGCTGGGCGGGATGCTCTCGCTCACAACCGGTGCCGGCTCGGAGCCTGCGGTCCCGCCGCCCTCGCCCGGCATCACTACGGTGGTCGCCGGCTCGGCGGGCCGCTCGCCCAGGCCGAACCAGGAGAGAAACTCGCCGATCGTCCTGCGCCCCGTCAGGATGTCTTCCTCCCAAGCCCGCGCCACCGCCTGCCGCTCGGAGAGCCGGCTGCGATAGGCCTCGATCTCGGGCATCGAATAGCCGTAGGTCTCGTGCAGGACCTGGTCGTCGATGCGGCGGAACAGGGCCGCGGCGTTGTTGCCGGCGAAGCCCTGGGACTGGCCGCCCATCAGGCGGATCTCGCGGACCAAGTCGGGGCTGACCTGGACGCGGGGGTGCAGGTCTTGGAAGGCCTGCGCCAGCGTCCGGCCCTCGACGTTGAAGGCGCCCGGCCCGAGCTGCCGCTCGATCGAGGCATGCAGGAGCGCCAGCTCCATCGTGCCGGCGGCGCCGAGGCCGTGGCCCAGGAAGGCCTTGTAGGCCGTCAATCGCATCCGCGCCTCGGCGGGCAGGACCTCGGCGAAGAGGGCCGCCTCGGCCGCGTTGTTGGTCGGCGTGCCGGTCAAGTGGCCGCTGAAATAATCCAGGTGGGCGGGGTCCACCCCTTGCCATTGTTCGGCCATGCGCAGGGCCGTGCGCAGGGCGCTGCGGCCGCCGTAGCCGATGTCGGCGGGGTTTTTCTTGCCGCCCTGGTCGCCGCGCACCGCGTAGCCCGCGACCGCGGAGGAGAGCGGCAGGCCCAGCTCGATGCCGCGATGGAGCCGGATCAGGCCGCCCGCTCCAGCCCCCTCGGAGGGCCAGAATCCGAAGACGTCCTCGGTCATCGGGGCGTAGTGCCGCTCCAAATGCTCCAAGGCGCGGTTAAATTCCGCGGGCTGGAGGCCGAGGCGCTTGCCCAAGCGCTCCAGGGTCTCCATCGCGCCCATTGCGTTGAAGCCGGTCGCCGAGGGCCGGGCGTGCGGGTGCCCGTGCGGCGCCTCGGAGGAGCCGAAGATCGCCAACTCCACCTCGCCCCCGCCCGGCCATTGCGGGCGGAACATGTCCGCCGCTTGGGCGAAGGCCTTGTAGCCGGTCGCGCAGGCCCCGACGTCGACGGGGTTGGGGCCGATGCTGGTGTTCTCGTACTTGGGTCCCAAGACCGCGACCAGGACGCCTTGCATCGAGTCGGCCAGGGTGCTGGGCAGCCACATCGGCATGGTGACCGGGTTGGTGCGCGTGGAATCCGGGCTCTTGCGGCTCGCCGCGGCGAGGAAGAGGTGCACCAGGTGGTTCATCCCCCCTAAGCCCGGCGCGGTGCTGATGCCTAAGGCCTCGGGGTTGCGGCCGACGATCTCGTCTAAGCGGGCGCCCCAACGCACCGCCGAGCGGAAGGTCGCGTAGAGCCCCTGCAGGGCGAACTGATCCGCCTTGGTGATCAGCGTCGTGCTCTGGTTGAAGCTCAATTGCTTGATGCGGCTCGGAGTGAGCCCCATGACCTCGAGGAGGCGAGCCTCGATCTTGCCGTCCTCGCCGCGCAGCCCCGCCGGGATCTGTCCGCCCCAGGGGGTTTCCACGGGGAGGGTGCTGTTCAATTCGCGGAAGCCGCTGCCGCGGCGGATCGCCTCGCCGTAGCGCGCCTCGATCTGCGGCAAACTCAGGAGCTCGCCCGTCTGCTTGTCGGCGTAGACGCCGTCGCCGCGGTACTCGAGGTGGCCGTTCATCACGCCGACCTCGGCCAGCCATTCCGACTCGCCCACCGCGCGCTGGTGCGTCGTGCGCTCGTTGCCGTGCGGGGTCAGGGCGCCGGTGGGCAGGACCGCGAGCGTCTCCCGGGGATCGACGCGGCGCGGGGCCGAGCCGGTGCCCTCGCCCTCCCGGGCCTCCATCATCAGGATCTGCGGCTTGGACAAGACGTCGGAGGCACGGGTGCCAGTGGGGCCTTCGGGAGCCCGCGGGCCGCCCACGGCGGCCAAGGCGGGCCTGGGGCCGAAGGTAGTCAGAAAATTTCTCAGGGCGCCGAGGCGCTCGCCGCCCAGCGGCCTCGTCCCGTGGTTGCCGCGGGCGAGGATCTCGGTCTGCTGGTCCAGGCGGCGTTCCCAGGCGTGGAAGCGCGCGCCGAAGGCGTGCTGGGTCAGGCGCCCGGCCACGTTGAACTGCAGCAGCATGGCCAGGGAATCGATCATCGTGGTCGCGCCGTCGACGGGCTCGCGCAGGCCCAGGCGCTCCTCGACGTGATGGCCGAGGACGATGCCGCCCAACATGCCGGCCTGCGGGACAAGGCGCTGGCTGAGGCCGGTTAAGCCGGTCAATCTTTGGGCTTGGCCGGTCAGGGGGTTGATGCCGTGGACGCGTTGGAAGGCGGCGCCCGCCGCCCAACCGCTCAGCTTGAGCCCGCCCAAGACGATGAAGCTCGAGGCGACGTCGCGGATTTGGGCCCGCGCGCTCCAATCTTGGTGCCTGCCCAAGGCCTCATTGGCCAGACGCTCCGCGTAGGGAAAGACCGTCGCCTCGACGGCGAAGCCGGTGAGCGAAGCGACCGCGCGCGCGCCGAAACCGCGCGTCAAAAAATTTCCCGCGGGGGTGGCGGCCAGGCGCGAGAGCGTCGCGAGCCGCGTCAAACGGAAGGCGGCGCCGGCCACGCCCATCGCGAAGAGGGCGGTCGGCTCGCTGGCCTCGTGGGCCAGGCGGCGCAGCAGGAACTCGGCGCGGGCACCGCCGGCGCCGCGGCCGGTGATGGCGTCGAGCCTCTCTTGGGCGCGCGCTTGTAGGGGCGGGCCCCCGTGCCCGCCCTCCCCCTCCGCAGGGCGGGCACGGGGGCCCGCCCCTACGACGGCGGTATAGACACGAACGGCCAGCTCCAAATGCCCCGCCGCCTCCTGCCTTTGGGCGAAGCCCAGCAGCCCTTCCCAAAATAATCCGGAATCCCGCTCCCGGCCCAAGGCCGCAAGCTCGTCGCGCTGCGCCGCGCTCAGGCGCAGCTCCTGCGAGGCGCGCCCCAGATCGCCGCCGAAGATCTCATTTAAGGTCGCCTCTCCCTCGAAGGCCGTCGCTCCGCGCGTCGGCCGGCCCAGGCCAAGGCCGCTCCCCCCGCTCCCCAGGTGCAAGTCATGGATGGTCATTTCTCGGTCCTCCTGAAATCAATGACGCGGCTCGCGGAGGTAAAGCTCGACTTCCTCCGCCGCCGGCCGCAGACGATTTGCCCCCGTCTCATCCAGCCATTTCCAACGCCCGAGCGCCTGGGCATAACCCCGCACCAAGGGGTGCGCGCGGCCCCAGTCCCGTCGGACGTGGTCGACCACGCCTTCGAAGAGCCGCAGGTTTTCCAAATGCTCGGCGTCGACTAAAATAAAATCCTTGCCCGGCCCGCTCGCGCTGGCCTGATAAGCGCGCAAGCTCGCGGCCTCGAGGCCGAAGTCCTCGGGGCGAAACAGGCCGCGCTCCGCCCCGAAGGCGACGGTCGGCAGGTAGAGCTGCCGGACCCCGGCGGCCAGGAACTGCCCGGCCGCGAAGAGCTCTCCTTCCGGGCTCGGCATCCGGGGCTGGGCCTCCAGGATCTCCGGGAGGCGCTCGTTGAAGCCCAGGACCACTCTGGAGGGCAATTCCTCCAGGGCCTCCGAGACGGCCTCGAAGGAGTGCTCCGCCAGGGGCTCGTGGTAATTTTTCAAAACCTGTCCGAAGATCCGCTCTTCGAAGGCTTCGTCCATGCTGCGCCGGATCCAATCGCCGATCCGATGATAGCGGCGAAAGGCATCCATGCGGCCCACGAGGATGGACTCCTCGGCCTCCAGATTGGAGACCCGCAGCGCCCGCGCCAGTCCTTCGGCGAGCAGGGCGTCCTGCACCTTGCCGGTCTGGAGCCCGCCCAGGACCATGTTGCCGATCACCAGGGTGCGGACCTCGCGCGGCATCCTCAAAAAGAATTCCTGCGCGGCGCCGTAGCGCGTGAATGCGCCCTCCGCCAAGCCCCCGCTGGATCGCCCGATCGGCGCGTCAGCTCCGCCGCCCGCTTCCGCGGCGCGGGGCCCGGCGGACCTTCAGGGCGGAGCGGAGCCGCTGCCGGGCCCGCCCTCGCCACCGTTCGAGGCGCCGCCCTCGGGTTCGCCGTTCGGCCTTTCGGCGAAGAGCCGCAGGCCCTCGCTCCAGCTGCGCGCCATCTCGCGGGCGGTCGCTTCGCCGTAAACCCGCGTCAGACTTTCGAGGAACATGCTTAAGGCCCGGGACTCCGGCAGTTGGAGCACGTCGCGCAGTCCCTCGGCGCGGGCCGCGTCGACCTCCCGCTCCGCGTCGAGGCGGTACTGATCCAAGGCCTCGCGCTGGTGACGGATGATCGCCTCGCGCAAGGCGGCGGGCGCAACGACCTCGTCGACCGCCCCCACCTCCTGGGCGCGTTGCACGCTATGGACCGCGTCGAAGCGCCGTCCCCGTTCCTGCTCCAGCTCGGAGATCACCTCGCGCCGGATCCGGGCGAGGTCGACCTCGCGGGCCGGGCGGTCGGCCTCCGAGGCCCGCTCTAAGGCCTGCCGCGCCGCGACGACCCGGGGGTCGCGGTCGGCGTCGCGCCGGACCCGCGAACGAAACACGACCTTGGCCGCGGAGACGCCTCCGATGACCTGGGCGTGCGAGCCCTCCAGGGCCAGCAGGCGCAGGTGGGGGTTGAGCTGCTTGCTGACCACCACGAAGGTCCCGCCGACGATGTAGCCCATGTCGACCACCGTGATCGGCCCGCGGTGGCGGACGATGGCCTCGGCGATGGTGGCGCCGCCGAAGAGCTGGCGGTTTTCCATGGAGCGCGGGTCGCCGTTGAAGCCGGTCAGGCTGCCGATGACCAGGACGGGCATGCGGCCGTTGGCCTTGAACAGGGCGCGGCCGATGATCTCGGAATCCGCAGGCGTGAGCGGTCCGACCGGCGGGAAGATCACCATCGTGGGGCGGCCGCCGATCTGCATCTCCTGGATCAGGCTGCCGAAGCGTTGGGGCATCAGGCCGTTGCCGCCCGGCTGATGGCGGATGCCCTGGGCGTCGGGCCACCAACGCAAGGGCTCGGGGGAGCCGCGATCGCGCAGGGCCTCGAGGATGGCCTCGCGGTTTCCGGCCTGGCCCGTAAGGATGCGCCCGATCTCCTCGCCGACGCTGCGGCCGTTGGCCGAGGGCTCGACGGTGATGTCGCGCTCGATGGGGTCCTGGTGTCCGAAGATTCGCTCCGAGACGATGTCGCCGCGGCGAGCGTAGGAATAATAGTGGTGGCGCAGCAACATCTCGGTCGCCGCGGCCAGATTGGGCGCGAAGGCCATCGCCTCGCCGTTGGGACCGTGGATCTGCTCGTATCCGGCCAGGCTTTTCAGCCCGTCCGGATAGTAGCGGCGGGCCTCGCCGGGCAGGTCCTCGCTGTGGGCCTCGCGCCGCATCGCCGCAGTCCAGGCGTCGGGGCCGGTCAGGGCCATGCTGCCCCGCGGGGTCATGATCAAGACGCCGCCGGTGTCGTGGATGATGGCCGCCAGGGAATTCCAATAGGACTGGGCGCCGATGTTGACATCGTCGACCACGATGTTGATCGGCACGCCCAGGCTGTGGGCGTTCTGCACGATCTCGCGGACCGTCGAGGCGGTGGCGTCGAGGCCTTCCACACCGCGCTGCCGATGAATCTCGGCGCCGGAGCTGGCGGTGAACCAGTCGACCGGGATGCCCCGCTCCGCCGCGTAGCGGATTGCAGCGTTAATCCGCGCGCACTCTCGGGCGCTCAAGGAACCCATTCCCACCTTTTCGGCATCCCTGCCCTCTCCTTCGATGCGCGAATAGGTGAGGTCGCCCATGATCACCACGCGGGTCGCCGGGCCGCCGATGCCGAGATGGTCGGATTGAATTCCGATGACCACACCGGCCTCGTTTTGTCCGGCGGGGCGGGGCCTGCCCTCGGCGTCCAAGGCCGGCTGCAGGCGTCCCACGTTGTAATCGATCTGACCGGTGCGCGGGTCGGTGCGGACGCTGGCCGGGTCGAGGTCCAGCTCGACAAAGCTCGAGCCGAAAGGCGTCTCGGGCCGCTCGCTGCCGGGGAGTCGGGCTTGGCCCAGACCGTTGTGCACCCGGAAGCGCTCGGCGATCTCGGTCATCAACTCGGGGATACGGTAGGCCCAGACCGCGCCGCGGGAACGGGCCTGCTGCTCGCGGATCTCTGCCGGCGTCGCCGAGCGGATCGGGATGTCCGCGGGGGCCCATTCGCCGGCGGGGATCACATAGCCGGTATCGCCGGCGGTGGCGGCGCGGCGCCAATTCTCATAAGTGCCGTTGCGGACCAGGACCTCGCGCAGCGCCACCGAGCCGTCCGCCTCCGCCACGCGGGCGCGGACCACGTTGTGGATCATGGGCTCGAAGCGGAAGCCGGTCGGATTGGTGATGCGGACCAGGATGGTACGCAGGCCGTCGGGCGCGTTGGGGTCGCGCAGCCGCGCCTTGACCACGACCTTCTCGAGGCCCAGGCCCCGCAGCTGATCCTGGTGGCGGACGGCCAGGCGCTCGGCGTAGGCCGCGACCTCGGCGTCGCTGACGGCGAGGATGGGCTGCACGTTGAGAAACATGCGGTTCCAGCTCGGGCGGCGGCCGTTGCGGGCCTCCAAGGACTGGTGCATGGCGCGGACCACCGAGAGGAAGGCCTGCTCGACGCGCGGGATCTCGGTCAATTCCCCCGCATAGTTACGCTGTACCTCGGCCTCGGGCACGATCCCCAGGCCGAAGAGGCGTTGGTCGGCGCCCACCTCGAGGGTCTCGGTGGCGCGGTTGCGGCCGAAGTAGACGTGGGTGAAGCGGTCCGAGTGGGCCAGGTCCCGCTCGAGGTCGAAGTTGTCCAGCCGGCGAAGCTCGAGGAAGTGGGCGAGCATCGGGTGCAGGTTGCGGTAGCGCGTGTCCTCCTCGTAGCGCCCGGTGCGCTGCCCCTCGCCGTTCTCGGCGCGGCGGAAGGTGAAGTAGTCCGGGTATTCGCCGGGACGGTCGACGACCAAGGTCAGACGCTTGAGCCCGATGTCGCCGCCGCCGGAGGCGCCGCGCAGCATCGTCCGCACGCCGGCGGCCAGGTTCAAGGCCTCCTGGATCTCCGGCAGGCGGGCGGGATCGAAGTTCCGGTCGACGATCTGGATCACGTGGTCGCGGGCCTCGGGGTGCTCGCGACGGGCTTGGTCGAGCTGCTCCAGGACCCTCGGGACCAAGGCCTCCATCGGCAGGCCGGTGTCGCCGTGGACGCGGATCATCAGGCGGGGGAAGCTCGTCCCGTCCGCCGCGGTCTCGGTGAAGCGGACCAGCGAGGTGTTCTCGTCCAAGGGCCGGTAGGACTCGAAGCGGTGCCGCTGCCAGAAGCCCGAGATCTCGCGGCGGGCGATGGCCTCGTCGATCAGCTGCCGCTCTTCGGGGCTGCGGTTCTCTCCGGCCAGCGCGAGCAGGCGGCGGACCAGCGAGACCGGCGTGCTGCCCAAGGCCTCCAAAAACTCCTCGCGGCCCCGGCTGCCCGGCGCCGTCTGCGCCATACCCGCCATCAGCTCGCGGATTTGCGCCTCCGAGCGCTGCCGAATGTGCGCCGGGACCTGGTCGCCGGTGAACTCGAAGAGGCTTAAGAGCCGCTGGGCGGGGGATTCCATGACCCGATCGGGGGCGAGCGAGAGCAGGATGTTGCCACCGCGGTCGCGGATCTCGACCCCGCGGTGCGCCCCGGCGGGGATCAGCCGCAAGTCGAGGGTGACCGGGGTGGTGGCGCGCTCCTGCGCGAAGAGACGCCAGTCGCGGCCCTCGGTCACGGCGCGGAAATAAGGGTCGCCCGGCGTCACGGTGAGCAGACGCGTCAAGCCGGAATCGCGGCGATGGTAGAGGTCGACCCGTTCCACGGCGCTGCCCTCCGCGTTGAAGCGGATGTCGTAGACCACCGGCTGCTCGCCGTAGCCCTGCCCGCCGTTCCCGGTGGGCATCAGCGCCCGGCGCCCGAGCAGGATGCGGCGGGGCCGATGGTTGTGAAAGAGCGCCACCTGGCGCAGCTCGCCCGAGGCCTCGCTCTGGGCCCAGAGACCGCGGCGGCCGCCCTCTTCCGTCCCTTCGGCCCGCAGGCCGGGGTCTTGGCGCAGCAATTCGGCCACGGCCCCGTTCAAGGGCGTGTCCGGGGACGGCGCCTCGCCGTCCAGCAGGCGCTGGAAGGCGGCGGCGTGGCGGTCGGCGACCTCCCGCGAGACCGGCTCGCCCCCGCCGACCTCGAAGTGGGTCGCGGAGGTCCGGCCGGTCACCAGGATAGATTCCCGATGCGGGAAGACCGAAAAATTCTCGCCGCCCAGCCGGGTCCATTCGTCGACGAAGCGGTTGTCGTAGCCGGCCTCTTGCGCGGCGCGGGTGCGCAGCAGGCTCAGCTGGCGGCTTAGATCGCTGGCGAAGCCCTGGCTGCCGCGCAGGCTGGTGCGCGCGAGGACCTCGGCCGCCCGCGCGATCGCGGCGGAGCGGTTCTCGGCGGTCACGATGATCTTGGCGATCATCGGATCGGCGTTGGGGGAGACCCGGTCGCCGGCGCGCACGCTGGTCTCGACGAAGATGCCCTCGCGGGCCAGGGCCTCGAAGTCCGAGCTGCCCATCACGGAAAATTCCTCGACCAAGCCCGGCGCGGGAGAGGCGTTGCCGTCGCGGTCGCGGCGGCTCGGGTCCACCGCCTTGATGCGAACCTCGACCGCGGCGCCGCGGGTCTGAATCTGCTCCTGGCCCACCGAGAGCGGGAGGCCGCGCGCCACCCGCACCGCCTCGCGGATCAGGTCGAAGCCGGTGACCGCCTCGCTGACGCGGTGCTCGACCTGGATGCGGGCGTTGACCTCCATCGCGAAGAAATCGCCGGTCACGGGGTCGACCATGAACTCGACGGTGCCGTGGCCGGTGTAGTTCATCGCCCGCGCCGCGTTGAGCGAGGCCTCGGCCATGCGCTCGCGCAGGCCGGGGAATCGCTCGAAGATCGCCGCCGGGTGGATCTCGATTAATTTCTGGTTGCGCTCCTGCAGGGTGCACTCGCGCTCGCCCAGGTGGATGACGTTGCCGAAGCGGTCGGCCATGACCTGGAACTCGACGTGGTGGAAGCGCTCGATGAAGCGCTCGGCCATGATCGAGCCGTTGCCGAAGCCCGCCAGGGCCTCGGCCGAGAGCCGCGGGAAGATGTCGCGCAGCTCCTGCAGGCTGCGCACGGTGCGCTGGCCGCGGCCGCCGCCGCCGGCCACCGCCTTCAGGCGGATCGGGAAGGCCAATTCCTCGCCGCGGATCATGTCCAGCTCGCGCAGCTCCGCGATCAGGCCCTCGACCTCCAGGTAGCCGCGGCGGGTGCCCGGGACCACGGGGACGCCCGCCTCGATGAAGGCCTGCTTGGCGATGTCCTTGTCGCCGGCGCGCTCCATCGAGCGCACGGAGGGTCCCATCAGGACGATGCCCGCCTCTTCCAGGGCGCGGGCGAACTCGGGGCTCTCCGAGCGGTAGCCGTAGCCGGGGTGCACCGCCTCGACGCCCGCCTCCCGCGCCTCCCGCAGGATGCGGGGGATATTTAGATAGGCGTTCTGATAGGCCTCGGCCGGGGTCTTGCCCTCGATGACGCGGACCTCGCCGCCCATCCGGGCGATCTCGGCCGCCCAGACCGCATTCGCCTCGGAGTGCGGCACGAGGACCACCGGCGTGAGGCCCTCCGCGCGCAGGCCGCGGGCGAGGCGCAGGGCGATCTCGCCGCGGTTCGGAATCAGGACGCGCTGGAGGTTCGGGTTCGTGAGCACGCGATGGCCGGACGGGGCGACGGCCTGGAAGATCTCGTTTAAGTGCGCGGCGGAGAGGTCGCCGCGGCCGATCAGGGCCTCGCGTCCCGCCTCGGGGTTTTCGCGCAGGAAGCGCAGGGCGCCGGCGAAAGCGGCGATGGAATCCGGCGCGTCGACGTCGCGGTGCTCGCGGAAGACATCGAGCTGCCGCCGCGCCTCGGCCAACTTATCGGCGGGTACGCGACGGCCTCCGCCGTCGCCCCCGCCCGGGCCGCCGCCGCGCGGGGGTTCGGAGGGGGGAATCCGGCGATTGCCGCCCCCCTCGCCCGTCATCGTCATCTGGGAGTGCGGGTCGAAGAGTCGTCCCGGCCCCTCGCCCAAGACGCTCATCCGGACCCCTTCGGGCGTGACCAGTTCAGGTCTCGGGCCCGTCAGGCGGATCAGGTCGGCCAGGCGCGAGCCACGGCCGGAATTGGTCCCCACATTTTGCCGGGCCAAGAGTTCGCTCTGTCGGTCCAGGCCCTGCTCCCAAGCATGGAAGCGGCTGCCGAAGGCGTGGTGGGTCAGCCGCCCGGCGACGTTGAATTGCAGCAGCATCGCCAGCGAGTCGACCATCGTGGTCGCCCCGTCGACGTGCTCGCGCAGGCCGAGGCGCTCTTCCAGGCCGTGGCCGAGCAGGATGCCGCCCAGCATCCCGGCCTGCGGGATGACGCGCTGGGAAAAGCCGGCGAAGCCGGTCAGGCGCTGCGCCTGACCGGTCAGGGGGTTGATGCCGTGGAGCCGGTTGAAGGCGGCGCCCGCCGCCCAGCCGCTCAATTTCAAGCCGCCCAAGACGAGGAAGCTGGAGGCCACGTCGCGGAATTGGGCCCGCGCGCTCCAATCTTGGCGCCTGCCCAAGGCCTCATTGGCCAGGCGGCCCGCGTAGGGAAAGACCGTCGCCTCGACGGCGAAGCCGGTGAGCGAAGCGACCGCGCGCGCGCCGAAGCCGCGCGTCAAAAAATTTCCCGCGGGGGTGGCGGCCAGGCGCGAGAGCGTCGCGAGGCGCGTCAAACGGAAGGCGGTGCCGGCCGCGCCCATCGCGAAGAGGGCGGTCGGCTCGCTGGCCTCGTGGGCCAGGCGGCGCAGCAGGAATTCGGCCCGCGCCCCGCCCGCGCCGCGGCCTAGGATCGCGTCCATGCGTTGCCCGGCCCGCTCGCGCAGGGAACCCTCGGCCTGGGCCTGCACCAAACCATAGACCGAACCGGCCAGGTCGAGGCGGTTGCCGGCCTCTTGCCGGACGCCGAAGTCGAGGAGGGATTCGTAGAAAAGGCCGGCGTCGGACTCGCGGGCCAGGGACAGGAGTTCTTCCAGGGTCGCCGGGCCGAGGCGTCGGGCCAAGGCCTCGCGCTCCGCGGCCGGCAAGGCCGCGAGGGCCCCGCGCAGGTCGGCGGCGCCCTCGAGGGCCCGGCTCAGGGACCCGGGCTGCTCGGTGCCTTCCAGGAGACGGGCCACGACCGCCGCCCCCGAAAAGGGCCTGCCGTCGCCGGGGGCGGTCCCCCCGTGGTCCGATCGGGTCGAGAGGCCAAAAGCATTTGCGCGCGCGGACAGATTTGACAGGTAGCCGTCACGGCCCCCCAAGCCTCGAGTCATCTTACCTCCCGGAACAGTGGAAGTGTTTGATATTCAAAAAGAAAGATAGAAGTGGGGATTTTTCGGGCGCCGGTTGGGAAAGTTGTCTAAAAAAAAGGCAAAGCCGGGGATTTTTTTGGGCTATTCCCGTTCCCAGCGGCCGTTTTCCCCGCGCCGGAAGCGCAGGGGGGGCGTCTCGTCGCTGAATTCCACCTCCAGCCGGTCGCGGCCGGCCGGGGGGAAACGGTCGAGGGTGCCGCCGAGGAACTCGCCCAGGGCATCGGAGGAAGGGGCGGCACCGCGGAATCGCAGGACCAGGTCGCCGCCGGCGGGGGCCGACTCGGCCCGCGCATAGGCGAGCAGGACCTGATAGGCCTCGAGCACGGAACGCACCGTCGCCGTCGAGAAGATCGCGGAATGATCCCAGGCCTTGTCCTCCGCCTCCTCCCAGCGCAGGCGACCGCCCTCCAGGGTGGCGCGAAAACTGCGGCGGGACTCGGTCGCCAGGAGCCGGAAGGAGGTGCCTTCCGGGACTTCCTCGAGACCCTCGGGGACCAGGGCCTGCAGGTCCTCGAGGCGCAGCTCGCCGCGCTCGAGGAGGACGAGTCCGGAGATCCCGCGCCGCTGGGCCTGACGCGCCGAGAGGGCCAGGAGCCGCGGCAGGGAATCGGGGCTCTGCCCGCGCAGGGGGATGGTCCGCGCCTCTTCCTCTTCGGCGTTGAATTTGGGGGGCTCCGCCTCCGCGCTGCGTTCCACCGCGCGGCCCGTGCCCGGCGGGGGATCGGAGGGCGGCTTCGCCTCGGGGCCCGCGGTTTCGGGCCGGGCCTCGACCGCCTCAGCGGTCGGGGCGCGGGGGGCTATCTCCGCGTCCTCGGCGGTCCGGGGCAAGGGTGGGTGGCACTCGAAACTCTCGGCACCCTTGATCAGGGAGAAACGCCTCCAACCGAGCCCCTCGCCCTCTTGGACGATCACAATCCTGCGCCCGGCGGGGATCGATTGGCCGATGGAGACCGCGTTCAGGTACTGGATGAGGCCTGGGATCAGGCGCTCGATGCGGCCGGTCGCGAGCTCGGTGCCGGCGGGGGCCTTGAGGTGGAACTCCAGGTCGTGCTCGCGCAGGGTGTCGCGGAAATTCAACTCGGGGTCTTGGATGCGGCGGATCAGCTGGGCCGCGGATTCCACCTCGAGCGGGTCGCGACCCGAGAGTTCGGTCTCGCCGGTGGCGGTGAGGGCCTTGGGCCGGTTGGCGGCGGTGGAGAAGGACATCGTGGTGTCCGGATCGGCGCGGCGCCGGGGCTCCGGGTTGGGCGTGTCGCGGCCGGGGCGGTCGGCGCCCGCGCGGCCGTTGCCGCCCTCGCCGTCGTTGCCGACCATCATGAGGATACTCGGAAAAACGATGCCGCGGCGGCCATGGGGCCGAGGGAGGCCGGCGCCGGCCGGAACGAGCGAGGCCGCGGGCAACTCGAGGCCGGGCATGGCCAAGGGGCCGCGCGGCGCGCGGGCCAGGGCCTCGCTTTGAAGATCGAGGCCGCGCTCCCAGGCGGCGAAGCGCGGGCCGAAGGCCTGGCGGGTCAGCCGGCCGGCCACGTGGAATTGCAACAGCAGCGCGAGCGAATCGGTCAGGGTGGTCGCGCCGTCGTGGTGGGGGCGGAGGCCGAGGTGTTCTTCCAACGAATGGCCGAGCAAGATGCCCGTCAACATCCCGCCCTGCTGAAACAGCGTCTGTAGGGGCCGTTCGCGAACGGCCCCTACGGGGTTGGCCAACCTACGATACGCCGCGCCGCTCGCCCAGCCCGCCAGCTTCAATCCCCCCAAGACCAGGTAGCTCGAGGCGAAATCTCTCCCCAAGGCCCCGCCGCTCCAGTCCTGCGGCCTCCCCAAGGCCTCGTTGCCCAGGCGCGCCGCCAGGGTGAAGGCCGGCGCCTCCAAGGCAAAGCCCGTCAGCGAGGCCAGGCGCCCCGCTCCCAAGAGCTGCGTCATCCATCCCGGGTTCGGCGTCGCCGCCAAGCGCGACAAGGTCGCCAGCCGCGTCATGCGAAAGACCGCCCCCGCCGCGCCCATCGCGAAGAGCATCGTCGGGTCGCTGGCCTGTTGGGCCAGATTCCGCAATAGAAATTCCGCACGGGGGCCCACGGCGCCGCGGCCCAAGATCGCGTCTAGGGATGCTTGCGCACGGGTGCGTAGCGGCTGAACCTGCCCCGCCGCTAGGGCGTCGGCCTCCTGGACCACCCCCGCGTAAAGCTCCGCCGCCGCCTCCACGCGCCCCGCCGCCTCCTCACGCCGGGCCAAGGCCAGCAGGCCCTCGGCGCGCAGCCCGGCATCGCCCTCTCGAGCCAGGGAGCGCAGCTCCGCCGCCGCGGCCGCGCCGAAGCGCCGGCTCGCGCGCGCGTCGAACACTCCTTCGGAACGGGGCGCGGGAGGAGTCGTCCTCGGTGCCCCCACCGGAATACCAAAGCTCACTTTAGGCCCTCCTTGTCCTGGGATTGCCGTCCCTTGTCGCCCCGCCCGCCAAAAGGTTGCCTCCATCTCTATTCCTCCTCCCGCACCTGCCACTGTCCGAGGGGGTCTCGCCGGTAATGCTGCCGAGCCCAGCCGCTCCCCTCGCCGGCGAGGGCCCGGAAATAGTGCAGCTCCACCTCGCGATAGGGGAAGTCCAGCCAGCGGGAGAGGCTCTCCCAAAGCAAGGCGCCATGGACCTGGGGCAGCCAAGGACCCTGCATCAAGACGCGGAGCGGGGCGCCGCTCCCGGATTCCGGGGCCTCCACGAGGGGGAGTTGGCGGAGCAGGTCGATGACGTGGCCGGCCTCCAAGGCGTAACGCGGGTTTTCGCCTTGGGCGCGCCAGGCGAGGCTCGTGTCCCAGGGTTGTTCCTCCACCGCCACGCCCTCCACCCGGCGATGCAGGGTGTAGACGCGGCGGCCGGGCCGGTCGTGGAGCCGGACGCGGTGCCCCTCGGGCAGGGCCTGGACCTTCTGCTGGAGCAGGTTCAGGTCGCCCGACTGCAGGGGGAGCGGAAGCTCGAGCAGGAACTCGTGGAGCTGGGGGCCCTCGCCCTCCGCGCGAATGCCCTGGAGGAATTCCGCCAGGTCGCCGCGCCAGCGGGCGATGCGGTAATCGGGCAGGCGCTCGGCCGCCGCCGCCGGGACGGGGGGCGCCGCTTCCGCGGGCGCGGCCTCGGGGCCCCGGGGCGGGGATTCCGCGAGGTAGGCCCAGACACCCCCCTGCCCGAGGAACTGCATCGGCGCCTCCCCTCCCTCGAATTCGAGCCTAAGCCGGGCGCCCGGCACCCGGTACTTGTTCAGGGCCCGCCGCACAAAATCCGGGAGCGGGCCCTCCGGCGGCGTGGCCGCGAGGCGCAGGGTCCGTTCCGCGGGCGCCGTCGCGGGATCGAGTCGGGCGAAGTAATAGATCTGCTGGTAGAGCTGCTCCACCCCGTCCACCGCCAGGGGGTCCTTCGCGGCACGGCTCTCGAGGCGCTTCCACTCGAGGTTGACGCGGAACTGATTCAGCCAATGCAGGTTCTCGCCTAAGACGATGCCCTGCACCGTCGTCTCCGCGGCGGGGAGGAAGATCTCGAAGTTGAGCTCGGCGGGGAATTCCTTGCCCATACCGCGGGTCAGTTGATTGAGCTCCGCGTCGCTCCATGGCAAATCCTCCAGGATCAGCGCCGGGGGCTTGCGCCCGGGCCCCAGGCCCTCGGCGAGGCGGCGCAGCAGGCCGGGGATCTCCTCCGGCGCCCCGGCGATCCAGGGGATGGGGCGCGGGGGCTTGGGAGGCGCGGCCGGGGCGGGGGCGATCGCGACCGATTCGATCGGGATGGCCAAGAGGGTCGGGGCGTAGGCCGAGGGGCGCCGCGAGGGCGGCGGCGCCTCCTGGCGCACCGGCTCGGAGAAGCGCTCAAAGCCGCGCACCCCGCGCAACAGCAGGATCCTCGAGGCCGTCTCGCCCCCCTCTCCGCTCAAGTTGAGGATCACCTTGCGCCCGATGGGGATGGCGCCGCCGTGGTTTTGGACCATCCGGTTCAAATGCCGCAGCAGCGAGGGGAGATAGGGCTCGATGTCGAAGGTCCGCGAGGTGATTTGAAAGACGACGTCGCCCTTCTGCAGCAGCTCTCCGAATTTCAGGCGGGGGTCCAGGATCCTTCGGCCCAGTTGCATGGGATGGTGGATCTCCAGCGGCGAAATCCCCAATCCCTCCGGATGGACGAAGGGCAAGGTGCGCAGCGAGTCCTCGCCCTTGCCGCCGGGACGGTCGGCGCTCATTTGGAGGATCTGGGGGAGGCGGCCTTCGCCCTCGGCCCCGGAGGCGGCGACAGCGAGGCGGCGGCCCGCCAGGCCGCTGGAGGCGGGCCATTCCTGAAAGGGCCCGAGGCGCGGCGGGCGAAGGGGGCCGGCGAGCGTCTCGGCCCGCAAATCCAGGTTGGATTCCCAGGCGGCGAAGCGCCGTCCGAAGGCCTGGCGGGTCAGCCGACCGGCCACGTGGAATTGCAAAAGCAGCGCGAGCGAATCGGTCAGCGTCGTCGCGCCGTCGTGGCGGGGGCGCAGGCCCAGGTGTTCTTCCAACGAATGGCCGAGCAAGATACCCGTCAACATCCCGCCCTGCTGAAACAGCGTCTGTAGGGGCCGTTCGCGAACGGCCCCTACGGGGTTGGTCAACCTACGATACGCCGCGCCGCTCGCCCAGCCCGCCAGCTTCAATCCCCCCAAGACCAGGTAGCTCGAGGCAAAATCTCTCCCCAAGGCCTGGCCGCTCCAATCCTGGGACCGGCCCAAGGCCGCGTTGCCCAGGCGCGCCGCCAAGGTGAAGGCCGGGGCCTCCAAGGCAAAGCCCGTCAGCGAGGCCAGGCGCCCCGCGCCCATGAGCTGCGTCAAAATTCCAGGATAAGGCGTCGCGGCGAGTCGCGACAAGGTCGCCAACCGCGTCATGCGAAAGACCGCCCCCGCCGCACCCATGGCGAAGAGCATGGCCGGGTCGCCAGCCTGCTGGGCCAGGTTGCGCAGCAGGAATTCCGCGCGCGGTCCCACCGCACCGCGGCCCAAGATGGCATCCAGGTGTGCTTGCGCGCGGGTCCGCAGGGACCGTTCGCGCCCGCCCCCGGCGTCGGCCTCCCGCACCACCGCCGCATACAGCTCCGACGCCGCCTCCAGGCGCCCCTCGGCCTCTTGGCGCCGGGCCAAGGCCAGCAGGCCCTCCCCGCGCAGTTCCGGATCCCGCTCCCGGGCGAGGCACTCCAACTCG
Organism: bacterium; assembly: GCA_048499175.1. Taxonomy (GTDB): domain Bacteria; phylum UBA10199; class UBA10199; order DSSB01; family DSSB01; genus DSSB01. Next base: position 92,613 of record JASOAK010000009.1, read on the forward strand.
CGGCGCAGGACACTCGCATCGCGCGGCAGCTGGGATAAAATTGCGGAAATCTCCGGCATCGCCGCTTGGGACGCCGCCCCGCGGGCCGGGGTTACAGGAAATAAAAGATTGGCCGTGCTGCGGCGGGGACGAATTTCGGGCTCCACCTGACTCCTCCGAAGCTACCCGTCTAGCCCCCGAGCCCCCGCCTAGCGGGAATGTCCCGGAAATGAAATACGGAAAAAAAATTTTCGCACCTTTTTGGTGACGCACACGACAAATCCCTCGTCCATAGAAAATCGAATTTTCCCCTTGGCCGGGCTGGGCTGTGTGACAAAGGCCTCAGGGGGCGACCTTAAAGGTCATTGAAATTTCATGGCTTTCTAGATGTACTGGATTCCGTCCAGAAAGCCTTTGACAACGCTTCTTCTGTCTCTTTAAAAGGACGTATTCCGGGAGGTTGGTGCCATGTTCGAGATCCACGATGAAAGACTGGGACGACTCAAGATCTTCAACGTCACCGAGGCGCGCGCGAATTTCGCCGAGGTGCTCAAGGAGGACGAGGCCAAAGTGGTGGTCACCCGCCACGGCCGGCCGACGAAGATCCTGATTCGCTATGACGAATACTTAAGCCTGATGGGCGCCGCGGCGCAGAATCTGCCCACCGAGTTTCCCGAGGCCCAGGCCTCGCCCGCCTCGGTCATCATCGGCTCCGAGGACGAGAAGCCCGGCCGAGGCGCCGGCAACGCCCTGCCCCCCAAGTGGGTGCAGCGCGAGGCCGAGCAGCTGGTCAGTTCCTTGAAAGGCCTCTTCAACAAGTAAAAATTTCGAACGAGCTTTTGGAAGGTCCGCCGGCGTCCGCGTCGCGCGGACTTTTTTTTGGCCGCCGCCGGAGGAGTCCCGCCTTCAGCGGGGCATCGGCACCGGCTTCATCAGCGGCCGGGCCGGGGCGGGGGTCGGCGCCGGCAGCGGGGCGCGGGGCATGGGGACGGGCTTCATCACCGGAGCCGGCGCAGGAGCGGTCGCGGACGGCGCGGGCCGGGTCTCGGGTCCGGACGTCGCCGCGGACGGCGCCCGGCCCAATTGGTAGCGGGCGACCGCCGCATTGTGCTCGTCTAAGGTGGCCGAGAAGAAGTGTGAGCCGTCGCCCTTCGCGACGAAGAAGAGGTAATTGCTGGCGGCGGGGCTCAGCGCCGCCTCGAGGCTGGCCATGCCCGGCGAGGCGATGGGCCCGGGCGGCAGGCCCACGTGGACGTAGGTGTTGTAGGCGTGCGGGGTTCGCAGGTCCTCCTTGCGGAGGTTGCCGTCGAAGTTGGGTAGGCCGTAGATCACGGTCGGATCGGTCTGCAGCGGCATCCCGATGCGCAGGCGATTGTGGAAGACCGAGCTGATCAGCGGGCGCTCGGAGGCCAGTCCCGTCTCCTTCTCGATGATCGAGGCCAAGGTGACGACCTGGGGGATCGTCCAGCCGCTCTGCCGGGCGCGCTCCGCGACCGGGCCGCGGATCGAGTCTTGAAACTTCTTCAGCATCTGGCGCAGCAGGCCCTCGGCGGTGGTCTCGCGGTCGTACTCGTAGGCCGCGGGGAACAGGTAGCCCTCCAGGCTGACCGCCGGAAAGCCAAGGCCGGCGAGCAGGGCGGGGTCGCGGAAGAACTTCCTCGTCTCGGCCTGGGGCGCGATCCCGGCCTTCTCGATCAGGGCGGCGATCTGGGCGAAACTGCTGCCTTCGGGCACGACCAGGCGCCGGATGACGCGGTCGCCGCGGACGATCTTGTCCAAGACCTCGCGGCTCGTCACCCCCGCCTCGAACCGGTACTCGCCGGGCTTGAGCTTCGCCTGCACCCCCCGCCAGCGGGCCAGGCCGCGGAAGGCCCAGGCGCTGCGGACGATCCCGCCTTTCTGCAAGAGCTCCGCCGTCTGTTGGACCGAGGCCCCCTTCGGGATGTAGACCGTCCCGCCCTTGCCGTAGGGACCCAGCTGGATCGAGACGTAGAGATAAAGCCCCGCCGCGATCAACAAGAGGACCAGCAGGAATTTGAGAATCGTTCCGCCCTTCATCGCAAAACCTCATTCGCTTTCTTGGGGATGGGAGGCCAGGTAATCCTCGAGCAGGACCTCGGCCGCGACCGAATCGAGGAAGGCCTTCGCCTTGGCCTTGGCGACGCCCTGTTGGCGCGTCCGCTGCTCGGCCTCGAAGCTGGTCAGCCGCTCGTCCCAGAGCTCGACCTCGCAGGCGATTTGCTTCGCGGCCAGCTCCTGGCGCAGCCGCTCGGCCATCGCCTTGGCGGCCCGGGCGGGCTCGCCTTCCGTCCCGTCCATGTTGAGCGGGAGGCCGATCACGACCTTTTGGAATTCTTCCGCCGCGATCAGCTTGGCCAGCTCGCGCAGCGACTCGCCCAACCCCGAGACCTCGAGGACGGGCAAGAGACGGGTGGTGAGGTGCAGGGCGTCGCTGGCGGCGAGGCCGATGCGCTTCTTCCCGGGATCGATGGCGAGGATCTTCACCGGCTAAGTGTAAGCCCTGGCTCCCGATCCCGTAAAGCGCTTATAACTCGCCGTCCTGGAAATTTTTCCCGGCACCTGTTAAATTTTTTAGGAGTCCGAACCATGCAAGTCCGCGCCGTCATTCGGGGTCGGGTGCAGGGTGTTTTCTACCGCGCCTGGACCCAACAGACCGCCCGTTCCCTGGGGCTAAGCGGCTGGGTCCGCAACCTCCCCGACGGATCCGTCGAACTGCTCGCCCAAGGCCCGGCAGAACCTTTGCAGGAGTTGCTGCGTCTTTGCCGAGTGGGGCCTCCCGCCGCCCGGGTCCAGGCGGTGGAGGAAGAATGGTCGGAGGCCGAGTCGGCGTTTGCGGGTTTTTCCATTGAACGACCCTAGCGGCCGGTGGACCCAACACCGGAGCCTCAGAGGAAAGGATCCTGCCTTTGAAAAAAAATTTTCTTCCCGTGGCCCTCGCCCTCCTGCTCTTCCCTCCCGCGGCGCCGGCCGCCAAGGATAAATCCTCGCACGCGACGGCACCGGCCGCCCCCGGCGACCTCCGCGCCTCCGGCCAGGGGACGCAGATCTTCTTGGACGAGGGCCGCCGCCTGACTTGGCCCGCCCAAGGTCCTCTGACTCTGCAGGACGCCACGGGCGAGGTCCTCGCCCGGGTGGACCTCCGGGCCCGCGCCTCGCGCGCCAGCGGGGCGGAGGCGATGGGCCTGACGGTCGAGGAGACGGATTTGGGCGGCTCGCTTGGCGGCAAAAAGAAATATTTAAGCGGGAAGAAGGCCCCCACCGGGAGGCGGCTGGGCGCCCTGCCCGACGCGGGCCTGCCCGCGGAGGCCGGGACCACGACGCAGAGCTCGGTGATGGGCGTCCCCATCACGACCGTCGCCTATCCCAACGGGGCCAGCCTGTGGAGATTCGAATGGCCGGGCTTCACGGAGGAGATCTTCTTCGACAAGAAGAAAAGCATGGTCCACAACCGGCAGACGCGGAAGCTGGGCGGCACCACCGTGACCTTGCAGCAGTACGCGGACGGGAGCTTCCTCCGGCACTACCGGCAAGACGCGGGGGAATTCAGCGTCACCTTCGACGCCAACGACCGGAGCTACCGCCTGGTCTTCGCGAATGCCCAGGGCGAAACGGTGAGCGAGTGGAACTGCGAAGAGACCTGCGCGCAGGAGAATATGTAGGGGCCTAGGGTTCGCCCCTACACGGACTTAATGGTCGAGAGGAACTTCTGAAAGGGCCGGGTGTAGATCTCGAATTGCTCGGCCGGGAAGCTGGCCGTCAGGTTGACCGCCACGTCGCCCTTGAGGAAGCTGACCTGGATCTGCTGGACCTTCTGGCCCGGCTTGATGTTCTTCAAGACTTCGGCGTTGGGGCCCAGCATCTGCTTCATGGCGGCCAGGTCCCAGGCGCAGACCATCTGCATGGCCGGCACGCCGGCGATGCTGATCTCGCGCTCGTCCAGGATTTGGAAGGTCTGGATCCCGCGCGCCTTCACCGCTTCTTTGATCTTGCCGAAATAGGTCGCCAGGTCGGTCGGCTGGGCGAGTCGCTCCTTGGTGATGATGATGTTGGGCCGGAC
>JASOAK010000010.1:0-94294 GCA_048499175.1 bacterium
CGAGGGCTGCGTCACCGACGAATAGAAAAGGAAAAGGCCGATCCGGGATTGGATCGGCCTTTGTGAAGGGCAGGGCCCTAAGCCGGGTTCTGGTCTATGCGGTCATTTCTCTAGCCCCGAGCTCGCGCTCGGGATCGGAGCAGCCTACCCGCCCCAGGCCTTGCGAATCCGCCGGGCCGACGGACGGCTCTTGCGAGCCCCTGGGGCCTATTTGGCCTTGCACCCCGTAGAGTTTGCCGGATTTCACTACTGCGTGGAATTTCGAAGAACCCCACCGTACTTGCTTTCTGTTGCACTGTTCCTAATCCGCACCCGATCAACCACCACCTTAACCGATGGGGGTTGAAGGGGGAGGATGGAATCCGCCCCCTGGGCTTTAGACCGCCCGAATTTACTTCGGGCGGGCGAATCGACGGACGTTATCCGCTACGGCGCCCTGCGGTGCCCGGACTTTCCTCTCCCCCGCCGAAACGGGGCAGCGACCGCGCGCCCTGCCGAAACTTATTAGATAATCCTTTTCAACGGCAAGTCAATGGATCCCGGGGTTCCAGGTGGGCAATGGGGCATCAGGTGCCTCCGGATTTTTTCGCAAAGTGGGAATCGATGGCCAGGTTGGCCAGCTTGTCGGCCTCGTGGTTCTTTTCCCTCGGGATGTGCTCGATGCGGAAATCGCGGAAGCCTTCGAGCAGGGCCTTCGCCTGGGCGTGCAGCTTCTGCAAGGTGGGCTCTTTGACGCGGTATTCGCCCAGGATCTGCTTCACCGCCAGCTGCGAATCCATGCGGATCCAGACCTCCTCCGCGCCGCGGCGTTGGGCCTCTTTAAGGCCGAAGATCAGGGCGGAGTACTCCGCGACGTTGTTGGTGGTTTCGCCGAGGTATTTGTAGACTCGGGCGACGGGATTGCCGTCTTCGTCCTCGAGGTAGGCGCCGGATCCGGCCGGTCCCGGGTTGCCGCGCGCGCCGCCGTCGGCGTAGACGATCAGGCGCTTCAATTCCCCAATCCCTTGAGCAGCAGCTGGGCCTCGCGGGGCGAAAGCTTGGCGAGGATCTCGCGGTAGGGCGCGGCCAACTCCTTCCATTCGCGGAAATCGGGGACTTCGGCTCGGGCTTGCGACTGGGTCTTGAGCTCTTGGGCGAGGGCCTCGATCGCGGCGCTCAGCGACTGGCGGGAGACGGTGCCAAGGCTTTTCAGCGAGGCGAAGGATTCGTGCTCGTTGAGGTAGAGCAGCAACTCGGCGAGGGTTTCGGCGGGCAGCGTTCCGTAATTCATCGGGACTCCTCAGAGGAGGGCGAACACGAGGTTCGCCCCTACAGGTCGATGTACAACAGGCGATGGCAATTCGGGCAGGAGTGGATCTCCTGCGTCTTGCGGATCTCGATGTTGAGCTGCGGCGGCACGCTCATGAAGCACTCTTGGCAGGTGCCATCGACCAATTTGGCCGCGGGCGGCTGCCGCTTGCCCTGGATCCGCAGGTATTTGTGCCTAATATCTTCGGGTAGGGAGGAAAGTTGCTCGTTGAGTTGGGCCTCCAGCGTTTGCAGCTTGGCCTTGCGCTCTTCGACCTGTCCCTGGATCGCCCCGCGCTCTTGTTCGAGGACGGCGCGGAGCTCTTGGAGCTTCTGCTCCATCGGGGCCAGCTCGGTCTTCAAGGCCTCGGCTTCGCCCAAGAGCTTGGCGATGGAGGTTTCGCGCTCTTTGACGGCGGTCTTGCCGGTGGCGATCTCCTTGAGCACCGCCTGGTATTCCTTGTTGGTCTTGATGGAGTGGAGGCGCTCTTCCTTTTGCTTCAAGTGGCCGGATTCTTCGTCGATTTCGGACTTCAGCTTCTTCGCCTCGCCCTCGGCCTTGTCGGAAACGGCCTTCTTTTGGCCGTACTGCCCTTCGAGCTCCGCCAGCTCGGCCTCGAGCTGCCTCACCTTGGCGGGAATCTCCTCGAGGTCGTCCTTGAGGTTTTGGATCTCCTGCGAGAGGTTCACCGTCTGGGCCAGGCGAGACATGTGGTCTTTCATGGGGTTCCTTCGTTCAAAGTGCCAGAAATTATGGGCCGAGAAGGAGTCGAACCTTCGACCGCCCGGTTATGAGCCGGGAGGTTTATTCGCCAGCCCGAAGCAAGTTCGGGCTGGCTAAAGCCCAGGGCGAGTTGCCTCCTCGCCCTTCAACCCACACCGGTTAAGGTGTGATTAATTAAATTTATGGGCCGAGAAGGAGTCGAACCTTCGACCGCCCGGTTATGAGCCGGGAGGTTTATTCGCCAGCCCGAAGCAAGTTCGGGCTGGCTAAAGCCCAGGGCGAGTTGCCTCCTCGCCCTTCAACCCACACCGGTTAAGGTGTGATTAATTAAATTATGGGCCGAGATGAGTCGAACTTCGACCGCCCGGTTATGACCGGAGCTCTAACCAACTGAGCTATCGGCCTACCATAATTTACCAGTCGACGAAACTGCGGAGTTTTTTGGCGCGCGAGGGTGGCGCAGCCAGCAGGGCCGGCTCGATCTGCCGGATGCGCTCGCGGGTGACCAGAAATCGCGGCCGACCCTCCTCGGAGGTATGGTCCGACTTCTCGCCGATGCCGAAACGCATGCGCAGGACCTTCTCTTCACGCGGGGTGAGCGTCGATAACACCCGCGTCGTCGTCTCGGAGAGATTCATGTTGACCACCGCCTCCGAGGGGTTGATCACGCTCTTATCCTCGATGAAGTCGCCTAAATGGCTGTCCTCTTCCTCGCCGATCGGGGTCTCCAGCGAGATGGGCTCCTTCGCGATCTTGAGAACCTTGCGGACCTTTTCGAGCGGCAGCTCCATCTTTTCGGCGATCTCCTCGGGCGTGGGCTCGCGCCCCAGCTCTTGCACCAGGTAGCGCGAGGTGCGGACCAGCTTGTTGATCGTCTCGATCATGTGCACCGGGATGCGGATGGTGCGCGCCTGGTCGGCGATCGCGCGCGTGATGGCCTGGCGGATCCACCAAGTCGCGTAGGTCGAGAATTTGTAGCCGCGGCGGTACTCGAACTTGTCCACCGCCTTCATCAGGCCGATATTGCCCTCCTGGATCAGGTCGAGGAACTGCAGGCCGCGGTTGGTGTACTTCTTCGCGATGCTGACGACCAGGCGCAGGTTGGCCTCGATCAGCTCGCTCTTCGCGCGGTCGGCCATGAACTGGTTGCGCTTGATGTCGTGAAAGATCTCGTGGAGCGTCCGGCTGGTGTAGCCGTACTCCTCTTCCAGTGCCTTGATCTTGCGGCCGGCGGCCTGGACGGTCTTCGACATGTTCTCGATCTCGTCCTTCGAGACCTCGAGGTCCTTGGCGAGCTTGCGCAGCATGTAGCTGCTCTTCTTGGCCTTCTTGAGCTTGTCGAGGCCCTCGGCGGAATTCTCGGCCTCGATCTTGTGGCCGATGGTCGCGACGATCGCCTCTTGCGCGTTGATCTGGTCGATCATCTCCTTGATCTTGTCGATGATCTTGTTGATCGCCTTGCGATTGAAGCGGATCTCCTTCACGTTGGCCAAGAGCTTCTGCTTGGACTCTTCGAGGGCCTTGAGCGCGTTCTCGCGGGCCTTCTTGGAGATGCTGGCCTGTTTGGTCTTCTTGGCGGTGCGCTCGTATTCTTTGGCCAGGGTCTTGAACTTGACGAAGTGCTTCACGACTTGGCCGCGGAAGGCCTCTTCGTCGAAATTTTCGTCCTGCGTCAGGTCGTCGACGTCCTTGACGACGTCGGAGAGCCGGACCTTCGCCTTCTTGACGTTCTCGCCCAGGTTGAGGATCTCGTTCATGCCGAAGGGGCTGGTGATCAGGGTGACGAGGACGTCGTCTTCGTGCTGCTCGATGCGCTTCGCGATCTCGACCTCGCCCTCGCGGGTGAGCAACGCGACCGAGCCCATCTTGCGCAGGTACATGCGGACGGGGTCGCTGGACTTGCCGAAATTTTCAGCGGCGGCGGCTGTGGGCTCGACTTCGACCTCGACCTCTTCGCTCTCTTCCTCGTCGTCGCCCTCGTCCTCCTCTTCGCCCTCGCCCTTGGGGGCCTCGGCGCGGCGGGCGGCCTGCGCGGCGGGGGGGGCCGCTTTCTTCTTACCGGCGCCGCCCTTGGCGGCCAAGCCCTTGCCGTCTTCCTCCTTCTCCACGATCTCGATGTCGAGCTCGTCGAAGACGCTCAGGACGTCGTCGATCTGGTCGGCCGAGGTGATGTCGTCGGGGAGGGCCTCGTTGATGTCCTCGTAGGTGAGAAAGCCCCGTTCCTTGCCCAACTCGATCAGGCCTTGGATTTGGTTAGTTTTTTCTTTCGCCATAGATCCTCGCTTTGTTTTTCAGCACCAGGGACAGGGCCTGAATCTTCTCGTGGACGATGTGCAATTTCTCCGGGTCTTCGCTCCCGCGCAGGGCCTGGAGGTCTTCTTTGAGGCGCCGCTCTTTCAAACGGACGACGGCCTGTTCCAGGCTGAATTGGGCGGCCCCGACCTCGTCGAGCCCGTCGGGCCGAAGGGTCAATTCGGTGAACATTTCGAGCAGGGACTCGGGCACCAATTCGAGGTATTTCCCAGTTTTTCCATAAGGTTCGGTCTTTGCCAACTCCCAAAAGGCCCGGACGGTCTCGGCCAATTCCTCCGTATAAAAATCTTCGGCCTCCACCCGGGCCAGGATCTCAGGCCGAAGCGGAGGGAAGCGCAGCCACACCTCGAGGATCGTCTCTTCCTCGGGGAGCCAGGCCCGGCGCCGCTCGTTCGGCCGCGCGGCCGCGGCGGGACGCCTATCCGGCAGCGGCCGCTTGCCCCGCAGCCACTCCTCGGGGATGTCGAAACCCTCGGAGAGCCGGCGGCGATAGAGATTTTGCACGATGGAGTCGGGGATCTTCTCGATCAGGGCCAACAGCCGTCTCGCCGCCCGCCCTTTTTGTTCCAGCGCCTGCGGGCCGCGGGGCAGCGAGGCCGACCACTTATCGATGAGTTCCTCCAAAAGGTTTCGCCGCTCCTGGAGCTTTTTTTCGAAGGCCAAACGGCCGTAACGCTTAAGGTAAGAATCAGGGTCTTCGCCGCCCTCCAGGCGCACGATCTGAGGGATCACCCCCTGGGCCAAAAGGACCTCCAAGGCCCTGAGCCCGGCCTCCTCGCCCGCCGAATCGCCGTCAAATAGTAAGATGATTTCGGCCTCGAGCCTTTGCAAGGTCTTGGCGTGATTCGAGGTAAGAGCCGTACCCAGGGGCGCCACGGCGTGGGTAAAGCCCTGGCCGTGCAGAGTGATGACGTCCAGGTAGCCCTCGACCAGCAAGACCTGGTTTCTCTTGCGGATTTCGGCCTTGGCCAGGTGGAAGCCGTAGAAGAGCTCGCCCTTCTTGAAAATCTCGGATTCGGGGGAATTCAGGTACTTGGGCCCCTCGTCCTTCTCTTGGAAGAGCCTGCCGCCCAAGCCGACGACCTTTTTGTCGTGGCGGAAGATGGGGAAGGTCAGGCGCCCGCGGAAGAACTCGCGGCGGCCGCGGTAGATCGAATACCTCTCGAGGATCTCGCGGGCGAGGCCCTTCTGCTGGAGGCGGGCGGCCAGACCGCTCTCTTGGCCGGGGCAGTAGCCCAGGTGGAAGGCCTCGACGGCGGACTCGGGGATCTGGCGCTTGGCCAGATAGGCCCAGACGGGGTGGTCCTTAGGCGTGTTCTTGAGCAGGCAGTGGTAGTACCAGGCGGCCTGGCGGTGGACCTCGAAGGCCTCGTCGCGCCGCTCGCGGGCCTTGGGGTCGGCCGGCCCGGAGGAGGCCACCTGCACGCCCGCGCGCTCGGCCAGGCGCTGGACGGCCTCGGGGAAGGAGAGGCTGTCGAGCTTCATCAAAAAGTGGAAGAGGTTGCCGCCGCTGCCGCAGCCGAAGCAGTGGAAGGTGTCGCGGTCGGGGCTGACGATGAAGGAGGGCGATTTTTCCTGGTGGAAGGGGCAGAGGCCCTTGTAGTTCTTTCCGGCCTTCTTGAGTTGGACGAATTCGCCGATGTATTCGACGATCGAAACTCGTTCTCGGATTTCCGACAGTTGTTCTTCCGAAAACATCCACACTCCAAATATTGAGAAGCGGCCCCGGTCCGAGGGCCGAAACGCCCGCAGGAAATGAAAAATTTTATCGGCCGAGTGGGCCGTCTTAACCGAGCAGCTTTTTTACGAGTTCGCTGACGATCTTGCCGTCCGCGCGCCCCATGACCTTGGGCTGCACGGCCTTCATCACCTTCCCCATGTCCTTCGCGCCCTGGGCCTGGGTCTCGGCGATGGCCTCGCGGATCGTCTTCTCGAGCTCCTCCGCGGAGAGCTGCTGCGGCAAAAATCCTTCGATCACTTTTAATTCGGCGGCCTCTTTTTCGACCAGGTCCTGGCGTCCGCCGGATTGGAAGGCCTCGATCGACTCCTTGCGCTGCTTGGCGAGGGTCGAGAGGGCCTGGATGACCTCGGCGTCGTTCAAGTCGCGCTTGGCGTCGATGGCCTTGTTCTTCAGCACCGACTTGATGTTGCGCAGGGCCATCAGGCGGTCTTTGTCCTGGGCGCGCATCGCGTCTTTGAGCTGGGTCTCGATGTCTTGGTAGAGGGACATGAATCGGGCACCTAAAATACAAATACGAAACGAAGGCCGGGGGCCTTTCGCTTCGGGATCGCTTGTGACGAATTTAGTCGCGGTACTGCTTTTTTATGGCGCGCTTGCGGGCGGCGACGGTCTTGCGCTTCTTTTTGATGCTGGGCTTTTCGTAGTGCTCGCGCTTGCGGACCTCGGAGAGGATCCCCGCCTTCTCGCACTGCTTTTTGAATCGCCGCATGGCGGCCTCGAAGGACTCGCCGTCTCGAATTTGGATGCCGGGCATTGCAACCTCAATTTATGTTAATTATCAAGCTCTTATACACCGATTTCCGCGGCTTGTCCATCCGCGGAAAGCGCCGAAGAGCGGGAGGATATAGGTGCTTCGAGAGGGCCTGTCAAGCCATAAACGGGCGGGCGCGGGCGCTTAAAAAATGGGGGTTTAGCCGATCAGGGAGGGGCCCATTGGACGGCCGGCCAGCAGGTGCATGTGGACATGGTAGACCGATTGTCCGCCCTCGGGGTTGACGTTCATCGCCAGGCGGTAGCCCCGGTCTTGGACGCCCTTGTCGGCGGCGAGCTTGCGGGCGGCGGCGAACATTTCTTCCACCACCCCCAGCTGGTCGTCGGGGATCTCCCCCAGGTGGGCGTAGTGGGTCTTGGGGATGATCAGGATGTGCACCGGGGCCTGGGGGCCGATGTCGGGGAAGGCGAGGACGCGGTCGCTTTCGTACAGAAGATTCGCGGGGATTTGCTTTTTGGCGATTTTGCAGAAGATGCAGGAATCCATAGGTCCTCGTAGGGGCGGGCCCCTGTGCCCGCCCCGGCGCTGCGGGCGGGCACAGGGGCCCGCCCCTACCGGCTATTTATAAACTTTTTCCTCGTCGAAGAGCTTCTCCCCGACCGTCTTCACCTGATCGCCCTCGATCTTGTTGAAGAAGCAGCTGCGGTAGCCCGTGTGGCAGGCGGCGACGTTTTGCTTGATCTTGATGAGAAGTGCGTCGTTGTCGCAGTCGAAGTAGACCTCTTTCACTTCTTGGGTGTGGCCGCTGCTTTCCCCCTTTACCCAGAGCTTTTTGCGGGAGCGGCTCCAATAGGTGGCGAGCTTGCTTTCCAGCGTCATCTTCAAGGACTCGCGATTCATGAAGGCGAACATCAGGATCTCGCCGTTCTCGTGGTCTTGCAGGATGACCGGGATCAGGCCCTTGTCGTCGAATTTCAGCTGGTCGAGGATCTTGTCGTAGTTCATGGCGCAGTCCTAACCAAGACGCCGCGTTCGCTCAAGTAGCTTTTCACCTGGGCGATGCTCAGCTCGCGGAAGTGGAAGATCGAGGCCGCCAGGGCCGCGTCGGCGCGCCCGGTCGTCAGGCCCTCGTAAATATGCTCCGCCGTCCCGACGCCGCCCGAGGCGATGACCGGGACCGTGATCAGCTCGGCGACCGCCTGCAGGAGCTCGATATCGTAGCCGGCCTTCGTGCCGTCGCGGTCCATGCTGGTGAGCAGGATCTCGCCGGCGCCGAAGCCCTCCATCTTGCGGCACCACTCGGGGGCCTCGAGGCCGGTCGGGGTTCGACCGCCGTGGGTGTAAACCTCCCAGCCGTCCAGCGAGCGCTTGGCGTCGACCGCCACCACGATGCACTGGCTGCCGAACTTGTCGGCGGCGCGGCGGACGAAGTCGGGGTCGTTGACCGCGGTGGTGTTGATCGAGACCTTGTCCGCCCCGGCGTGCAGCAGGTTGCGGATGTCCTCGATCGTGCGCACGCCGCCGCCGACCGTCAGCGGCATGAAGCATTTCTCCGCCGTCTTGGCGACGACGTCCAGAATGATGCCGCGTTTCTCGTGGCTGGCGGTGATGTCGAGGAAGGTGAGCTCGTCGGCGCCCTGGCGCTCGTATTCCTCGGCCACCGCCACGGGGTCGCCGGCGTCGACCAGGTTCAAAAATTGGGTCCCCTTGACCACGCGGCCGTCTTTCACGTCAAGGCAGGGGATGATGCGTTTGGTCAGCATATCAGGACTCGGCCACCTTCAGGGCCTCGCTCAGCGTGAATTTGCCCTCGTAGAGGGCCTTGCCGGTGATCGCGCCGAGCAGTTTGCAGTCTTCCATCGCCACCAGGGCCCGCAGATCCTCCAAGGAAGAGACCCCGCCGCTGGCGATGACCGGCAGCTCGGTCGCGTCCATCACTTCGCGCAGCGCGGGGATATTCGGGCCGCTCAGCATGCCGTCGCGGGCGATGTCGGTGAAGATCAGGCAGTAGACGCCCGCCAGCGGGGCGGACTTAAGGTATTCCGGGACGGTGAGGCCGGTGGTCTCGGTCCAGCCGTGGACGGCGATCTTGCCGGCCTTGGTGTCCAGGCCCAAGGCGATCTTTCCGGGGAATTTCGCGCCAAGGGCGGCCAGGAACTCGGGGTCTTGGGTGGCCTTGGTGCCGACCACGACACGGGCTACGCCGTCGCCGATATATTCCCCCGCAGTCGCCACCGAGCGGATGCCGCCGCCGACCTGCAGCTTGGCCGGGACCTCGCGGGCGATGCGGGCGATCAGCTCGCGGTGGACGGGCTTGCCGGCCTTGGCGGCGTCCAAGTCGACGATGTGGATCCACTGGGCGCCCTCCTCGGCGAAGCTCCGGGCCAGGGCGAGCGGGTCGTCGGAGTACTGGGTGACCTGGTCGTAGTCGCCCTGTCGGAGGCGCACGGCCTTGCCGTCCTTCAAGTCGATGGCGGGAAATAGGATCATAGTTTCACGAAGCGTTTCAGCAGGCCCAGGCCCACCTTTTGGGATTTCTCCGGGTGGAACTGGGTCGCGAAGATGTTGTCGGATTCGAGGCTCGCCGCGAACTCGAGCCCGTAGTCGCTGGTGGCGGCGATCGCCTTCTTTTTCTCCGGCGCGACGTAGTAGCTGTGCACGAAGTAGACGTAGTCGTCTTCCATGCCCTCCAGCAGCCGCGGCTTGCCCTTCAGCTTCAGCCGGTTCCAGCCCATGTGCGGGACCTTCAGGCCCAGCTCGGGCGAGAAGCGCAAGACCTTTCCCGACAGAATCCCAAGGCCCGGGTGGCGGCCGCCTTCCTCGCTCTCGTCCATCAACAGCTGCATGCCCAGGCAGATGCCGAGGAAGGGCCGGCCGGAGGCGATGAACTCGCGGATCGGCTCGATCAGGCCGTAGCTCTCGAGATTGGCCATGCAGTCCTTGAAGGCGCCGACGCCGGGGAGGATGAGCTTGTCCGCCTTCGCGGCCCGCTTGGGGTCGCGGGTGACGGCGCATTTTCCACCGACGTGCTCGACGGCCTTCGAGACGCTGCGGAGATTGCCCATGTCGTAGTCTAAAATGGCGATCATGACGAATCCGCCGGGACCGTTTTCCCGCTTCGAGAACGGGGGCGAACGGGCCTTACAGCGCCCCTTTGGTCGATGGAACCCCGCGCACCCGGGCGTCCTTCTGCGTCGCCATGTCCACGGCCTTGGCGAAGGCCTTGAACATCGACTCGACGATGTGGTGGCGGTTGCGGCCGTACCAGACGTTGATGTGCAGGTTGACCAGGGCCGCGTTGGTGAAGCCCTGAAAAAATTCCGGCACCAGCTCGACGTCGAAGGTCCCGATGCGCCCGGCCTTCAGCTTGGGATTGTAGATCATGCAGGGCCGCCCGGCGAAGTCGACGGCGACGGTGGTCAGGACTTCGTCCATCGGCAGCGTGAAGTGCCCGTAGCGCCGGACGCCCTTCTTGTCGCGCAGCGCCTTAGTGAAGGCCTCGCCCAGGGCGATGCCGACGTCCTCGACGGTGTGGTGCAGGTCGACGTGGACGTCGCCCTTGGCCTTGACCGTCAGGTCGAAGAGCCCGTGCTTGGCGAAGGCCTCGAGCATGTGGTTCAAGAAGGGGATGGGCGTGTCGACCTTGTACTTCCCCCTCCCGTCAATGTTGAGCTCGACGGAGATCTGGGTTTCTTTGGTATTGCGGACGATTTTGGCCTTTCTGGGCATGGGGAGGCGAAGCTAGGGGATTTTGGGGGGCTTGTCAAACCGGCTAAATCAGGAGGCCCGCCGCTTTCTGGCCTCAATGGCCTCCACCAGCAATTGGCGGACGACGGAAGTCTTTGAGTTTGCTTGTAGAGCCGCAAGGTGCTCGATTTCCGCGGCCAACCAAGCGGGGACGTCCATTGGCGGCAGCTTGATCGTCTTGCTTAGGCCTTCGGTCTTCACCCCGGAACTGAAATCGATGGTTTCCTCTCCCGCGTCGAACCTTTCATCGAAGTCCCTAGAGTCCTTTGTTTTTAGCTTGGCTTTCTTCTTCATGTCTTGCTCTCCTTACCGAAATGATCCTGAAACCCTCGGGGGTTACCGAGAAAATTCCCACATAATATTTTCCTCGATGTTTGCCGATGACCGCATGTCTTGCCTCCCCTTTGGAATAGGCGATCTCGGGGGCTAAAATATTACTTCCTTCAAAAATCGAATCCCGGGCTTCTTCGAAGCTGATGCCGTGCTTTTTCAGGTTGATTCGGTTCTTCTTCTCATCCCAGAGATACATATATAATTTATATAAAAATTATATGAAATTGCAATAGGCAAGTCTTACAGAGGGACCTGGGAATTTTCGCTCGGGCCTACTTGTCAAAGTTCCCGTCCTGGGATAGGCGAGCAGGTCTATGGAGAAGGCTATGTTACCGAATTTTCAGGGAATCGATGAAAACCAGGCGCGGGAAATCTTCGCGATGGGTGAGGAAGAATTCTTTGAAAAAATTGTGCCCCTCGCCAAGTCCCTCCGCGAGCGCGCCTTCGGCAACCAGATCAGCTTCTGCTCCATCGTCAATGCCAAGAGCGGGGCCTGCGTCGAGAGCTGCAGCTTCTGCGCCCAGTCCAACTCCTACAAGGGGGCCCAGGCGCCGGTCTATCCCCTGATGTCCGCCGACAAGATCCTCGAGAAGGCGAAGGAGGCCGAGTCCTTCGGCGCTACTGAATTTTCCATCGTCACCAGCGGCCGCGGCATGACCAAGCAAAAAGAGCTCGACACCATGGTCGACGCCATCAAAAAGATCCGCGAGCAGACCGACGTCGAGACCTGCGCCTCCCTCGGGCTGATGAGCCGCGACGATCTCCTGCGCCTCAAAGAGGCCGGGATGATCCACTACCACCACAACATCGAGACCGCGCGCTCCTATTTCCCCAACATCGTCCAAAGCCATAGCTGGGAGGACGAGGTCGCCACCGTCAAGAACGCCAAAGAACTGGGTTTCGAGGTCTGCTGCGGCGGGATCTTCGGCATGGGCGAGTCGGTCGAGCAGCGGGTCGAGTTCATCTTTCAGTTGAAAGACATCGATCCCGATTCCATCCCGATCAATTTCCTCAACCCCCGCCCCGGCACGCCGCTCGCCGACAAGCACGACCTGACGCCGCTCGACTGCCTGAAGATCATCGCGGTGCTGCGCCTGGCCATGCCCGGCAAAGAGCTCTTCGTCTGCGGCGGCCGCGAGGTCAACATGGGCGAGTGGCAAGACAAGATGTTCGACGCGGGGGCCAGCGGCACCATGCTCGGCAACTATCTCACCACCCAGGGCCGCAGCCCCGAGCAAGATCTGGCGCTGATCCGCAGCCAGGGCCTGGTGCCCGTTGCGCCGCACCGCAAGGCCAAGCCTTCCGAGGATGCCGCGGCGGTAGGTGCCTGAACGTTACCTTTTTAGCGGTGCGAAATCCGCGACGGGCCTCGGAACGGGTCCTGTCCGGTCTGCACCCCCACCGTGCTCGCAGGCTGCGCGCGGCGGGGGGCCCCCGCCCGGCCACCCGTTCCGAGGCCCGTGGCGGATTTCGAAAATTAAATATTCAGTTCTGTGCATTTAGATTCTTATGGGATTCGAACGGCTCCATAAGGCCCTCGCGGGCCTCGAGACGGCGGGATTGCGCCGGGACCTGAAAGAGATGCAGGGCGCGCAGGGCCGCGTCCTGCGCCATCAGGGGCGCGACTATCTCAATTTTTCCTCCAACAACTACCTCGGCCTGGCCGACCACCCCGCCTTGCGCGAGGCCGCGGAGCGGGGCCTGCGCGATTGGGGCCTGGGCTCCGGCGCGGCGCGCCTGGTGACCGGCTCGCAGGGGCCGGTGCACCGCCTGGAAGAGGCCCTGGCGGAGTTCAAGGGCACGGAGGCGGCGCTGGTCTTCAACTCCGGCTACCACGCCAACCTGGGCGCCTTGAGCTGCCTGCTGGGGGAAGGGGACCTGATCTTTTCGGATGAGCTGAACCACGCCTCGATGATCGACGGGATGCGGCTGAGCAAGGCCGAGAAGATCGTCTATCGGCACAACGATCTCGACGACCTGGGCGATCGGCTGCGCGCGGCGCGAAGGCGCGCGGCGCCGGGGGCGCAGTTTTTGATCGCGACCGAGACGGTCTTCTCGATGGACGGCGACTTGGCTCCGCTGGAATCTTTGCTGCAACTGGCCGAGGAGTTTGACGCGTGGCTTTACTTGGACGAGGCCCACGCCACCGGCGTCTTCGGCCCGACGGGCGCGGGGCTTTTCGAGACCTTGGCCGGGCGCGGGCGCCACGCGGACCGCGTGATCCAGATGGGTACCCTGGGCAAGGCCCTGGGCTGCTTCGGCGCCTACATCGCCGGGCCGCGGGTCCTGGTGGATTTTTTGGTGAACCGGGCCCGGCCCTTCATCTACACGACGGCCTTGCCGCCGGCCTTGGCCGAGGCCGCCCGCGAGGCGCTGCGGATCGTCGTCGGCGAGCCGCAGCGGCGCTCGGCGCTGTGGGATCGGGTGCGGGATTTTGACACGGGCGCGGGACTGGCGCGGTCCCCGATCGTGCCGGTGGTGGTGGGGGAGGCCGAAGCGGCGGTGGCGATGAGCCGCGCGCTCGCGGAACGGGGATTCTGGGTCTCGGCGATCCGCCCACAGACGGTGCCCGAGGGAACGGCACGGTTGCGGGTGACCTTGATGGCGACGCATACCAAGGAAGACGTAGGAAATTTGAAATCTGCCCTTAGCGTCGTCGGGGCTAAATTTGTTCCGTCCCTACCGTCGGCATAATGGCGCGGGAGAAAGGGGTTTTTGGCGACCTCCGTAGGGGCCGTTCGCGAACGGCCTCTACGGATTTGGCAAAACCATCAATTTCGTATTCAGCGCATTGTTGAAATTTTTCCTGAGTAAAAAGTCATGGCATCCGATTCCAATTCCAACCGCCTGCAAGACCTCGACCGCCGCCTCGTCTGGCACCCCTTCACCCAGATGCAGGAGTACATGGCGGAGGAGCCGCTGATCGTCGAGCGCGGCGAGGGCTGCCACCTGATCGACGTCGAGGGACGGCGCTACCTGGACGGCGTCTCCTCGCTGTGGGTGAACGTCCACGGCCACCGCCGGGCCGAGATCGACGCGGCGATCCGCGCCCAGCTCGACAAGATCGCCCACTCCACGCTGCTGGGCCTGGCCAACGTCCCCTCCATCGAGCTGGCCGAGCGCCTGCTGCGGGTCGCCCCCCGCAACCTGAAGAAGGTCTTCTACTCCGACAACGGCGCCACCGCCGTCGAGATCGCGCTCAAGATGGCGTTTCAATATTGGCAGCAGCGGGGCGGCGCCGACGCGAGGAAGATCCGCTTCGTGACGCTGCGCGACGCCTACCACGGCGACACCCTGGGCTCGGTCAGCGTCGGCGGCATCGACCTCTTCCACAAGGTCTTCCGCCCGCTGCTCTTCGAGTCCTTGGTGATCGAAAATTTCAGCTTCGAGCAGGCGAGCGAGATCTTTGCCAAACATTCGGGCGAGATCGCCGCCTGCGTGGTCGAGCCGATGATCCAGGGCGCGGCCGGGATGCGCACCCAGCCGCCGGGATTTTTGACGCACCTGCGCAAGCTCTGTGACGCGCACGGCGCCTTCCTGATCTGCGACGAGGTGGCGACCGGCTTCGGGCGCACCGGCAAGATGTTCGCGGTCGAGCACGAAGGTGTCGAACCGGATTTTCTGTGCCTGGCGAAGGGGATCACCGGCGGTTACCTGCCGCTCGCGGCGACGCTCACCACCGAGCAAGTCTTCCAGGGCTTCTGCGGCGCCTACCGCGACTTCAAGACCTTCTTCCACGGGCACAGCTACACGGGCAATCCCCTGGCCTGCGCCGCGGCCCTCGCCAACTTGAAGATCTTCGAGGAGGAGCGGGTGATCGAGGGCCTGCAGCCTAAGGTCGCCCTGCTCGGCGAGGCCCTGCGGCGCTTCGCGGCGCACCCTCACGTTCGCGAGGTGCGGCAGATCGGCCTGATGGCAGGGATCGAATTGATCGCCGACAAGGCCGCCGGGACGCCTTACCCGCTGGAGGCCAAGATGGGCTTTCGGGTCTGCCGCGCGGCGCGCGAACGGGGCGTCCTGCTCAGGCCGCTGGGAAACGTCTTGGTCGTCTTGCCGCCCTTGGCCATCGAGGTCGGAGATTTGCAGCGGCTATTGGATATCTTGTATGCGGCCCTCGAAGAAGCGACCCGGGATGCCTGAGCCAAGATTTTTGCGATCTAGTTCTTGGAGTAACGTCCGCCGCGCCTAAGTTTCGCGAGGCGTATCGCGAAATCGACCGGGTTGGGAACGACGCGGGACTCTCCGCGATATAGAAAAGACCGTTTGATATGGCAGGACTCTTCATCACCGGCACCGACACCCATGTCGGCAAGACCCTGGTCACCGCGGGGCTCGCGGCCTACCTGCGCGAGCGAGGCGTCGACGCCGGGGTGATGAAGCCGGTCGAGAGCGGCGGGCTCTCAGGCTCTTCCTCCAGCGACTCGGTCTTTTTGAAAAAGATCTCCCAGTCCTCGGATGACCTCGACTTGATCAACACCTACGCCTTCGAGGCGCCGCTGGCGCCGGGCGTGGCGGCGCGCTTGGAAGGCGTCGAGATCTCCTTCGACCGCATCCTCGAGTCCTTCCGCCGCCTCGAGCTCCTGCACAAGACCGTCTTGGTGGAAGGCGCCGGCGGCCTGCGAGTCCCGCTGGGACCCGGGCGCTGCGTGAGCGACCTGATCGCGGCCCTCGAGATCCCCGTCCTCGTGGTGGCCCGGATGGGCCTGGGCACGATCAACCACACGCTGCTGACCTTGGAGGCCTTGGAGCGCCGCGAGATCCCCGTCGCCGGGATCGTCTTCAACTGCGACCGGAAAGAGTCGGATCCCTCGGTCAAGCACAACCTCAAGACCCTGGCGGAGTGGACCTCGGTGCCGGTGTGGGGCGTGATCGCCCACCTGGACCGGCCTCGCGACCGTCGGGAGATCCTGGGCAAGATCAAGGTTGGGATCGGCGCGGCGGTGGAGCGGTATTTCGGGATCGCCTGAGGCCGAAACCTTCCGGAGTTTTGGACGACAATTTCGAAAAAATAGGATAAGGCCTTCTGGATTTGGAAGCAGGCAGGTCCCCCGATGACGAAAGCCGAAAACAACTCCTCCGTCTGGATCGGCGGTCCCAAGACCGACCTGATCTTCTTTTGTTTCGGCTGGGTGCCGGTCTTCCTCGCCTTCGTCCTGGCGCTCGAGCTCGGCCGCAAGCCCGAGCTCTGGCCCGTGCTGATCGCCTTCGTCCTGATGATCAGCTTCATCCACCGCCACCTGACCTTCCCGCTGGTCTACGCCGACCCCGACCAGCTCGCCGCGCGCAAGAAGGCCTACGTTCTCTTTCCCTTCCTCTTCTTCCTGCTGACCTTGGCGGGCATCCTCTACGTCGAGCCCGGCTTGGGCCCCAAGGCGCGGCCGGTGCGGCCCTTGTTGGCGGTCTTGGTTTTCCTCTCGGTGGTCTGGAACATCTACCACACGCTGATGCAGAAGATGGGCATCCTGCGCGTCTACTCGCGCAAGGCCGGCTACGGCCGGCCCTGGGTCGACAAGGCGATGATCTGGGTCTGGTTCGTGTACCTGCTGTTGCAGCTGGCCGCGAACCCCAAGGTGCAGCAGGAGGTGGTGCGCTTGAGCGCCGCCGGCAGGCTGCTCAACCGCGTCTTCGAGCCGCTGCTGCCCGTCATGCCTTATTTGGCGGGCGCGGCCCTGGCCGCGGGCCTCGTCGTCACCGGCTTTTACCTGAAGCAGGAGTTCTCCCACCGCGGCCGCTTCCACTGGCCGAAGAACCTCTTCGTGTTGAGCGTCCTGCTGCTCTACGCGACGCTCGGCTACGACTTCGTCGCCGGCTACGCCGCCTTCGGCTTCTCCCACGCCATCGAGTACATCGCCTTCGTCAACGTCTTCTCCCGGCGCAAGTACCTCGCGCGGCCCGCCCAGTCCTCGCCGCTGGCCGCCTGGATCCGCCGCCAGGGCTTGAGCTTCGGCGTCTTCGCGGCGGGGATGGTGACGATCTTCCTGCTCTGGCGCCATTGGTCCTGGACCACGCTGGGCTGGTACATCCTGGCGAGCAGCTTTTTGCACTTCCTCTACGACGGTTGGATCTGGAAGGTGCGCGACCCGAAGGTGGCCCAACCGCTCGGCATCCGTCCTCAGGAGGCCTGAGAAAATTTTTCGCTTCAAAAATAGAAAGAGGGAACCCCTCGCGGGATTCCCCCTTTCCTCTTCCAGGTCCAAAACTTATTGCAGCGAGGCCAGATCGGTGACCGCCGTGATCTCCTCTTCCTCTTCGGAAATTTCCGGCGCCTGTCTCGAAAGGCCCAACTCGCGCTCGAAGACCCGCGCGATGCCGTCGGAGCAGGAGAGGATCTTGTCGCCGCGGTCCACCGCGCCCTTCGGGCAGCGGACGCCGCGCAGCTGCTCGTAGACGAGGCGCTGGTCGACGCCGCTGCTCAGGCAGAGGCTGAGCAGGCGCGAAATGGTCTCGGTCTGCGCGCTGGCGCAGGTGCCGGTCGGGCCGAGTTGGGCGCGGACCTCGTAGGGGCCCCGCGCGTCGCGGGCGAAGCTGACGTGCATCGGCCCGCAGCCGGTGTGGATGAGGCGGTTGCTTGCCTGCAGGACCTCAGGCCGGGGGCGGGGCCGGATGCCGGGCGCGGCGCCGGACGCCGGACTCGCGACGCCGAGGATGGAGGCGGCGAGGGAATCGGCGGCCGGTTCGGGAGAATCCGCCGCCTCGGAGACCGAGGCCTCCGGCTCGAGGGCCGGCGAGTTCTCGACGGCGAGGCTTGCGGTGTCGGACGCCGCGGCCTCGACGGAGACCGCCTCGTCTTCCGCGGCGGCCAGGTCCTCGAGGCTCAAGACCAAGGAGGCCTCCGCCGCCTCGGCGGCGAGGGGTGCGGTCTCCGCTTCCGTCGCCTCGGGGATCGACTCTTCAGGAATCAAATTGCAGTCGCCGGGGACGCGGAGCCGCGTCAACCCATAGCCGCGGGCCGCTTGCAGCCGATCGGCCAGGGCCGCGAAGGCAAGGCTCTCCGGAAATTCCAGCTCTCCGGTCACGGGGAGGTCGCAGTGCCGCTGGGCGGCGCCCAGGATCTTGAGCGGCCACTCCGGCGAGATCTCGGAGCGCTTGGCGAAGAGGCGCCGCAGCGGGCGGGGCGCGGCCTCGGCCTCGCGGACGCTTTGCTTGTCGAGCACCTCCGCCGCGATCGCCTCGGTCCAGACCTTGCGGCGCTGCGCGATCTGCTGCAGCAGGGCGAGCGGGCGGCCTTCTTCCACGACGGCCTCGAGGGGCGCGAGGCCGGGGCTGACCTCGGCCAAGTCGGCCAGGCTGGCCTCGGCGCGGATCGCCAGCAGGGCCTCGTGCCGCGGCGCGATCTCGACGGCGCCCTCGGCGGCCGGCGCGCGCCGCTCGGCCAGGGCCGCGGCGGCGGCCTGGGCTTCTTGACGCAGGAATCGGAAAATCTTTTCGGCCAGGACCACGGCGTCTTCGCTGTCGTAGGGGATGCCCAACTTCACCAGGAGCTCGGCGAAGCCCATCACGCCCAGACCCAGACGCCGCGGCGTTTGGCGGACGGCTTCGCCGCCGGCGGCCGCGACCTCGAAGAGGTTGTCGAGGAAATGGACCGCGGTCCGCGTCATCCGGCGCAGCTTGGCCCAGTCGACGTCGTCGCCGGCCCCGACGATGGATAAATTAAGCGAGCCGAGACTGCCCCCCTCGTATCGGCTTAGCGCGGGAGTGCCGCCGGGATGGCCGGCCTCCAAATGGCTGAGGCGGGAGTTAGCGCTGGCGCCTAAGGCCTTGTCGAAGCAGACCAGGCTCGGCTCGCTTTTCTTCCAGGTCACTAGCAAAACTTGTTCGAGGGAGGAGAGCCCGGCGTCGTCTTCGGGCACTTTCCACTCGAAACAAAACTTGGGAAAATATTTCCCGGAGAGCGCCAGCTCGGCGAGGGCCGGCGCGTCGGGATGGTCCGCAGCCAGGCGGAGCGCGATCGAGGCCGGCAGGGCCTGTTCGTCGGGCAGCGCCATCAGGCAGGCCTCGACGCCCTCCAAGAAGCGCTCGAGAGTCGCGGCCGGACTGGGCGCGGAGGATTTGGGCGCCTCAAGGGCGAACACCGTGTCTCCGCCGCGCCGCCAGAGGGCGGAGGCTTCTTCCAGCAGGGAAGGCAGGGTCTCGGCGTCCATCCGCCAGGTCAGGGCCGTCGGGCCCCAGCGGCGGGGTTGGGAGTCGGGGCCCTCGAGGAATTGAAAGAGGACCGGCAGCTGCGGGTAGAATTCTTGGTTGGCCATCGCGTTGAAGAACTCGACGGCCAGGATCTCCGGTTCGCGGGAACCCGGGGCCTTGGCCTCGGCGCCTGCGGCGAGGGTCGCGATCTCGTCGTAGAGGGCCTCGAGGCGGGCGGCGAGCTGCGGGTCTTCCAAGCCGAAGACCTCGCGCATCCGGCGCAGGGCGCGGGGCGAGAGCTTCAGGCCCGCCTTCGGCGGCAGCGGAAGCCCCGAGGGCGCGACGGCCCGGGGTTGCAAAAATTTTTCGAGGGTGGGTAGCTGGGCGGCCGAGATCTTGGCGGCGAGCGCCCCGGCGGCGGGCTTGGCCTCGGGCGCGGGCTCGGCCGGGATGTCGGCGTCGGGATAGAGGGTGACGGTCGGCTCTTCCTCGGGCCGCGGCGCGCCTTTGGCGCGGCGCCGGCGGATCTCGATCAAGCCGAGCTCTTCCAGCTTGAATTGCACGATCTCGCTGATGAGCTCGGGGCTTAAATGTGGGGTGGCGCGGCGCTTGAGCTCGGCCTCGACCTCTTCGCCGATCTGGTGGGCCAGCTCGGGCCGAAGGCGCTCGTTGCCCAGCGAGAGGAGTTCGCTGACCAGGCGCTGCCGGTCGAAGGCCGGGGCCTGGGGTTGGGAGGCGGGGCGGACCGTGGATAACTTTCTCGCCGAAAGGTCCTTTTTTACAGCCGAACTCGTTCTCATCCCTCGTTCCTCCATCGAGCTATCCACATTCCATTCACAGGTTATACACAGTATATGGGGGCTGTGACTTCTAAACACCACAAGATCTTGTGGTCTGTCAAACATTCGCGTGGGGGACCGACCGGGGCGGAAAGGAAAAGACTCGGCATTTTGCGGGCTTGACGGAGTGAAAAAAAATGCGTCGCGGGAGGCCCGCAGGTGGGCTCGCGTCGCGCTAAATTTTAAACCGTTGAAACTCCACAAAAAAATCGTAGGCGTTCCATTTTTCCGGAAGATTCTCCGCCAAAAAAATCAGAAAGGAGGCCTTGTCTTCCGGCGCCGCCGTCGCCAAGCTGGGAAAATAGGTTTTCCTATTTTTCGATTTTGTTCGGCACGCCGATGCGCTCGCGCGGAAGCGAGGCCTTGCAGGAAGGGATAGAAAAAAATCGCGCGAAGCCCCTCGTCGTCGCTCGCGTCGCCGGCGAGAAAAAAACATCACACAGCGCGTCAAGCGTCTTGACATTTTCGCTTGAAAGATCAAAGGCTTTGGCTTGGGATTTTGCTTGCGATTTTTTTTTTGAATCGAGATAAAATCTTTTTGCGCCTTGGGCGTTAAGCGGAAAAGGTCCCGGACCTGGACCTTTCCAAATCACAATCGAATTTCGCTGCGCCGACGCGACAGATGTCGCGCGAAGGGCGCGGGTATTGTTCCGGAAGAAAGGCGCGCGATGCGACGAATACTCCTCCCGATCCTAGCTGCGGTCCTGCTGGTCAGCGCCTGCGGCTCCTCGTCCAAACAAGCCAAGCCGCATCACGCAAAAAGCAAAAAGTACTCCGATCTCTCCGTCGATTCCGAGGGCCGCCGCGGCGGCTTCTCCAACGCCCGAGGCCGTTCCACCAGCGAAGACGAAGGGATGAGCCTCGAGGACATCATCTACGACTCCCTCGGTCAGAAGCACGCCCCCGGCGTGCGCTACTCCCGCTCCTACGCGGTCGAGGAGGGCAAGTTCGACATTCCGATGACCTACAACGAGCGGGTCCAGAAGTGGATCGACTACTTCACCGGCCGCGGCCGCGGCCACTACGAGCGTTACCTCTCGCGCTCGGGCCGCTTCATCCCCTACATGCACGCGGTGCTCAAGAAGTACGGGATGCCCAAGGACATCGTCTACCTCAGCATGATCGAGAGCGGATTCAACACCCGCGCCAAATCTTGGGCCTCCGCGGTGGGTCCCTGGCAGTTCATCAAGTCGACGGGCGCGATGTACGGACTTAACGTCGATTACTACGTCGACGAGCGCCGCGACGTCGAAAAATCCACTCATGCCGCGGCCCAACACTTGAAAGACCTCTACGACGAGTTCGGCGATTGGTACCTGGCCTTCGGGGCCTACAACGCCGGCGCGGGCAAGATCCGCAACGCGATTTCGCGGCACGGAAGAAATTTCTGGGATATGGCCGACGGCAATTACCTGCGCCAAGAGACCAAGGACTACGTGCCGAAGATCCTCGCCGCCGCCATCATCGGGCACAACCCCGCGAAGTACGGTTTTCGAGACGTCAACTACCAGGCCCCCATCGACTACGAGAAGGTGAAGATGAGCTCGCCCACCGACCTCGAGGTCGCGGCCGAGTGCGCGGGGGTCGATCCCGACCTGATCCGCCTGCTCAATTCCGAGCTTTTACACGACATGACGCCGCCTCATATGCCGGGCTACGCCCTTAAGATCCCGCGCGGCACGCGGGACCGCTTCATGCGCAAGTACGCCAGCCTAAGCCCTTCCCAGCGCATGCGCAGCATCGAGTACGTCGTGCAGCGCGGCGATTCGCTGGGCGAGATCGCCGACAAGTTCGGCGTCTCCGAGGCCCAGATCGCCAAGGCCAACCCGGGCGACGTCCAGGTGCGCCACGAGAAGCGCTCCGAGAAGGTCAAGGTCTACGGCAAGCGCGGCAAGGCCAAGTGGCAGAAGCGCAGCTTCACCGTCGCGCGCTACGAAGTCGATCCCGGCAGCCGCCTGACTATCCCGCGAGGCCGTGGCGGGACGGAGGCGGATTCCCAAAGCGACGACGCGGCGGCGCACGCCGCCAAGGGCCGCTTCGGCATTAACGTCGCCAAGCTCGGCAATCCGGGCGACGAGAAGGCGAAAAACAAGAAGGATAAGAAGAAGGATAAGGCCAAGCAGGAGCAGGAAGACTTGAAGGTAGCCCAGCGCGAGCCGCTGCCGGCCGCGCCGGTCGAGGAAGCGAAGCCCCCGGTGCGCCACGACGACCTCGCCCTCGAAGGCGATCCTTTCGCCGGCCGCGAGAGCCGCCGGGCGGAGACCGAGACCGCTGTTCCGGAGGCCCCGGCGGCCCCGAAGAGCGATGCGCCTGGCGAGTTGGTCGCCGGCGGGCCCTCCGACGCGGTCGAAGGAGTCTCCGACAAGACCAACGCGAATCGCGAAACGCCCTTGGCCTTCAATGACCGTCCCGCGGGAGCGGTCCCGGCGAGCGCCGAAGGGCCTAGCGACGCGCAGCTGCGCGAGGCGGTGGAAGGCGTGCGCAAGACCGATGATTTGGCCTTAAGCCCCGGCGAGACCGCTGCAGGCTCGGCCCCGGCCGTCGAGGCCGCCGCGCCCGCCGCCGAGAGGCCCGCGAAGCGCGCCTCCTATCACACCGTGAAACGCGGCGAGACCCTCGCGGGGATCGCGTCCAAGTACGGCGTCTCGGTGTCGGATCTCAAGGAATGGAATCCCAAGCGCCTCAAGGGTGGGCTGAAGTCCGGCACCAAACTGGTGGTTTACGGCGAGCAGGCGCCGACCGTGGCCGCCCCCAAGGGGCGCACCGGCGCGGCGGCGAAATCTTCTCCGGTTTACACCGTAAAGCGCGGCGACACCCTCTCGGAGGTCGCGGCCCAGCACGGCGTCTCGGTGGCCGACCTGCAGCGCTGGAACGGCAAGAAGGTCGCCGGCGGTCTGCAGACCGGGACCAAGATCGTCGTCAGCGACCCGGGCACGAAGGCACGGGCCTCCACGCGGGTGGCGAGCGCCGCCCCGGCCAAGGCGAAGGTCGTGAAGTACAAGGTCAAGCGCGGCGACAACCTTACCACCATCGCGCGCAAGCACGACACAACGACGCAGGAAATCCTCAAGCTGAATGGGCTCAAGAGCCCGAAGGTCCTGCCGGGGGCGATCCTCGTGGTGCGGCGGGGAAAATAGAGGGCCTCCATCTGCGTCCTGCCCTATTCCCATTGTCTACGGTGTCCTCCGCGTCTTTCATCTCCAGGACCTTCCCTCAATAACGCCAATTCCCTGACGGAATTATCATAATGATAGACGCACTTTCCCCCGCCGGATGTCCAACCATTGGAGGGCGAATTCACAACCCTTTAAGATGATTCGAATTTTTTAAAGTCTTCGAGATTTTGAAGATGGTCTTATACTTGCATTAAAATAATAAAGTTCCAAAGGGGGTTAGGGTGAATAAATTATTTGCGTTCGGAGTTGTCTTATTTGTCTTCCATCAAAATGTCTTTGCCGAAGAGCTCCCGGAGCCCGCCCAAGTAGAGGTACTTCAGCGCCTCCCTCGGGGTCCCAACGTCGAGGTTGCCGTCCCGGAGGCGCCTCCGGAGATTAAAAGTGTCCCCGTCGATGCCCATCAGCTGGTTGCTCCGGGTTTGGAAAATTTGGAGATGCCTTCCGCCGGCGGGATCGGACAAGCGGCCCCTCCCAGCATCCCCCTGAGCCCCACGATTCGATGGAAATACCCTGACAGCAAGAAAAACGAAATGGCACCGCTCCTGGGGCCTTTGTATTTTCAATTCAATACCCTCATGAAGGCCGAGACGGTGACCAGTCCAGGGACGGTCCTGCTCTTCCGCGCCCCCGGTGGGCCCGTCGAGATCGAGGTGAAGCAGTATCCCGGGAAAAATGCCATGAATTATATGGTGGTCCCCAAGACGCCCTTGGAGCCCGGCGCCACCTACCGGCTCATCGTGCGCAAGGGGCCGGAAAGCGTGGCTGGAAAGTTTTTGGAATCGGAGATCAGTTGGACCTTCTCGTCCTATCCCCTTTATTATTCCTGCCGGGAAGGCGGCATCGAAAGTAACCCGCTGAGTGCGGAATGCCTGGGGCGCCACGCAAGCATCTGTTACGGGGAAGCGGGGGCTGGAGGCGGTCCGAACACCCTGATGTGCCCCTTGGGTTTTGCCGTCTCCAGAATCGAAGTCGGGAATAATTCCAAAAAAGGCCCCTATATCACCTCCCTGAACTTATACTGCAGCAAATGGAAGGCCGAGGGGATATTGCCTTGGGTCGATACTGAAGACTTTACCTCACGGGCGGTGTCCGAAGAAACGGGCCGACCGGGGGCCGGCAACATTTTCTACAAGCCAGGGATGTTCGAGTTCAGCAAGACGGAGATTAGCTACGGCGACTCCTCTTGCCCCGAAGGATCGGAGATCGGGGGGATATGGGGAGGCAATACCTCTCCGGGGCGCTTGAAAAAGGTTGGATTAAAATGCAGGCCCTTTGGGGTGCGAAACAACGACGCGGATAATTATTTGGAGCTTGTGGGCCTGGGGGACTCTTCCTTTACGTCCGAGTATAAGGCGCATCTTCCCCCCACTTACAACATGTTGGGCGCACGGGTTTACGCCGGCGAGAACATTGACGGACTGGATTGCGTGATCGGCGCGAAATATCATTAGACGTCGTCGCCGCGAGCCAGGCAAGGTCCTCCGCGTCGGCCGGCCCTCGCCCAACTCGTCGCCTCGTTGCGGAAAATGCATTGAGTATTTCGGATTTGCCAACAATAATGCGCGGATCTAGGGGAAAGGATAGGGAATCATGGGTAAGAGTCGTGTTTTATTCTTTGTTTTATTGTCCTGGAATTTGAGTTTTTCCTCACCGGCAGCCGCTGACGAATTTCTCGTCAATACCGAAGAAGACAGCACAGGATCATGTGATTCAATTCTTGGTGACTGCAGCCTCCGAGAGGCGATTGATGCCGCCAATTCCAACGCTGGCGGCGATAAGATTCTGATCCCGGAGGGGATTTACCAATTAACTCGATCGGACGAAGTTGCGGAGGATGCCAACCAGTGGGGGGATTTGGATGTCTTGGATGGGGATTTGGTGATCGAAGGTGCCGGTGCGAATTTGACGATCATCGATGCGGCCGCGCTTCATGAAAGGGCCTTTCATATCCCTTCCGGCGAGAATATCGACGTCACTTTTCGGAATCTCACGATTCGAAATGGAAATGACGAAGGCGGGTTGAATGGCGGAGGCGGGATATTTTTCAACACCGACAATCATAATACCCTGACGCTTGAGTATTGTTATCTCCATGGAAACACGGGGGGGAGCGGTGGAGGGCTCATGGTTGTCGGGGGTTCCGCAGCCAATGACGCCGTCATCAACATCATCAATAGCACCTTTGCCGGAAATTCCGCCGCCACCGGAGGAGCCGCAGCTTTCTTTAATTCCGAAGTCTATGTGCAGAATTCCACCTTTTCTGGGAATGAAGCCATAAACGGTGGGGCTATTTTTTCCGTCGGGTCCTTCGGAAACTCGGTAATACACCTGAGAAACGTAACTGTTTTCGACAATCATGGGGTCGAAAAAGGAGGGGGAATTTCGTTTGCGAGCGTAGCGGGAAACACCTCCGCTTTTTTCCTCCATACCATTCTCAGCGGCAATACCTCTGCCACCTCCTCGCAAGATTGCGAGTTCGAGGATGGCGCTACGGGCACCGTATCGTCTTTGGGGTTCAACATATTCGGCAACGTCGCGGATTGTGCTTTGGGAACCCCAGAGGACCTGATCGGAATCCCGGGCGAGGATTTGCAGCTAGGCGTTTTATCCAACAATTTGGGACCTACGCCGAACCACGCGCTGTTAAAAGGCAGTCCGGCAGTGGATCGAGGGAATCCTTTGGGCTGCATTGGATTGGATGGAATGCCTCTACTGTTGGATCAAAGGGGATTGCCCAGGAAGACCGACGGAAATGGTGATGGAGTCAGGGCCTGCGATATCGGCTCGTTTGAAGCGCAACCGTGCGGGGATGGCGTCGCAGTCGAGCCCGAAGAATGCGACGATGGAAATTCGGAGGATGGCGACGGTTGCGATGCATCCTGCCAAATCGAAGTGCCGCTCGATTGCGGAAATGCCGTCCTGGAGCTGGGTGAAGCTTGCGACGACGGGAACGCGATCACCGGCGACGGTTGCGATATTAATTGCACGATATCCGC
The DNA here is from genome assembly GCA_048499175.1 of bacterium. Lineage (GTDB taxonomy): Bacteria > UBA10199 > UBA10199 > DSSB01 > DSSB01 > DSSB01. The sequence goes on from JASOAK010000010.1 coordinate 25,990, forward strand.
CTGCGGAAATGGGGTACTCAGCGAGAGTGAGCAGTGCGAAGACGGCAACTCCGACAACGGCGACGGGTGCGACAGTTCTTGCCAGATCGAGACATCGGAGGAAGAGGTCGAAGGAAACGGTGGATGTCAGTTGGGGCGGAAAGGAGATCTCCGTCCAACCTCCGGAGCCTGGATGATAGGCCATCTTATTCTGGTGGCCATGGGCTTCCGATGGGTTCGGAGGAGAAGAATCCTTTAAGGCGTGCGCCCGACAGGGCCAGATAGGCTTGGTAGGCCATCAGTTCCATCAGCAAATAGTGCTCGAAAGATTTTCTGACCGGACATCTTCGGGTCCGAGGCCGATGCGGAAAGGCTGCGAAACCTGTTGTTTCAAATCCCCCGCGTGAAGTGCGCGCCGTTGGAAGAGGAACTCGAACGCGCCGAGATCCTTCCGGCAGGTAAGGCCTCCCCGCCGGTGGAGCGGAATCCGCCGGCGTGAGGCCGGCGGCGCAAGGAGGCTCGCGGTCGCTAGCGGCCCGCCTTCGGCCGATGCAGTTCCTTTGCCTTCTTCAGCACGTTGTAGAAATGCCCCTGCGACACGTCGAGCCACTTGATCGCGGTGTAGGCCTTCTCGCTGGAGGCGACGTAGGCGGCCCAGAAGATATCCTCTAAATAATCGCGCAGCGATTTGCCTTCCGTCAGGACGAAGCCGTCCTGGTAGAGCGCGTTGCCTTTGTCGTTGAGATTAAAATCCTTGATCCGTTTGTAGAAGGTCGCCATCGAGACATCGAGGGATTGCGCCGCGCCGATCGGCTTGAAGTCGGCCGCCGCATAGGCCTTGGCGAAGATCACCTTTTCGTAATCCTCCCAGGTGCGCCGCGTGTCGTAGCGGTTGTGGGCGTCGATCTTGACCGCCGGCCCTTCCTCGGCGCGCGCGCCGGCGCCGGAAGCGGTCGAAGAGGGCGCCTCGGGCCGAGGCGCCGCCGCGCCGCGCTTGCCGAAGTTCTCCGGCAGGGCCTTGGGCGTCAGCTCGCCGCCCTCGGCCAGGGCGCAGGCGACGCGGATCGTGTTCTCCAGCTCGCGGATGTTGCCGGGCCAGTCGTATTCCAAAAGGCGCTTCATCAAACTCCCGCTCACCTTGGGCGCTTTCTTCAGGCCGTGCTCCTTCGCGTAGCTCTCCGCGAAACGCTCGACCAAGGGCGGGATGTCCTCGCGCCGCTCGCGCAGCGGCGGCAGCGGGATGCGGATCTGGCAGATGCGGTAGAAGAGGTCCTCGCGGAACAGGCCCTTCGCGATCAGGTCCTCGAGGTTCTTGTGGCTGGCGCTGACCACGCGCACGTCGAACTTCACCGGTTTGGAGTCGCCGACCGGGATCACCTCGCCCTCCTGCAGGGCGCGCAGCAGCTTGACCTGCAGCCCCATGTCGAGCTCGGCGACCTCGTCCATGAAGAGGGTCCCGCCGTCCGCCTCGACGAACAGGCCCTTCTTGTCCTTGTTCGCGCCGGTGAAGGCGCCCGCCTTGTAGCCGAAGAGCTCGCTCTCGATCAGGTTGGGCGGGATGCCGCCGCAGTTGATCGCGACGAAGCGCGCCTGGGCGCGCGGCTTGTTGTTGTAGTGCAGCGCCTTCGCGATCAGCTCCTTGCCGGTGCCGGTCTCGCCGTTGATGAACACCGAGATGTTGGTCTCGGTGATCTTGTCGAGCAGCTTGAAGACCTCGTACATCGGCTTGCTGCGGGCGACGATGTTCTCGTAGGCGTACTTGGTGGGCAGCTTGCCCGCGCCCTCGCCGAGCAATTCGTGATAGTGTCCGGCCTCCTCCTCCGCCTTCTCGAGGCGCGCCTTCAGCTCGGCCTGGGCCTTTTCGTATTGCTCGAACAGCTTGGCGTTCTCGATCGCGATCCCCGCCTGGTCGCAGAAGGCCTGGAGCAGGGGATAGCGGTCCTTCCGGAAGGCGCCGGGCCGGTAGCGGTGGTCGAGGTAGAGCACGCCGACCGTCTTGTTGCGCGAGTGGATGGGCAGGCAGAGGATGGAGCGCAGCTTGAGGATCATCACGCTCTGGTACTCGTTGAAGCGCCCGTCCTGGCTGGCGTCGTCGGACTCGACCATCTCGCCCGTCTGCAGGGCCTGCTCGGCCACCTTCGAGGAGATCTCGGTCAGGTTGGGGTTGACCGCGGTGTTGATCGAGGCCCGCACCTCGAGGGCCTCGCGCTCGTCGAGCAGCAGGATCAGGCCGCGCTCCGCGCCGGAGAGCTCGAGGGCGTATTGGAGGACGCTCTTCAGGACGAAGTCCAGGTTGGTCTCGGCGTTGATGAAGCGGGTGAGCTGCAGCAGTTTGGCGTACTCGCTCTCGGCGACGGGGCTGAAGTAGACCGAGCCCTGCGCGGCGCGCGGGCCGGCCTCGATCGCGGCCTGCGTAATCGCCGGTTCGCGGGCCGCGGCGCCGCTCTCGAGGAGGTTGGCGAGCTTGGTCAGCTCGATCTGCTGCTCGGCGTCGGGCTTTTCCTTTTGCAGGGCGGCAAGAATCTCCCGGGCCTTGTCGGCCTGTCCTTGGTCCGCGTGCAGCTTCGCCTGCGTCAGGCGGATCGGGAAGCGGCGCGCGGCGAGCGATTCGTGGGCCTCGGCCAGCTCCCAGGCCTCGCGCAGTGCCGCGGCCGCGGCGTCGTACTCTTGTAAGCGACGGTAGACGTCACCCAGCTCCAGCTTCGCCGAGCAGAGGAAATACTGCTCGTAGGCGTCCTTCGAGCCCGTCGAGCCGATCAGGTCCACGACCACCTTGAGGTGGCTGACGGCCTCCTGCGGCCGGTCGAGGTTGTTGAGGATGCCGCCGATATTGGTCTCGATTCCGGCCAGGCTTTGGAAGTCTTGGATGCGCTGGGCGATGGCCAAGGCCCGCTCGTAGTACTTCAGGCTCTCGGCGTATTCATGGCGCAGGTGATGCAGGTTGCCTAAGCCGTTGTAGGCGCGGAGCAGGAGCTCAAAGTTCTTCTGCCCCTTGGCCAGCTCGATGCAGCTGCGGAAGCTCTCGATGCTCTTGGCAAAATCCTTGAGCGCCAGGCGGATCTCGCCCAGCTGGTAGTGGCAGCGGGCCTGGAGGACCTCGTTTTTGTTGCGCCCGTGGAATTCCAATTCTTCCGCGAACCAGCGCCCCGCCTCCGCGTGCTTGCCCTGCGCCATCAGGACGGCGCCCAGGTCGTTGTTGACGACGCCGCGTTGCTGCTCGGCGCTCAGCTCCTTTTTTTGGCGGGCGTAGCTCTGGGCGAAGATCGCCTCCGCCTCCTTGAGATCGCCTTCTAAAAACCGGATGCGCCCCAGGTAGTTCTCGTTGACCAACCGCCGCACCAGGTCGCCGCCGGGAAATTCGTCCATCAGGGTCAGGGCCGCGTGGAAAGAGGCCTTGGCCTTTTCGAGGGCATGGGAGCGCAGGTAGGCCGCGCCGAGGTGCTCGTAGGCGGAGACCTTGAGCTTCACGTTGTCCCCGCTGCTGGGGAGCTTCTTGATCTCATCGCGAAGCTTGTCGAAGTGGGCGAGGGCCTCGGCGACTTGATTGAGGGAGATCAGCTCTTCGCCGATTTTGAGGCGGATCTTGGTCGCCGCCTCGAGGTCGTCCTCCGCCAGCGGCTCGGCCAGGCGCAGATTGTCGAGCGAATCTTGGGAAAGCCCCTTGCGGCTCAGGCGCCGCGCCAGCTCGAAGAGGGCCTCGCGGGCCTTGGCGCCCTCGCCGGAGCGGCCGAGATGGTAGAGGGTCTCGTCGGATTCCTGGTCGCGCTTGGCGAAGGCCTTCGCCCAGGCGGCGTGGCGCCGGCGCGCCTCGGCCTCCGGCGTCTGCCGCTCCAGCCAGGTCTTCAAGTAGGGATTGGCGATGCGGTAGCGCTGCGCGGACTCGTCGCGTTGCAGGTAGCCCTGATTCAGCAGCTCCAAGACCCAGTAAAAGAGATCCTCCTCGCCCGAGACCTCGCTCAAGAGCTCGGCGGAGACGGGCTCGGGGTGCAGGGCCATCCAGGTCAGGACCTCGCGGGCCGGCTGGTCCAGCTTGGAGAAATCCTGGGCCAAGGCGGCCTCGAGGGTCTCGGAGGCGCGCGCGGTCGAGAAGTCGATGCCCAAGTCCTCGAGGGTCTCGGCGCTCCAGCGGCCGTTCGCGTCGAAGAGGGCGCCGCGGCGGATCAGCTCTTCCAGCAGCTCGGTCAAGAAGCGCGGCGAGCCCTGACTGCGGCGCAGCAGCTCGTCGACCAGGGCCTCGGGCGGCTGGGGCAGGGCGGTCAGGGCCGCGAGGTAGTCGCGGACCTCGGTCTTGCCGAAGGGTTTCAGAGGGAGCACGGTCGCGCCCGGCAGCTCGTCGAGGGCCTCGCGCGTCGCCGCGACCGCCAGGACGGGGCGTTTCAGGCTGAGCAGGCTTAAAGCCAGCTTGCGCAGCTCGGCGGCGCTCAAGTCGTCGTAGATCAGGCAGCTCGACTCGTGAATCTCGGGGAGCTCGGCGCCCGTCAAGTTCTGCGTGCGGACACCGGCGAGCTGCGCCTGAAACCGGATCTCCTTGAGCAGCCGCGTCTTGCCCAGGCCCTCCGCGCCGCTCACCGCGACCAGGCGGGCTTGGGCGCCGTCTCCGCCCTGGCGGAAGACCGCGTCAAACTCGGCTTGGAACTTCTTCATCTCCTCCGCGCGGCCGATCAGCTGCGTCTCGTTCGGGAGGTAGCTGAGCGAGGTGGCCTCGGTCTCCAGCGAGATCTTCTTTCCGGAGAGCCGCGCGAGCAGGCGCAGGGCGTTGCCCGCGGTGGCGGGGCGCTCGGCGGGATTCTTCTTCATCAGCTGGGCGAGGGTCTCGGAGATGGCGGGCGAAATTTGCGGATTCGTCTCATGGGCGGGCGGCGGCGTCAGGCTTTCTTGGCGCCGCAGCATCTCGCTTAGGGCCTTCGCCGCGAAGGGGTTCTTCCCCGTCGCGCACTCGTAGAAGGTGACGCCCAGGCTGTAGAGGTCCGCGCGGGTGTCGGGGCTGTTGCCCAGCACGATCTCGGGCGCCATGTAGGCGGGCGTCCCGGCGAGCTGGCCGCGCGGGCGGAAGCCGGCCATGCCGAAGTCGATGAGCTTCACCTGCTCGCCCTCGTGCAGCAGGAGGTTTTCGGGCTTGAGGTCGAAGTGCGGGATGCGGTGGGTATGCAGGTATTCCAGCGCGCGCAGGGCCTGGATGAAAAATTCCTCGAGCCGCTCGGGCGGCAGGCCGCGCGTGGCGTCGTAGAGGTTGCCGCCGGAGACGAACTCGCTCGTATAATAGTGGCGTCCCGTCGCCTCGTCGGTGCCGAAGTCGACGATCTTGGCGATGTGCGGGTGGGAGAGCTGCTTTAAGAGGGAGAACTCCGCCTTGAAGTGGGCGGCGGCCTCCTGCGGGTTAAGGTTGGCGATGGCCTGCTTGAGGAGCTTGAGGGCCAGCTTCTGCTTCCCCTTCTGGACCAGGTAGACCTCGCCGGCCAGTCCCTGGCCCAGGGTTTTCAGCACCTGGTAATCCTTGTCGATGGTCTGCATTCCGCAACTCCAGGCCCCGGCGGGGCGATAATAGGTTGGAAGAATTACTTTTTCTTACGGGGGCCGTCGGGCACACGGCCTTAAATGTAATGAAAAATCAGGGGGTTGTTAATCCTACCCGCATCGCTATTACAGAAATTATACATTTCTGTCCCCCGACCCGACTATCAAAATTCTATAAAATAGAACAATTTCTTAAGGGAGAGGCCTCCTCGTCGGAGCCTGGCCACAAGCCGAGGCTTTCACAGGGGAATCAGGCCTGCTAAGGTTATCCGAGCGGGGGCGCGAGGGTATTTAGGAGCTAGGGAATGAAGCGGAACGCGTGGCACATCTTGGGGTTCTTTCTGGCCGCCCTGCTTTGGGGCTGCGGCGGCGCGGGCGGTCCTGCCGCCGGCGCCGGCGGCGCCTTGGACGGCGGCGGGGCGGGCGGCGGTCCGGTGGGCGGTGGGAATTTCGCCGCGGGGCCGGTGTCCCTGCCGGCGCCTAGCATCGTGGCGCCCGACGCGCCCGTCACCTGGACCAGCATCTCCTGCACGAACACCCCCGGCCCCAACTTCGAGTGCCGCGGGACCTCCCAATCGGTCCAACCCAATACCGAGATCCAATTCCGCATCTTCGCGCCGGCCGCGGCGGTGCCTCGCGACACCTTCACCACCGTCGCCGACGCCCAGGGCGTTTGGTCGGTGACCCGCGCCGGAGAGGCGGGCGAGTCCGTCGAAATCTGCCCCAAAGAAAACGGCGTCTGCGGCTCCTTCCGCCTCTACAAGCTGCCGCCGGAGGGCGGGGTGGTGGACGGCAATTCCGGAACGATGAAGAACTTGGTGATCGACCCGCAGGGCGACAGCTGGCATTCGCGGCTTATGCCGAAGAGCTTTAGGTTGGGGCGCCTCGTCGCCGCTTGGTTTGTCTCCGAGGCGCGGGCTCAAGAGGCGCTGCGGCCTTACACCCCCGTCTTTTGCGGGGACCTGATGTCTTTCGAGTTCTTGGAGGCCGCCGGCGACGCCCAGGTCCCGAAGTGCGATCTATTCCGAGCCCAGCGCGGCGGAGGACCTTCGATGCGCGCGGTCACCTTCGACAATTGCCAACAGAGCGACATTCGCTCGGTGGTCAGCCTGCGCCACCCGCGCACCGGCCAGCCAATCTTGCTGGTCGCGGTCAAGAACCGCGTCCACGTCGTCGAGACGCAGCCCTCGCCGCGCGTCGTGTGGGAGTACAGCTTCCCGGGCGACGTCGTCTCGATCCTCGATCAGGGCGACCGCTTTGTCGCCGTGGTGAACGCCCCCACCGGCGTCGCGCACAACCTTTATTACGTCGATCTGCGGCAGAAGGCGCCGCTGGGCACGGGCTGCTACCCGGCGCTCGACTGGCTGAAGGGGACGGAGAACGTCACCTCGTCGGACAGTTTGAGCGAGACCTTCACGATGGTGATTTACAAGCAGCCGGGCGTCTACCAGGTGATGTTGGGCCGGCATGTCCCCGGCAGCACGACCTTCCGCAACCAGCCTTGGCCGCTGCTGCCGCCTTCCAACACGCCTCTGGAGGCCCGAATCCTCAAGGTCGAGCAGAACTGGGTCTGGGTCGCGGTCCTGAACGCCGCGCAGAAGAACATCAAGATCGTGAAGCACTTCATGCCCGACGCCGACGTCATCGTGCTGGGTGGCGAGCCGGACCAGGTGCAGGAGATCGCCCTCGAGGGACTGTCGCTGGGCGCGGGCAACTTGAGCGTCTTTCGCCCGCACCTCTTCAACGTCAACCGCGAGACCCGCGAGCTGGTCTTCGTCGACGTGTCGGAGCAGGGCTCGAAGTTCGTGGCGATTCCCTACGCGTGGGTGGACGGCAACGTCGGCCCCGTCCGCACGGCGAGCGTCACCGATTTGGGCGGCGCCAGCCCCGCCTCGCTGCGCCGGGACAATACCGAGGGGAGCACCGGTTGGGCCTACAACGACGGGACCTGGCAAATTCGTCGGGTGCGCACGCAGCGCGAATATTTACAGATCCAGGTGCCCGCGCATCTCCTGACCGAAGGGGTGCCGGCGCAGTTTTACCTTCGGGATGGCGCCGCCCCGGCCCCTGCGACGGAAGAGGATGAGGAATAAGCGATGAAATTTCCCCGCATCCATGGCGCCGCCTCGTTCTGCGGCGCCTTGATCCTGGCCGCCCTGCTCGCCTGCAGCGGCGGCGCGGGCCCCGGCGCCGAGGGAATGGCCGGCGGCCCGATGGACGGGAGCGGCAACTACGCCGCGGGCCCGATGTCCTTGCCCGCGCCCAGCATCATCAACAAGGGTCTGGTGAGCTGCGAAAACGTCCCCGGCCCCACCGTGCAGTGCCGCGGCACGGCCGGCGCGGTTCCGGCCAACGCGCGCGTCAAGCTGACCGTCTACGGCCGCCACATCGCGGCGGCGCCGCATTGGAGCGATTGGCTGGTGCCGAGCGCCCAGGCCGTTCCCGGCAACACCTCCATTTGCAACGCCAACGGGGCGGGCGCCTTCGGTCTGGCGGGCGAGTGCTCGGTGATCGCCGCCACCGGCGAGAAGATCGGTATCTGCGTCGCGAGCGGCGACGCCTGCGTCAGTGCCGAACTGCTGTTGACCGTCCCCGTCGAGGGCGGGATCGTCAGCGGCGCCACAGCCACCATCAAGAGCATGTCGACAACGAGCGACGGCTACATCATCTTCGGGCGCCGCGTTGAGCCGCGCAAGGAATCCACCTTCGCCTTCCGTTGGACCGACCTGTTTTTCGGCACCGCCCGCGCCCAAGCAGTCGAGGGGGCGCCGAAGCTGACCCTGCCGGCGGCCGCCGCGGCGAGCTGTCCCGGCAATACGAACGCTCAGGTGGATCTGGCCGCGGCCTACAAGGCCCCTGTGGGGCAATGGCTGACGATCAAGGCGCAGAAGGCCGGTGCGGTGCAGGAGTTGTTCCAACTTCCCGGCACCCAGGACGACCTGCAGGCGATCAACGCCGACAAGATCGGCAACATTACTTATATCTCGGTGGCGATGAAGAATACTTTGGTCATCGTGCATCGTGATTCGAAGCGGCCGATGGCGCAGATCGTGTTTCCCGCCCCGATCAAGTCGATGCGCGGCGGCTCCTCGATGGAAGTTTTCCTGGAGGTGCCGAAGGGAGAGCCGTCCTTATACGAGGTCAAGGCGGACAGCTTCGAGACCCAATGCGTCGATACCGTCGAGTCCAACTCCTTGACGCGGCCCATTTCCTTTTCCCGCTCCGTCGGGCAATACCAGCCGCCCGGCGAGGGTTTCCGGGTGCCGCAACCCTTCGGCGTCTCCGGCGGGGTGGGCGAGAACGAGCCGACGGCGGATTTCCAGTTGGTGTATTCCCAAGAGGGGCAGGGCGACATCCCCGCCTTCGAAGGGGTGATTCACCGCCAGGCCACTCCCTTGAAGGATTTCTACATCCTGGCCGTGACGCAGGAGCGCGCCCAGATGGCGGTCTTGGATCCCGCCGCCAACCGGATCTTGTTCTTCAGCCGCGACTTGGTCTCGGGCGAGAACCACATGACGTCCTTGTCGTTGGAGGGCATCACCGTCAGTCCGGTCGCGATGAAATTCGTCAATCAGGACAGGTATCCCTATTTCTTCGTGGTGCTGGATTCCGGCGAGCGCGGCGCCAAGGCCGTGATGATCCCGTTGAACCGCAGGGCCGAGGGCGGCGAGCTGCAGCCTTATCTGGCGGGCGTCCGCTCCGTCGACTTGGGTCCCATCGTCGCCGACACGCTTGAGCTCAACCAGATCGGGATGTGGGAGTGGGCCACCTTCGACCGTGTCGGCGGGCAGGTGAAGACCTTCGTCCTGGGTCCCCGCGATTGACTTTCCCCGACATCTCTGATGTTTTTGCGCCCCGAGGTCCAAGATGGGCGGAAAGCCGCTTTGCGAGAACCGCAAGGCCAGATTCAATTACGAGATTTTGGAGAAGTTTGAGGCGGGCATCGCTTTGCTCGGCAGCGAGGTGAAGTCGCTGCGCGAGGGCGGCGGCAACCTCGCGGACGCCTACGCCCACTTCCAGCGCGGCGAGCTGTGGCTGGCCAACGCGCACATCGCGCATTACAAGGCGGCGAACCAGTTCAACCACGAGCCGACGCGGCAGCGTAAGTTGTTGATGAAGCATCAGGAGCTGGACCGTCTCCAGGGAAAAATCCAGGAGAAGGGCTTGACCCTGATCCCGATGAGCTTATATTTGAAGAATGGCCGCGTGAAGGTCGAGTTGGGTTTGGGGAAGGGCAAGAAGGCCCACGACAAGCGCGACACGATCAAGAAGCGCGAGAGCGACCGCGAGCTGAAGCGGGTGCAGAAGTCGCTCAAGAGGTTTTGAGTTTCGTTCTTTTACAATGGCGACAAGCGCTTTTGAAAACCGTCGTAATATTCTCTTAAGCTTTAGCAACCCCTGGCGTAGCCAGGGCAGCGAATAAAACTACATTAACCGCTGGGGGTTGAAGGGGGAGGGCGGAGCCCGCCCCCTGGGCTTTAGCCGGGACGGACTTGCTCCGGCCCGGCGAATAGGGGCTGACATGGCTTCGACGGAGATTCGGAGGTGCCTGTGGCAGGCCGAGGAGTATGGACCTCGTCAAAACTATGCAAAACCACAATTGCCAACAGCAATGTGATCAAGGTGGACTTCGCTCGCAAGAGCGTTGCTCCCCTCGCCTTAGCGGCCTAATCCGCTTAGCTAAGCCGTCCCCCCCGTCGCGCCCATAAGCGGGGTCAGGGCGTCATTACTTGGGCTAGCGAGCGCCGGTGCTTAGGACGGCGCGAGCGAAACAACTCTTAGGCTGGTCCAGGGACGATCCTGTCGGCGGGGTCGAACTGGATAAGAATAAATACACCGAATAAGCCTGTAGAAGCATGTATCGAAGGTCTTCGGACGCGGGTTCGATTCCCGCCAGCTCCACACCAAACCGCCGAAAGGCGGTTTTTTTCTAGCGCCTCACCATGGTCAGGCATAGACCGGACTTCGGATTGACCGTTTTAACAAAACGATCGATGAAATCGATTCCAGGCATTGATCGACCTGTCTCATATTGGGCGTATGCCCCATGCGCCGTATAATCCATCGCCTTGGCGACTTCGCGAACCGACAGATTTTTGGCTTCTCTTTGCCGTTTGAGAAAAAGCGCCATCAAACGAGCCGGCTCGTTGGAAGATACAAGAAAGTCCTTTGGGCCTGTGGACTCCACGATAACCTTAAAACCGTTCTTGTTTGCCAGGGTCTCGATCGCATCGGCGATCATTTTTAGGGCTTCCTTTTTGCTTCTGCCTTGCGTCGCTAAGTCCAGTTCGGGGACTTCGACCATCCAAAACTTGCCATCCTTTTGCAGCTTACCCGTAAAATACATAGGACCTCCTATTTCCCCTTGGGCGGATTGTTCTCCGCCTTCTTCAAGATTTTCTTTGCGAGGATTTCTCCGATCTCGCTATGTCTAGGAACCGGTTCTTCCATATCGCCATTCGTCCAAACTTCGTGGTTTCCACCTTGCCTTTTTAGCCACCAGCCGAACGCTTTAAGCTTTCTTTCCACCTCCCGTTTTTTCATTTGGGGATTGTATATAGATTTACATACAAATCAAGTAATGAAAGGAGGGGGTAGGGTGTTAGGGTGGTGAAATAATTAGGGGTTAAATTCAGGGGAGTTGATGTGAAAACAAGTAATTACAGGCAATTATGTGGCATATTTGATTGGTGCCAGCCCTGCATAAACCGCCTAAAGGTGGTTTATGTTTTGAGAAATAATCTGCTCCGTCTTCAAATATTTTATTCGGCAATACTTCCCTAAGGGGACGGACTTGACCGACACACCTGGAGACCTTCCTTGATGGAATTAAAATCGTAAAAGAAAAGTTGATAACTTAGATGTTATCTAAAAAAAATATCCCAATCGCTGGGTAACTGTCAGATCAAGTCGGAACCGCTACATGTTAGGAGTTTTCATTTCGTCCCACTTTTTGATTAATCTTTCGTCTAGTTCCATTTCTAATGCTCTGTCTTCAATATCCCCCGCCTCTTCGTCATCAATACCGAATGCCTTGTCTATTCCTTCGCCATAGCCGTCCCTATATCCTTCTGCATATCCTTCGCGATGTCCAAGTTTTTTAAAGAGAGCCATGAGACTCCAAACTCCTATGGCACCGGCTATAGCCTTTACCCAACCAGAAAAATAAAAAAAGGCCCCTATTGATAGCGCAAGAAATACGAAGACAACTTCTATTCGGAACATTTGGGAGCTATACTTAAAATATCTTGTCCAAATCTTTTGCCAATCATCGGCAGTCAATTTTTTAAAAGACTTGAACTCGACTGCATTCATGCCACCGTATAAGATTTTCTGATTGATGCTATGCTTTAACCTATACGCTTCTTCAACCGTGATCTCCTCGCCTGTTTCCGGATTTTTCATATTCGCCCTTTCCCCTTACCCGAAAAGGACAGTCATTTTTTGTGCTTCAAAGCAAGCTCGAACGCTTCGGAATTTCGACCGATCATCTCATCTCCAAAATAAGGACCGGTTTCGATTTGTCGGAGATGTCCGACGAGATAATCCCAGCTTCGCTTCGTCGTTCGTTGGACAATGCCAAAATAGGTGTAGTCCTGCGACCGGCGAGAAGGAAATACGCAGTCCACCAGTAACACTTCGAGGAGTCCTGCTTCTTTTTCCCAACGAGGACGGATGTAAATCGTCTCGCCGATGAAATATTCCGGAGTCTTCTCCGCCTTGGGCTTTTTCTTGCTTCGGAACTTCGGAGCTTCGAGTCCAAGCTCGATCAACCGTTGATGAGTCAGCTTGTCGCCGAAGCGTCTCTGCTTCCGGCTAAGCTGCTTGGCTTCTTGTCTCGGGCCCCGATAGGCGCCGCGGCCTTTCTTTGAACCCCTATGCTCTGTTTTTAAGTGTCTCATGGGTATTCTTTCAGAATCATGCAACCGCTTCGATACCGTGCTTTTCAACCAGCGAGAGCAGTTTAAGGGCTGGACCAGAAGGGCGCTTTTCTCCACGCTCCCACTTGCTTACCAGGCTTATTGTGACGTTCAGATAATTGGCGAAGACCGCCTGGCTTACGTGTTCCCGCTGGCGAAGGGCTTTGATCTTCTTCGGCGTCAACGGCCGGATGGGGGTTAAGCACGATTCGTCAAAGCGGCGCATTGTCTGCTTGTCGATCATGCCGGCTTCATGAAGATCGCTTGCAGTTTCGTGAATGGCGGCTTTAACTTCGCTCTTATAGGTTTTTTTCTTCTTCATCGCAATTTACCTCCGCATATTTGCCCTGACCAACGAGGGTTGCCAATTGTTGGTCGGACGCCGCAAGCAATACCTTGGCCAATTCCTTGAAATCGCGTTCGTCGCTTGCGTCGATGTTACCCAGCGTACTTTTGGCGAAACCGTAAACGAAGAACGCCTTATCGCCTTGGCGAAACAGGATGATTGTTCGATAACCGCCCGACTTTCCTTGCCCTGGTCGAGCGATCCGCTGTTTGATAACTCCACCGCCAAGGTCGGCGTCGATCTGCCCTTTTTCGGCCCGTTCCACCGCTTTCAAGAGAACGGCGTCTATGATTTTTTCTTTTCGGGCAAACCGTTCGAACCATTTGGACTTGAAGATTCTTGGTTTGCCCATTTTTTTCATTTATAGCACTTAGTGCTATATTTTCAAGAAGGGATTTTTGAGTGAAAAAGTGGGGTAGCGATCCCAAGCCGGGGGCATAATTGGGGGCATAATCCCAAGTTGGAAATATAAAACTTAATAATTACAGTTACTTACTTAATATGTGCGATAGCCGCCAGCTCCACAATTTTCGTTTAACTGACGGATTTTTCCAAAATCTCCTCCACAAGACGATTCAATGACTTGCCATTGTCTTCAGCTTTGAGGGCCAATGCCTTATGAATCTGAGGCCGGATACGTGTCATGAACTTCCCCGAATATTTCTTCGTGGCGACTGGCTCCGGAATCGGGTTTCCCGCCGCCTTGGCGCCCATGATCCAGGACTCGATGGCATCTTCGGCATTGCGAGCCGCTTCTTCAAAGGTAGCCCCGTGTGTGGCACAGCCTAAAAGCTCGGGGACCTCCGCGACATAGGCGTCATCTTCCGGAGACCAGTAGATTCTCACCCCGTATTTGTATCCGCCTTTCTTTTTTGCTTTCATAACAGCCCTCCTTTTTTCAGGACCGCCTTCACTTGCTTTTGCTGGTATGGCTTTATCTCTTTGCTGTGAGTCGCTATCGTTATTGGGTCGAAACCGGATCGAAACCGGATCGAAACCATACTTCGTGCGACCCCTTTCCACCGATTTTTTTGAAGCCAAAGCGTTTCAAGAGCGTCTCCAATTCCGCTTTTTTGATCGTCTCGTTTTCCAGTTTTGCCAGGAGTTTCTTGTCGCTGCTCACCGTCGAAATAGTATCAGATGTGGTATTACTTACAAGGGTCGATTTCAGAGGATTTTTGGATCAAGAAATAGCCTCCCATCTCCATGTGGGGCACGGTGATGTTCTCGAGACCGACGTCGGTGGGGCGACGATTCGTAACAACATCGTATCGCTTGCCTCCCCAATCTTTTCAAAATACCCTAAACCAGCCTTCAAGCCCCACATTTCGGAGCTGATCCGTGACCGCCCCTTCCAACAAATATCTCGGCCTCACCACCGTCATCGTCCTCCTCGTCTCCATCGACGCCATGGACAGCATCATGGTGGGGACGGCCATGCCGTCGATCCTCGCCAGCCTCGGCGGCATCGGTTGGTACGGTTGGACGGTGGGTGCCTTCGGGCTTGCCAGCTTCGCCGCGATTCCCATCTTCGGCCACCTCACCTCGCGCTGGGGGCTGCGCAACGTCATCTTCCTAGCCCTGGGACTCTTCCTCCTCGGCTCCGTCGCCGCGGCCTTGGCGCCGAAGATGAAATTGCTCGTCGGCGCGCGGGTCCTGCAGGGCCTCGGCATGGGCGGGATCACCGCGCTGCCCTTCGCCATCATTTCCACCCAATATCCCTCGCAGCGTCGCGCCAAGCCGCTTGGCCTGATCTCTCCGGTATTCGTGGTCTGCGGCCTGCTGGCCCCCTTCCTCGCCTCCCAGCTCCTCGAGCGCGCGGCCTGGCCCTGGGTCTTTTGGATCAACATCCCCTTGGTGCTGATCATCGGCGCCCTCGTGTTTCGCATGCTGCCGCCGACGCCGCCGGCCGCCGCCGCAGGGCCCGCCGCCAAGATGAACCTCTTGGGCCCCATCCTGTTCAGCGTCCTCGCCGGCTTCTCCCTCAAGGCCTTCACCTCGGTCTGGCCGGTGAACCTGATCCAATGGGGCGTCGCCGTGGCGGCCTTGGCCGTCTTCGTTTGGCATGAGCGCCGCCACCCCAATCCCTTCATCCCCGCCGACGCCTTCAGCCTCGCCAAGCCGCTCGGCGCGATTTTCCTGGCGGTGATTTTGGTGCGGGCCTGCTTCGGTGCGGCGCGCATCTACGTCCCGCTTCTGCTGGAAGGCGTCTGGGGCCTGAACGCCCTGGCCGCGGGCTTCAGCCTCACCCTGGCCTCGCTCACCTGGAGCGGCGGAGGATTTTTCGTCGCGGCCAAGCGGGCAACGCGCACGCCGCTCGCGAAGTGGGGGACGCTGCTCATCGTCGCGTCCCTCGTCTTGCTCTTGGCGGTCCTGTGGACCCAAAGCGAAGTGCTGCTCGCCTACGGCCTCTGGGCCTTGGTCGGCTTAGGGATGGGCGTCGCCACCTCGATCTACAGCGCCGCCGCCATGCAGCTCGCCGAGGCCTACCCGCGGGGCGTGACGGGCTCGACCCTGCAGCTGGGCACGGCCCTCGGCAGCGCGCTGGGACCGGCCGCCGCCAACACCATCGCCCAGCTGGGATTTTCCAAAGGCTTCGACCCGAAGCTCTTGGACGAGGGCGCCTTGACCGGCGCCTCGCTGCGCTCGCTCCTGCTCGGCGCCAGCTTTGCGCAGGGGCTGGCCATCGTCTTGGCCCTCGCCAGCATCTTGATGGCTTGGCGCTTCTTTCGCTCGCAGCGGCCGGCGACGTGGAACGGAGGGGAGGCGGGGTGAAAGAGCTCGCCGCGATAGAAATTATTTCCGGCTCACCACCGCCAGCCAGGGTTGCTCGTGCCGGGGCTTGCCGGCGGGGCGGTAATAATGACGCAGCACCGTGAAGCCGGCGGCCTCGAGGTGGCGGCGGTAGGCCTCGAATTCCATGAAGGTGCCGTAGCGGCCGCCCTGCCAGCCCTCGTCTTGGCCGCGGGGATTGGAAGAGAACAAGACCCCGCCGGGACGCAGGCCGGTCCACAGCTCGCGAAGGACCCGCGGCAGTTCCTGGGAAGGGACGTGGAAGAGGCTGGCGTTGGCGAAGATCCCGTCGAAACCCTCCGTCGGTAATTCCAATTTCAAGAAATCCTGCCGCCAAACCTCGCAGCCGGAATGCTCACGCGCCATTCTGCAGAAGGCCGGGCAGCCTTCCAGGCCGACCGCGCGGTGGCCGAGCCGGGCGAAGGCGGCCAGGTCGCGGCCAGGGCCGCAGCCGAAGTCGAGGATGTCGTAGCGCTCCTGCGGCGGCAGCGCCTCCAAGAGGGCCTGGATGTTCTGCCGGACGTCGTGGTCCTTCGTGCCCTCCCAAAAATCCGCCGCGCGGCCCTCATAGTCGGCGAGCGTCCGTTGGGAGATCTCTTGCAGGGTTTGCGGGTCTAAGGTCGTTCGCACCATGCCAAGGCATCCTCCAGGCGGTCGTCGCCCCAAAACAACTCTTCGCCGACCACGAAGGAAGGCGCCCCGAAGATGCCCAGCGACTTCGCCCGATCCGTCTGGGCGCGCAGCGCGGCCTTGTTCGCGTCGGCCTCGGCGCGTTTCAGGATCTCCGCGGGTTCTAGGCCCAGGCCGGCAAGCAGCGGGGACAAGACTTCGAGTCGGCCGATGTCCAAGTCCTCGACGAAATTCGCCGCGTAGACCCGGCGCGAAAACTCCGGCGCCCAACCCTCGCCGACGCCGACCAGCGCGATGCGCGCGGCCAGCAGGCCGTTGCGCGGAAACTGCGAGGGCCTGCGGAAGGGCAGCCCGTAGCGCTCCGCGCGCCGCTCCAGGTCGCGCCACATGTAGCGGCCCTTGACCGGAAAGTGATTGAAGGGCGAATCCGTCCAACCCTGATCTTTAAAGATCGGCCCCAGCAGGAAGGGGCGCCAGCGCACCTCGATCCCGCGCGGGCGGGCGAGCGATTCGATGCGCAGCGCCGACAGGTAGGAGTAGGTGCTGGCGAACTCGTAGAAAAACTCGAGAGTCTGGACCGGGCCCGTCATGGTTTGACTATTTTGGATATTCGGGTTCATCTGGAGGCGAGGATGTCCCAATGGCGCAAAAAAGTCTAATGTCTCTCCGGGAAGAGCCTATTTCCACGCCCCTGGGCGCGATGCGTGCCGAATACGCCGCGGACGGGAGCCTTCTGAGGCTCGAGTTTATGCTGCCGGAGATGCAATCCGGCGCTGCGAGCCCCATCATTCACCCCCAGGACTCGCCTTTGGCTTTCCAAATTGGAGAGTATTTCGCGGGGGCGCGCCGCGACTTCGACATCCCGCTCGCCCCCGAGGGCACCGAATTTCAAAGGCGGGTCTGGGAAGAGCTGCGCCGCATCCCCTGCGGACGGACCCTCTCCTACGCCGAGCTGGCGCGGCGCATCGGCGACCCGCGGGCCGTCCGCGCCGTCGCCCGGGCCAATGCCCTCAACCCCATCGCCATCCTAATCCCCTGCCACCGCGTCATCGGCAGCGACGGGACCTTGACCGGCTACGCGGGCGGCCTGGAGCGCAAGGCGCACCTCTTGGAATTGGAGGGTGCGCTCGTGCCCCGAGAGCGCCGCCAAATTTCCTTGTTTTCCGAGCCTAAGTCCTAAAAAGGACCGCCGGGGCCGGATGTCCAATCAGTTTGTTTTCACCAAAGCTGTCGGAGATTTCCCCAGACGACTCCTCGATGCCTCTATTTAACTATCTGTTATTATTAACTAAATTTTAATTTTTTCCGACGCTTATCTGGTACGCGGCTTGCTTTTTCCTAACGGGAAAGGGGGGAGCATGTCCGGCGTCTCCATCGTGGCCCTTGCCGAAAAATATCCCAAGGCGAGCGAGCGGGAAAATTCCGTTCCTTGGCTCTTGGCCTTCGATCGCAACCAGGACGGCGCCTTGCAACAAGACGAGGTGCAGGACCCCGCCGGCCATTTTCGTTGCGATTGGTTGGGCGATCGGCTGAACGTCCGACGTTGGCGGAATTTCGAATCCATCCTGCAAGACGCGGGTCTCGTGGCGCATCGTCGTCCGAAGGCCTGCGGCGTCCTGGTCGAGCGCAAAAAATCCCTGCCCATCGCGCCGGTCGGGCGCTTCCCCTCGGCCTACTCCATTCTCTTCTTCGCCCAGTCCTTCGACCGCGCCTACGCGCTCACCCGCGAGGCCGACGTCGAAAAAATGCTCGAAGTGCTCAAGCCGCGCACGAGCCGCGTCGATCGCGAGGACAAACGCATCGAGGCGACGCTGGATTCGGGGCGGCGCGTCCAATTCCGCCTCGCGAAGGGAGGGGGCGTTCTCGAGATCCATTACCTCGACGCCGACGGCGAGGATTCCTGGCTCGCGCGGCTCGAGTTCTTGGAGGCCTTTCGCGACGCCGGCGTCTTCGCCGAGTATTTTGCCAAAAATCCCTATTTCGCCGAGGAACAGGACGCCTGGCTGCGCCTGAATTCCCCGATCGTCACCGCCCGCGACACGCCCACGCTGAGCCTGGAGGAATTGGCAAAAAAATCCTGGAAGGGCGTCCTGCTTTTTCCCGACCTGCACGGCAGCCAAGACCGCTACCGCGAGCTCACCGGGTTGCTGGAGAGCGAGCCGCTGGATTGGTTCGCTCTCGAGATGTTTTCGCAGCGCATGCAATCCTCCTTGGACGATTTTCTCTCCGCGGCGGAGGGCTCGGAGAAATTTCTCCAGGCGAAGAAAAAAATCCAGGACCATCTCGCGCCCTTTTGGAATCCCTACTTCAAGGACCTCAGCGACCCCGACGACAGCCCCTATTACCGATTGCTGCTGCTGTGCCGGGAGCGGAAGATTCCCGTGATCGGCCTCGACGCCATGGGCTACTACTCCTTCGCCAGCCAACGGCTGGCCCCGCTGACGATCGGGGCCCGCAACGCGGTCTGGGCCCAGCACATCCCCGCCAAGGGGCGCGGGATCGTCTTCGGCGGCCAGGCGCATTTCACCGCCTTTCGCAAGGCGCGGGTCCAGGATTTTATCTGGGAACTGACGCCCAAGCGCTCCGTCCAACTTCTGAGCTTCGATGAGAAAAAGAATTAGCTGTTGAAAAACCACCGGTGGTTGGGCCAAGCCGCCGCAGGCGGATTGGCGGGCCCCGAAAATCCGGAGGATTTTTGGGCGGTGTATGGAGCCGGATTTACTCCGGCGGGAATAAAGTCAGTTTTTCAACAGTCTAATAGCCCCGGTCGCCGACGCGGCGGATGCCCCGGCGTCCGAAGACCGCCGCGGGCGAGCTGTAGTGCTTGAACTCGAGCAGGTTGCCCGAGGGGTCTTGCAGGAAGAAGGTGTGGTGTTCGACGGGGCTCTTGGGGAAGCGCAGCTTGGGCTCTTGGTAGAACTTCAGCTTGCGGCGCCGCGCCCGGGCGAGCAGCCGTTTCCATTCCGCAAACGTGGCGAAGATCAAGCCGAAGTGCCTGGGGTAAATTCCGCGCTGCGCCCGCGGCTCGCGCTCGCTGAGCTGGGCCACGATCTGGTGGCCGCCCAGCTTGAGGATCAAGGAGTGCTTGGACTCGCGGCCGGCCTTGCAGCCCAAGGCCAGGTAGAACTTCTTCGCCGCGGCCAGGTTGCGCACGGGAAAGGCCAAATGAAAGCGCGCCTCAGCCATGGGCTCGGCCTCGCTTGCGGTGGTCGCGGTAAATTCGGCGCACATAGCGCCCAAGCGCGGACTCGGCCCACTGCGCGTTCAACTCCCGCAAGGGCTCCGGCAGGCTGGCGATCGCGGGCCAAGGGTAGTCGTGTTCCGGGGGCGTGAAGAGCGGCGCCAAGAGCGCCGCGGCCGCCATGTCCGCGCGGCCGAAGCGGCCGCCCACCAGGAAATCCCGCCGTCCGACCTCGCGGTCCAGGCGCCGCAGGGCCTCGTCGAGGGCCTTTTTCGACCGCTTCGCCGGCTCGGGGTAGATGTTCATGCTCTTGCGCATCAGGCGCTTCACCAGCGGATAGGTAAAGAAGTAGAGATAACGTCCGTACCAGGCCTGCTGCTCGAGGATCAGCTTCGGCATCAGGCTCGGCTCGTCGAGTAGATAATGGTAGAAGTAGCGCCGCAGGTGCTTGCCGACCTCCTCGTCGCAGTATTCCTCCCACTCCAGGGCCTCCTTTTGCTCCGCGGCCTTCTCGGGGATCAGGGGAGGCGAGGGGATGGCCGTCTCGAGAAACTCCAAGATGTTCGTCGAGTCCTGCAGGATCTTGCCCTCGTAGTCCAGGATCGGGACGCAGCTGCGCTTGGCCAGTCGCTTGGTGGTGAAGACGTGCGGGCCGGGCAGGAGGTTGACGATCTCGTAGGGCAGGCCCTTGTAGTCGAGGGCCCAGCGGCTCTTCTCGCAATAATGAGAGATGGGGAATTGGTAGAGTCGGATCATCCGGCACCCTGAGGGATGAAAGCCTTGACGCGCACCCTGATCTGATCTTGACTGAGCGTTCCAAGCGCATCATGGGCCCAAGCCCTCCTAATTTTCAAGGGAGAAACATGCCGCCGCAAATTTACAAGCCCGACAAGGTCCAAGGCCCCTGCGACGCGATCGTGATCGGCTCCGGCATCGGGGGACTGGCCGCGGCCGGCCTGCTCGCCCGCGAGGGCCGCAGGGTCCTCGTCCTCGAGCGGCATTACGTCGCGGGGGGCTTCACCCACACCTTCTCCCGCAAGGGCTACGAGTGGGACGTCGGCCTGCACTACGTGGGCGAGGTGCACCGGAAAAATTCGATCTTGTCGCGCGTCCTCGAGGCCCTGACCGGCGGCGCGCTGCACTGGAACAAGATGCCCGCGATCTACGACCGGACCTGTTTCGGCGACGAGGTCTTCGACTACGAGGCGCCGCGGGAGCGGCTTCGGCAAAGGCTGGAGGAGCGTTTCCCCAAGGAGCAGGGGGCCATCGCGGAGTATTTCCGCCTGGTCGACGAGGTGAACGGCGCGGCGAAGAGCTTCTACATGGCCAAGGCCTTGCCCGCGGCGCTAGGTGTCCTGGCGGGAGGGCTGCTCTCGCGGCGCTTCCACCGGCTCTCCGACTGCACCACCTATGAGGTGCTCTCCGGGCTGACCTCCGATCCGCAGTTGATCGGCGTCCTGACCGCCCAGTACGGCGACTACGGCCTGCCGCCCAAGCAGAGCAGTTTCGCCATCCACGCCCTGGTGACCCGGCATTATTTCGACGGCGGGAATTACCCCGTCGGCGGCTCGGGCCGCATCGCCGAGACGATGGCGCCGGGCATCGAGGCGGCGGGCGGGCAGATCCTGGTGAAGGCCGAGGTGCGCGAGATCTTGCTGCGCGGGGGCCGCGCGGCCGGCGTGCGGCTGGCCGACGGCCTCGAGATCGCCGCGCCGCTGGTGATCAGCGACGCGGGGGCGGGCAACACTTTTATGCGCCTCATTCCCGAGTCGGAAGGGCGCGTCGCCAAGATCCGCCGGGCCCTGCGCGAGATCAAACCCTCGGCCGGGCACCTCTGCCTCTACGCCGGGCTGAAGCACTCGGGCGCCGAGCTGGGGATCACGCCCACCAATTACTGGATCTACCCCGGCTACGACCACGACCAAAACCTCGACCGCTTCCGCCGCGACCCGGAGGCGCCGCTGCCGGTCTGCTACCTTTCCTTTCCCTCCTTCAAGGACCCGGCCTGGGAGGCGCAGCATCCCGGCCGCTCCACGATCGAGGCCATCACCTTCGCGCCCTACGACTGGTTCCGGCGCTGGGAGGCGACCGAGTGGCGCAAGCGCGGCGCCGACTACGAGGCGCTCAAGGAGCGCTTCGCCCGCCGCCTGCTCGAGCAGCTGGACCGCTGGGTCCCGGAGGTCCGCGGGAAGATCGACTACTACGAGCTCTCCACGCCGCTTTCGACGCGGCACTTCGCCAACTACCCCGAAGGCGAGATCTACGGCCTCGACCACACGCCGCGGCGCTTTCGCCAGACCTGGCTCAAGCCCCGCACGCCGATCCCCGGGCTCTTCCTCGCCGGACAAGACGTGGTCAGCGACGGCATCGCCGGGGCCTTGATGGGCGGAGTTTTGGCAGCGGCCGCCGTCTTGCGACGCAATGTCTTGCAGGATTTAATGAAGCCGCGCCCTGACGTATTTTCTTGATTCCATGGGGGAATTTTTCTAGGGTCGCCGCGGGTTCTGAACCATTCTATACAATAAGGAGCATTTCATGAGTGTGAAGCCTGTTAAACGGGCGCTGGGCCTGAGTGTCCTCGCCGCCTTCAGCGCCGGAGCGATTTCCGCCTCGGCCCAAACCTTCGATACGCCGCCCAGCGATTTTATCCTCGAGCCGCCTCCGGTTTCGGGCGATACCTTCTTTCTGCCGCCGTTGCCGACTACCTTGAACATCGGCAATTTCGATCCCAGCGTCACCTCGTCTGTGACCGGCGCCGGTCTCAACGACGTGGTCGTCATGGGCATTCCCGCTTTCAGCAACGATCCCGAGTCCCTGACCCACCGGATCTGGACCATCGTTCACGATAGCGGCAGCAATACCCGTTCGCTCGCGCAGACCGATCCTTCCGACATCGTGGTAACCTCCGAGGAGGAAACTTTCTATTTTCAGCCCTCCAGCGTCCAGGTCACCGATCTGAACGGCGACGGCCAGAACGACTTGGCCTTCATGGATCCCTTCAACTTGTTCGCGAGAGTGGTCGAGCCCGCTCCCGAATTATCGGCCCAATTCAAGTTTCAAAAGTCGGGCAGCGGCAATCCCGCGAGGGTCCTGGGCATCCCGGGGCAAGGCTCGGCGCCCTTCTTCGCCACCTCGATTAACGAGCTCGGTTCGCAAAGCGACGATGCCAGCGCGCCGGCGCCGTTTTTCGCCGAGGTCTCCCAGCCGGTCCTGGGCATTGGGGATTTCGACGGCGACGGGGTCTCGGATCTGGCCTTCTATGACTTCCTCGCCGCCCTCGCTCAAGGAGAGGTCGGCGACCTCGCGGTGGTCCTGCAGAACAACGGCACCTTGAACCTCCTGCCGCGCACCGACACCGTCTTGAACGTCCCCAGCGACGTCGGCGACCAAAACGGCGGCTACAACGTGGCCGCGGCCGACCTCGACGGCGACGGTATCACCGACTTGGTCATCACCTTCGACGTCGACAACGAGGACACCGCCGGGCCGGACCGCCTCTTGGCCTTCCTCGGCAACGGCGACGGCACCTTCAACCCCGAGCCCGCCGTCAATGTCGCCTTGAGCGACGGAGATCTGCACGGCTTGGTGATCGGCGACTTCGACGGCAATGCCTTTTTGGATTTCGCCCTCTCGAACGCCGGCCTCAGCGACGGACCCTCGACCGCCGGCGAAGTCTTCGTGATCCTCTGCGGCCCCGGCACTCCCGCGGCTTGCAGCCTGACCACGCTGACCTTGCCTCAAACCGTCGTCACCAATCTGGCCTCGGCCGACTTCAATAGCGACGGCTTGGACGACCTGGCCCTCACGCAGTTGAGCTGCACGACGGATCCCTGCGACAGCGGATCGATCGTGGGTAACGTCGGCGTCCATCTCAACCAGGGAGGGGCTTTCGGAGTTTCTCCGGACCAAACCCTGCTCTTGGGCGGGATTGAGACGCGGCAGTTCCTCCTGCAAGTCGTCGCGGGAGACATCGACGACTGCGGCGGGCCCGACCTGGCCTACCTCGGTTTCCAGTTCCCCGAGGAGAGCCCCGAGGTGGTGCCGGCGATGAAGCTCGCGACCCTCGCCGGCGACGTCAAGCTGGGGCTTATCGGTTCCACGACCAGCTACGCCTCGGTCGCCTTCAACGCCAACGAGGCCCCCGTGGCCGACGCCGGCGAAGGCACCCAAACCCCCGGCGGCATCCTCGTGGGCGGCGATCCCACCTGCGCGGATCCCTCCGACGACACCCAGGCCATCCTCTGGGAAGTTGTCTCGGGCACCGCGACGATCAGCGATCCGACCGCGGCCAACCCGGTGATCACCAACGCCAGCATCGGGGCGGTCCTGCAGGTCACCTGCACGGACGCCTGCGGCCTCTCCGACAGCGACACCGTGACCATCACGAACCCGTCGCTTCTGGAAGGCTCCGGCTGCAGCCTCGGCATGGCCTCGGCGGCGGTTTCCCCGGCCGCCTGGGCCTTGGGGCTGATCGGTCTTCTGCCGATGCTGGCCCTGCGGCGCCGCGCTCGGTAAGCGAAGACCTTTAAAGAGAATGAAATAAGACCCGGATTCTTCGGAATCCGGGTTTTTTTTAGGGGCAAGCCTTGTGTTCGCCCTCACGTCTAACAATACCCGACGGACCGAATCTTTCATTTGGCAGAGGGCGGGACAAGGGGTAGTCTCCGGCCCTCAAGGGAGGAACCATGAAAAAATTCGTCATTGCCGTTTTGTTTTCGCTGCTCGGCTTCCAAGCTCCGCTGCACGCCGCCCCGCCGGCCGGTCCCGAGGCCGACAAGGCCGCCGTGCAATTGATGTTCGTCCAGTCCGCGAAGGGCGTGGCCTTCGACGGAAACAAGATGACGCTCAAGGGCATCAGCCCCTCGACGCTCTTCTTCGCCGACCGGCCCGAGCGCATCACCGGCCACCTAACCGTGCCCGCCTTCCTCAAGGAGTGGGACGCCGGCAAGGACAGCTTCAAGTCCGACCCTCCTAACGCGACGCTTTCGATCTTTTCCGACAACAAGGTGGACTACGTGGTTGTCGAGCTGATGAATCCGGTGCTGAACGGAGAGGATCTCACCTACGAGGTCCGCGTCCTGCAGGGCACTCCGCCCGCGAAGGGCGGGATCAGCTCCTTGTTCATCGACTGGTATTCTTACCGTTGGGGGGACTACTGCCACCGGAATTGGTACACGGGCGCCGTCTACTGCTCTCGCCCCGGTTGGTATTATTACCCCGGCTACCGCTACTACTGGTAAAGTCGCGCCGCTTGGCGGTAGAATGAATCACCGCGGCCCTCGCTCCGGGCTCGGGGAACGCCGACACCCTCCCGCCGCGCTTGCTGGGCTGGTCAACGAGCTGCTCAAAAACGTCGACGCCTTCGCCTTCAGCACCTTCATGTCCAAAGAGCGCGGAGAAAAGCTGCGCCTCGGTCCGGTCTGGGACTTCGACCTGAGCATGGAAAAGTCTTCCGCGCGGGGGCGGGCCTTCCGGAGGGCTGGCAGCTCTGCGCGGCTGGGGGCCCGCCTCGCCTGGGCCGATTCGCACGTGGAAAACCTCTGTGGGCCGTGATATAAGTGTCCGAAACTTTCGGGAATGCGCCTGACGATAATGGCCGCGGCTCGGGGCGACGCGCAACCCGCAAACGAAGGCAAGAAAGGATTCCATATGCGTACATTAAATTTTCCATGGGCCTCGGCCCTGCTCGCCACGGTTTTCACGCTCGGCGCCTGCGGCGGGGGAGGCGGCGGTGGCGGAGGAGGCGGCGGCAACCAAGGCCTCGCCAACCTCAATTTCGGCGCGCCGACTTCCTTGGTCGCCGGCAACGCGGCGTCGGTGCCCGCCAAGGCGCAGGCCCTTTATGTCGGCGATTTTACCGGAGACCAAAAGCTTGACTTCGCCGTCCTCAACACGGCGGTCGGGGTCTTCGTCGGCAACGGCGACGGGACCTTCCAAAATCGGCTGGACGCCACCTCCTTGGTGACGGGCCCCTCCGCCCTGGCGGCGGGGGAATTCGACGGTCAACCCAATGTCGAATTGGCGGCGACCTTTCCGGGCACGACCCAAGTCGATATTTACTTCGATCCCAACCGGGACGGGCAATTCGCCGACAACGCCCCCTTCGCCATCCTCAACGGCAGCAGCCCCGAGGGGCTGGCGGTCGCCGATTTCACCGGCGACGGGAAGGACGACATCGCCGTCTCCAATTCGGACGGAAGCCTGACGGTCAAGGTCAACACCGGCTCGGTCACCTTCAACGATTTTTCCTTTCCCTCCGCCGGAAAGCTCAACAGTCCGCGCAACGTGGTGGCCGGCGACTTCAACGGCGACGGTCGGGCCGACTTGGCCTTCGCCAATTTTGGCGGGGACAGCCTGACCGTCTGGCTGAACAGCGCCAATGCCAACCCGGCCTTTTTATTCCCCGGCTCCAACGCCGACAACTCGCTCGCCCTGCCGGCGGGCGCCGGCGTCCAGGGCGTGACCGCCGCCGACTTCAACAAAGACGGCAAACTCGACCTCGCGGCGGCCAATCCCAACACCAAGAACGCCAGCGTCTTCATCAACCAGGGCAACGGGACCTTCGGGACCGCGGTGACCGTGCCCGCGGGCGCCGACGCCTTCGCCGCGGCCGCCGCGGACTTCAATCTCGACGGCAAGATGGACTTGGTGGTGGCGAACGCCTTCGGCGTCAACGGCGCGGACGGCGACTTCTGCGTCTATCTCGGCAAGGGCGACGGCACCTTCGACGCCCCCAAGACCTTCACCGCCGGCAAGGACGCCGCGGACCAACCCAACCACCCGCGCTCGGTGGCGGTGGGCGACTTCAACGGCGACGGCAAGCCCGACCTCGTCATGGCGGGGTCGCCGGGCGACACGGCGATCGTGGTCTTGAACACTTCTAATTGAATAGGAGGAAATATGAGCAACGCCACCGCCACCCCCGCCGCCCCCGAGGCGGCGCCCCGCATCGAGCTCAACGGCCCGGCCCCGGACTTCGAGGCCAACACCACCCACGGCCCCATCCGCCTCTCCCAGTGGGAGAAGGACAAGTGGGTTATCCTCTTCTCGCACCCCGCAGACTTCACCCCGGTCTGCACCACCGAGTTCATGGAATTCGCCAAGATGCACGAGGAGTTTAAAAAACGCAACGTCGCCCTGCTGGGCAACTCGATCGACAGCGTTTACAGCCACATCGGCTGGGTGAAGAACATCGAGAAGAATTTCGGCGTGAAGATCCCCTTTCCGATCATCGCCGATCTGGACCAAAAGGTCGCGAGGCTCTACGGCATGATCCACACGCCCAGCGCCGCGACCGCGACGGTCCGCTGCGTCTTCTTCATCGATCCCAAGCGCAACGTGCGGGCGATGGTCTACTATCCGCTCAACGTCGGCCGCAACTTCGACGAGATCCTGCGCGTGGTCGACGCCCTGCAGACCGTCGACAAGCACGGCGTCGCCTGTCCCGCCAACTGGCGGCCGGGACAGGAGGTGATCGTGCCGCCCCCGGTGACCGCGCAGGCCGCCGACGAGCGCGTCGCCGACAAGTCCCTGCAGGTCACGGACTGGTATTTTTCGAAAAAGAAGATTTGATTGACGCGCCGCCACGAGGCGAGGGTTTCTGCAAGCGAAAACGCCGGCCCCCGGGACCGGCGTTTTCTTTTTGCTAGGGACGTTGTGAAAAAAATCCCTGTCGAAAAAAAACCGGGGCCCCCGATGGGGGCCCTCGGCCCGGGCCTTTGGCAAGGGGTCCTCCGGCCCTAAACGGATTATTTTTTCAGGGGGGCGGCCGACTTCACGGCGAGGTGTTCGGCCGATTTCACCGCCGGGCCCTGCGCGGACATGGTCTTAAGTGAGTCTCCGCGATCCACGGATGTGGCTTTCATATTTCCTCCGAAATGTTTTGGGGTGAGCGTCTTAGGCCGCGATGAACACGAGCCCGTCCTTGGCGCCGTCGAGCTTCGCGACGGGGATGTCGCCGTCGCTGATCTTGCAAACCACCGGCGAGAGCTCGACGGGGGCGCTCTTCGGGGCGGGGGTCGCCGGCTTGGCGGCCTTCGCGACGGCCGGCTTCGCGGCCGGGGCGTGCTTCGCCGCCAGGTCCTGCTTCTGCATCCCGTGCCACTTCGCCTGGTGGGCGTTCTGCTCCTTGAAGCGCGCGGACAGGGCGACGTTCTCGCCGATGTGGCGCTTCTCGAGGGCCTGCTTCTCCCCGGCCTGCTTGTCCGCGAAGATTTTCTTGTCGGCGGCCTGCGTCTTATCGAAGGCGGAGATTTGCTCGGCCGAGGGCTTCTTCGCGAGGAATTGGTCCTTGATCTTTTTCTGGTGGGCCTCGAAAGCGCCCAGCTCGGCCTTCTGCTTCTCGCCGAGGACCTTCTTCTCGCCCTCCTGCTTGCCGTAAAGAGCCTTGGACTCGCCGAGCTGGCGGCCCTTCAATTTCGCGACCTCGACGTCCTGCTGCTGCTTCAGCTCATCGGCCTCGCGCAGCGTGCCCTTGGGGGCGGTTTCCGGCTTCGCGCTGGTCTCGAGCTTCCCGAGCCCGACCGAGGCCTGCTTCGCGGCGCCCACGTCGCCGCCGGCGGGCTTCGCGGCCGCCGGCTTGTCGGCCTTGGCGCTGAGGAGGCCGCCGAGGAGCTTCGAGACCCCGGCCATGTCCAACATCATCTTCATGTCCACCGCACCGCCGATCTTTCCCGCTCGATTCATCATTTTCGTGCCCTCCGTTAATGCGTTCTGCGGTTATATATTACAATCGGGATGCCAAAGTTAAGTTTATGTAATTATTTATTATTTTAAATAAATCGCGATGAAATTGCCAAGAAACTGGCACAACATGTACCAGTTATCGACACATCTTGAACGTTCGGCTATTTTTCTGTCCCGCGGCCCTCGCGGCTAAAAATCCGGATCCGAGGCCTTCTTCGGAGGAGGCATTTTGGGCTGGGGCTTGGCGGCCTTCGCGTAGAATTCCGGGTGGGCGCCCTTGTCGAGGCTGAGGAACTGGGCCTTGTTCAGCTTCAAGCGCTTGCCGTCGAAGACGGCGAGGAACTCGTCCTGCGATTTGTGTTTCCAGAGGTATACCGGGGCCTTCGCGGTGGGATAACCCTGCACGGGGATCGTGTAGTTCGCCGCCTCCGCGTCGCTGACGCCGGTGAAGCTCGTCGGCCCGGAGCTCGCGGGCGCCGCAGGGGTTTCCGCCTTTGAGGCGACCGGCGTCTCGATCTTGGGAGGTGCCGGCTCCGCGGGTTTAGGCGCGACCGGTGCCGGTGCCGTTGGGACCGGCGTGACGCCGGTCGGCGCTGCGGTCGGCGCTGCGGTCGGCGCGGGGGCCGCCGGGGGCGCCTTTGGCGCCGGCGTCGGTTTCACCGCCGGCGTCGGAATTTTTTGCGGGGGCTTGGCAATGGCCTTCGGGGCGGAGACGACGGTTTTGGTCGCGGTCGTCGCCGGCTTAAGGACGGCGCTCTTCACGGGGCCTTTCTCGGTGGGCTTGGAAGTAGGCGTTTTCGGTTTAGCCGGGATCGCGACCAAGAGCGGCGCGCCGTAGGCCTTCGGAAATTTTTTTCCGAAGGCGCGGTAGCTTCCGGTGGCGTAGTCGTAGGCCGGGGCGAGATGCCGCGCCTTCTCGAGCTTTTCGTAGACGGCCCGGTCGTGCTCGTAGCCCTTGCGGTAGGCGCAGAGCAGGGCGTCGGCGTTGAGGTAATTTCCTTTGGCCTTCGCCGCAGCCGCCTCGAGCTTGGCGATAGCGCCGGGCTTCGCCTTGTCATGGCGCGCCTTTGCGACCGCGGCTTGAGCCTGCTCGTAGCCGGACAGGGCGGCGTTGTATTCCTTCGCCGCCTTGGCGTATTCCTTTTTCGAATTTTTCAGGTTCGCCCGTGCGGCTTGCAGGGCCTTGTCGGCCGCCGGATCCGCTACGGGCTTTGCCTTCGGCCTCTGCAGGCGGCGCAGCTCGAGTCCCGCGACGAAGAAGTCGGGCTTGCCCTTCGCGTCGCGGGGCACCTCCACTTCCCTGCCGCTGAGGCTGTCGCGTAGGGCGAGGACCATCGGGGTTTTGGCAACCGCGGTCGAGGTCTTCATCACGCCGCCCCCTGCTTCGCCGCGCTCAGCGCAGCGTGGTTTTTCGCGAGCGTCGCGCCGGTCGGCCCGCTCAGCTCCTCGCCCGCCGGGGCGAGGCCCTTCGCCGGGGCCGAGGGCTTCGCCAGCTTGGCCCCCGATTTTTCCATTTGCTTTTGGGCGCCCTTCGCGGCGAGGGCCTTCTGCTCGTATTTTTTCTTGGCGACCCCGGCCTTGGCCGAGAAGAGCTTGGCCTCCTTTTCCTTGCCCATGGACTTGAAGGCCTTCGCGGTGTTCTCGAATTTCTCGTATTCGGCCTTGGCCTGGGCGACCTCGGCCTCGGCCTTCGTGACGCGGCCTTTCGCGGCCTCGTATTCGCCCTGCTTTTTCCCGACGCCGGCGGTCGTCGCCTTGTCCACGAAGAAGGAAGGCCTGGCGAGCGACTTCGGCCGCCATTTTCCGCCGTGCAGTTGCTTCAATCCGTAGTTCGGTTTTTGGAAGGAATCCGCCTTCGCGGCCGGTTCCTTGCCGGGCTTGAGGAAGTTCGGTTTCACCTCGACGGGGGTCGAGGGGGCCCGGGGGCCGAAGAATACTTTGGAAAAGCCTTCTAATGACATCGTGTGCTCCTTGAGGCCTAAGAAGCCTCGAGTCTAGATAGAGCAAGCGGGATGCCATTATTAACTATATGAAATTATGTGTGATATTTCTTACCACGAGAAAGACGCCCATAAAAATTAGCGCAAGCTGGACGCGCGGCCTGCTCAACTTGTGAGGGCGGGTGTAAAAAAAACCCGGCCGAAGCCGGGTTTCGAATGAGGAAGGGTTGAAAGAAATTAAGCCTGTTTCTCCAGCGCCTCGCCGGCGGCGGGGTTTAAGATCTCGTGCATCTTGGCCAGGAAGGGGCAGTCGGTCTGGGCCAGATAGTCCAGCATCATGCGGTACTCGCGGTGGCCCTGCTTCTGCATCAGGTGCCGGGCGGTGGCGAGCGAGACGCCCTTGTTTTCCTCGACGATGCGCTCGAGGGCGTTGACGAAGCCGTTGAGGCGGTTCAAATCCTCTTGAATCTGCTGCTCGGCGCTGAGCGGGCCGAGCTCGGGGAGCTGTTCGGGCGTGATTTCCAGGGCCAGGACGCTCATGTAGAAGTCGTAGTCGGCGATCTGGCTGCGCAGCTCATGGAGGTCCTCCATGGCCTCGAGATAGACCGAGATCTTCCGCTGCTTGGCCTCGCGGCGCTCCTGCAGGTCGATGACTTCGGCGTTGCGGATGATCTGCGTCTCGTTCTGGAACCCGTTCATTCATACCCCCTTTGGCCGCCTCGCCCGGAACCGTGAGGCGGCGCTACGAGCTAATAAAGCAAGGGGAGTGCCAGAATACTTTATCCTGAAATTATTATATTATTTGGCTTTTTCGCCTGTCGCTTCAGTAGAAATCATTCACATTGTGAGCACTCTGGTTACAAGTTTTCCAAGCGCAACTTTTCCGGGCCAGGGCCGAACCCGTCTTGCCGATACTACATTTTTTCTCGATGCCGGCGGTCAGGGGGCTGACCTTACGGGGAGATATTGTGTGAACCGCGATGCGTCGTATCGACCGCCCGGGGGCGGATGCCTCCGCGCCTTCCCATGCCCCGTTTCCCGCCTCCCAAGGCCCCGTGCCACCGGCGCGCCGCGCCCTGTGGGCGAGCCTGGCTACGCGCATCGCGGGGGCCTCGAGCCGCGATGAGTGGCGGGCCATCTTCCAAGAACCGGACGAAGCCCTGTTTCACGAGGGCCTGTGGTCCTTCGCCGGAAAGCAGGAGCGGGCCGAGGCGCCGGAGTGCGCGGCGGAGCTCTACGCCTATCTCGCCGAGGCCGCCGCGGCGTCGAAACCGGACCTGGCGCGCCGCGCCCGCGAACGCCTCGCGTTCTTGCAAGGGAGCGGTCCGGTCGGGCTGCGCGTCGAATCTCTCTTGCATCGATTTTCCCGCGCGGCCTGCGACCCGGCCAATTTGATGGCAATGGTCTTGGCCGGATCCGTCTACCGCCTGACGCGCGCCGGGGTCTTGAGCCGCCTGCTCGCGTCGCCCGCGGCCAACCCCCTCACCCGCGGTTTCGGCGCGCGCGCCTTGGCGGCCGTCTCCGGCTTCGCCTTGGAGGCGCCGGTCTTCACGCTGAGCGGCAAGGCGGCGGGCGCGGCCTTGGGGCGCCTGCAAGCTTGGGACGCCGAATCTTTTCGTCGCGAGCTGGCTTCCAGCTATTTGGTCTTGGGAGGATTGAAACTGGCGGGGTGGGGCAGCCAAGCGGTGTACCGCCGTCTGGTGGACCCCGTAGGGGCGAACCTTGTGTTCGCCCCATGGCACGGATGGGGAGGGCGAACACAAGGTTCGCCCCTACAATTAATTTTTCAACAAGGAGGCATGTTGACGGGCATCCTCCTCGGCCACGCTTTCGAAGAGCGCCTCGGCCTGCGCCCGCGCCAGGACGGCGCGACGACGCTGACCGACTCGCTGGCGACGCTGCTCCAATTTCACGTGGCGGGTCGCTTGACCCGCTGCGCTTTCGGAGAGGGCTTCCACCGCTGGGAAAGGGGCCTCGACGTGTTGGCGGAGCGCATCGCCCGCGACGGTCCGCCTCTGTTCCGCCCGCCCGCGCCGGTCTTCCTCGGCGCGGCGCTTTCTCGGCCTTCTCTCTCTCTACGATCCGCCCTCGACAGCGGCATGCTCTGGGCGATGAGCGGAATCCGGGACGCCGCCTCCGGCCGTCCGCCCCGCAGGCCCGAGCCGAGCCATCTGCCCTCCGTCGCCGCCGCCCTGCGGGGACTTCGGTCCCTGCCGAGACACAGCCAGCCCCGCGACGAAGTCTACTTTCTGCTTCGCTTCGCGCGAAAGTTGGAGGCCGCCGGCCTCAAAGACAACGCTTATCTGGTCTTGGAGAAGGCGCAGGAGCTGGCCCGGCGCCTGGAGCACGCCCACCAGGCGGCCGACTGTCTCGGCAAGGTCGGAGAGGCCATGGCCGATCTGAGTTACCTGCAGGACGCCCAGCGGGTCTTCGCCGAGGCGCGGCGCCGCATCGATCGGATCAGCCCTCACAGCCGGCCGCACCTGCTGGGGGATTTATGGTCGAAACAGCGGCGCGCCCGCGACCCCGCCGCCGCCGACACGCTGAAGAGCGCGCTGCTCGCCGCCCGTCGGCAGATCGAGGCGGGACAATCCTCGAACGCCGAGGCCTTGGCGATTCAGGTGGTCGCCGAGGGGGAGCTTGCCCTGGCTCGGGACCTGATCGACGAGCTCGAGGTGGGACATCGCGCCTTCGCGGTGAGCGACCTGGCGAGTCGCTGGGCGCGGAAGGGCTTCGAGCACCAGACCGTGGCCCGCGCCATCTTCCTGGAGGCCAAGGGCGAGATCCACCGGGGCGCGAAGCTGCGCGACAAAAACTATCCGGTTTATTCGCTGCACCGCCTCGGCAAGGCGCTGCTCGCCGCGGGACCGGACTACCGCGACGACGCCTACGAGGTCGCCCTGGAAATGCGCTCCTACCTGAAGGCGCACATCTCGAATGCGACGACCTTTGCCTCGCAAATGGTCGATGCGGTCTCCCTGCTGGCCCGGGCGCGGAAGTTCCACGAGGCGCGGGCGATCGTCGCGACGGAATTTCCGGATCCCAACTATCGCTCCAAGGCCCTGGCCTCGGTCATTATGGAATTGGGCCGGGCGGAGCGGATGGAAGAGGCCGAGGCCCTGCTGCATTCCGAGCGCCTCCTGATCGGAGACCGCGTCTCCGTCTCGCTCGAGCTCGCCTCCCTTTATCGGGGAAAGCAGGGAGCTTGGACCCCCGACGCGAAGCGCCTCTTGAAGGAGGTTCGGGAGCTGATCCTCCGTCATGAATTCTCCCGCGACGGACTCTCCCGCTTCGAGGCCCTGCTCCGCGCGGCGGGGATGTTCGCGGAGGCCGGCGACCGCGTCTCGGGCGAGGCCTTGTACGAGGCGGCCCGGCAGGCGATCGCCGGCGACGTCATGATCGCGCCCGAGCGCGCGGCGGACCGCTACGCCGAATGGGCGCTGGAACGGGCGGCGCGCCTGGGTTTCGGGAAAATTCCCGAGAACCGCCCCCGTATCTTCGAGACCCTGCGCCGCGCCGCCCGGCAAGGCGAGACGCAGCGGGCGGCGCGGCTCGCCACCTTGCTGGGATTTTGCGAGGATGGATTCGAGTACGCGCGGGAGGAGATCGCCTCCCTGCCGGAGGATTACCGGCTCTGGGCGCGCATCCATCTCGTGGAAGGGGCGAGTCTCCTGCCGCGCGACACCGCGGGGCGCAAGGCCCTCGCCGAGGAAGTTAGAGAGATATTATTGGCGAGCCAAGAGAGCGCCGCGCCGCTCGCCCCGATGGTGCACCGCCGGGCCGCCCAACTCCTGCTTCGGCTCGACGCCCCGGCCTGGTTGCGGATTGCGCACGACAAGGTGCGCTCGACCCTCGGCCTCAAGCCGGAGGGCCTGCAGGCCTTCGTCTGGCGGACGGCGGACCGGACGACCGCCTTTCCCGAGCAGGATCCGATCTTTTATCAAACCCTGTTTTGGCTGGCCCGAAGCGGCCACCGGCCCAGCCAAGGCATGGTGAGGGAATGGCTGGAGCAACCCGCCTTTCCCGCCGCGCAGCGCCGGGTCCTGGCCCGCGCCTTGCGAGGCTCCGAGGGCCTTGCGCCGGAGGAAAAGGGGAAGATCCTCCATTAAAAAAAGACCCCGGCTAGGGGTGCCGGGGTCAGGGTTCTTCCTTAACGGAAGGGGCTCGAAATTTTCGGAGAAGGCCCCACCCTTCGGCAGGGCCTCCTCCTCTGGATCCGGTGTGCCGCCGGGTCGTTATTTAGAAAAACTTGGCTCCGCACTGCACTCGACGCGCAGCTCGCCCGCGGGGTCCTTTCTCACTTCGCACTCGACTTCGGGAGGTCTTGCGGCGGGCGGGTCGTCCGCCTCGAAATAGCGGGAGATCCCCTCGTAGAGCAGGTCCCCGAATTCGCGTCCGAAGGAGTGCAGGAAAAACATCTTGCCGAGCCGATGCAGCTCCGGCGCCGCCTCTTCCTCCGAGGCGGGCGCCTGGCTCGACGGCGGGCCCTGCCAGAGCCGCAGCAGGCCGGAGAGGCAGAATTCGCTTACGGGTTGCAGGCAGCTGAGCCCGGTTAAAAAGGAGTTCGGAGTTTGGACGCTTGACGCCTGGGGCGGCGTTGAGCCTTGGCTAGCGGCCTCCCCGCCTTCCCCGGCGGGGCTTGGGACCGGCGGGAGTTTGGAGTGGGCAAGGGGGAGGAAGCTCATGGTTCCGAATCCTTTCTGTCTCTCTCGAGACAATCGAATATAAAGCAAGTGGAATGCCAATTATTAACTTATTGAAATTAAATGATTTTATTTAATATTTGACAAATTAGGTCTAAGAAATTTTCTCAATTTGTGTCGGTAATTTTTACAACTTGAATGGAAACGAGCTCGCTCTGGTTACAGCCTGTGTTAGAATTTCCCTCATGACGGTCGCGGCGGATTCCCTCAAGGCCCTGCCAAAAATCCTCCGGCGCTTGGGCGAAGGCGGGATGGGCGAGGTGTATTTGGCCGAGAGCCCCGGGGGGACGCGGGTGGCGCTCAAGCTGCTGACGCAGCTTCAGCCGGAACAGGTGGCGCTCTTCGAAAGCGAGGCGCGGTTCTTGGTCCAGCTGCGGCATCCCGCCATCGCCGGCATCTACGGTTACGCCGCAAACAGCCGTGCGCTCTTCGGGACGGACCGCGGGCCCTGCTTTTGGATGGAGTACGTCGAAGGTCGCGGCCTGCTTGAGGCCGCGCGCGAGGCGGAGCCCGCAAGGATTTTCGCGTGGCTCGAGGAGGCCCTCGAGGCCTTGCAAGCCCTGCACGCGCAAAACATCTCGCACGGCGACATCTCTCCGCGCAACGTCCTGGTCACGGCGTCCGGGCGCTTGAAGCTGCTGGATTTCGGACTGGCGGGGGAATTCGGCAAGGGCGCGAGGCCCACCGCGGGGACCTTGCCCTATCTCGCCCCCGAGCGCCTGCAGGGGAAAAATTTTCCCTCCAGCGATCTGTTCTCCCTGGGCACGCTCTTCTACGAGGCGCTCGCCGGCCGTCACCCCAGGGCCGGCAGCCGCAGCCTGCAGGAAATGCTGCGCGCCCCCGCCGCGCCGCTGTTGGAGGTCGCGCCGGGCTTGGAGCCGCGCTTCGCGGTGCAGGCGCGGGCCCTCGACCGCATGATTCGCCTCGATCCGAAGGAAAGGCTCGGCTCCGCGCGGGAGGCCCTCGAGGCGCTGCGCCACGCGGGGGGCTCGCCCGAGGCGGCGGCGAGCGCGGAATATCACTCCGCGAAGATGTTCGGCGCCGAGGCCGCCTTCGCGGCCCTGGACCGCGCGCTGCAAGAGGCCCCCGTCCGCGGCGTTTCGCTGTGGCTGCACGGGATCGGCGGCGTCGGAAAGTCCCGCTTCCTGCGTGAGGCGGCGATCCGCTGCGCGGTGAAGGGTTTTGCGGTTCGGGAAATCGAGGCCGCGCGTTTTGGCGCGGGGCTCCAAGAGCTCGCCGTCTCCGGAGACGCGGAACCGCTCGCGCATATTTTTCGAAATCTGGACCGCGTCCCCTTCGTCGAGCTCTCCCAATTGCTGCGTCTGAAGCGCGGGGGAATCGCCTCGGGTCGCCTGCTCGTCTTCGAATGGAACGACGACCGCCTCGGCGAGGAGGCCCGCCGGCTTTTGGAAGACCTGCCGCGCCTGCTCGGCGGCGAGGCGCTGGCGCTGAAAAACCTCGACGCCGCGGCGACGCGCGAGCTGGTGCGCGAGGCCTTGGGCGAGACTGCGGCGCGGGAGATCGCCGCCGACCTGTTCCGCCAGAGCTCCGGCAATCCGCGCATGTTGTTGGAAATTCTGCGCTTGCTGCGCGAGCGGCGCGCCGACGCGCGGCGCCACTTCTCGCGGGCCTGGAAGGAGGAGCTCTCCGGTCTGGGCTCTTTCGAAAGCATCCTGGCGGAGCGCCTGGCGGGGCTTCCCCCGGAAGACCGATCTCTCCTCGCGACCCTCGCCGCGGCCCATGAGCCGTCGCGGGCCGAGGTTCTCGCGGCGGTCTCTCCGGAAATACCCGGAATCGAGGCGAGGCTTCAGGCGCTGTGCGAGCGGGAGTTCCTCAAATTCGAGGCGGGCGATGGGAAGTACCGTCTGGCGATTTCCGCCTTGGAGCCGGCCCTCCTGGAGGGCGTCGCGCCCGCGGAGCTGCGCGCCTGTCACGCGCGCTGGCTGCGGGCCCTGCCCCCCGATCCGGCCCATGACCCGCAGCGCCTGCGCCACGCGCTGGCCTTGGAGGACGCGAGCGAGATCGCCCGGCTCGCGCTCCCGGCCACCGAGGCCCTGGCCGCGGCGGGGCGGGCCGAAGAGGCGCTGGCCCTGGCCGAGCGGGCGCGGGCCTATCTTAGCGATCCCGCCGCACTTTCCCGTCTGCTGCGGGCCAAGACCAATTGGCTGACCGCCCTCGACCGCTACGCCGAGGCCCTGGCCTCCGCGGAGGAGGTCTTCCGCCTGGCCGCGCCCGACGAGCCCGCCGACCTGAAGGCTGTGAAATACGGCATCGTCTCCGGCATCGCCTGCCTCAACCTCGGCCGTCGCGAAGATGCGGCGCGTCGCTTCGCCCAGGCCCTCGAGGCCGCCGGCGACTCGGCGGACCGGGAGGTCCAGCAGTACCGCGTCCGCGCCCACGCCCTCTTGGGAAATTACGAGTGGGAGGAGGGGCGCCGCGAGGCGGCGAAGCGCCACTTCGAGACCGGCTTGGCCTTGCCCGCCGCCCAGGGACGACGCCGCGCCGAGCTCTGCCGCAACCTCGCGGCGGCCTTGGCGGAGGAGGGCGAGGCGGCGCGCTCCGATGCCTTGCTGGAGGAGGCGAAGGCCTTGTACCGCGAGGCCGGGCACTTCGCGGGGGAATTCGCGACCTGGCTTGAGGAGGGCAACCTGGCCCTGCGTCGCGACGATGCGGACCGCGCGATGGAGGCCTACCGCCGGGCCGAGGCGCTCGCCGAGACGCAGCGCGACGACCTGTTTCTGGCCCGCGTCTGGCACAACCGCGCGGTCCTCGAGCGGCGGCGCGGCGAACTGGCCGCCGCCTTGGAGCATTTCGCGCGCGCCCACGAGATCCTCCACGCCTGCGGCAACCTCGAGGACCTGGCCAAGCACCTTGCCCAATACGCGCGGGCGGAGTTCGCGGTCGGGCGCCTTTCCCGCGCGGAGGCCCTGCTCTCCGAGCTGGGCGCCCTGGCGCCCCGCGCCCAGGCCGTGGCCGCCGCCTTGCCGGGAGCGGAGGCCTACGGTCGCTGGATCCGCGAGGGCCGCGCCGCGCCGGCCGAGGCGGGTCCTTGGGACGTGGAGGCGCGCTTGCAAAACCTCGAATGCGAGGGCCGCGAGGCCGACTTGATTCGCGACCTTCTCCGGCGGCTGCACGAAAAGCTTCCGGTCGCACTCCAGCTCAGCTTCGTTGACCGCCACGACTGGCGGCGCTGGATCGAGAACAAGATTTCGGGACCTTCCCCGGCCCCCACGAAAGAGAGGACTCCCATGCAGATACTCGAAAGCTTGGCCACGATCAGCCGCGAACTCTTGATGGAAGACGACATGGACCGCGTCTTGAAGCACCTGATGGACGCCGCGATGCGCCTCTCCGGCGCCGAGAACGGTTTTTTGGTCCTGCGCAGCGAGGAGGCCGAGGGCCCCATCCCGGGCTTCAGCGTGGTGGTGGCGCGCAACGTCGCCAAGGAGGCGCTCGAATCCCAGGATTTCGCCTTCAGCCTCTCGGCGATCCGCGAGGCGATGGAAAAGGGCCAGCCGATTGTCACCGACAACGCCCTACAGGACCCCCGCTTCAGCCAAGCGAAGAGCGTGCAGTTGCACGAGCTGAAATCCATCCTGGCCCTGCCGATCAACGGGCGCCGCGGCGTGCTGGGCGTCTTCTACCTCGACCACCGCTTCGAGGCGGGCCTTTTCGGCGAGGATCAGCTGCAGGCCCTGCGTGCCTTCGCGGACCAGGCGGCGCTGGCCCTGCAGAAGGCGCAGATGATCGAGGAGCTGAAAAAGGCCAACGCCCACCTGACCGACCAGGTCGAGGAGCAGAGCGACCAGCTGCACCGCATGCAGATGGAGCTGGCCGAGAGCCGGCTGAAGCTGAAGTTCGAGTACTCCGAGATCGTGGGCCGCTCGCCCAAAATGGTCGAGGTGCTCTCGCTGGTCGACAAGATCACCGACTCGAAGATCTCGGTCTGGATCTTCGGCGAGTCCGGCACGGGCAAGGAGTCGATCGCCCGGGCCCTGCACTTCAACAGCGGCCGGGCCAAGCAGCCCTTCGTCGCCGAGAACTGCAGCGCCCTGCCGGAGACCCTGATGGAATCCGAGCTCTTCGGCCACAAGCGCGGCGCCTTCACCCACGCCGACAAGGACAAGAAGGGCATCCTGGAGTACGCCCACCGCGGGACGATCTTTTTAGACGAGATCGCCGACCTAAGCCTCAACCTCCAGGCCAAGCTGCTGCGCTTCCTACAGGAGGGCGAGATCCGGCCGCTCGGCTCCAACGAGGTGGTCAAGGTCGACGTCCGGGTCGTCTCCGCGAGCAACAAGGACCTGCAGGAATTGGTCGAGCAGGGGAAATTCCGCGAGGACCTCTACTTCCGCCTGAACGGCGTCACGATCCATCTCCCCCCCTTGCGCGAGCGCATGGAGGACCTGCCGCTGCTCGTCGAGCACTTCTTGAAGAAGATCGCAACGGGCGAGGGCAAGGAGCCCTGCCGGGTGAGCATGGAGGTCCTGCGCCAGTTCATGAACTACCCCTGGCCGGGCAACATCCGCGAGCTGCAGAACACCCTCGAGACCGCGGCCCTCTTCGCCGAGAACGGGTCCATCGGACTCAAGGCCCTGGCCTTCAAGCCCATCCTGCTGGGGAAGAAGAAGGCGATGAAGCACCTGATGATGAAGACGGTGGCGAAGGAGGCGATGGATCCCGAGCTGGAAAAAATCCTGCTCGCGATCCGCGACAACGGCTACCACAAGGGGAACGCGGCCAAGGCCCTGGGGATCTCGCGGCGCAATCTCTACACCAAGCTGGAAAAATTCAATGTGCCGGTGGAGTTGAAGGGGCTGAAGGAATTTATCGACGACAAGTTTGTCTGAGCGCCCCGCGGCGGGTCAAGGCTTGAGGAACACCGGGATCGGCGCGTTCCGGGGATTGTAGATCTCGTAGGTGCCGAGGATGTGGACCTTGGCGGACTTCTCATGGGGTCCCTGGCTGCATACCGGGACGGCGGAGTAGGGGGGGAACTCGGGGGGTCTACGGAACAGCACCAACGAAACCAAATCGCGCTCGCGGAGTTTCATGCCTTCCAGGGAAAGATTGTGGCCCTCGGGCTTCTTCTCGGTGAGGGTGAGATCCTGGTAGAAGTCGCCGCAGCGCTCCTCCTCGGGGGGCTCCTGCCCCTCCATGAAGATCATGTCCAAGGGCTCGCGTTTTACGATCACCCGCAAGGTCAGCCCCTGCAGGAGGTTGGGGTCGAGCCACTCCCAGCAGTCGGGTCTTCCGGTGGAATGGCAATCGACCTCGCGCTCCCGGGCCACGCCGATCAGAAAGCGGTTTTGGGCGGAAGCGAGGGAGTTTTCAGCGTCCTTCTGAAGGGAAGACCGAAAATCCGGGGCGACGAAGGCCTCGAAGTGGACCATGCGCTCGTTGCCGCCCTTTTGGATGTTGTCGTCGTCGGCGGGGGCCGAGAGGATGCCCGCGCCGCGCCCGTCCATGGCGTTGGCGGCGGCCGCGACGGGCAATGCCTGAGGCGCCGCGTCGCCCGGCCCTCCGACCGCGGTAGGAGCCGGCGCCGTTCCGGTGATCACGCCCGAGCCCGAGCAGGCAGTCCAGGCCAAGGGGGCCAGGATTGCGAGGGCTTGCCAAAGATGTCGGAGACGAATGGGGTTCAAGCGGAGTCCTAAGGTGTGGTTTTGAAGTCGAACTCGGGCAGGTAGGGCCGCTCGATCTTATAGATAAGTTGGAGGTTGAAGGCCGCCAGCGGAATTCGGAATAGCCGCCCGGGGCCGGCCGCGTAGTCGGCGGCGCTCATCGCGACCCATATCTCGGTGAAATCGCGGCTCTTGATGGGGATGCAGGCCGGATCGTCGGGGCCTTCGTCCTTGGCCTCGCGCAGCGGAAAATAATACAGCTCGAGACGTTCGCCCGCCGCGGGGCCTGCGAATTCGACGGTAATGGGGTGATGGGGCGGCAGGCTTTGGCTGAGCAGGAAGTCGCGGTATTGGACCTTGGACTTGTCGGCGGAGATCCGCACGGCGCGCACCTGCATGCCCGGGACGCTGGCGCCGCCCATGGCGACCACGCTGAAGTTGCCGAGGAAGGGCTGGCCCGAGGCCTGTTGCCAGGGCAGGCCCGTCTCGAAGTCGGCGTCGAATTGCTTGGCGTAATCCTTGTCGTACAGGAGCATCGCCTTGGGGTCGCAGTCGCCCATCAGGTCGTCGTCCGCCGGCGAGGACAGGACGCCCCCGCCGCTGGCCGCGGCCGCCGGCGCGGAGACGGGGAGCGGCGCGGAACCGGTTCCGGAGCCTCCCGAAGTGATTGCGCCCCCGCCGGGCGCCTCGCCGACGGCGCCCCCGCCCGCGGTGCCGCCGCCCGGGGATCCGGACATGCCGGAGCAATAGCTCAGGGCCATGAGCCCGAAGACAATCACGGTTAAGTGTCGGATTTTCTGGATTAAAGAGACCTGCACGTGTTCCCCCTCACCCCGGCACGGGTGGTCCTTCTATATTATTATCAACATTATAAGGGCGGAAGTTGCGTGGGGCTACGGATTTCAAGCGGTTTAAACCAGGGTCCCGATCACGTTCCTCTTATTTTCCCAGGACCGACTTCAGGCCGGGATCCGGCAAGAGCGAGGGGCGGACGCGGATCACAAAGTGGCCGATCTGATTGACGTAGATTCGGTCCTTGGGGCCCTGCGCGTAATCGGCATAGGAGGCCGTGGTCCAATCGGCTTGGAAATCCTCGAAGCGGTGCAGGGCGCAGCTCCGGTAGAGCTTGCTTTGGGGATCGAGGTCCGTCTTCGGCGGACGGTAAAAGACCTTCACCGTATCCCCGAATTGAGGAGTCTCCATGGCGATTTCGATCTCTTGAGCCTGAGCGTCGAGCTTCGGCAGCAAGACGTCGCGGTACCGCACGCTGCCGGCCTCGGCCGAGTCGTAATAAATCCTGATTTGAATGTCTTCGGGGGCCAGGTCGGTTTTGCGGCTCACCCGCAGCTTGCGCT
The DNA here is from genome assembly GCA_048499175.1 of bacterium. GTDB lineage: Bacteria > UBA10199 > UBA10199 > DSSB01 > DSSB01 > DSSB01. The sequence goes on from JASOAK010000010.1 coordinate 67,660, forward strand.
TGAGGTTTTTCCCATCGATGAGCGACCAAGGTGTTTCATAGACCCCGTCGATGGGTTCCTCCGGATGCTTGTCGTCGGCGAGGCTGACGTCGCGCCAGCAATTGGCGCCCATTTGATCGTCGTCCGCCGGGGCGCTCAAGATTCCGGCGCCGCCGGGCGCCGCGGCCATCCGCGGGCCCTTGTTGGCCGGCAGATAATAGTAGGCGGTGTTCGTAGCGGAGAAGGGATCGGGGGCGCCGGCGGCCGCGGCTTGCATCGGCGGCGCGGCGTCGGCGGCGCTGGCCGGGGTTCCTCCCTCGATATCGGACTCGAGGGTATTGCCCACGGTGGCCGGGGCCTCGACGGCATTCGAGCCCGTGAGGCCGGCGCCGCAGGCCGTGACAAAATTTAAAGCGATGAGGATGAAAGCGATGTTTTTCAAGACAGCCCTGCCTTTTTACCTTTTCGTCGATTCTAGGAGGGGATGTTGTTCCGGGTGAAGGATTTTTCTTCGCGGGGCGCCGTTTAGGCCATTTTCGGACGGTTGAGAAATTGATCCACCACGAAGCCGGTCACCTCGGAGGGCGCCGCTTCGAAGGCGTCCTCGGCGACCTTGGTCGCGGCGCCGGGGGCGCGGAACAGCCGGTTCACCTCAGCGCGGGCCTCGAAGAAGGCGGCGGGTCGGCGCGGTCTTTGGCTCTGGCTGAATCCGTCGGTCCCGTTGGCGGGTTCGAGGACGGCGAAGGCATTGACGAAGGCGTTTCCCATGGCGTTTTCTCCTTGGAGCCCGTGGCTCACATCAGAAGATAAAGCAAGCTCGATGCCAGGATTTAATATAGCGTTTTTATTATATTTTTTTGTTTTATCGGCATGTCTTGAGTCAAGTTGATTGCACAACATGAACAGGATATTTGCACAGGATGTTCAAAGACTCGTCCCGGCCCTTCGAGAAAATCCTTGGGATTTCAAGCCTACGCCCAGACCTTGCGATGTTTTTTTCCTGGCACGGCGGTTGCTCTATCGACAGCGGGGGGTGCTACAATTCCAAAACCTCTCCAAGGAGCTCCGAGGGTCGCATGGAAAACAAAATCACTTCGAAGGAGGCGCCGCTGCCCGCGGCGCCCGTCCAGGCCGAAAACGAAATCCCGCCCGTCGTCATCGAGGTCGAGCCCAAGCCGAGGCTGTTCAGCTTCGATTCGCTCGAGAAGGTGAAGGGCGTCATCGCCAAGATCCAAGGCGTCGCGGAAAAAATTCAAAAGACCCTCGAGCGCTTGGACGAAAAGGGGAAGCTGAAGGCGAAGGCCGACGTCGAGACGGCCAAGACCGAGATCGCCGCCGCCGCCGCGCAATACCTGCAAGGCCATCCCGAGGCGACGGATCCCAAGGCCGACGGGGCGGCGAAGAAATCCGCCCTGGCCTTCCTGAACAGCGAGACGAAATTTCCCCTCCTGCCGCAGGACCAGCAACTGGCCTTTCTCAAGGGCGAGCCGCTTCGCTGGAAGGACGCCGACGCGAAGGCCTCGGTTCCGCCGGGGACCGGGGGCTGGAAGGAGAGCCGCCTGCGCTTCTCGCTGGCCCTCAAGCTGGAGGCGAGGGCCCTGGAAGAGAGCGGGAAGACGAACGAGGCGGCGCAGTTCTACCACTCCGCGAGCCTCTTCGCCCCGCAGGACATCGGCCTGCACGCGGATGCCGCCCGGCTGCTGAAGGTCCATGCCGCGAAGACCCAAGATCCGGCCTTGAAAAAACAACAGGAAGACGCGGCGGAGAAGCACCTCGAGGCCGTCGCCGACGAGATGCAGGTCGGTAGGATCGAGGTCTTGATCGGCAAGGGCAAGCTGGGCGAGGCGGACAAGCTCGCCGAGCGGATCAAGGGCGAGTTCTACATCCAGCTCAGCGCCGAGCAACGCAAGGTCCTCGCGGCCTCTCCCAAGGTGCAGTGCAGGCTCTTGGAGGTCAACGTCTACCAAGCGGAGATCGCCGACAAGCAAGGCAAGCACGAGCAGGCGGTCGATATCTACAAGCGCTTTCTCAAGTTCGGTGACAACCTGATCGAGAAGCATCCCGGACACGCCGAGGCCTACCTGTTGCGCGCCAAGATCCATCACGGCTTGGGCGATTTTGCCGGGGCCATGCAGGACTATCAGGCCCTGGCCAAGGCCGCGCCGGAGGAGGCGGGCTATGTCGCCAACTATCGGCAGGATTTGGCTGCCCTGGCCAAGCGCCATTCCGCGGAATGGCATCTGGCCGAGGCGATGGGCGATCACGGCAAGGCGACGCTCTATCTCGCCGAGGAGATCAAGGTCCGCGAGGCCTGCGGGGACGCGGCGGGCGTGAAGGAGCTCTCGGCCAAGCTGGCGGCATTCAGCAAGGAGATGAGCTTCGAGAAGCTCGTCGCCAAGGCCCAGGAACTCGCGGGCGGGGCCCATCTCTCGCCGCTCAACGCCCAGCTCAAGGAGCTGCAGGTCTTCGTAAAATTCTCCGCGAAGGACGGCGGCGGCTATAAGCTGGAATTCACCGAGGCCTTCCAAAAGTCGGGCGACGCCAAGAAGCTCGAGGTCTTGCGGAAGCTCCACACGGAGGGGTTTATTGCCCTCCACCAAAGCCTCGCCGCGAAGGAGACCGATCCCGCGAAAAAAAATTATTACCAGGGCAAGGCGCTCTTGCTGGAGGGCAAGCTGCCCGCCGCCCGGCTCAAGCTGATCGCATTCAAGGCGCAGACCGAAGGCGCGAAGGACCCCGAGCTGGCGAAGATGCGGGCCGAGTCGGGCTTGCTGCTGCGGCAGCTCACCCTGGCGGGCTTGGAAAGACTCTCGGGCTGGGCGGAGGCCTTCGGCGCCCAGAAAAAAGGCTCCGCCGTCACCACCCTCTATAAGCACGCCACGCAGGGCGGTTACGAGGAGGCCAACAAGCTGCTGGTCGACAAATTGATCGCCTGCCTCAAGGCCGGCAAGGCCGACACCGTGGAAGAGGCGCTCGCCGTCTTGCAGGAACAGCATCGGCAGGATGTCGAGGCGCTCCGCAAGCACCCCGTCGCAGGTCCCGGCGAGAAAGTGTCCTTCCTGTACGAGGCGCCGGAAGGCGCGGCGGCGCAGGGGCTGCAATTTTCCGACGACGCGCAGGTGAAGAAGCTCTTCGCACTCTACGCGAAGAACCCTCAAGACCCCCAGGCCGCGGCGCTCAAGGACCCCAAGTCCTTTCCCGGCAGTTGCTTCTTCAAGTTGGAGGGCGGGACGCTCGACCTGGGCGTCTCCTCCGCGGGCGACACCAAATACCCGCCCAAGATTCGGGTGGTGATCGGCAAGGAGGGAGGGGTGATCCGCGCCGAGGGCGGCACCTACAAGTTCCCTCCCTCGAAGGAGGAGCGGGTCGTGCTGTTCTCTTCCGGGCGCCTCGATCCCGGCTCGCTCAAGCGGGACCTCAAGACCGAAGGGGGACAGGCCGGAGACTACGAGGCCCATGCTTGGTCCGCGCTGGAGAAGAGCGATTTCGCCAAGCACAACGACGAGGCGAAGCGCCTGGCCGGGCTGATCGACCATGCCGCGAACCTCAAGGCCGCGGACCCGGACTTTCACGCCCTCTTTTCCCTCGAAACCCGGGAAGGCCTGGAAAAGATCAAGGACCCGGAGGCGGGGCGCGCCCACATGCTGGAGGTCGCCAAACAGCTGCGCCATCGCACCGGCTGCTACGCGGTCGCGGCGGAAATTCTCGAGGGCCTGTTTCGTAGCGACTTCCAATCGGCCCTTTCCGAGATCCCCGCGGATAAAATCGAAAAGGTGAAAAAGGAAACGGAGGCCGAGCGGCCCAAGGTCGAGAAGCAGGTGAAGGCCGATCTCGCCAAGCTGAAGGAAAAACACCCCGAGGATTACGCGAAGCGCTTTCCCTCCGGGGCCCCCAGCCAAGCCGAAATCAAGGGCATGGTCGACCAGGCCCTAGCCGGCAAGCTTTCGATCAAGATCCGAAAAATGGCCTTCGAGAAGGTCGACGCGAAGGCGGAAAAGGGGCCCTTGAGCGATTCCGTCGCGACCCAGGCCTGGAAGGTCTATGACGACATGAAGGACCCCACCGACAAGACCTGGAACTTGGCCGACGAGAGCTGGGACGGGATCGTGGACGAGGTGGTGGTCACCGCCGTCACCATGCCCGTCACGATGGGGACGGGGGCCCTGGTGCGGGGCGGCCTCGGCGGGACCTCTCTGGCCCTACGGTGGGCCGCGCAGGGCGGCGGCCGCGCCTTGGCGGTCAAGACCGGCGTGTTTTTGGCGGGCGCGGCGGCGGAGGGTTTCGCCATGGCGGCGCTGGGCCCCGGCGACTTCGAGCTCAAAAACGCCGGCTTCAACATCCTGATGTCGATCGCCTTCCACGGCGGCGGCAAGGCCTGGGGCAAGGCCGGCGCGAAGCTGGGCCTGGACGAGGCGGCCCTGACCGCGCTGCGGGCGGAGGGCAAGTCCGTCGCCGGCAAATCGGCGGCGAATTTCGCGGGGACGATGCTGACCCAGACCGCCGTGGCGACCACGATGGGCTACGCCGGCGACCTGATCCTTCACCACGACAATCCCAACACCTTCTGGGAGCGCTTCGGCGGCGAGGCCTTGCGCATGTTGGCCTTCCACTACGGGACGCATGCCTTCAACATGGCCACGGGCCACGCGCTGGTCGAGTCCGACGCCGCCAACCAGGCCAAGATGAAGGCCGCGCGCGAGAGCTATCTGAAATGGGTGGAGCAGGGCCTGCCGAAGGAAGAGGCGGCGAAGCGCGCCGTGGCCTACGCGAAAGACCTGAAGTTGGACCTGAAGACCGGCGAGACGAGTTTCGAGCTGAAAGACTCGGATCTCGAGGCCAAGGCGCCGGAAAAGGCGAAGGTCAAGCCCGCGCCGGCGGCCGAGGCGCCCGCCGCAAAGTTTTCCGCCAAGGCCCCCGACTCCAAGGGGCTGCCGCCGATCGTCGAGGCCCAGGTGCAGAAGGCCAAGAAGCTGGCGGCCTTGGGCGTCGAGCGCGGCCTGGTCGACAAGAACGCCGCCCAGCGCTTTCCCCGCGAGCTCGAGGCCTATCTGCGGCTTTTCATGGCCGAGGCGGAGCGCACGCTCGACGCCCAGCGCCCCGGCCCCGAGCAGCAGAAAAAACTTATCCCCGAGCTGGCGAAGAAGAACGCGGAGAATTTTACCCGGCGCTTCGCCGAGGAATTGGGGCTCAAGAAGGAGGCGAATTTCCAAAAAAAAATCGAGGGACTGCTGCGCGAGAGCTTGGAGCAGGTCGCGGCGCGCCACAACGAGCGCCTGCCGTCCTTTCCCTTGGAGTCGTCGGCCGCGAAGCCCGCCCCGGCCAAGCCCAAGCGCGCGGACAAGGCGGAGATCGCCGCGGGTCTGGAGCAATTTTCCAAAGGCCTTCAAGCCAAGACCGAGCAATGGCTCGCCGCGAAGGAAAAGGGAGGAAAGACGGTTTCCCGCGAGGCCTTCCTCCAGCAGCAGTGCGAGGCGGCCTTCCAGCTGGCCGAGCGGCTCGGGGTCGCGGGCGATCCCGCCTTCCGCAAGGGCTTGGCCGAGATGGTGGTGGGCTTGATCCGCCGCGCCGAGGCCCACGCGCCCGCGGGCGCGTGGCTGCCGGATTCGATGGCGGCCTACGCCAAGAAGGCCCCGGTCGAGAAACCCGCGGCGGCGAAATCCGAATCGCCCAAGCCCGCGTCCGAAGCGGCGCCGGCGAAGAAGACCGGCGGTCTCGACATCGACCAAGTGGTCGTCGAGGTGAGCCTGCTCGCCAAGGAATTTTCGGGCGATCCGGTCGCCTTCAAGAAAGAGCTGGCCCGCGTCCTGATCACCGGATTCCACGAGCTTCAGAAATGGGTCGCCAAGGATTCGCCCGGCGCCCTCGAGATCGGCGAGCGCGTCCAATTCGTCTCGGAGGCCCTGGCCAAGAAGCTTGCCGCGCATTTCGGCGTCGCGAAGGACGCGGCCTTCGTGAAAAAGATCGAGGGGATGCTGCGCTCGCAGCTTAAGGAGGCCCTGGCCGGCAAGGCGGCCGGCTCCGATACCATCATCCGTCCGCCGGATTTTTCGGAGGCGAAGGCGCCGCTTCAGGTCGACTCGCTCTTTCCCGAGGCCCCAGCGGAGAAACTCCCCAGCCGCGGCGAATTTTTGCAGGGCCTCGAGGCCGGCCTGGCCAAGCTGGCGGAGGCCGCGCAGGGCCCGATGAAAAAGTCCTTGGAGAAAAAGGCCCACGAGGAGGGCCTGTTCTCGAGCGCCTTCGGCGGCGAGGCGAAGGCCAAGTCCGGCCCCGAGGTGATCGTGCGCAATTTGCGCAAGCTGCACGGCGGCCTGAAGAAACGCCTCCTCGACTTCGTCTACGACAAGGTGCAGAAGTTCGAGGCCTCGGGAAAGAAGGAGTTGGGCGCCCAGGACAAGGCTAAGCTCGCGGAGGAGGTGATCCGCTTCGCCGAGGAATTCGGATTGGCCCACGAGCCCGCCTTCACCGAGCCGCTGAAGCAGCTCGTGAGCGAGGGCATGACGGCCTCCGCTAAGGGATTTTCCGAATCGGCGCCCGCCGCTGTCCCCAAGCCCGGCCCGGTCGCGAAGCAGTTCGGCAAGTTGCGGCGCAGCTTTCTCGACAAGCTCTTCGAGGCGCGCGGCGAGCTCGAGGTGCCGCCGGACGGCAAGGTCGGGATCTTGAAGCCTCGGGCCTTCGCGGTGGAGCCCGTCAAGCAGGCCTCGGCGAAGCTCGACGCGGTCTTTTCCCTGCTCGAGGAGCGCATGCTGGAGCATCCCAGCCCCGAGGTCGCCAAGGCCGCCGAGGCGATCGGACGGGACGTCGACGCCTTGGTCAAGGAGGACCCGGCCAAGGTCGGACCGGAGCATGAGAGTCAGGTGGGCGCGGAGAAGGCCGCCGCGGTCGCCCGCCTCGAGCGCCTGCTCCGCGGCCTCGAGCTGAATCCCGACTGGGCCGCGGACCATCTGGCCGCGGAGTACGGCAAGCCCTTCGCCGGCAAGGCCGAGCTTGAGGCAGCCTATGCCCGGTCGGCGGAAGCCGCGCACGGGGATCGCTACGGCGAGCTGCTCGCCGACGTCTGTTCGCGGCGCGACGCCAAGGTTCCGCCTTTCTTCCAGCTGGCCAAGCTCACCCTGGAGGAGCTCTCCCGCCATTCCGTCGGCTCGGAGGAGTTCCGCGACTTCCTCGACCGTTACGCCATGGTCCGCGACCTGGAGATCGAAAAGTCCGGGGCGGCGAAGGAGGCCGAGGCGCCGAAGCTCCCCGGTTTCTTCGACGACATCCCCTTGGCGGCTCACGGCTCGCCGCTCGGCAAGTCCGGGCATTCGTCCCCCGACACGGTGCAGACGCCCCCGCCCAGCCTCAGCGGCGTGAAGGCGAAGGGGCCGGCGCCGGAGTCGATCTCCCTGGACTGGGCGGCCAACGACACGATGGCTTCCGTCGCCAAACCGAAGTCGGCGGGGATCCTCGCGCCGCTTCCCGAGGCGGTGCCGGAGTCCACCTGGGCGCCCGCGCCGGCCGAGGCGGCCTCGATGCCCGACGGCTCGGTCGCGGGCATCGCGAATCCCGCCCGCAAGGCCGAGATCGCGAAGGCCTGGGTTGCGGCCTACGAAAATCCGAAGAGCCCCTTGCATGGCGACCCGGAGTATCAGGCCTCCTATCAGGCCGCGAAGGCCTACCTGAGCGCGGTCGAGGCCGGCAAGGCGCCGCCCGAGGCCGGTTTCGTTGCGGATTATCACGTCACCGCCAAGGACGGGAAAGGCTCCGGCGTCCTGGCCTTCGCCGACCCGAGCCAGCCCCCCGAGAAGACCTGGAAGGTCGCTGGGCAGGACGGGCAGGGGCGATGGCAGTTGAAAAACCTGAAGACCGGCGAGACGCGGAGCTTCCAGGTCCTGTTCCAAGACAAGCCCGCCTTTCTCAAGGGCGATCGCCTGAGTTTTCTCCCCATGGTGGCCGGGGCGAGCGACGGTCCGCTGCGCCCCCTGCGGCCCGCGGCCGAGGGGCAGGCGCTGTGGATCGGCCGAGACCCGGCCCAGGCCAACCTGGTGGTCTCCGAGGACTTCGTCTCCCGCCTCCACTGCAGCATCGAGCGCGCGCCCGAAGGTTGGTACGTCGCCGACCGGCACAGCACGAACGGCGTCTACGTCAACGGCGTCAAGGTCGAGAAGAGCGCCTGGCTCAAGCCGGGGGACGTGCTTTCGACGAAGGACAAACATGGACAGTTTCACCTCTTGGGGGTCTTCGAGCCTCCGACCGGAGCCGCCGCGCCGGCGCTGAAGGCGCCTCTCAAGGTCGCGTCCCAGGCCGGCCTGTTCGGCGAGGCTGCGCCCATCCTCCACGGCGACGTCGATCTGCAGGCGCCGCCGGTGCACCGTCTCGAGCCCGACGCGGGCTCCGGCGAGGTCGCCGCGGTCACGACCCAAGGCGCGGGCTATGGCAAGAAGAACGAGGACAACGTCCTGGTGATGCGGGGCAAGGGCGGGCTGCTGATGCTCGACGTCGACGGCATGGGCGGCGAGGGGCACGGCGACGTCGCGGCGCTGCTCACCGCCGAGGCCTTTAAGGCCGAGATGCATCGCTCCGGCGACGAGGGCCAGGCCTGGGCGCTCGCCAACAAGACCGTGCGGCGCTTCAATGCGGAGCTGCACCATCTCACCGGCGGCAAGGCGAAGTGGGCGAAGCCGGAGCAGGTGCAGCAGGCCCTGGCCTCGGCCCGCGCCGGAATCGCGGATCCCGCGGCCCCGCTCCCCGAGCAGGGCGGCGCGGGGGCGGTGGCCGTCGCGGTCCGCGTGCATCCCCCGAAGCATCCCGGCGAGGCGCATCGCGCGGAATTTTCCTGGGTGGGCGACGCGCGCGCGATGATCCTGGAGCGCGGCTCTGACGGAAAATGGCATTGGGTGTTTCGGACGGTCGACGAGGGGCTGCCCGCGGTGCCCGGCATGCTGCGCCCCGGCGAGGACTACGAGTTCGGCGGCGCCCGCAAGACCCTCGCGGGCGCCCTGCACCCCATGGCCAATGTCGTGACGAACAGCGTGGGCAAGGAGGGCGCGGTCGCGGTGAAGAAGACCTCGGACGGGGAGTTCCCCGCGCCCGGCACGGCCACCGGCACGAAGGAGGCCGGCAAGGCCTACGAGGCCGGCGTCGCGTTGAAGCCCGGACAGATGATTCTGGCGGGCTCCGACGGCTTTTGGGAAAACTTCGGCAGCACCCGCGAGGTCCTCGACCTGATCCAATTCTGCAAGACCGCCGAGCAGGCGCGCGAGGTCTTGACCCACGAGGCCCACCGCCGGATGGAGCTCCTCGCCGAGGCCCGCGCTTGGCTGGGAAATCCCGCCGCCAATCCCAAGCGGCTCGAGCGCTATCCCTTCGAGCATCACGGCAAGAAGCAGTTCCTCGACGCGAAAGGGCGCGTCTTCGACACGCCGACCGGGGGCAAGGCCGTCAATCACTTCAAGACGGACAACTTCAGCCTGATCGCCTACCTGCACAATCCCGCTGCGGAGGCCGCGTCCGCGGCGGCGCCCGCGGAGCCGCTGCCCGCCGCCGCCCACGCCAAGGCCGGGCCGCATCATGCGAAGATGCTGCCGATGGTGCCGGGAAACATCCCTGGATTGCGGAAGTTGGACAATTCTTGGATCTACGTGATGCCCAAGAATGCCGCCGAAGCCGTGATCGGCCGCGACGCCTTCCCCGTCTCCCAGGAGACCGCGGGCATCTCGTCCAAGCACGTCCGCCTGATTCGCTCGGTCGGCAGCATCTTCGTCCAGGACATGGGCTCGCTCAACGGCATGAAGGTCCTGCGCGACGGCAAGGAGGTCTTCGCCTGGAAGAGCCACGACCGCAAGCCGGGCCCCACCTTCGCCGTGCATCCGGGCGACCAGATCGTGATGGAGGGCACCGCGGTGCACTTCTTCGGCTCGGAGTGAGCTCCAAGTCCTTGGTCCGCCCCGCCGGCGGAACTATCTAAAATATGTCTAATTAATGCTTTGGCTAGACATATTCCTCTAAATATATATTATGTCTAATATATAGCTAGAGTAGATAGATATATGCTTAAAAGAATAGAAAAACCAGATAGTTCTAAAATTCACCATGAGCGATTTTTATGGCTTTTCGAGCACCGGGATTTTCCGGCTTGGATCCAAAAATCAAACGACCCCTACGCCAGCTGGGATCAGGTGAAATATTGGCGACTCCCCTCGGGGGTCAAACCTCAAGAGCTGTGGGCGGCGATCAAGATTTTGCGGAGGGGTTCCGCGCGTCCCACTCCGATCAGTCAAGAGAATGGCGACCGTTTTGCGTGGAGCCCCTTGCCGGACATTGAGGAATTTCTGCACGAAGTGGATATGAAACTGGGGGGGAGCTTGATGTTATTCGGCGGTCCCATGGACGAAAGGCAACGCCACCGATTCCTAAGTAGGGGCGTAATGGAAGAGGCCATCGCCTCCTCGCAACTGGAGGGAGCTCATACGACCCGCAAGGTCGCCAAACAGATGTTGTTGGAGAATCGGAAACCGAGGAATACCAGCGAGCGGATGATCCTCAATAACTATCGCGCCATTCAGTTGATCGAGGAAGAGTTGAAGGGAAAGAAGCTGGACGAAGCGACGCTCTTCCGCCTTCATGAAGTGTTGATGAGGGACACTAAACCTTCCCAAGAAATCGGTCGCTTTCGAAAGGACGAAGACGAGATCGTCGTAGGCGGAACGGGCGCGGAGGTTTATTTTATTCCGCCGGGCGAGGTTTTCCTTCGCAAGGAAATGAAAAAGTTCCTGTCTTTTGCCAACAATGACTTGCAGGAGCCGGGTTTTCTTCACCCCGTGCTCAAGGCGGTCCTTCTGCATTTTTGGATGGGCTTCCTGCATCCCTTCACCGACGGTAACGGCAGGATGGCGCGAAACCTGTTCTATTGGTATTTGCTGCGGGAAAATTACTGGGCCTTCGCATTTATTCCGCTTTCGACCGTCATCAAAAGATCGCCGGGCCAATATCGGGATGCTTTCGTCTATTCCGAGCAGGACGACGGCGACTTGAACTATTTTCTCGACTATAACGTTCGGAAAATTCGTCAGGCGATGAGCGAATTCGAGGCTTACGTTCGGAAAAAGGAAAAAGAGAATTCGAAAATGGCCGCGGTGGCCAGGGATCGACTGGGGCTCAACGATCGGCAGACTCAGCTGATTCGATATTTCCTGCAGGATGATTCCGCGACGACTTCGGTGACGACTCATCAAAACATCTACGGCATCGCCCGCATGACGGCCATTAAAGACCTGGCGCGATTGAAGGAGCTGGGATTCTTGATCACGAGAAAGATCGGCCGGGTTGTCTACTATTATGCGACCGAGCTGCTTCGCCGCAGCTTCGAATAAATTTCAATCCATAAGCCAGCCCGCGGTCCGCTCCGCGTTGCGCTTCGAGAAGTAAAGCCAGTCGTGGAAGTCCCGCAGGTAGAGCGGCAGGGGCTGCCCCAGGCGGCGCGCGAGGCGGCCCAGCGGGGTTTCCCGGGAGGAGAAATAGCTCTGCCATCGGTCCTCCTCCAAGGAGGCCATGATCTCCGAGACGAGGCGATCCTCCCGCGAGAGGCCGCGCATCGCGATCTCGCCGTTGAAATGCCGGAAGTGCTCCCACTCGTGGACCACCGCCTCGAGCCTCAGCATCAGCTCCTCGTAGGCCGCGTGGCTGGTTTCGCCCCCGCCGCGGGCGGCGGGGCTGAGTTCGCGCACCAGGATCAGGTCCCGCTTCATGCCGTCGAAGGCCTTCACGAAGAGGGCGCCGTCGCAGCGCCGCGCCAGGCCCCAGGCGCGGAACAAGGCCTCGAATTCCTCCTCGCCGGCGACGCGTAGGTCGAGGCGGCCCTCCCGCAGGTCGCGGACGAGGCGCTGCGTGGCGCGGTCGGGATTCCATTGCAGCAGCTTCAGCAGGGTCTCCGCTTGCAAGGGGCCTCCGGAGCGCAGGACCTCGAGGATCCCCGATTGCAGTCCCAACTTGGCGCGCAGGCGCTCCTCGGCCGAGGCCCGCCGGGCCTTTTCCCGGGCCCGCAGCACCGACACGACCTTCCGCGCCAGTCGGATATCGTCGAGATAGGCGTTGTGCGGGGTTCCGCGCAGCTCGTAGGCGATCTCCTCGGGGCCCAGTCCCAATTGCTCCCATTCGCGCAGCAGGTCCGGCGTGGCCTCGGGACCCTCCTGGGCCTTTAGTTCGCGCAGCTTGGCCGGGATGTCCTCGGCCGCGAGGATCAAGAAAATGCGGCGCAGGGCGAGCTTTCCCAAGGACGAGCGGGAGGCGTAATGCAGGGCGCCGCGCAGCGCCGCCTCGGGATAATCCTTCGCGCCCTTTCCGAAGATGCGGATCATTCCCTCGGCCTTGGCCTCGTCGCCCCCCGCGTGTTCGTGGATGAAATTCAGCAGCAAGGGAATGTCGGCGGGGAGGTAGCGGGCCCAATGGCGCCCGACGGCCCCGGCCAGACGCCGCGCGAAGGCGGCCGGATAGAGGGGATCGGGACGCGCCCTAAAGGCGTCGCCCAAGCCCAGGGCATGAAAGGCCCGGCTCAGGCTGGGCCGGGAGAGGTCGGTGGACATGAGATAGAGGAGCAGGCGCAGCGATTGGCGGCGGCGGGTCGGATTCGCCTCGCCGAGCGCGTGCTCGAAGCCGAATTGGAGGACGGAGAGATCGAAGCTGCCGATGCCGCTGCGCAGCCCGTCGTAGGAGAATATTTTTTTCACCCCTTCGGCGATCAGGAGCTGCTCGTAGCCGCCCGGAGCCTTCGCCTCAGCATAGGCCTCGAGCAGGCGCTCGCGCCACTCCTCCCGGGGCAGCGGGGTCTCGAGCGCGGTCTCCAATATCTCCTCGCTGTAGACCTTGGGGCCGGCTGGCGGAAACCGGGGACGAAAGCGCGCCGCCAGCGCGGCCGCTTGCGGCTCGCCGCCGACTCCCTCGAGGCCGGACATCCGGCTGGTTGCGAAATCGGAGCGGGCGGCGGCGAGCTTAGGGCCCGCGGGAGCGGCGAGGGCGAAGGCGCCCGCCTCGCGCAGCCATCCCTTGGGACGCGGCCCGCGAATTTCCGAGGCCTTGGCCGCGTGCAGCTCCAAGCCCATCTCGAGGGCCCGCCAACCCGAGCCCAAGAGGCTGCGGCCCAGTCCCGCGCCGGCGTGGGCGTGCAGGTAGGCCGCCATTCCCTCCAGCCAGGAAAATTTTTCGCCTTCGCCGAGAAGGCCGTGCTCCAGACCCTTGCCCAGGATGGCCCCGCCCAGGAGGGAAGATTGCGTCAAGACCAGGCTCTTCCACGGCGCGGCGGCGGGCGACAGCGTCGCCGTCTGTCGCGTCAAGGTTGCGCCCAAGGCCGCGCCGAGTTTCATCCCCGCGAGGAAGAGGGCCCCGGCCTTCAGCTCCATGCCAAGGGTCGAAGCGTCCCAAGCAGCCTTTTCGCCCAGGACCTCCTGTAGTCCCTTGCTCGCGAAGACCATGGCGGGCACCTCCGCGGCGAAGCCGGCCAGGCCGGCGGCGAACTCCGCGGCCAAGCCGCGCCCCAGGGGCGCCGCCGGCGCACGCAGGAGAAAATTCAAGCTCGCGAGGCGCGCGATGCGGAAGGCCGCCGAGGCCGCGGTCATCCCGAAAATCCCGGCGGGATGCAGGGCCTCGCGCAGGAATTTTCCCACCAGGGCCTCGGCGCGGTCTCCCATCAGGCCCCCGCCCCGTAGCAGGTCCAGGCGACGGGCGGCCGGGACGGCGTGAGGCCCCGCTTGCTCCGCGGCCAGGGCGGCGTAGCCCTGGGCGGCGGCGGGCAGGTCGCCGCGGGATTCGCGGCGCAGTGCCCAATCCCAAAGACCCTGCCGCAGCAGGCCGGGATCTGTTTCTTGGAAGAGCGAACGAATCTCGGGATCGGAGGCAAAGGCCTCGCGCAAAGCGACGAAGGGGCGCGTCGGGGTCGCGGGGACGGCCGATGGTGCGTGCCGGGAAAGAAGGGGGTGCGTCGAAGGGACGAGCAAGGCGAACTCCGTCATATGCCCGCGAAAGTCCCCCTAAGACCTCCGCGGGCCATGGCCTTCGAGCCCGCTGCTAATTTTGGATGCTTTCTTTTCGACGAGAACGGCCGGAGGTTGCCAACGGCGGCATTTAAGGGCATAAATTGTTGAAAGATATAGGGATTATTTAGAGGATGCCCAGGGATCCCGGGCCCAAACCTGCAGAAAGTCCCGCCCGGAAAACACGGTCCCCAAGATAGGCCGCGAAAAGGACAGGCCCGGATAGCCCCGATCCGCGATCGCCTTCAGCATGTCCTGGCGGTTGGATTGCTGTCCCGGGCTCGCGGCGAGGAGGACCGCGTCGAAGCCCTCCCGCGCGGCGATCGCCGAAAAATTTTCCTCGATTGCCCGCAGTAGGCCGGCCGGCTCGCCGGCGAAGTGGGGTCGCGGCTGGATCGCCAAGACCAATACCCGCTTGCCGTCGAGCGTCGCGCTTTGCAGGTAGATCAGGCCGGCCAGGCGTCCGCTGGTCACGATCCGGTAAAGCTGGAAGTCGCGGCGGTCCAGCAGCGCGCCTTTGTGCTTGTTGCAGTCCTCCCCGACCCAGCCGAAGAAACGGTCGGCCTGATTTTTGGAGGGCAGAAACTCGAGCTCCACCGAGTCGCCGTCCTGTGCCCGAATCCGGTCCAATTCCGCGGCGAGCAGGCGGCGGTGTTTTTTGAAAAAGGGGAGGGCGTCGCCGGACAAGCCGAGGGGGCTCAGGGCGTCCTCCAGCGCATCGCGGTAGAACTCCTCGGTGGCGCGCAGTCCTCTCCCCAGCGATTCGGAGGGGACCTGCTTCGCCCGCAGCTCGCCCATCGCGGCCTTCAAGCCCTCCAAGCCCGGCTGGTGCCAGGCGAGGAAGAGGGCGAAATGCGCGGCCAATTCGTGGATCGGCGGGATGTGGCTCCGCTGCCAAAGCCGGGGGAGAAGAAAGCGGGCCGCCGCGACGAGCTGCTCGTGTCTCACGGGCTCCAGGCCCTCGGGGAAGGCCGCCTGCAGGTCCTGCTGGATCGGCTTTAAAGCCCCGCGCTCCTTTTGGATCGCGCGCAGCAGGCGGTCCTTGAAGAGTTCGGGCTCCCGGACCGACTCGATCGGCTGCAGCGCCTGGGAGATCTTTCCCTTGTCGATCTTTTCGTGGACGGAGCGGACGAGCGGCACCCGGGCCCGAAACGCCGCCTTCAGGAAGGGCGGGGGCGGGAGTTTGGGATCGAATTGGGCCCGAAACTCCTCGAAGGGGAGCCGGTCGGGGCTATCCAGCCCGCCGTAAGCGAGGTGCAACTCCGCCTCGCCGGGATTTCGGAGGCGCTTTCCCCGCCGCGCGGCCGCGAGCTCCACCGAGGTCTTTTGCAAAAACTTCCCCGGATTTTTCGACGCGAGGTAGGCGCGCCAAAAGTAGGCGTCCCAAGGGAGATGGCAGCGATGGTACTCCGACAGGAGGGCAAGGTCGGCCCGGCCGCGCGATCGGGCGTATCCGGCCAAGACCTCGGGCGCGATGCCGGAAAGGAGCGGCGCGAGCAGCCCCATCGGCGGCGTCTCGGTCCCATGCTTGTCGAAAAGCCTTTCCAGGTATTCCATCCGATCGTGCGGGCGCAGCCTGCCGACCAGCGACTTGAGCAGGTCCCGCGCGCGGCCGCGCAGCGTCTCGTCGGGGTCTTCCAGGCGCCGCTCGATGCCGGTCACCAAGGAGAGCCGCCGTGAGAAGCTCAAGCCCCGTTGCAGGTTCTCCAGCAGCGTGGCGTAATAGGTCTCGGCGTCCCCCCCGGCCGACAAGGAACGCTCCGCCACCCCCTGCGCGAAGGTCCAACGGTCGGGCTCCTCCAAGGCCTCGAAGTGGTCGGACAAAAACTCCTCCGCCGAGCTTTGGATCATCCAGGCGCCGCGGCCTTGTGTCGCCAGCCGCCGTTCCATTTCCAAAAAGAGCCGCAGGCGATCGGCGGGCGCGAGATAGGGAAGCGATTTCTCTAGGACGGCGCGGGCGGCCGCTTCGCCTTCCTCGCGGCCGCAGAAGAGGTGGCGTTCGACCGTGAGCGCGACGGAGAGCACGGCGTCGGTCGGAAGCCCGGGCAGGAGCCGTTCCAAGGCCCGCAGGCCCTCCTCGCGCGCGAGGGGATACTCCTGCTCGAGCTCCTTTTGAATCGCGCGGGCCAGGATGATGCGTCGTTCCGCGCCGAGCTCCGAAGCCCGAGCCGCCTCGGCGAGCGCCTTGCGGAAACCCGGCGCCGCGGGCGGAGGCTTGGCCTTGCCGGGAGCGCCTCCGCCTTCGATTCCCAAAAACATCCAGGTCAGCGGGTTGCGCAGGAAGAGCCGGCCCGGCGCGCTCGGGCGGAAATGTTTTGTTTGGGGAGCATCGGCCCCGGAGGGCGGGAAGAGTTTTTCCAGCAGGAGCCCCGTCTCCCGCTCCCATCGCGCGGAGAGCTTGCTCATCCGCTGGCCGGTGGCCCCGTCGGCCAGGCGGTGCGCAAGGGCGAATTGGAAATAGCCGAGGAGGTCGTGGGCCAGGGATTCTTGCGCGCCGCCGACCGGTGTTTCCTGGAAGCCCAGCCCCTCGTTGACCCGCGTGGCGGCGATCATGCCGCCCAGCCCCGAGGCGTGCCCGATCGAGCCGGCCAGGAAGCGGCCGCCGAGGGTGAGCTGGCCCTCCGCGGCAATCCCCAGGGCCTGGATGCCGGCGCCGGCGGCGCCCTTGCCGAGCGCGCCGAAGGCCTTGGTCAAACCGATCATGCAGAATGTGGCGCCGTAGCTCTTGGCCAGGTGTTCGGGAGAAAAGACCTTGGCGGGATCCTGGAAGGCCGCCGACTTGACGTTGTTGCCGGCCCACAGGGCGGTCGTCTCCGCGCCGAGCCCGGCGCCGGCGGCGAGGGTCATGGCTCGAACGCCGCCCACGCCGAGCGCCTCCAGCTTGCGGGCGGCCGAAAGCTTGGCGAGGGCGCCCAGCCCCGCCGAGGCGAACATCAGGCCGACGTCGACGGCCAGGCCTTCGGGCGAGGCGGAGTACGCGATCTTTTGCGCCGCCCGGACGAAGCTCGACCGGCCCTGCCAGGCGTCGAGGTGCTCCTGGGCCTGGGCCAGGTGATTCGGGTCGGCGGAGAGGCCGCGGACCAGCTGATAGACGGCCGCCGGCGTTTGTGCCGCCTGGTCGGCGCATTCCAGCTCGAAGGCCGCGTGCAGCAAGAGTCCTTCCGCCTCCGCGTCCGGCGGTACCTGGGCCACGTATCGAAACAATTGATGGAGGGGCCGGCCCTTGACGATTTGATTCTTCAGGTCGAGGAAGTGGGCGGCGCGGTCGCGGAGTTCGGGTCGCGGGCATTCCCGGCGCACGAGCTCGAGGGCCTCCAGGACGGTCCAGGCCTCGCCTCTTTGCAGGCGCCTCTTGGCCTCCAACGTCAATTCCCGCTCCAGCTTCCACTTTTCGGCTTGGTCGTGCAGGAGCGTCTTGCCATCCTTTCTCAGGAGGTGGTCGACGGCGCCGAAGGCGGTGCCAATCCAGCCCTCCGTATCGCCGCGTTGCATCGCCTCGCCCTCCGCGTTGTAGAGTTCCCAGACCTCGAGAGCAGCGAGGTTGAGGTCGCGCAGCGTCCGTTCTTCCTGGACCCGAAGCAGGGCGTCGATCTCGGGGATTTCGCCGCGGTGGGCCTCGAATATCTGCAGGCCTTCGGCGACGCGGCCTTCCGCCAGCGCGCGATAGCCGTGGTACAGCGGCGCAAGCTTGCGCAGCTCGGGGCTGACGGAGCCCTCGGCGAAGCGGCCGAGGATGCCGAAGCAAAGCCCCGCCAGGGCGCTCAGGCGCTCGCGGACGAACGCGGCGTCCGCGGGATTGGCGAGGGGCGCCGCCCCCAGTTCGAGGTAGTGAAGGCCCAAGCCCAGCAGCTTGTGCAGCTCCTTTTGTTGCTCCTCCGGCGGGAGCGCGCGCAAGGGGTCGAGGCTCGCCTCCAAGCGGCGCAAGGCGGCCTCTTGTTCCAACAGCTGCAGAGCGACGAGCATCGCCGTGTCGGCACGGAGGGCCGATCCAAGCAATGCCGTTTGCAAGGGATCCAAGGTTGGGTCTTGGAGGCGCCTTCGGTTTTCCTCCAGGCGCCTCCGGAGGGCGTCGCGATCGCGATGGCCGTCGAGAAACAAACGAATTTCTTTTCCGTATTTCCGCGCGACCGTGCCCCAGTCCGGGATGGCGAGGGAGGGGAGGGGCGGTGACGGGTAGGCCGGCGCGGTCGTCGTGGCGGGATGGGCGGCCGCGAGGGCGCCGGGCGACGGGACCGGTCGGGTCGGCGGCACTTGGGCCGGCGCCAAAGGAGACGGATTTTTCCGCAAGACTTGTCGGGTCATTTCCCCTCCGAGGAAATCGCTTCGCGGCTCAGGGTACGACGGACACCCGCGGCCCTCGAGACGATTAAAGCAAGGAAGGTGCCAAGGGATTTAAATATAACTCATTGAAATTATATTATATTTTTGTAATCCCTTTTTGCGATTCGACCCATTGGCACATCTTGTCACGCCTTCCGAGTCAGATTGTGCCCGTCCCCAAACTCGTCAAAAAATCCGTACACTTCCCTTAGGCAATTTCGGGGGCCACTCCTTATAATGGGAGGCAAACCTGCGGAGGAGCTTTGGATGGCCTTTTGGGAATGGCGGAGTTTGGGGGAAGGTCCCCTGGTGGCGAGCGCCATCCACGACGGACACGAGCTGCGTCCGGAGGTGGCGGAGCGCCTCGCCTTGTCCGAAGCGGAGCGCCGTCGCGAGGAGGATCCCTTCACGGTGGAGTGGACCGCCGTCGCGCCGCACCGGATCCTCGTCGCTCGTTCCCGTTTTGAAGTGGATTTGAACCGTCCTCGCGAGAAGGCGATTTATCTGGCTCCCGGGGACGCTTGGGGACTGCGGGTCTGGAGGGAGCCGCCGACGGAAAAGATCCTCGAAGATTCTTTGGGGGAGTACGACGCCTTTTACGCCGGCGTCGAAGAGCGCCTGCGCGAGTTGGAGCGGCGGCACGGCCGCTTTGTCCTCTTCGACATCCATTCCTACAACCACCGCCGCGGCCATCCCGCGGCGCCGCCGGAGGACGCGGGGAAGAATCCGCAGGTGAACGTTGGCACCGCCTCGGCCGACCGGGGTCGTTGGGGACGATTGATCGAGCGCTTCGTCGCGGACTTAAGCGCGGCGGATTTTATGGGCACGCGCCTTGACGTGCGTGAGAACGTCAAGTTCTTCGGCGGGAATTTTCCGCGCTGGGTCCACAAGACCTTTCCCGAGACGGGCTGCGCCCTCGCGCTGGAGTTCAAAAAAATATTCATGGACGAGTGGAGCGGGGTTCCGGACCCTCGCAAGATCGAGGCGATTCGGACCGCCCTGGCCGCGACGGTGTCCGGGGTGCTGGAAGAGCTGGAAAGGATGGGGAGGCCGCGATGAAGTCCGCGCACGCGCCGCTGACGACGGAGTGGTTTCGCGAGGTGGAGGCGCGCCTCGCCGAGGGCCGGCCCGTGCGTCGCAGCCTCCCGCGCGGCGGCCGCCTGCACATCGACCGGCACCTGCCCTTTCTCTGCGTCTACCGCGATCCCCCGGGCAAGACGCCCGGCGGTACCGAGCGCCTGATCACGGGCGAGGCGTCTTATTTGGTGGCCTCGGCGGCGCCCGAGCTGCGCCGCGGCCTCGAGCGCCTGATCGAGCTGATCGTCCGCGTGCAGGAGCGGGAGTTCGGCGCCTTCCTCCTGCTCGAGCTCTGGACGGGGCCGCCCAAGGGCAAGGCCTCCGTGACCCAGGAGGAGCTGCAGCCGGCCTTCACGATCCGCGCCCGCGAGAGCCGTGAGCTCTCGCCGACGCTGCACGTCCTGGAGGCTTCGCTCAAGGAAGGCGCCCGTCCGCGCCGCGAGGCCAAGGTCCGGTTCCACCCGGGCGAGCCGGAGTTTCCAAAGGGCCTCGCGCCGCTGCTTCCGCCGAAACGCGCCGCGGCCCTGCGCTGCCACCTTATCGGCCTTGAGGTGCGGCCGATCTATCTGCATCCCAAGACCCGCGAGACCTTCCCGCTGGTGCGCCGCGCCCTGCAGCGCCTGATGGGCCGCGCCTTCAAGCTGGCCTTCTTCGAGTTCGTCAAGACCCGCACCACCCACCAGCCGCCGCATTTCCTGGCCCTTGGCCGCCGCGCGATGGTGAAGGCGGTTTGGGAGGTCGACCGGCGCCTGGCCGAGATCAGCTCCGCCTACGATTTTCTCCTGCTCGTCACGCCGGTCAACGCGCAGCAGGCCTGGCTGGCCTTCAAGCGCGACAGGTACGCGCGGGAGCCTGTCTTCCATTATCGCCCCATCCCGATGGATCCGTCCCTGCTCAAACGCCGCCTCTACGAGACCCCCATCGAGCGGGTGGAAGATCCCACCTTGGCGACCCTGTTCCGCGAGAAGCAGGAGGAGATGGACCGCGACCTGACCATGCTCGTGGACCGGGGGACCTCGCGTTTCCTCTACGGCAGCCTCCAGCTCTACGGCGGCGTCGGCCCTGGACTGCTCGCCGTCGCGCACCGCCTCCTGAAGGCCTTTCCGCCGCGCAGCCGCGAGTCGCGCCCCGGTTGGGAATTGGACGCCAAGGCCTTCGCCGAGCGGGCGCGCGAAGAGTTCGCTTATTATCGAAATAAATATCCCAAGTTCACCGCGCGGGTGGAGATTCGCGACGACATCGCCTCGGGGCTCATGGTCTCGCGCGGTCATCTCTTGGTCGGGGCCCATACCAAAATTCCGGTTTCCCGCGTCGAGGCCCTGCTCAATCACGAGGTGGGGACGCACTTGGTCACCTATTATAACGGGCGCGCCCAGCCCTTCCGCCAGCTCTATTCGGGCCTCGCCGGATACGAGGAGCTGCAGGAGGGCTTGGCCGTCCTCGCGGAATACCTGGTGGGCGGCTTGAGCCGTCCGCGCCTGCGCCTGCTCGCCGGCCGCGTGGTGGCGACGAAGGCGATGGTCGACGGGGCGGACTTTCTCGAGACCTTCCGCCTGCTCACCGAGGATTACGGCTTCGAGCGCAAGGGCGCCTTCACCGTCACCCTGCGCATCTTCCGCGGCGGCGGCCTGACCAAGGACGCGGTTTATTTGCGGGGGGTGACGGCGATCGGCCGTTACCTGCGCGAAGGCGGCGCCGTGGAGCCGCTTTTCGTCGGCAAGATCGCCGCCAACCACGTGCCGATCATCCAAGAGCTGCAGTGGCGCAAGGTGCTTAAAGCTCCGCCGTTGCTGCCGCGCTACATGGAGCGCCCGGAGAGCTTGGCGTCGCTCGAACAACTGCGTCGGGGCGTCGATGTCCTCGACCTGCTGAAAAGGAGAGGGCTATGAAACTGGGATTCGTGGTCAACGACATCCAAACCGAAGAGCCGGGCTACACGACGACGCGCCTGGCGATGGCGGCCCTGAACCGCGGCCACGAGATCTGGGTGATGGGCGCGGGAGATTTTGCCTACGACATGGATGAGAATATCCACGCCCGAGCCCGCACCGTGCCCAAGAAAAAATACAAGGCCTCGGAGAATTTTCTAAGAGACCTGCAGGGAAAACACGCGAAACAGGAGCGGATTACCGTTGACGACCTGGACGTCCTGATGCTGCGCAACGACCCTTCGGTGGACTTGGTGCACCGCGCCTGGGCGCAGGCGGCCGGCATCACGTTCGGACGGGTCGCCATGCGCCACGGGGTCATTGTGCTCAACGACCCGAACGGCCTGAGCAAGGCCCTCAACAAGATGTATTTTCAGCTATACCCCGAGGAAGTCCGGCCCAAGACCCTGATCACCCGCGACCGCGAGGAAATCAAGGCCTTCGCCAAAACCCACGGTGGCAACATCGTGCTGAAGCCTTTGCAAGGCTCCGGGGGACAGGGGGTGTTTTTAGTGAGGCCGAACGATCTGTCCAACATCAATCAAATGATCGAGGCCCTCACGCGGGATGGGTATATCATCGCTCAAGAGTACCTTCCGATGGCGGAAGAGGGGGACACGCGGCTGTTTTTGATGAACGGCCAGCCGCTGAAGTACAAGGGGAAGTACGCCGCGTTCCGCCGGATCCGCACCGGCGAGGACATGCGCAGCAACGTCCATGCCGGCGGCAAGCTTCGTCAGGCCGTGATCACCGATGCCGCGCTCAATATCGCCGAAATCGTCCGCCCTCGCTTGGTCGAGGACGGGATGTTCCTGGTGGGCCTGGACATCGTGGGCGACAAACTGATGGAGATCAACGTCTTCAGCCCCGGCGGCCTGGGCAGCGCGCAGAAGTTCGAGGGCGTCAACTTCACCCACGCCGTGATCGAGGCCCTGGAGCGGAAGGTGGAATACATGGGCTATTACCGGCGGCTCTTCGACAACCGGGAGATGGCGACCTTATAAGCGCCCGCCTTTCGCTTGATCTTTCCGGGCTTTTCCCGTTAGGACGGGACCCGGAGAATTTCCCATGTCGTTACAAGCCTGGCTCTGGACCGGTTTTCTCATCTTCATCATGGCGATGCTCTTGCTGGACCTGATGGTCTTCAACCGCAAGTCGCACACCATCCGCATCAAAGAGGCCATCCTCTGGAGCATCTTCTGGATCGTCCTGGCCCTCATTTTCAATGCCGGGATTTGGTACCTGGAAGGGCACGACTTGGCCCTGCAGTTCTTGAGCGGCTACCTGGTCGAAAAGTCGCTGAGCGTCGACAACCTCTTCGTCTTTCTCCTGATCTTTTCCTATTTCAAGGTGCCCGGGATCTACCAGCACAAGGTGCTCTTTTGGGGCATCTTCGGGGCCTTGGTCTTTCGCGCCATCTTCATCTTCGCCGGCATCGCCCTGCTCGAGAAGTTCCACTGGCTCATGTACATCCTGGGCGCCTTCCTGGTCGTCACCGGGGTCAAGCTGGTCTTCGAGCAGGAGAAAGAGATCCATCCCGAGAAGAACCCCATGCTCAACCTCGTGCGCCGGCTGATCCCGGTCACGCCCAATTACGAGGGCGACCGCTTCTTCCTCAAGCGGTCCGGCAAGCTGATGGCGACGCCGCTCTTCATCGTCTTGGTGGTCGTCGAAACCACCGACGTCGTCTTCGCGGTCGACTCGGTCCCGGCGGTGCTGGCGATCAGCCGCGATCCCTTCATCGTGTTCAGCTCCAACGCCTTCGCCATCCTCGGGCTGCGCGCCCTGTTCTTCGCCTTGGCCGGGATGATGCAGGCCTTCCACTACCTGCACTACGGCCTCGCCGCGATCCTGGCCTTCATCGGCGTCAAGATGATCCTATCGGGCTGGTACAAGATCCCGATCGCCTACGCCTTGGGGTTCATCGCGCTTTCGCTGATTCTTTCGTCCTTGGCCTCGGTTTTCTGGCCGAAGAAAGAGCCTCCGGTGGCCATCGAGCCGCCGCCCGCGCATTGACCCCGCCTCCTTTCGACCCGTGGACATTCAATCCAGAAAAAAATCCAGGTCTTGCGATTGTCGCTTGACCTGCGCGTTCGAAATTTTAATAATTAGTACTACTAAATAAATATGCCGATGTCCAAACCCTTCGCCGACAAAACCGACGCCGTTCCCCGCAAGGTCCTGACCGGCCTGGCCAAGCTGGCCCTCGCGCTCAAGAGCGCCTCCTGGCGGGAGGCCGGTCCGCGGGCCCTGACGCCGACGCAGGGCCAGATTCTCGCGATCCTGAAGGCCAAGGGGGACTTGAGGCTGGGCGAGGTCGCGGCGGACCTGGGCGTCAAGCCGGCCACGGCCAGCGTGTCGGTCGAGGCCCTAGCGGAGAAGGGGCTCGTCTCCAAGCGATGGTCACAGGCGGACTCGCGGGCGCTCGTGATCCGGCTGAGCGCGGCGGGCCGGCGCGAGGCCAAGCGGGTGGCGACCTGGCCGGATTTTCTCCTCGACGCCGTCGAATCGCTCTCCGAGACCGAGCAGGAGGTCTTTCTCAAGGCCCTGATCAAGATGATCCGGGGTCTGCAGGAGCGGGGCGAGATCTCGACGGCGCGGATGTGCGTGGGCTGCCGCTTCTTCCGGCCCTTGGTTCACGCCGATCCGGAGCGGCCGCACCACTGCGCCTTCGTCGATGCCCCCTTCGGCGACGGGCAGCTGCGGCTCGACTGCCCGGACTTCGACGCCGCCGCGCCGGAGGAGGCGCGGGAGAATTTTCTCAAATGGTCGAACGGATAAAGGAGGAAACCATGAAAAAGGCCATCTTCTATCACGCCGGATGCCCGGTCTGTCTCAGCGCGGAGCAACAGTTCGTCGCCGCCCTGGACCCGAAACGCTACGAAGTCGAGGTGGTTCATTTGGGCGAGGCTAAGGCACGCCTCGCCGAGGCGGAAAAGGCGGGGGTGAAATCGGTGCCCGCGCTGGTGATCGACGGACAACCCTTTCATATCAATTACGGGGCGTCGTTGAACGACCTGCGTTGAGGCGCGAAGCCTCGGTGATATCGACGATCCATCCGTCGCTGGGCGAACCTTGTGCTCGCCCCTGCGAACGCGATCACCGTTCCGCAAATTCCTCGCTGCGTCTCTTGATCTCCCGGCTCAGCCCGGAAAAAATCGCCTTGTGCATCGGGTAGAGCAGGTACCAGTAGAGCAGGCCCGGCAGGCCCTTCGGCTCGAAATACGCGGTCTGCACGAAGAGCGCGTGGGAATCCGCGCCCTCCAGCGGCTCCGCCTCGAGCTGGAGCCAGGCGCGGCCGGGAACCTTCATCTCGGCGCGCAGCCGGACGAGCCGGCCGGACACCACCTCCTCGACGCGCCAGAAATCGAGGGCGTCGCCCGGGACCAACTGGTCCGGGTTCCGGCGGCCGCGCCGCATCCCGGGGCCGCCCGCCAGGCGGTCGAGCAGGCCGCGCAGCCGCCAGGCCCAATTCGCGTAGAACCAGCGGCGCTCGCCGCCGATCCCGGAAAAGATCGCGAAGACCCGCTCGGGCGGGGCCGCGACTTCCGTTTCCCGCACCTCGAGGATCATCCCCTCCCGCTTTTCCAGCCGTGAGGCCGGCGGGGAGCCCGGCTTGAAGGAGGCGTGGGAGCCCGACCAGATTGTCTCGACCTGCCCCTGGCTGATGCGGTCCAGGGCGAGGCGCACCGCCGCCTCGTAGCCGATCGGCTTGACTGAGAAGACCTCCAAGGAGGAACGATCCCGGCAGACGACGTCGTGCTTGAGGCCGTCGATCAAGGGTCGGGAGATGGAGGCGGGAATGGGCGTGACGAGATCCACCCAATAGGAGGAAAGTCGAGGCGTCAAGACCGGCACCTCGATCAGGCGGCGCCGCAGCCCTCGGACCTTCGCGTAGCCGAGCATCATCCCGCGGTAGGGCAAGACGTCGGGGCCGCCGATCTCGAAGACGCGCCCCGCGCTCTCGGGACGCTCGAGGGCCTCGATCAGGTAGGCGAGCACGTCGCGCACCGCGACGGGCTGGCAGAGGCTCTTCACCCAACGCGGGCAGACCATCACGGGGAGGCGCTCGGCTAGGTAGCGGATCATCTCGAAAGAGATGCTGCCCGAGCCCACGATGATCGCGGCCCGGAACTCCGTCACCGGGACGCCGCCCTCGCGCAGCAAAGTCCCGACCTCGTGGCGGCTCTCCAGGTGCGGCGAGAGCGAGGTCTCGTCGGCGCCAAGGCCTCCCAGGTAAATCAGGCGCTTCACTCCCGCCTCGCGCGCAGCGGCGGCGAAGTTGCGGGCGGCCTGCCGGTCCCGCTCTTCGAATCCTTCCTCGCCGCCGCGCATCGAGTGCACCAGGTAATAGGCGACGTCGATGTCGCGCAGCGCCTCGCCCAGAGTCTCGGGTCGGAGCACGTCGCCTTGGACGATCTCCGCCCCATTCCAGGCACGGCCCTTCAAGTTTTCGGGTTGGCGGGCGAGGCAGCGGACGAAGTGCCCCTTCTCGAGCAGGCGAGGGACCAGCCGGCCGCCGATGTAGCCGGTGGCGCCCGTGACCAGGATGCGGAGCATTGGACAATTCCTTTCGAGGCCGGATAGACTCGCGCCCATCATTCTAAGGAGGTGCCCTATGCATAGCAAAGATCTTTTTGCCCGTTTCGCCTCCGCCGCGGCCCGCCGCGCCGGGCAACCCGCGGCCTTCGGCATCGCCTGCCTGATCATCCTCGCCTGGGCTCTCACCGGCCCGGTCTTCCATTTCAGCGACACCTGGCAACTGGTGATCAATACGGGCACCACGATCGTCACCTTCCTCATGGTGTTCCTGATTCAGAACACCCAGAACCGCGACAGCGAGGCGATGCATCTGAAGCTCGATGAGTTGATCCGTGCCAACCGCGAAGCGCACAACGCCTTGCTGGATCTGGAAGAGCTGACGGAACAGGACCTCGACCGGATCCGCGCGAGCTACGCCCGCTTGGCGCAACAGGCCCGCGAGCGGCTGCGCGGCGGCGCCAAGGACGAGGGCATCGTGGAGGTGGAGCTTTGATGGGCGTTTCGTCGTCGATCCTGTGGTTTCGCCTCGATTTGAGGCTGGCCGACCATCCCGCCCTGCAAGCCGCCTTGCGGCGCGGCGGGCCGATCCTCCCGGTTTTTGTTTGGGCTCCGGAGGAGGAGGGGGCCTGGGCGCCCGGCGGGGCGAGCCGCTGGTGGCTGCACCAGTCGCTGCGCGCGCTTGCCGAGGCGCTGGAGAAGAAGGGCGCTCCGCTGGTGATTCGGCGCGGCTCCGCGGTGCGGGCCCTGGCGGCTCTCTCGCGCGAGAGCGGCGCCGGCGCCGTCTTCTGG
>JASOAK010000011.1:0-89734 GCA_048499175.1 bacterium
CTGGATCTGGTCCTTGAAGCGGCGCAGCGGATGCCCGGTGATGTAGAAGCCCAGGGCCTCCTTCTCGAAGGCGAGCTTCTCCCCTTCCGGCCACTCGGCGATCTCGGGTAGGGACGGCACCGACTCTTGGACCGGCAGGAGCTCGAACATGCTGCTCTGGCCGCTCTTCGCGTCGTCGCGCCGCGAGTTGCCCCAATCCATCGCCGTATCGAGGCTCGAGAAGAGCCGCGAGCGCGCGACGCCCATCCCGTCGAAGGCCCCGCACTTGATCAGCGACTCGAGGACCTTCTTGTTGACCCGCCGCAGGTCGACGCGGGCGCAGAAGTCGAAGATCGTCGCGAAGGGGCCGCCCTCCTCCCGCACCTCCATGATCGAGTCGATCGCCGCCTCGCCGACGCCCTTGACCGCGGCCAGGCCGAAGCGGATCTCATTGTCCTTCTCCACCGAGAAGTACCGGAAGCTGGCGTTGACGTCGGGCGGCAGGATCTTGATCCCGCGGTCGCGGCAATCGTTGATGTACACCAGGATCTTGTCGGTGTTGGTCATTTCGTGGGTCAGCAGGCTGGCCATGTACTCGGTCGGAAAATGCGTCTTGAGATAGGCGGTCTGATAGCTGACCAGGGCGTAGGCCGCGCTGTGCGACTTGTTGAAGCCGTACTCGGCGAATTTCGCCATCAGGTCGAAGATCTTCTCGGCCTTCTTCGGCGGGATCTTGTTGGCCTTGGCGCCGTCGAGGAAGCGCTCGCGCTGCTTGGCCATCTCCTCGGGCTTCTTCTTGCCCATCGCGCGCCGCAGCAGGTCGGCCTCGCCCAAGCTGTAATTGGCCAGGGCGCTGGCGATCTGCATGACCTGCTCTTGGTAGACGATGACGCCGTAGGTCGGCTTGAGGATGGGCTCGAGCTGAGGCAGCTCGTAGGTGATCTCGGTCTTGCCGTGCTTGCGGTTGATGAAGTCGTCGACCATGCCGCTGCCCAGCGGGCCCGGGCGGTAGAGGGCCACCAGGGCGACGATGTCCTCGAAGCAGTTGGGCTTCAGCCGCACCAAGAGGTCGCGCATGCCGCTGGATTCGAGCTGAAAGATCCCCAGGCCGTCGCCCTCGCAGAGGCTTTGATAGACCTTGGGGTCGTCGAGCGGGATCTCGTTCAGCTTGAGGTCGATGCCGCGGGTGCGCTTGACGATCTTGACCGCGACCTCGAGGACCGTGAGCGTCTTCAGGCCCAGAAAGTCGAACTTGACCAGGCCGATCTTCTCGACGCCCTTCATGTCGAACTGGGTGATGACCTCGTTGTCCGGGCCCTTGTACAAAGGACAGAACTCGGTGAGCGGCCGGTCCGCGATGACGACGCCGGCGGCGTGCATCGAGGCGTGCCGGGTCAGGCCCTCGAGGGAACGGGCGATCTGCATCAGCCGCTTCACCTGGGCGTCGGACTTCTCCATCTCTTGCAGGCGCGGCTCCTGCTTGAGGGCCTCCTCCAGGGTGATGTTGAGGGTGTTGGGCACCAGCTTGGCGATCTTGTCGACGTCGCCGTAGGGCATGTCGAGGACGCGCCCGACGTCGCGCAGCACCGCCTTGGCCTTCATCTTCCCGAAGGTGATGATCTGCGAGACGTGGCCGTACTTGCCGCGGACGTACTTGATGACCTCGTCGCGCCGGTTCATGCAAAAGTCGATGTCCATATCCGGCATGCTGATGCGCTCGGGGTTCAGGAAGCGCTCGAAGAGCAAGTCGTAAGGGATCGGATCGATGTCGGTGATGTTCAGGCAATAGGCCACCAAGGACCCCGCCGCCGAGCCGCGACCCGGCCCCACGGGGATCTTCTGGTCCTTGGCGTAGGTGATGAAGTCGGAGACGATCAGGAAGTAGCCGGAGAAGCCCATCGGGACGATGATGTCGAGCTCGATCTTGAGGCGCTCGAGGTAAGCCTGCTTCGCCTTTTCGGGGTCGCCCTTGACGCGGGGCTCGATCTCCTTCCAGCGGGCTTCAAAACCCTCGTAGCTGCGGCGCCGCAGGTAGGCGTCCAAATCCTCGCCCTCGGGCGGGGCGTACTTGGGAAAGTAGTAGTTCTTGTCGTTGAAGGCGTAGTCGCATTGCTCGGCTATTTTTACAGTATTTTCAATAGCTTCTGGAATAGATTTAAAGCTTTGCTCGATTTCTTTCGGGCTCTTCAAGTAGCGCTGCTCGCTTAAGAATTCGGCCCGCTCCTCCTCTTCTTGGAGGGTCCGGCCGCTCTGGATGCACTGGAGGGCCAGGTGGGCGACGTGATCTTCTTTCTTGAGGTACTTGCAGTCATTGGTCGCGACCAGGGGAACGCCATGTTCCTTGGCGAAGGGCAGGACCATGTCCTGGACCTTCTTCTCCAGGGCCAGGCCGTGGTCCTGCAGCTCGAGGTAGAAGCGGTTCGGGAAGGTCTCTTGGAGGTAGGCGACCGCCTCCTTGGCCTGCTCGACCTCGTTTTTAGAGAGGCGGCGGTGGATCTCGCCGTGCATGGTCCCGGAGAGGGCGATCAGCCCCTCGGAGTGCTTCCGCAGAATGTCCTTGTCGAGGCGGGGCTTATAATAAAAGCCCTCGAGATGGGCGATGCTGAGCAGGCGGCAGAGGTTCTGGTAACCGGTCTTGTTTTGGACCAGGAGGATCAGGTTGGCGAGGAAGTGGTCCTTGCGCTTGACGTCGCGGGTCTCGATGCCGCCGCCGGTCAGGTAGTAGACCTCGGCCCCGAAGACCGGCTTGATCCCGGCGGCCTTGGCCTTCTCGTAGAACTCGAGGGCGCCGAACATATTGCCCGCGTCGGTCAGGGCGCAGGCCTTCATGCCAAGCTCGCGGACCCGCTCGCAGAGGGCCTCGAGGGTGATGGCCCCTTCGAGCAGCGAATACTGGGAATGCACATGAAGATGAACGAAATCCAATTTCACCCTTCACCCTTCACCCTTCACTCTTCACTCCCACTCAATAGTCGCCGGCGGCTTGGAGGAGATATCGTAGACCACGCGGTTGATCCCCCTCACCTCGTTGATGATGCGGTTGGAGATGCGCCCCAAAAGATCGGAAGGCAGCGGCACCCAATCGGCCGTCATGCCGTCGACGCTGCTCACGCAGCGGATCGCCAAGACGTTCTCGTAGGTGCGCTCGTCGCCCATCACGCCGACGGTCTTGATGGGCAGCAGCACCGCGAAAGACTGCCACACCTTGTAGTACCAATCGGCGGACTTGATCTCGGAGACGAGGATGTCGTCGGCCTCCTGCAGCAGGCGAATCGCCTCGGGCGTCACCTCGCCCAGGATGCGGATCGCCAGACCTGGGCCCGGGAAGGGCTGCCGGTGCGTCAGGGCCTTGGGCATGCCCATCTGGGCGCCCAGCTCGCGGACCTCGTCTTTGAACAGCTCGCGCAGCGGCTCGACCAGGGCCAGGCCCATGCGCTCGGGGAGGCCGCCGACGTTGTGGTGGCTCTTGATCGTGGCGCTGGGGCCCTTGAAGGAGACCGACTCGATAACGTCGGGATAGAGGGTGCCCTGGGCCAGGAATTTGGCGTCCTGGATCTGCTTGGCCATCTCCTCGAAGACGTAGATGAATTCGTTGCCGATGAGCTTGCGCTTCTGTTCGGGATCGGTGACGCCCTTGAGGCGGCTCAAGAAACGTTCGCTCGCGTCCACGTAATGGAGCTTGATTTTGAAGTGCTCGCGGAAGGCGTCCTGCACCTTCTGCGCCTCGTCCTTGCGCAGCAGGCCGTTGTTGATGAAGATGCACTCGAGCTGGTCGCCCACCGCCTCGTGGATCAACAGCGCGGCCACGGTGGAGTCGACGCCTCCGGAGAGGCCGCAGATAACCTTCCCCTTTCCTACTTGGGCGCGGATCTTTTCTTTTTCCGTCTGGAGGAAGGCCGCCATGTTCCAGTCGGCCTTAAGCCCGGCGATGTGGAAGAGGAAATTGTGCAGGATCTGGACGCCCTCTTCGGTATGGACGACCTCGGGGTGGAATTGGACGCCGTAGATCTGCTTGTCGGGGTTGGCGATCGCGCAAAACGGAGTGTTGTCGCTCTCGCCGATCTTGTGGAAGCCCGCGGGGATCTTCTCGAGGCTGTCGCCGTGGCTCATCCAGACGACGCTCTTGGTCTTGACGCTTCGGAACAAGGGGGACCCGGCGTCGGCCTCGAAGGTGGCGCGGCCGTACTCGCGCTTGTTGGAGGGCGTCACCTTGCCGCCCAGGTGATGGGCCAAGAGCTGAATGCCGTAGCAGATCCCCAGGATCGGGACGCCCAATTCGAGGATCTTGAGATCCAGCCCCGGGGCGTCCTTGCCCAGCACGCTGGCCGGCCCGCCGGACAGGACGATCGCCTTCGGCGCGAAGGCCCGGATCTTGTCGAGTCCGTAATTGAAGGGCTGTATCTCGGAGTAGACGTTTTGCTCGCGGATGCGGCGGGCGATCAGCTGGGTGTATTGGGAGCCGTAGTCTAGGATTAAAACCTTGTCCATATCTGTAGGGGCGAACCTCGTGTTCGCCCTCCCCTGCGATAGGTAATAATATTTTCCAGATTTGTCAGAGCCAACGAGTCCGTGCACCTGGGGCGAACACGAGGTTCGCCCCTACATTAATCCATATGATAATTCGGGGCCTCTTTGGTGATCACCACGTCATGCACGTGCGACTCTTTCAAGCCCGAGCTGGTGATCTGCACGAACTTCGCCCGCTCGCGCAACTCCTGCAAAGTCGGACAGCCCGTATATCCCATACCCGAGCGCAGGCCGCCGACCAGCTGGTAGACGTTGTCGGCCAAGGGGCCGCGCGAGGGCACCATGCCTTCGATGCCCTCGGGGACGAACTTGCCGGTGGAACGCTTGTCGTCTTGGAAATAGCGGTCGCTGCTTCCCTGCAGCATCGCGCTCACCGAACCCATGCCGCGATAGACTTTGAAGCTGCGCCCCTGATAAAGCACCAGCTCGCCGGGCGATTCGTCGGTACCGGCGAAGAGGCTGCCGATCATGACACTGGAGGCGCCCGCCGCGAGGGCCTTGGTGACGTCGCCGCTGTACTTAATGCCGCCGTCGGCGATGAGCGGCAGGTCGAACTCTTGGGCGGCCTTCGCGCAGCGCAGGATGGCGGTCAACTGCGGCACGCCGACGCCCGCCACCATCCGCGTCGTGCAGATGCTGCCCGGGCCGATGCCGACCTTGAGGCCGTCGACGCCGGTCTTGGCCAGGTCTTGGACGGCCTGCTCGGTGGCGATGTTGCCGGCGATGAGCGGGGTCTTGGGGAATTTCGCCTTCACCGCCTTGGCCGCCTCGATCACGCCCTTGGAATGGCCGTGGGCGGTGTCGATGATCAGGACGTCGACGCCGGCCTTGATGAGGGCTTCGGCCCGGGTCAGCGACTCCGGCCCGATGCCGATCGCGGCGCCGACCAGGAGGCGGCCCAGCGAGTCCTTGACGGCCAGCGGGTTCTTCTCGGTCTTCTCGATGTCCTTGATCGTGATCAGGCCCTTCAAGTCGCCGTTGGCGTCGGTCACCAAAAGCTTTTCGATGCGGTTCTTGTGCAGCAGCTCCTTCGCCTCCTCCAGCGTGACCTTCTCGGAGACGGTGACCAGCTTCTTGGTCATGAGGTTGGAGACCGGCTGGTTGAGGTTTTTCTCGAAGCGGATGTCGCGGTTGGTGAGGATGCCGACCAGCTTCTTGCCCTCGGTGACCGGGACGCCCGAGATGTTGTTTTGGTCCATCAGCTCGATCGCGGCGCTGAGCTTCTCGTTGGGCGAGAGCGTGATGGGGTTGAGGATCATCCCGCTCTCGGATTTCTTGACCCGCTCGACCTCGAGGGCTTGGTCGGCGGCGGACATGTTCTTGTGGATGATGCCGATGCCCCCGCACTGGGCCATGACGATCGCGGTGCGCGACATCGTGACGGAGTCCATCGCGGCGGAGACGAGCGGGATATTCAGTTCGAGGGATTTGGTGAGCCGAGTCTTGGTGTCGACGTCCTTGGGCAGGACCTCGCTCTTACCCGGCAGCAGCAAAACGTCGTCGAAGGTAAGGGCCAACTCGGTAATTTTGTCCAACATGCCAGGTCTTTAGTGAACAATCCCGGGCAGGTCAATAGTTTTGTCGGCGGCTGGGACTCCAAAGGCAGGCGAAAAAAACCCCGCCTCGGTCGCCCGAAGCGGGGTTGGAAAGGGTTCAACGGCGTTTAGCCGTGACGTTTGCGAAAGCTCAGGAAGGCGAGAGTTCCCAGCGAAGCGAGGATGGCAAGCGCCAGCCCGTGGCTGGGGACCGAGGCCGCGGTATTCAGAGAGCAGGCGAAGCCGTCGCAACCCGGGCCGCCCTTCTCGCCCCAACCGCCGCTGCCTTGGAGACAGCCGGCGAAGACCGGCGGCGTCGGAGATGGCGTCGGAATGCATTGCTCGGGCACGTAGCAGTCCGGGTCGCAACCGGGAATCGGCGCACCCGTCACTTCTGGTGCCGCGCAGCCGGCCGGACAGCAGCGGCGGGCTCAGCCTGTTCCGTGACAACGCAGACACCGAAAGGAATCAAAATGCGTTGCTGGCATGCCATTGGTGAAAGATTGCCGTCCTCGCAAACCTCGCCCGTAGTTGGGATTGGTGTTTTGATAGGAGGCCTGGGGGAAACGATGCCGGGGCATCCAGCAATGGCGTCCAATTGAGTTTGGCCAGCCGGGCAAGCGCCGTCAACTGGAGTGCGGCAATCGCATCGAAAGCAGGTGTCGGTGCCTCGCCCTCGTCCGGGTTTCGGTATGATGCTGCAATTTCGAGGCGCCGGGCCCCGTGGTGATACAATTCCGCATTCGGTGTTGGGTGTCCGGCGTCAGGTGTAGTCGCAGCCGCTGGATTGTCGGGATCCGGGTGCTGATGGGGAGGCAGTGACGCCGGCACGGTATTTCCGTTCATATCGGGTCTTCCGCCGGTGATGTTACGCAAAAATCATCGTTGGGGAGTAACTGAGTTTTCAAAATCCCCGGATTGCCATTGACGTCGAGAATCTCCACACAGGTGGTCCAACAGCCGCAAGGTCGGGTCTCCCCGTAAAGCGAATAAGCGATTGGGCAATCGCGGCCGGGTCGCAGAAATTGGGCCCCCCCGCGTCGATGGCGCAGCGAAACTGTTGGTCCGGGGCAATGGTGCAAAACTCGCCGTTACAACGCGCCATGCGGCAGACCGCCACCCCAGGTGGGACCGAAGTTTGATCCACAGCTTTCAGAAAGCTCACGCTAAGATGTTAATAAGCAAAGAGCGGCAATATCAAGCCGCCTAGGGAATGCTTATTTTTTTGGATATATCGGGACATCTTTGATCCTCCGCGTTTCGATTGATGGTTTCGATCGAATCCAGCCCAGGCGAACTCGCTTAAAATAAAGATTTGACCAAAAAAGGTCAAGATTTTAATCACTTAGACATGGGTTCCTCGCCTCCCCCCGCCTCCTCTCGATCGGCCCTCCTCCTGGCGCTGCTGGGGCTGGGCTATTTTCTCTATTTTTTTCATCAGATCGGCCTGGCGGAGCAGCCCTATTGGGACGAACGGATCTACGTCAACGCCGCGCGGGTCTATCGGAATTCGGAAAAACCCTACCCCAATCCCGAGCACCCGCCCCTAGGAAAACAAATCCTATCCCTAGGGATCGAACTCTGGGGCGACCGCCCCCAGGGCTGGAGATTCTTTTCCGCCCTCTCCGGGGCCTTAATTGGGGTCTTGACGGTCGCTCTGACCTATCGCCTGACGCGCCGACAGGGGGTGGCCGCCTTTGTCGGCGCCCTGTTCTTCTTGGACCCTCTCTTGTATCTGCATTTTCGCTTGGGGATGCCTCTCGACCTCCTCTCCTGCTCTTTTGCTGGCGGCAAACCCTGAGCGCCTTCCAGTTTTGGGAAAATCCCAGCTATTTACTTGACGGGACTCTTTCTTCTTGGGCCTGGCCCCATGACGAAGATGCTAACCTGGTGCTGGCCCCCGTTTTCTGGGCCCTGGCCGCGGACCGCCTCCGCCGGGAGGGATTTTTCAAAATGCCCTGCTGACCTGCCATGGGCCTTGGCGACCTGACGTTTCTACAACTTGGACTTCCATCAGTACCACCGCGGCGCGGCCAACATGAGCAGCCGCTGGTACGAGTGGCTCTACGTGGGCAAGCCCCTGTGGTATTTTTGGAAGCAAGTCGAAGGAGGCCGAGTGCAGGCGGTCTTGGGCACCGGTAATCTCGTCTTATGGGTCGGCGCGGAGCTCTTGGCCCTCTACGCGGTCTATCGCAAACGCCGCAGCCCGGAGGTTTGGGCCCTCGCCGCCTTGGTCTTCATTCAGTTCGCCCCGCCGCCTTCTGCCGGTCAACAAATGGTGCCGATCCTGCCCTTCCTCTACGTCCTCAAGGAAGTTTATATCGCTGACCTCGACCGCTTTCTGAGAAGTATCGCCTTTACCTTCGGCTTTCCAGACCTGGCCCTTCTTCCTGGGCTCCCCTTGGCAAGTGTTTGGAATTACTTCCCCTTACCTCCAGGGCAGGCAAGGCCAGTTTGCGCCGCAGCCTCGAGGCGGTGGGAAACCGCCCCAAAGCGAGACGGGTTTGAAAGCGAATCTTTTATCGACGTCGGCCTCTAGCCGTGACGCCGGCGCAGATTGCGGTAGGCGCCGAATCCGGTCAGGCCCGCCAGACTCAGGCCGGGCACCGTGAGCGCGATTGAGCGAGCAGGCGCAGCCACCGCAGCCTGACCGTCTCCACCCCCCGCAACCGCCGCTGCCTCGAGCAGCCGGCGTGAAGACCGGCGAGGGGGCCTGGCATTTTCAAGTGTCGGAATGCCAGCCTGTGCAGTCCACGTCGCAAGCGTTGCCGTTGGGACCGCAGTTCGCCTCGCCGGCGGCGGGTTGCAGCCCGGGACAGCAGAAGTCGGACGGCATCGAGCAGGCCTTGGGTACCGCCGGTGCATGCTGGCGGCACGCGCGCAGGCGCGTCCGTGCAAAGCATGTCTCCATCCTCGCAGTCTTGCGAAGGCTGTTGTACGGCGGTCTGCCTGTGAAGACGATGCTGGGAGGAGGCGCCGCACAGGCGTCCTGGATGACGGTACCGGAGGTCAACGGACAGGTGTCGGCGGGAAATCCCGGGAGGAGGCAGTCGACCGCACAGGTATTGCAGGCCTCGCCCTCGTCGGGCTCGCAGATGCCGTTGCCGCAGTTTTCGAGGGTGGCGAGGCCGTCCGGGAGACAATTGCGACAATCCACGCTCGCCCCGGTGTCCAGGGAGTAATCGCAGCCGGAGGGGTTGTTCGGGTCTTGAAAGGTGACCACCAGGCACTCGCCGGCGCGGCACTGGTTGTCCTCGTTGCCTCCGGAGATCCCGTTGCAGAAGCTGTCGTCGGGGACGCATTGGTCCGTCGCGGTATCGCAGGTATAGCAATCCGGTAAATTAAATTGCGTTTGGCAAATAGTCGGGTCGGCCACGCAACCCGCAGGCTGAGCTTGAGCCTCTCCGGCGAAACCGGCGATCCCGAGACAGAGGCCCAACAGCAGGGCCCCGCGTCGGAATATTTTTTTGGTGATCGTTCCACCCATGAAAACCTCCCATCCTTAAAAATTAGTGATCGCAAGGAATTGTCCTAAGGTCCTCCCCGCTTTGTGAGGGGAATCCGAATGATTGTCAAGCCTTTAGCTCCTCGGACCCCCGCGAAATACCCTTGGACGCCTCCGCGAATTACTTATAAAAACCTGGTTCATGGTCCTCGCCCTCGCCTGCCTCAAAAGCATCCTGCTCTTCACCCTGACGGGCCTAAGCCTCTTCCGCCTCGCGCCGCGGGCGATCCGCGAGATCCATTCCTGGACCGACCGCATCCTGCTCTCGCTGCTTACCGGCATCGCCTTCTACACGATCTTTTTCCTTCTGGCTCAAGGCCTCTTCGGCCTGCCGCTCACCGAGGCCACGGTCTGGGGCGTCTTCGCCCTCATCCTCGCGGCCGGCGCCGGCGTCGAAATTTACCGGCGCCGCAAGCACCTGCATACAGGCTTCGAGGAATCCGAGCCGGTGGAAAAGGAAGAGGCCCCGCCTCCCTTCTCGCGGCGGGCGCTGAAAGAAATCCTGCTGCTCGGCACGCTCGGCCTGATCTTCTTCTTCAGCCTCAACATTCGCTTGCAAAACGGCCTCAAGTGGCCCGACAAGCTGCTCGACGCCGACCCCTACCGGCATCACATCCGCACCGAGGCCCTGATCCAGACCGGACAGCTCTCGAAATTCGACCCCTACCTGGTGGGAGAGGTGCCCATCTTTGAATTGCAAGGCTGCTACATCCTGGCGGGCGTCATCGGCGTCTCCGGCCCTTTCTCGGCCTGGGCCCTGTGGGCCTGGGGCGCCCAGGTGTTCGGCGCCTTGAGCGCCCTGTCTCTGTATCTCTTCACCAAGCTCGGGCTTAGGGCCATCGTCCAGCAGGACCTGGGTCCTCCCCCGAAGGCCAAAAAGAAAGGCCCGGCCCCTCCCCACTTGCGCGCCGAGACGGTGGCGACCTTCCTGGGTTTGATCGCAGCGGCGCTGTGGGGAGCTTCGCCCGTCCACATCCTGCGCACCAATGCCGGCTTCTCCGAGGCCTACGCGATCCCGATGCTGGCCCCCGCCCTGCTCTTCTACCTCTGGGCGGCGCAGAGCCGTATTTGGGGCGATTTCGTCTGGTTCGGCGTCTTCTTCACGGCCTTGGCCTTCATCAATCCCGTGCCCGCCGTCTTCGTCGTCCCCTTCTTCGCCGTCCACGCCGGCTACGTCTTTTGGAAGACGCGCGACCCGCGCTGGATCTACGGCAACCTGATCGCGGGCGGCATCTTCCTCGCCTGCCTGCTGGTCTGGAATTGGAAATTCCTCGCCACGCCGCTGTTCACCGGGGCGCTGGCCACCGGCAAGGCCGGCACCGAGGGCATCCTCAAGGCGATGGGACAAAACCCCACCATCGTCGAGAAGCTGCGCGCCGGCTGGGAGACCTTTTCGCGGGAGATCTTCCGCAACCTCGGCTTTTTCAACCTGCCCGGCGGCTGGACCGGGAGCCTCTTCGGCGCCCTGGGCCTGAACAACCGCGGCACCAAGCTATTTTTGGATTCGCTGGCCGTGGGCGGCGCCTTCGCGGGTTCCTTCTGGATCTTCTGGAACGGGCGCGAGCGCCGGCGCCGCGTCGACGAGGGGACGACGTTCTTCTTCCTCTCCTACGCCTTTTTCTTCCTGATCCTCTTCCTCATCCCCTTCGGCTTCATCTCCTTCACCTCCAAGTACTACCGTTACTTGTTGCCGATCAGCCTGAGCCTCTCCTGCATGTTCGCCTATTTCGTCTGGCGGGTGGTCTTGGCCCTCGCCCGGAAGGACCGCAACCGGCTGGTGGGGTTGGTCCTCGCGACCTTGCTGGCCCTGGCGGTGAACCGCGACGGCACCACCTGGGGAGGCTGGATCCTGAATTGCACGCAAGAGGAATACGCGGCGGCCGACTGGATCAACAAGCACGCGCCCAAGGACGCCAAGCTCATCGCCAACTGGTACACGGGGGATTATCTGCGCAGCCTCACGCTCCGCAACGTCGTGATCAGCGACTACGCGCGGGTGGAGGTGCGGGTCGCGATGGAGAAGTTCAAGCTGAACACCCCCATCCTGCCGCGCAATCCCGACAAGGTTGTGGAGTACGTGCGGAACAACCCCGGCGAGTACTACCTGGTCACCGCCAAGTGGGGACCCTGGGGGCGTTATCAGGACAACCCGCACTTCGAGCTGCTGGAGACCTTCGGGAAGAATCCCAAGACGCAGGCTAGGATCTTCAAGGTACACCGAGAGGTGCCGGGGGTGGCGTCGGAGACCAACCCCGCGCAAAGCACTCCGTAAAAAATTATGGGGAAAGCTTAATTCGTCTCGGGGGCCTGCTTCGCCTTCATCGCGACCAGCTGGCTTAAGGCCGCGCCCTTGACGGGCTCGGGGGCGTCGGAGGTCTTCACCAGCATTTGCAGCAGGATGTTCTCCGCCTCCGTGGGTTGGCCCATGGCCAGATAAACCCGGGCCATCCCCAGCTTGCCGCGGTAACGGAAGGGATCGTCCTTCAGGTCGGAGATCTCCTGGTAGACGGTCAAGGCCTCGGAGTATTTCTTCGCGTTCTCGAGGGCCACGCCCTGGGCGAGCCGTGCCACCGAATACAGGACGAAGGATTTCGACTCGGCGCCCTTTTGGAAGAACTGGGCCGAGGGCTCCCACTGGGCCTGGGCGGCCAGCGCGCCGCCGAGCTGGAGGGCGACCACGTCGCGCAGGGGTTTGGGCGGATCTTGCTTCGCCAAGGCTTCCCAGGCGCCCGTCGCCTCCGCCCCTTGGGCCTGCTCGGCCTTCATGTAGTCGAGGGCCAGGTCGTGCATCTTCTTTCCGACCAGGTAGCGTTGGAGGGCGTAGCCGCCGAAACCGACCAGGACCGCGCCGATCAGGACGTAAAACTTCATCTGATGGACCAGAAAATACCGGACGACGTGGTCGAAGAAGGAGACGAACTCATCGGGCTTGGGGGCCTTGGATTTGGGGGGACGGTTGTATTGCGCCACGGCGTACCTCTAGGATTTTTTGAACGGGTCCGGATATAGACTGGAAAGCTTCAGGACTTCAACCGAAGAAGCGCGGCCGACGACGACGTCGACGTCCCCGGCCAGCTCCCAGAGCACTTGGCGGCAGATGCCGCAGGGCAGAATCCGCGGATCGTCGCGGGAGACCACCGCGATCGCCGCGAAACCGCCCTCCCCTTCGCTGACCGCCTTGAAGGCGGCGACCCGCTCGGCGCAGACCGTCGCGCCGAAGCTGGAATTTTCGATGTTGCAGCCGGAATAGATCTTGCCGTCGAGCGTCCGCAGTGCGGCGCCGACGTGGTAGCCCGAGTACGGGGCGTAGGCCCGCTCCATGGCCGTCTCGGCCGCCCGCGACAGTTCGAGATGTTCCGGTTTCGCGATCAATGGCCCGTGCTCCCGAAGCCCCCCGCGCCGCGCGCGCTGGAATTGAGCTCCTCGACGATTTCGATCTCCGCGCGCTCCACCCGCTGAATCACCAGCTGAGCGATGCGATCCCCCGATTTGATCTCGAAGGGTTCCTGGCCCAGGTTGATCAGGATCACCTTCACCTCGCCGCGGTAGTCGTGGTCGATGGTGCCGGGCGAATTGAGGCAGGTGATCCCGTGGCGGATCGCCAGGCCCGAGCGGGGCCGGACCTGGGCCTCGTAGCCCTCCGGCAGCTCCATGGAGAAGCCGCAGGGCACCAGGGCCCGCTCCAGCGGCCGGATTTGCACCGGCTTCTCGAGGGCCGCGCAGAGGTCCATGCCCGCCGCCCCGGCGCTCATGTAGGCCGGAGGCGAAAAGCCGGAGACCTCGGTCAGCCGCTTAATTTTGATTGGGAGGGGGCTCATCCAGTCTTCCTCCGCCCTCGGCGTCGGGTCGCAGGCCCTTCGCCTCGCGCAGGCTGAGCCCGATCTTGCCGTTGGGCTCGACGCGGAGGCATTTCACGATGATCTCGTCGCCTTCCTGGATCACGTCGGTGACCCGGTTGACCCGCTTGTCGGCGAGCTGCGAGATGTGCAGCAGCCCGTCGGTGCCCGGGATGATCTCGACGAAGGCGCCGAACTCGACGATCTTGCGGACCTTGCCGCGGTAGACGCGGCCCTCGATCGGCTCTTCGACGATCGCCTCGATCATGCGCTTGGCCTTGACCAAGGAAGACTCGTTGTTGCTGAAGATCTTCACCGAACCGTCGTCTTCGACGTCGATCTTGGCGCCGGTCTGCTCGACGATGCCGCGGATCACCTTGCCGCCCGGCCCGATGATGTCGCGGATCTTCTCTTTGTTGATCTGGATCTGGACGATGCGCGGGGCGTAGGGCGAGAGATTGGGCCGCGGTTCCGCGAGGGCCTTGGCCATCTCGCCCAGGATGTGCATGCGGCCTTGCCGCGCCTGCTCGAGGGCCTGCTCCATGACCTGCGGGGGCAGCCCCTCGATCTTGATGTCCATCTGCAGGGCGGTGATGCCCTTGGAGGTGCCGGCGACCTTGAAGTCCATGTCGCCCAGGTGATCCTCGTCGCCCAGGATGTCGGAGAGCACCAGGTACTGGTCGCCTTCCTTGATCAGGCCCATCGCGATGCCCGCGACGGCGGCGCGAATCGGGACGCCCGCGTCCATCATGGCGAGCGAGGAGCCGCAGACGCTGGCCATCGAGGACGAGCCGTTGGACTCGAGGATCTCGGAGACGATGCGGATGACGTAGGGGAATTGCTCCTCGTCGGGCAGCACCTTCGTCACCGAGCGCTCGGCCAAGGCGCCGTGGCCGATCTCGCGACGGCCGGGGCTGCGCAAGGGCTTGGTCTCGCCGACCGAGAAGGGCGGGAAGTTGTAGTGCAGCATGAAGTGCTTGGTGCCCTCTTCGAGCAGCGTGTCGATGATTTGGATGTCCTCGGAGGTGCCGAGGGTGGCGGTCACCAGGGCTTGGGTCTCGCCGCGGGTGAAGAGCGCCGAGCCGTGGGCCCGGGGCAGCAGCCCCGTCTCGATGGTGATGGGCCGGATGTCGGTCAGGCCGCGGCCGTCGATGCGCTGCTTCTGCGTGGCGATCTGCTTGCGCAGGATCTCGGCCTCGAGCTCGCCGAATAGGCCCGAGACCTTCATCTCGAGGTCTTCCGGGCTGTCCTCGGTGATCAAGGCGGCCTTGAGCTCTTTCTTCACTTCCTTGACGGCCTTGCCGCGGGCCAGCTTCTCGCGGACCGCGAAGGCCTTCACCAGTTTGTCGTGGGCGAAGTCGCGGACCTTGGCGGCAAGGGCCTCGTCTTTTTCCACCACCGGGAGGGCGCGCTTCTCCTTGCCCACCAGCTCGCGCAGCTTGTTTTGCGCCGCGATCACCGGTTGCAGGGCGTCGTGGCCGGCGCGCAGCGCGGCGATCATGTCGGCCTCGGAGGCCTCGCGGGCCCCGCCCTCGACCATGACCATGGCGTCCTTGCTGGCGGCTAGGATGACCTCGATGTCGGTCTCATCCAATTGGCTCAAGGTCGGGTTGATGACGATCTGGCCGTTGACCCGGCCGATGCGGCAGCCGCCGATCGGGCCGTTGAAGGGGATGTCGGAAATCGTGAGCGCGGTGGAGGCTCCGATCATCGCCAGGGTGTCGGGGTCGTTGTCGTTGTCGGCGGAGAGGACCGTCGCGATGACCTGGGTCTCGCAGGCCCAACCCTCGGGGAACAAGGGGCGGATCGGCCGGTCGATGAAACGGCTGGTCAGCGTCTCCTTCTCGGTG
Source organism: bacterium (assembly GCA_048499175.1). GTDB lineage: Bacteria > UBA10199 > UBA10199 > DSSB01 > DSSB01 > DSSB01. Next base: position 15,233 of record JASOAK010000011.1, read on the forward strand.
GGCTTGCCCTCGCGCTTGAAGAAACCGCCGGGGATCTTGCCGGCGGCGAAGGTCTTTTCGAGGTAGTCGACGGTCAGCGGCAGGAAGTCGATGCCTTCCTTGGGATCGGCGCTGGCGCAGGCGGTGACCAGCACGATGGTGTCGCCGTAGCGGACGGTGACGGAGCCGGCGGCCTGCTTGGCCACCCTCCCGGTTTCGATGATGAGGGTGCGGCCCCCGATTTCGCATTCGACACGATGAATTTCGGCCATGTGGCGCTTCTCCTTGGCAGGACGGCGACGGAGGCGTCGCTTCGGACGGTCCGGGCCTTCCTATGTTTTGGGATGTGCGTCGAGGAGAAGAACAAGCTCGGGGAGGATAATAAAAAACTGATAATTTAGGCTGAAATCCCCACGCGGTGGGAGCTTCGGCTTAAATTATCAGCTTTGAGAATCGACCCTCCCGGTGCCTGCCCCGCTCGCCAATGCCCATCGTTTTACTTACGCAAACCTAAATCGCCGATCAACTTGGAGTACTTGCCGCGGTCGTTGCGCTTGAGGTACTCGAGCAAGCGCCGCCGCTGGCCGACCATTTTCAGCAGGCCGCGCCGCGAGGAATGATCCTTGGCGTGGGACTTGAAGTGCTCGGTGAGGGAGTTGATCCGGCGGGTCAACAAGGCGACCTGGACCTCGGGGGAACCCGTGTCGGAGGACTGCCGCTGGTACTTGTGGATCACTTCGCTTTTGGAATCTCCGTTGATCATAACCTTTGCTTCCGTTGAGTCATTATACTTGGCTGTCCCTTCCTGAAAACCTAAAAATGAAGGGCATGGGCTCGTAACATAAGGCTCAACTCCTTGTAAAGCGGCATTAATCGCCGGCTTGGCGGCGGAGCACCCGGCCGTAAAAAAAATCCGGGCCGCCTTTGTCCGTGACGACGGCCTGGATGCGCCCCTCGAAGGTCAAGGCCAAGGGCCTGTGGAAAAGCTTATTGGATTCAATGACTTGTTTGACTCTTCGCAGCGGAACTCCCGACAGGACCCGATTTTTTTCCTCTTCATTCGCCAAGGGCACCTGCGGGAGGTGGCTTAAGCAGACCTCGAGGTCCTGCAGGCGATCGCGGGCTGCTTCCGGATCCCTTTCCAAGTCCGCCAGGCCCAGGGCCTGGGCCTCGGTAAAGGGGCCGCTGCGAAGCCGGCGCAATTCGGTCACATGAGCCCAGGTCCCCAGACGTTGCCCCAGGTCGTGGACCAGCGAGCGGACGTAGGTGCCCTTCCCGCAGCTCATCCTCAGGCCAAAGTCGGGAAACTCGAAGAACTCGAGCTCGAGGCCGTCGATGCGGACGCGGCGCGGCTTGAGATCCACCGCCTTGCCTTCGCGGGCGTAGGCGTAGAGCGGCCTGCCGTCCTTTTTGATCGCTGAAAAAGGCGGCGGGATCTGTTCCTGCTCCCCTAAAAAACCCGCCAGGGCGGCCTCGAGGGCGCCCCGCTCCACCGAGAGACCCTCGGAGCGGTGCGTCTCGCGGCCCTCGGCGTCGTAGGTGTCGGTCGCGACCCCCAAGCGGGCGGCCACGCGGTATTCCTTTCGGTCCTCGTCGAGATAGGGAATCACCTTGGTGGCCTCGCCCAAGGCGATCGGCAGGACGCCCGTCGCCAGGGGATCGAGGGTCCCCGTGTGCCCGGCCTTTTCGGCGCCCAAGGCGCGGCGCACGCGGCTCACCGCCTGCTGGGAGCTGAGACCGCGGGGCTTGTCGAGCACGAGAAAGGCGTCCATGGCTCAATCGGAATCGGGTTCCTCGGGACTGGGCGGCAGCTTGGCGAAGATTTTTTGGATCTTTTCGTCGATCTCGAAGGACTCGTCGTAGAAGAACTCGACGCGCGGGGAGAATTTCATGTCGATCCGCTCGGTAAGCAGATGCCGCACGAAGCCCTCGGACTTCTTCAGGCCCGCGGCGGCCGCGGCCTTTTTCTCCTCCGCGCCGGGCAGCGCGTAGTAGACGCGGGCCAGCCGGAGGTCGGGGCTGACCTTGACTCCGGTGACCGTGGCGCCGGAGATGCGGGGATCGCTCAACTCGTAGTGCAGGATTTGGCTCACCTCGCGGCGGATCTCTTCGGCAATGCGCTTGTCGCGTCCGGATTTCATAAAATTCCTATTCGTAGTGCAGGAAGTCGCGCTCCTCGCGGAGCACTTCGCCCAGGCCCATCGCGACGATCGCCTGCATCGTCCTGCCGATCAGGGCGTCGAGGACTCTCTCGTCGGCGCCGACCACGGCGAAGCCCAATTGGGCGCGCTGCCAGAGGTCTTGGTGGCCGACTTCGGAGACCACGACCTTGAGCTGGGCCAACACGCGGTCCTTCAACTTGCCCAGGAGATGGCGCTTCTCCTTCAGGGATTGGTTGTAAGGCATGAAGAGCTCGAATTGCGCGACGCCGACGACCATGGAGATTGTGAAGGGCGACCCTTCACCGTTTTATTGGCTGAGTTTCGTTTTGGTCACTTCGATCTGATAGCACTCGATCACGTCCCCGGCCTTGAGGTCGTTGTAACCCTCGATGCCTAGGCCGCACTCGTATCCCTTCTCGACCTCGCGCGCGTCGTCTTTGAAGCGCTTCAGGGAGGAGAGCTTGCCCTCGTGCAGGATCACGCTGTCGCGCAGCAGGCGGACGTTGGCGTTGCGCTGCAGCTTGCCGTCGATGACATAGCAGCCGGCGACGTTGCCGACCTTGCTGATGTTGAAGACCTCGCGGACCTCGGCCCGGCCCAGGTATTTCTCCTTGCGGGTGGGCTCGAGGAGGCCTTCCATCGCCTTCTTTACGTCCTCCACCGCGTCGTAAATGATCTGATAGACCTGGATCTCGACGCCTTCCTGCTCGGCCAGCTCGCGGGCCTTGGTATCGGGCCGCACGTGGAAGCCGATGATGACGGCGTTGGAGGCGCTGGCGAGCATGACGTCGGACTCGGTGATGCCGCCGACGCCGGAGTGCAGGACGTTGACCCGCACCTGCGCGGTCGAGAGCTTCTCGAGGGAGGCTTGCAGGGCCTCGCTGGAGCCCTGCACGTCGGCCTTGAGGATCAGCGAGAGTTCTTTGGCCTCGCCGCTCTTCAGCTTGGTGAAAAGGTCCTCGAGGCTCATCTTGCTGGGAGCGGTGATCTTCTGCTCGCGGGCCTTCATCTGGCGATGCTCGGCGACCTGCTTGGCGCTCTTCTCGTCGGCCAGGGCCTGAATCACGTCGCTGGCCTGGGGCACGCCGTCGAGCCCCAAGACCTCGACGGGAACGCCGGGGCCGGCCTCGGTCACGCTCTCGCCGCGGTCGTTCGTCATGGCCCGAACCTTGCCGAAATGCTGGCCGGCGACGACGACGTCGCCCGCGTGCAGCGTCCCCTCTTGGATGAGGGCGGTGACCACGGGGCCGCGCCCCTTCTCGAGGCGGGCCTCGATGATGACGCCCTTGGCGAGCTTGGCGGGGTTGGCCTTCAGCTCGAGCATCTCGGTCTGGAGGAAGATGGATTCGAGCAGCTGCTCGATGCCTTGCTTCGTCTTGGCGGAGACGTGGACGAACAGGGTATCGCCGCCCCAATCTTCGGCCAGCAGGCCGTGCTCGGAGAGCTGGCGCTTGACGTTGTCGGGCTTGGCGTCGGGCTTGTCGATCTTGTTGACCGCGACGATGATCGGAACCTCGGCGGCCTTGGCGTGATGGATGGCCTCGAGGGTCTGGGGCATCACGCCGTCGTCGGCGGCGACCACCAGGACGACGATGTCGGTGACCGAGGCGCCGCGGGCGCGCATCGAGGTGAAGGCCTCGTGGCCGGGGGTGTCGAGGAAGGTGAGCTCCCTGCCCTGCCCCAGGCGGACGCGGTAGGCGCCGATGTGCTGGGTGATGCCGCCGTGCTCGCCGCTGGCGACCTGGGTCGAGCGGATGGCGTCGAGCAGCGAGGTCTTGCCGTGGTCGACGTGGCCCATGACGGTGACCACGGGAGCGCGGATGACCAGGGCCTCGGGCTTGTCTTCCTCGGTCTTGAGGACGTTTTCTTCCTCGAAGCTCGTCTTGCGGACCTCCCATTGGTAATCTTGCGCGAGCAGCGTGGCGGTGTCGAAGTCGAGGGCCTGATTGAGCGCGGCCATGGTGCCCATCGCCATGAGCTTCTTGATGAGCTCGCCGCCTTTGACGCCCAGCTGCTGGGCCAAATCGGACACGGAAATGGTTTCGCCCATCTTGACGACGCGTTTGATCGCCTTCGGCAGGGTCGACTCGGTCTTCTTGCCGGGGACGCGCGACTTGGTGCGGCGCCGCTTGCCGGAGCGCACCGGCTGAAACACGCGGTCGGCGGTGTTGTGGGTCGAGATGCGGGCGATCTGGGAAAGCGTGCTGACGCGGCCGATGCCGTCGATGCCCAATTCGTCTTCCTCGAGCTTGGTCTTTTTGCCGCCCTTCTTGACGCGAAGTTTCTTGGCCTCATCGTCCTCCGCGCCTTCGGAGGGAGTCGCCGGGGCCACGCCGCCGGGTCCGAAGCCGGGACCTTCGGCCTTTCGCTTCATGTGGGGCAATTGGATGATGGTGCCGACCGGGGGCCCCTCGGGGAGGGCGCGCGGCCCGACGACCTTGGGCTCTTCCGGTTTGGCAGCCTTGCGTTCGGCCGGCTTGGCCGGGATGGCCTGCTTCGCCTCGGGCGCGGCGGGCTCGGCGGCCTTCGCCGCCGGCTTTGCGGCGGCGGGCGCCTCGGGGGCCTTGGCCTTCGCCTCGACCGCAGGGGTCTCGGCGCTCGCGGGTGCCGGAGCGGCGGTTTCGAGGGCTGCGGGCGCTGCCGGGGCCTCGGCTACGGGCGCCTCGGGCGCCGCCTCGGCGGGCGGCGGGGCCTCGGGCTCGGTGGCCTTGGCGCGGCGGCGGATGACGCCGGGCTTGATGCGTTTTTCGACGACGCCTTGTTTGTTTTCCATAGTGAGAATCCTAATACAATTTAATAAGGCTTAACACGGCCTGCGGCCGCGTTGAAAAATCTTAGGCCTCGGTGGAGCTCTCGGGGGCCTCGGGCTCGGCCGGCTTTTCGGCCTCCGCGGCCGCGGCCGCAGCGGCCTCTTGGGCGGCCTGCGCCTCGGCGGCGGCGCGAGCCTCGGCCTGAGCCTTCAGCTCGGCCTCGACGCGGCGGCGCTCTTCCTCGGCCTTGCGCGCCTCCTCGCGGAGGAAGATCTCGCTGGGGCGCTCCTCCACCGGCATCGCCATCGTGTCGACCGCGCGCTGATGGATCTCTTTGAGGCGATCCTGGTTGATGCCGGGCAGCGTGAGGAACTCTTCGAGCGGCGTGTCCGCGATCTCTTTGGTGGTGCGGAAGGCGTGGCTGTAAAAGATGCTCGACATGCTGTCTTCGATGCCCAAGTCGACGACCAGCGCGGTCTTGGCGCGCTTGGTCATCTCGTCGTGCTTGGTCTCGCTGTAGATGTCGATGTTCCAGCCGGTCAACTGGGCGGCCAGACGGACGTTTTGGCCGCGGCGGCCGATCGCCAGCGAGAGCTGGTCGTCGGGGACGATGATCTCCATCGAGTGGTCTTTCTCGTGGATGATGACCTTCGCGACCTCGGCCGGGGCGATGGCGTTGCAGACGAAGCGGGCCGGGTCTTCGTCCCAGGTGACGATGTCGATCTTCTCGCCGCGCAGCTCTTGGACGACCGACTGGACGCGGCTGCCCTTCATACCGACGCAGGCGCCGACCGGATCGACGTCGCTGTCCTTGGAGTAGACGGCGACCTTGGCGCGGCTTCCGACCTCGCGGGCGACGTTCTTGATCTCGACGATGCCCTCGTTGATCTCGGGGACCTCCATCGCGAAGAGCGAGCGGATCAACGCCGCGCTGCGCCGCGACAGGATCAGCTGCGGGCCCTTCAGGCCCTTGCGCAGCTCGAGGAAATAAGCCTGGATGCGCTCGCCGGTCTTGTAGGTCTCGGAGGGGACCTGCTCGGAGACGGGGATGATCGCCTCGGTGCGGCCCAAGTCGACGACCATGGTGCCCTTCTCGAAACGGCGCACGATGCCGGTGATCAGCTCGCCGACGCGGTCCTTGTATTCGTTATAGATGATGTCGCTCTCGGCCTCGCGGATCTTTTGGATGATGACCTGCTTGGCGGTCTGCGCGGCGATGCGGCCGAACTGGTAGGAATCGAGCTTCTCGCCCAGCTCGTCGCCGACCTGCGCCTCGGGGTCGAGCTTGACGGCCTCGTCCAGGGTGATCTGCAGGGCGGGATTCTCGATCGCCTCGGCCACGGTGCGGAATTGGAACAGCTCGACCTCGCCCAGCTCCTCGTTGTACTGCGCCTCGAGGACGGCGTCGTGGCCGTACTTCTTGCGGGCCGCGGAGACCATGGCGGTCTCGATGGCGTCGACCAATATCTCTTTGGGAATGCCCTTGTCGCGCTTGACCTGATCGAGCACCGCGTTCAGGTTGATGAACATCGACTTGACGTTTTCTTTCGCGGTTTTTCGCTTACGCGGTGTACGGGGTGGCATGCACGCTTCTCCTTAGCTGAAAAATCACGCCTATTTTTTTCTTTTTCCGGAGGCGGCGCCCTCCGCCCGCCTCGCTTCGGAGGCGAAATAATCCAAATTCGCTTTCTTGATCCGGGCCAGCTCGATCCGGAACGCCCGGTTGTCGATCTCGACCTCGATCGCGGCCCCGGCGCCCTCGCCTTCGGCCTTGAGCAGCGGCCCCTTGAAGTGGCGGCGGCCCTCGATCGGCTCCTCGGTCGTCACCTGGACGATGTTCCCGAGCTGGGCCGAGAAGTGCTCCAATTTATTTAAAGGGCGATCCAAGCCTGGCGAGGAGATCTCGAGATGATAGCTCCCCTGCAGCTCGGCCTCAACCTCCAGGATCGGCCCCAGCGCCTGGCTGAAGTTTTGGCAGTCGTCGATCGTCACGCCGCCCGGCTTGTCGATGTAGAGCCGCCACACCTTGTCGCGGTGCTCGACGCCGCTCTCGACCCGAAGCAACTCGTAGCCCATGCTTTGGGCCAGGGGCTCCGCCAACCTCCACACGCTGTCTTGTTCGCGATCCATGAAATTTCATGTCTTTTACGGCCAGCCGCCGATCCCCGGAGGAAATTTGAGCAAAAAAAAAGCGGGAGAGGAAAAATCCTAGCCCACTCGACGAAGATAGCCAACCACCGGGGCCGCGACGAAAAAACCGCCGCAAAAGCGCCCTGCCCTTAACACGGCCCTTGGAAACCTGGCAAGTCCTATTTAACTATTAGGAATTTATAAAGAATCCGGCCTCACCGGGCTTCGGCTCGGGCCCCGGCGGCACCGGCGAGCAGGACCACGAACTCCCCCTTCCAGGAGCGCAACGGCAGGGCCTGGGGATCGGGGACCAGGGGGCCACGGTAAAATTCCTCGAATTTCTTCGTCATCTCGCGGGCCAGCACGGCCGGGCGCGGACCGAAAATCTGATAGGCCTCGGCGAGGAATTTTTGGATCCGATGCGGGGACTCGTAAAAGATCAGGGTGGAGGGAAATTCCTTCAAGGCCTCGAAGCGGCGGCGCCGCGCGGCGCTCTTGGGCGGAAGAAAGCCGACGAAATAAAAGGCGTCGGTCGGCAGGCCGCTCGCGACCAGGGCGTTGACGGCCGCGCAGGGCCCGGGGATAGCCTCGACCTCGAAACCGGCCTCGAGCACCGCGCCCACCAGGCGGAAGCCGGGGTCGGAGATCAGGGGCGTGCCCGCGTCGCTGATCAGGGCCACCGATCGGTCCTGGTGCAGTTTTTCGACCAGTCCGGCGGCGCGCCGGGCCTCGTTGTGCTCGTGCAGGCTGAGCAGCGGCTTTTGGATCTCGTAGGCCTGGAGGAGCTTCAGGCTGTGGCGGGTGTCTTCGCAGGCGATCAGGTCGACCGCCTTCAGGGTCTCGAGGGCGCGCAAGGTGATATCCTTGAGATTTCCTATAGGTGTGGCGACAAGGTAAAGCTTTCCCTTCACAGCTTCACCCGGTAGCGGCTGGAGATGGGCATGCGCCAGCCGTAGCCGAAGGCCTTGCCGGTCACGCGGATCCCGGGCGCCGCCTGCTGGCGCTTGTACTCGTTGGCGTCGAGGCGACGCAGGACGTCGGCCACCGTCTTTTTCGAAAAGCCGTCGGCGACGATGGCCTCGGGGCTCATCCGCCGCTCGATGTAGCGCTCGAGGATGCCGTCGAGGATCTCGTAGGGCGGGAGGTCGTCCTGGTCCTTCTGCCCCGGGGCCAGCTCGGCGGAGGGCGGCTTGGTGAAGGTGGCGCGGGGGATGGCCGGCTGGATGCGGTTGGCGAGGCGCGCCAGCCGGTAGACGAGCATCTTCGGCACGTCGGAGATCACCGCGAAGCCCCCCGCCATGTCGCCGTAGAGCGTGCAGTAGCCGACCGAAAGCTCGGACTTGTTGCCGGTGCTGAGCAGGAGCCTCCCCTCCCGGTTGCTGAGCGCCATCAGGATGTTGCCGCGGATGCGGGCCTGGATGTTTTGCAGGGCCGTGTCGACCTTGCCGCGCCCGTCGAACTTCAGGGTGCCTTTGAATTGCTCGTAGAGCGGCGCGATCGGGTAGACGCGGTATTCTATCTTGAGCGCCTTCGCCAGGGACCTCGCGTCGCTTAAGCTCCCCTTGCTGGAGAACTCCGAGGGCAGGCTGACGCCGAGGACGTTCTTCGCGCCCAGGGCCCGCACCGCGATCCAGGCGGTGAGCGCGCTGTCGATGCCGCCGGAGAGGCCGATCACCGCCTTCTGGAAGCCGCACTTCCGCATGTAATCGCGCAGGCCCAAGACGAGGGCGTCCAGGACCAGGGCCTCTTCGGAGTGCTTGGGAAGCGGAATCGGCTTAAGCCGCGCCACGTCGACGACCTGGAGGTCCTCCGCGAAGGCCTTGAGCTGCTTCAACACCTTGCCCTCGGCGCTCAAGACCAGGGATTGGCCGTCGAAGACCAGGTCGTCGTTGCCGCCGACCAGGTTCACGTAGACCAGGGGCACGCGGTAGCGCAGGGCCTGGCGCTGCAGGAGGTCGCGCCGCAATTTTTCCTTTCCGCGCGAATAGGGAGAGGCGGAGATATTGATCAGCAGGTCGGCCCCGGCGCGGGCCTGCTCGAGGACCGGGTCGACCGGGTATTGGGAGCGTCCCCAATAGGCGCGGTCGTTCCAGATGTCCTCGCAGATGCTGACGCCCAGCCGCTTATCGCCGAGGCCGAAGACGGGAGACTCGTGCCCGGGCTCGAAATAGCGCCCCTCGTCGAAGACGTCGTAGGTCGGGAGCAGGATCTTGTGCTTCACCGCCAGGATCTTGCGGTCGGCGATCAGGGCGGCGGCGTTGGCCAGGGGCTTGCCCTGCGGGGCGTCGCGGCGGTCGACGAAGCCCACCAGGCAGGCCGGGCCCTTCGCGCGCTGGGTGAGGTCCTTCAGGGCCCTCAAGTTGGCCTCGACGAAATCGGGCCGCTCCAGCAGGTCTTTGGGGGGATAGCCCGTCAGGGTCAATTCGGGAAAAACCGCCAGCTCGGCGCCCTTGGCCCCGGCGACCCGCAGGGCCTCGAGGACCCGACGCAAGTTTCCTTCGAAATCTCCGATAGTCGTGTTAATCTGGGCCAGGGCGATCTTCATATGCCGAAAAACCTTAGCGGAGCCGGTAAGAAAACCAAACAAAAAAAGGCCCGGGTCCGCGCCATCGGGGTCATCACCGGCGGCGGCGACTGCCCCGGCCTCAATGCCGCGATCCGCGCCGTGGTCAAGCGGGCCGACGGCGACGGCGTCCAAGTCTTCGGCATCTACGAGGGCTTCAAGGGCCTCTACGAAGACCAGATCCGCCCGCTCAAGCCCATCGACGTCGCGGGCATCATCTCGCGCGGGGGCACCATCCTCGGCACCTCGCGCTACAATCCCCTCAAGGAAGACGGCGGCATCGGACGGATCAAGAAAAACCTGCAACGGCATCGCATCGACGCGATCGTCAACATCGGCGGCGAGGGCACGATGCGGTTTTCCCACGAACTGCACAAGCTGGGCGTCAAGGTGATCGGAGTCCCGAAGACCATCGACAACGACGTCTGGGGCACGGACTTCACCTTCGGCTTCGACACCGCGGTGAACATCGCCATGGAAGCCATCGACCGCCTGCACACCAACGCCGAGTCGCACAATCGGATCATGATCGTCGAGGTGATGGGCCGGCACGCGGGCTGGATCGCGACCTACTCCGGAATCGCCGGCGGCGCGGACGCCATCCTGATTCCCGAGCAGCCCTTCAGAATGAGCCGATTACTGGAAATCCTGGACCGTCGCCAGAAGATCGGCAAGCGCTTCAGCATCATCGTGGTCAGCGAGGACGCGAAGCTCCTTTTGGACGTCGGGCAGGACCCGCCGGCCCTGCTCCACACCCCCGTGCACCGCGACGAGTACGGGACCATAAAGCTGGGGGGCATCGCCGGACTGCTGGAGGGAGAGCTGCGCCGGACGCTCTCCGCGGAGATCCGCTCGACGGTCCTGGGCTACATCCAGCGCGGCGGCAGCCCCACGGCCTACGACCGCGTCCTGGCCACGCGGCTCGGCGTGGCGGCGGTGGAATTGCTCCTGCTTGGAAAGAGCGGGCGAATGGTCGCCCTGCAGGGGCACGACATCACCTCCGTCCCGCTGAACCAGGTCGCCAAAAAGCTGAAAACCGTGGATCCCGAGACCTACCGGATCGGCGAGGTCTTTTTCGATTAGACTGATTCAGTCCCGCGCTTCGCCAGCACCTCGGCCCGGCCGGGGATGAAGCTCAGACAGGCGTCGAGATCGCGGAAGCGCTCGCGCCACTCCGCCGCGTCGCGCTGGGCCAAGACCCCTTGGATCCTGGCCGCCAGCGCCTCCTCTCCCTCCCCCGCCTTCGCCTCCAAGCCCAGGGCCCGCAGCAAAGCCTCGTGGAATTTCGGCTCGAGCCCCGCCACGGCGAGACGGGCCCCGTCGCGGGTGCGATAGATGCGGTAGCGCGCCAAGCCCCCGGTCAGCATGGGGATGAGCCCGGTGGCGCTCTCGTGGGCGAGATACTCCCAAAGCCTTTCCAACCCCTCGACCACCGAAACCTGGAGGTGCTGCGGCGCCGGATTTTGCAGGCGCCGGATCCAGGCGACGAGGATTTGGAAGGCCGCGTAGAAACCCCCGACCACGTCGGCGATCTGCAAGGTGGGGATCTCGCGGGAGGCGTCGTCGTAGAGCAGGCTGTAGAAGCCGGAGTCGACGAGGAAATTCAGGTCGTGGCCACCGAGCCGGTACCGAGGATGCCCAGGCGGGTAGCCGATCAAGCTGGCGTAGACGATGTCGGGCCGCAGGCGCGCCGCCTCGGCGAAACCGAGCTGCAGCTTGTCCATGGCGCCCGGCCGGAAGCCCTCCAGCAGGATGGGCGAGCGCCGGATCAAGGCCCGCGCCTGCTCCAAGTCCTCGGCCCGCTTGAGATCCAGCGGGTGCATCTGCTTCCCCTCGCGCAGGGCATGAAACGGCGTGTAGTCGCCCAGCAGCGCGTCGCCCTTGGGCGGCACGACGCAGTGGACCTCGGCGCCCATCTTTTGCAAGAGGCGCGTGGCGAAGGGCCCCGGCAGGAGCCTGGAGAAATCGACGACGGAGACTCCGGAAAATATTTTCGGCAGCATGCCCGGCATTATAAGGCCCGAATCGCCTCGGCGGATACCGATTTCGCTTCCTCCAGGTAGGCGGTCTCGCGGCCGTGCTCGAAGCGCCAGGGAAAGACCTGCTTCACTTGGATGAGAAAGGATCCCTTGGGGATCTTGTGATAGGGAAGATCGAAGCCGACCAGGCTCTGCCCGCTCTCCCCCTCCGGCGGCGCGCCCTGCTTGGCGTCGTCGATCACGCGGAGGGTGGGCCGGATGTCCAGCTGCTCCAGCTTCCCGTCGTTCTGGATGCCGACCACCAGCGAGCCGGCGGGGCCGGTCAAAGACCACCAAGTCGCCGCCCCCTGCCCCAAGCCTTGCTCCGCGGCCTCGGGAACGCCGTTCAGGGTCGCGGTTCCGCCCTGGCTAGCGTAGAGGACGCTGCCGTAAATCGCGGAAGAGAAGTCGTAGCCGCTCAGACCCCGGGTCTTGTCCTCGAGGAACTTCGGTCCGTCGATCGGGTTTTGGATGCGGGTCGGGACCTCGACCCAATTCGGGTAGAACAGGAAGTCGGTGACAGACTTCGGGATCATGTTGATGGGCCCCAATTTCTTGGTGGCGACCACCCGGCGGATGACGCGGATCGGCCCGACGCGAGTGCCGGCCACCCGCGCGTCGACATCGCCCTCTTCGATCTTGAAGTCGAAGAAGTTCTTGATCGCTAAGTTGAAGCGCACCTTGAAGCGGTCAAGGACGTCGGCTTGGGCCTTGCCGTTACGCAAGATTAGAACGTCCTGCACCAAGGCCTGCCGCGTGCTGAAGCCGATGTCGTAGAAGGCGGTGCTGACGCGGTCTTGTCCGGCTTGGTAGCTCACGTAGGACTTGGTTGATTTTGGACCGGGGGTTTCCTCGGCGACGGCGTAGGCGAATTTCCCCGAGGCGGCGATCTCCATCCGCGCCACGGCGGCGGGCAGCGCCGAGCCTTGCAGCGCGAGGCCCGCGTCGTCTAAGTGGAAGAGCAGGACGTCTTGCGGGTCGAGGACCGCGACCGTCTTGGCGGGGCCGTCCATCAGCCACTGGCCCTTCGCGTCCTTTTCGTCGATCTGAAAGGGGATCGGCTTGGCCGCGCCTCCGTCCGGGGAGGCGTAGACGCGGATCGCGGCGACCGGCCGGCCGAGCAGGGCCGGAAGCTCTTTTCCGGAGACCTCCACGACGGTCGCCGCCGCGGCGGTTTGCGGAAAAAATAAAGATCCTAGGGAGACGGCTAGGAAGGAAAACAGCGCAGTGAGGGACTTAGGGTTCATTCGGGATTCCAAGGCTTTCTCTTCCTCCCTTCGAATCCAGAAAATCCAATCTTTTCGGCGTTTACCACGCGAGTCGCGCGGTAGCCACCTTTAAAATAATTTCTCCCTCGGGTGGTACGGATTCTTTTTCGAGAATTCCTCGATCAAGTTGCGGCTTTCCTTGTCGAGGTGGGGCGGGAGCTGGATTTGAACGACCACGTATTGGTCGCCGTGGCCCGAGCCGTCCCGGTGCGGGACGCCCTTCCCTTTCAAGCGCAATTTCTGCCCGCTTTGCGTGCCGGCGGGCACCTTCATCTTGAGTTTGGTGCCCTCGACGGTCGGTACCTCGATCGCGGCGCCGTTGACGGCCTCTTCGAGGGTAATCGGAACCTGGAGGTAGATGTCGTCGTCCTGCCGGGTGAAGTACGGGTGCGGCCGGACCTTGATCTCGATGTAGAGATCGCCCGAGGGGCCGTGGTTGGGCGAGGGCTCGCCCTTCCCCGCCAGGCGTATCTTCGAGCCCGTCTTGACCCCGGCGGGGATCTTGACGTTGATCTTTTCGGTCTTGCCGCCCGCGTCGAGGCCGATCTTGGTGGTGGCGCCGCGCACGGCGTCGAGGAAGTCGATCTCCATGGCGTAGGTGCGGTCGGCGCCGCGGATCGGCCCGGCCTTGCCCCCCTTGCCGCCGAAGCCCTTCGGCCGGCCCTTGACGCCGCCCATGCCGAAGAGGTCGCCGAAGATGTCGCCCAGGTCGTTGAACTCGTAGTGGACCTGCTCGCCGCCCGGCCCGGTGAAGGTCGAATAGTCGAAGCCGCCGCCGGGGCGCCCGCGGTAGGTGTAGGAATCGCCGCCCGGCCGAAATCCGCCACCGCCCGCGCCGCCGTACCTGCGCATCAGGTCGTACTCCTCTCGCTTCTTTTTGTCGCTGAGCACGTCGTAGGCGGCGGAGATGTCCTTGAACTTGTCCTCGGCGGCCTGGGCGCCCTTGTTGACGTCGGGGTGGTACTGCTTGGCGAGCTTGCGGTAGGCCTTCTTGATTTCGGCCTCGCCGGCGTCGGGGGAGACGCCGAGGATCTGGTAATAGTCTTTCTCTGCCATAGGGCAACCCTACATATAATGATTAAGTTCGCCGACGCAAGCCGGCGACGAAAAATCCGTCGCCCGGATCGCCGTCCGGCAGCCATTCGCGCGTCGCCAGGACCTCCGCCTCGGGATGCGCGGCCGCGAAGGCCGCGATCAAGTCGGCTCCCTCCTCCGGCTCCAGCGAGCAGACCGCATAGATCAGGCGCCCTCCGGGCTTAAGCCGGGGCCACCACTCTTCGAGGATCGCGCGCTGCCCCGCCGCGAGCCGGTCAAGGTCCTTGGGCTTAAGGCGCCAGCGGATCTCCGGCTTTCGGCCCAAGGTGCCCATCCCCGAGCAGGGCGCGTCGACGAGGATCCAGTCGAAGGAAAGCTTACGGCGGGCGGCAGCCGAGGCCGAGGCGAGGACGCGGGGCGCCTTCAGCCCGAGGCGACGGAAATTCTTGTGCAACTCGGCGAGCCGTCCGGACGCCGGCTCGTGGACCCAGAGCTCCAAGTCGGGACAGGCCTCCAGGATCGCGGCGGACTTGCCGCCGTGGCCCGCGCAGGCGTCGAGGCCGGTTTCGCCCGGCGCGGACGCCACCGCCTCCGCCACCCGATAGGAGTGAGGGTCTTGGATCGAAATCTCCCCGTCCTTCAACAAGGGCGTCAGGGCTTCGCGGTCGAGGGTACGGGCCGTCCACAGAGGGGTCCCCGAGACGCGCGCGGCCTCCAGGCCGGCTTCCCGAAGCCTCCCGGCGACCGTCTCGGGATCGGTTTTTTGCAGGTTCGCCCGCAGGCCGACCGGAGGGATGCCGTTGAAATAGGACAGCAGCGCGGTCAAGATCGCCTCCGGATAGCGGCGCCGCCAACGTTCGAGCATCCATTCGGGAAAGGCCCCGGCGGGGTCGCGCCGGTCCTCGAGATGTTTCCGGCGATCGGCGATCACCTTCCGCAGGACCGCGTTGACCATCCGAGCGGGCGGCGCGCCGAAGAGCCGCTTGGCCAGCTCGACGCTCTCGTGGACCACCGCGTGGTCCGGCACCTTGTCGAGGCAAAGCGCCTGGTAGGCCGCCAGGCGCAGGAGGTGCCGAAGCCCGGAGGGCGTCTTGGCCGCAGAGACGTATTTGGAGACGACCCGGTCGAGGAAACCCTTCTCGCGCAGGACCCCGTAGACCAGCTGGGTGCAGAGGCCGCGATCGGCCGCGCCCAGACGGTGCCGCTCGAGGAGGGCGTCGAGGCGCTCGGAGGCGAAGCCCCGGCCGCCGAGCACCTCGCGGAGGATCTGCAGGGCCAGGGAGCGGGCGTCGGGGGCGGGTTTTCGTGTCATCGAGCGGAGTCCTTGTCAGAAATCTGAGAGACGAATATGAGTAGGCTGTTGAAAAACCACCGGTGGTTGGGCCAAGCCGCCGCAGGCGGATTGGCGGGCCCCAAAAATCCGAAGGATTTTTGGGCGGTATATGGAGCCGGATTTACTCCGGCGGGAATAAAATTAGTTTTTCAACAGCCTCTGAGTAAATCGCCGCCATGACAAAGTCCAAGAAAACCCTCGGTCCCTGGAAAGGCCTTGCGCTGGCCCTCGCGGCCCTGCTGGGCGTCGAGGCCTTCGTCCTGGCCTCGGGGATGGCGGAAAACGCCTGGCTGGCCCGCCGCAACCCTTCCGGCACGGCCTTCACCCGTCGCCACGCCTGGGAGAGCGGACAGCAGGTCGTCTTGCAATGGCGGCCCTTGGGCGAGATCTCGGACCACTTGAAGCGCGCGATCCTGGTCTCGGAGGACGACGCCTTCTTCGAGCACGAGGGCGTGGACTTCAAGGAGATGAAGGCGAGCTGGGAGCTCAACCAGAAAAAGCAAAAGACCCTGCGCGGCGGCTCGACGATCAGCATGCAGCTGGTCAAGAACCTCTATTTCTCGAAGGCGAAAAACTTCCTGCGCAAGGCCAACGAGATCCTCCTCACCCTCGACCTCGAGCGGCGCCTCGGCAAGGACCGCATCCTCGAGCTCTATCTGAACGTCGTCGAGTTCGGGCCGGGAGTCTACGGGGCCGAGAACGCCGCGCGCTATTATTTCCAAAAGGGGGCGGACCGACTCTCGGCCGCGGAGGCCGCCTACCTCGCGGCGATCCTGCCGAACCCGGCCTACCTCACCACGCGCAACACGCGCCGCGCCCAACGGAGAAAGAACATCATTTTGCGGAGGATGTCGGGACGGCCGCTCCCGCCCGAGGTCAGGTAAGCCTACTTGGTGGCGACCATCACGCTGGCCGGATACTGCACCGCCAGGGCAGCGACCTTTTTGAAGCCGACGAAATTCAGCCAGCGCTTCAGCTCTTTGGCGGTGAAGACGTCGCCGTGCTCAGTGTGCAGCAGCATGTTGAGGGCGAAGAGCAAGGGCAGCTCGGGGCCGGTGCGCAGGTCGTTGGCGATGAATTCGGCGACGAGCAGCTTGCCGCCGGGCTTGAGGGCGTCGAAGGACTTCTTGAGCAGCTTGCGGGTGGCCGCCTCCCCTTCCATGTGGCAGATGTGCCCCAGGATGACCAAGTCGTAGCCCTCGGCCTCGAAGGGCAGCTGGTGGAAATCGCCTTCGCGGAACTCGTAATTCTTCTGCAGGCGGAAGCGCTGCACGTAGCCTTGGGCGACCTCGACGACCTCGGGGTAGTCCATCCCGACCACTTTAGTGGTGGGATCGGCCAAGGCGAAGGCCAGCGACCAGGCCGCCGAACCGCAGCCCACGTCGAGGACGCGCTGGCCGCGCAGCGTCTTGCCGACGCCGAGCTTCTTGCAGAGCGCGACGCCCGAGGCGTAGGAGACCGGAAAGATCCGTTTCACCAATTCTTGGAAGAAGGCCTTGCGATCGCCGGCGGATTGGGCGGTACCGACGGGCCTGCCCAGGCGCAGCGCCTCGGTGAGGCTGGTCCAGCCCTGGCGGCTGAAGTCGTCGAATTGCAGGGCGGCGCCCAGGAAATTGGATTCGCCGCGCACCAGGAAGGCCTTGGCCTCGGGCTCGAGCTTGTAGAGGCCGCGGGTCTTGCCCAGCAGGCCCATGCCGACCAAGGCGTCGAGCAGCATGCGGGCGGAGCGCAGCGGCAGGCCGGTGGCGCGGGCGATCTTCTCGACGGTGGCGTTGCCGGCGTGGATGCTGGTGAAGACGTCCACCTCGACGGCGCTGGCGAGCACCTGAGTTTTGTAGAAACCCCAATGGATGTTTTGAATGAGCTCGGGTTGAATCTCGAGCGACTTCTCCCTACCGGTCATATTAGGGGGCATTGTAGCGACTGCGGGCGGAGTCGCAAAGAAATATTTTGTGATTCCCGCTACTTGCCGCTGCACTGCGCCAAAAGTAAAAATTTGACACTGGCGGCGAAAGGCGGTTAAGGTCCGGCGCGTTTTTGGTTATAACCGCGGCGCCCGGCATCGAAAAAGAAATCGGGATGTCCCCGGGCCGGTAGCTCAGTTGGTAGAGCACCGCCCTTTTAAGGCGGGTGTCCTGGGTTCGAGTCCCAGCCGGCTCACAGTACGTTTATTTGCCTCCACCGCCTTTGTCCCCATCGTCTAGAGGCCTAGGACACCGCCCTTTCACGGCGGCAGCAGGGGTTCGAATCCCCTTGGGGACGCCTCTTTGAAAGCCCTTGTTTTACAAGGGCTTTTTCTTTTTCTCCAAAACATTTTCCTAGCGTTGTCGAAATTACCTTGGAGTGGTATACCTCTATAAGGTATGAAGCGCTTTGCATGGCTATCCAGTCTTTTAAGGAATCTGCGCTTCAGCAGTTTTTTGAATCTGAAAAGCTTCCTAAGAAAGCTGGATGGCAGGGTGTTAAGAAGATCGTGAAACGTAAACTGGATATGCTTGATTACGCACATGAACTAGACGACTTGGCCTCACCCCCTGGCAACAAGTTGGAAGCTTTAAAAGACGACCTAAAAGGGTTTCATAGCATTCGAGTAAACGACCAATGGCGAATCGTCTTTGAATGGACAGAAAAGGGTCCTGCTCAAGTTCGAGTAATAGACTATCATTGAAGAGGTTTGTATGGCTCGCATGAAAAGAAAACCCACTACTCCTGGAGAAATTTTACAGGAGGAATTCCTCCTCCCTCTGGGTCTTACCCAAAAACAACTTGCCGACCATATTAAGTATGACGTCAAGGTCATCAACCGCTTAATCAATGGACGAACTAGTTTAACGGCCCAGCTCGCCTTAAAGCTTGCGGCTGCGTTCAATACCACCCCGGAGTTTTGGCTTAATGCTCAGAAAGCGGTTGATATTTACGAAGCATCGAAAGAAGCAGGTAAGCTGCCCAAGTCCCTTCTCGAAAATGGACATCTAATTCATGCCTAGTGGGGGAGGTTTTTTGTTGCCATCATGGGATACCATTGCTGCTACCCTAACACTACTTGGCGTGGGTACCGTCATTGGCGCATGGGGAAAATCCAAATTTGAAGGTAGGCGCGAAATCCTTAAACAACAACAGGATTTCAAATTTACACGATATAAGTGCTTGATACTATTAATGCACGCTACATTGGATTTCGAAAAGCACAATCAAGCTTTACGCGAACACGGGAGACGAAACTTTCAAACACAGAAAGATTTAATGGACGAATTAGAAGCCGAGCACATTAACATGTTGCTTTTTGCAGATAAAAAAACGCAGGAACTAGTTTCTTCATTCATTCAAAATCCATCCTCAGATTTATTAAAGAAAACCGCATTAGCAATGAGAAAGGACCTATGGTCCTACTAATACCCTCTGTTATCTGTCATTCACCAAAGTTCACAAGGTCAAGACTCTGGAGCGCGATATTTTAATGCAAAACTTGGTAATTGTCGGAACTTCCTCCAGCTCATAGGGGACGTTTTTAAAAAAACTCCGCTCGATGCGGAGTTTTTTATTTTACGCATTATTGAAATTATCGCACCACAGCAAGCCGCCATTACCCTTCTTTCTTAGCATGCCGATCTCGATCAAGAAACTTGCCAAATCTTATAAATAGATCGTGCGAATTCAAAAATTATAAAAGTGATTGACCGGCGCTGTCGAAAGAAGCCATTCCGGATCCCTCCGGAATGGCTTTTTATTCTCTTATTTGCCAGGTGCCGCAACCAAGCGCGCGACAGCCAGGGCAAAAACGACGGCCGCTAAGCCGAAAGGTAGGCCCGGCGACGACGCCGTCCCTCCGCGCAAGGAACACCCCGCACCCTCGATCAGCGCGCCGCCGGCTCCCGTGCAACCGTTGTCCACGACGCCGTCGCAGTCGTCGTCTAGGCCGTTGCAGATTTCCGCTTGAGGCTCGCAGGCGCTCAAGCTTCCCGCCTGGATGAAGACGTTGGCGTCCAGGATCCCGTCGCTGACGTCGGCGATGGCGAGCTTCATGTGATTGGTCGCGCCCGAGTTGACCGTCGCGGTGCAGGTGAGCACCCGGGTGAGCCCGTCCATCTCGGTGTCGATGGAGCCTCCGCCGTCCTCCAAGTCGTTGTTGAGGAAGAGCTCGGGGTGCGACGAGGGACCGACGCCGAAGGGATTCCCGTTGTTGATCGTGTTGATCGAGACCGGATCCGACCCCACCAAAGCGCAGTTCGTCCCGTTGACGAAAAAGGCGAAGACGTCGTTGAACTCGGAGGCGACGAACTCGTTGTATTCGTCCGAGGTGAAAACGTAGAGAAAGGAGACCGAGCCCCCCTGCGGGACGAAGTCGAATTCAAGGACGGCGGCGTCCTGGGTCGGGAATCCGCCGGTTAGCGGATCGAGGTCGGCGTCGCCCGGCCCGCCGAAATCCGTCGTGACCCCGTCTTCGTCGTTCGGCCCCGGCACGGAGCTGACCGACCCCGAGCCGAGAATGATTCCGTCGGAAAAGCCGATGATCCCGTTGCCTCCGCCGAAGGACCCCGCAGCCTGCGGCGCGCCCGTGAAGGTGACGTTGGAAATCGTCACCCCGGAACCGGCCAAGGACTGCGCCAGTTCGTCCGCGGTGACGCCCCCATTCAAGTCGGTCACCACCAGCTGAGCAATGGCTGGACTGGACAGGCCGCAGACGACGGCTGCGAATACCGGCGCACCTCGAAACAGGTGTTTTCTGATTCGGCGAAAAAATGAATGAAGTTTCATGGAACCCTCCCGGATTAAAGGATGAGGCCGACATGCTAGTCGGTATTCCGGCCTTTGGCACTTCCTTTCTTCAAACCTGCAAAATCAGAAGCATTTTCCGGTCCGGGACCGAGGCGGGGAAAATTCGCGCCACCAAACCCAACTTAAGCCCCCTTCCGCAGCGACCGAATGTAGGCCAGCGCCTGCTCCGCCGCGCGCTCGAAGGTCGTCGTGTCCCGCCGGATCTTGCTGAGCAGCATCCCGCCCTGCATGACGGTCAGGCAGAGCGCGGCCAGGGCGTCCGGATCCGCGGCGGCCGACAGCTCGCCGGCGGCCTTGCGCTCCGCGAAGAATCGGGCCAGCTGCCCTCCGCTCCACTCGAAAAATAGTCGCAGGTCTTGGCGCAGCAGCTCCTGGTCTTCCGAGAGATCGTTCCCGATGGTGGCCATCGGGCAGGAGCGCTCGCAATGCACCTCCCGCTGAAAGCGGATGTATTGCTCGAACCAGCCCTCCAAATCCTCCCAGGAACGAATTTGATATCCTGTTCTCGCCTTTCCGCTGCGAATGATTTCGTGGAGATATTGCAAGACGGCGTGCACCAAGCCGTCCTTCGTCTTGAAATAATGCGCAAATTGGCTCTTACCCGTGCCGGACTTGCCCAGGACCTCGTCGATGCTGGTGCCCTTCACGCCCCGAAGCTGGAAGAGATCGAGGGCTGCCTGGATCATGCGCTCGCGTGTTTCGGTTTTTGCTGCCATGCCCGGAACCTCGATTGTACTATTTAGTGCATTTATTATATTAATGATTTTAATACATTTTGGCAAAAATTTGCTATAAAATACCAAATTTTTCTTGATAAAAAATAATTATTGTACCATATAGTACATTCAAAAATAATCAATTTTATCGGCCATTCCAAACTTCGCGGGACCGCCCCAAGCGCCCTAAGGAGAATTCCCCCATGCTGGCAAAAATCCTCATCGCCCTAGCCGCCGTCGTGCTCGTGTTCGTCATCGTCGTCGCCTTGCAACCGGCCGACTTCACCGTCAGTCGAAGCCTTGCCGTCGCCGCCCCGCCGGAGCTCGCCTTCGCGCAGGTGAACAATTTCCGTAAATGGGCCGTCTGGAATCCCTGGGGCAAGCTCGACCCCGCCATGAAGCAAAGCTACTCCGGCGCCGAGAGCGGCGTGGGAGCGGTATACGCCTGGGCCGGAAACAACCAGGTCGGCGAGGGCCGCATGACCTTGGTCGAGAGCGTTCCCAACGAGCGGATTCGGATCGACCTCGAGTTTTTCAAGCCTTTCGCCGCCACCAACACGGCGCAGTTCACCTTCAAGCCCGAAGGCGATAAAACAGTCGTCACCTGGAGCATGTCCGGCAAAAACAATTTCATGGCCAAGGCCATCGGACTGGTCATGAGCATGGACAAAATGATCGGAGGCATGTTCGAGAAAGGCTTGGCGGACTTGAATACCATCGTGGAATCCGGTCCCGCCGCTTAGATCGAAGTTTGCGTTAAATGACGGACTTATCACCTATCATCACTTTCGGAGGTTTCTCATGAAATACGTCGATGGATTTCTCCTGCCCGTCCCTAAAAAAAAGCTGCAAGCCTACCGCCGCATGGCCGCCAAGGCCGGAAAAATCTGGCGCGAGCACGGCGCCCTCGATTACAAAGAATGCGTCGGCGACGACCTCAACATCAAGTTCGGCCTCCCCTTCCCCAAGGTGCTGAAGCCCAAGCCGGGCGAGACCGTGGTGTTTTCCTACATCGTCTACAAGTCGCGCGCCCATCGCGACCGCGTCAACGCCAAGGTCATGAAGGACCCGCGCCTCGCCAGCTCCATGGACCCGAAAAACATGCCCTTCGATTGCAAGCGCATGGCCTGGGGCGGCTTCAAAGTCTTGGTCGAGGCCTGACGCGATTGCTTGCCCTGGAAACGCTTTTGAGTATTAATCCCGCAAACCACCCATTCGGAGGATCTCTCATGAAATCCATCGCGCGATGCGCTGCTCTACTCTCCCTATCTCTCACCCTCTTCGTCCCGGGTCCCGCTTGGGCCGCCGACAAGGACAAGAAGGCCCAAGCCGACGCCGAAATGCAGGCCATGATGGCCAAGGCGAAGGAGGCCGGCACCCCCGGCGCGGGTCACGAAGTCCTGAAGAGCTTCGAGGGCGAATGGACGGTCGCCAGCAAATCGTGGATGAAGCCCGGCGACAAACCGCAGCAAAGCGCGGGCACCAGCACCTTCAGCTGGGTGTTGGGCGGGCGCTTCCTCAAGCAGGACTTCAAGGGAAATTGGGGCGGCGAGGACTTCACAGGCCTCGGCTACGTGGGTTACGACAACGTGAAGAAGGAGTACGTCTCGACCTGGATGGACAGCATGTCCACCGGCATCGGCCAGGCCAAGGGCCAATATGACGCCGCCACCAAGACCATCACCGACCAGGGCTCTTTCAGCTGTCCGATCAAGGGCAACGTGAACTTCCGCTCCGAGTGGAAGATCCTCGACAAGGACAAGTTCTCTTTCAGCATGTACATGCCGGATCCGAGCGGCAAAGAGTTTCGCTCGATGGAGATGCTCTACAAGCGCGCTAAATAAGGCCCGCGGGCACGGATCCCGCTTTTCCTCTTTGGCTTAGAAAAAACTCTTGCGATATCGCCGCTCCAGGGGCCTATCCTCTTATAGGCCTTGATCGGGACGAGGCCGTCTACTTACAATGAGTTTTTTCTAGTCCGACATTTTTCAGGGAAAGCGGGGCTGCCATGATCGAACGAAGGTTCTTCTTCTATGCGGCCCTCGTCTTTGCATTTTTAGTCGCCTTCGGAAAACTTTCGATGCCTAACCCGGTCGCGGCGGCGCCCGATCCCTGCCCCGGCGGCAACCTGGCTCCCGGCGGCGGCGAGGATATCGTCCTCAGCGCCCCCTGCAGCGCGGGCGCGGGCACCTTTCATTACGGCAACGTCAACATCGTCAACGGCGGAAGCCTGACCTTCCAAGATCAGGCGATCGACTTCTGGGCCAAGGCCATCTTGGTTGAAAACGGCGGCGGCCTGGTGGCTGGCTCGCCCGGCGCGCCGATCGGCAGCGCCGGCGGCGCCGTGACGATTCACCTCTACGGCGCGGACCAGGGGCCGGGCGGCACCGGCGCGGCTTGCCAAAGCGACGCCAGCTGCGGCGTCCCCGCCGCCATCTGGAGCAGCAACGGGGCGAACAAGGTCTGCCTCCCGCCGGACGCCCCCGACACCCCTCCGGCGCAATGCCGGGTCTACGATTACTTCTATACCTATGGCACACTGCCCGCGGACGACGGAGCGTCGGATCGCTACTTCGGCTACAAGGTCCTCGGCGTCTCCTTCGGCGGGACGCTCCAGCTCTACGGGAAAAAAGGCGCGAACTACGGCAGCCTGGACTCTTCCAACTCCGGCACCAGCTGGGTGCGCCTGGCCCAGACGGTCAAGGCGGGCGAAAGCACCCTCATCCTCGACCGCGAGGTCGACTGGGAGGCAGGCGATTGGATCGTCCTGACCACGACCGATTACCTCCCCGGGCACTCCGAGCGCCTCGAGATCGAACAGATCGCCGCCGACCGCAAGACGCTCACCCTGAAGCAGCCCGTGAAGTACGTCCACAACGGCGAGGCCTTTCCGCTGAGCTCCCTGCCCGACCGGCTCAAGCTCGCGGGCGCCGCGGCCGAGACCCGCGCCGCCGTCGGACTCCTGACGCGCAGCATCCGCATCGTGTCGGCGGGCGACAGCTTCGATCCGGCCAAGGCCGATTGCGACTACGATTGCCTCCCCCCGGCCGACCAGCTCTTCCCCTCCAAGGAACAGCCCGGCCAGCAGCACCCCTACTATTTCGGCGGACACACGGTGATCCGGCAGGGCGCCAAGGACGTCAAGATCCAGGGCGTCGAATTCTACCAGCTGGGGCAAGGCGGACGCATCAGTCACTACCCGGTCCATTTCCACCACGCCCGCCAAACGCCGCCGGACACCCTCGTCCAGGACAATTCGATCCACGACTCGATGACCCGATGGATCACCCTGCACGGCGCCCAGCAGGTCACGCTGGCCCGAAACGTCGGCTATCTCTCGATCGGCCACGGTTTCTACCTGGAGGACGGGACCGAGACGGACAACAAGCTCCATTCCAACTTGGGCGTCCTCGCGCGCGCGGCGGTGGACAACGCGCAAAATCCCCGCAAGGTGCCCGGCATCCTCTCGGCCGCCTCCATTCCCGGCGGCCTGCCCTCGCCCTTCTTCGCCTACCAGTCCGACGTCGTGCATCCCACGGTCTTCTGGACGATGAACGGCTGGAACGACTTCGAGTACAACATGGCGGCCGGCGCCACGGCCTGCGGCGCCTGCTACTGGCCGGTCTTGGGCTCGATCAGCGGGCATTCGCGGCACATGACCTGGGAGTCCTACGCCTCCATCCAGGCGGGCCTGGCCCGCGGCGGGACGGCGCCGCTCAAGAAATTCAAAGGGAACTACTGCAGCAGCGCGATGAATTCCTTCAACTCCACGCCCGACTCGGCGGTCTGCCACGGCGTCGAGGACGGCTCGCTGCGCCTAAACTCCGTCCCGAATCCCTTGGCCCCGGCCCCCAACACCGACAAATCGAGCGAATCCTATTATCCCATCGTCTCTCAGACGCTGCCGGCCTACACCCGCTGCGACGGCGCGAACACCGACTGCAGCGCCGTCCCCGTCTGTTCGGCCAGCAATCGCCAGGCCTGCATGGTCACGGTGCTCGACCAATACACCTCGTCGTTCCATTGGGCGGAGACCAATTTCTCCGCGATCTGGCTGAGACCCCGCTGGTTCCTGATGCTCAAGAGCGTCCTGACCGACGTGCAAAACGCGGGGCTGACCTTCGTCACCGGCGGCGACTATACCCACTCTTCGGTCATCCCCGGCAACTGGATGCTGGCGCGGCAGAACGTCTTCATCGGCCATGCCCAAAACGCGGTGGACCCCGCCACTCAAGAAGTCTTGAATCCCTTCGTCTCCGACGCCGGGCCCTTCAATCCCCTGCAGACACCGGACGGTAAGCTGAAGGGGCTGAAGTGCGACAACACTGATATCAATTACTGCCTCTCGGTGGACGAGGGCATCGCTATGCCGCTCAGCAATTTCGGCATGAACCAGCGCTTCTTCAATATCTACGACGGCCCCTCCCTCCAGGACTCCAACGCCTTTCTCAACATTCATAAGACCACCATCGCCGACTGCCCCTTCCCCAACGTCAACCAGCAGTGCAACAACAGCGGCTGGATGTACGGGAAGGTCCTGGGAATGCCGGGCGACCCGGCCACCGGCAAGGGCTACCTGCCCAACGCGGCGATTGCCTGGAAACAGTCCAACGGCTTCTACTACCCGCCGGCCTTCCACTCGACGAACCTCTTTTTCGAGGGCGTGGACATCCGCCACTTCGTCATCGAGCCGCTCTTCGCGGCCGAGACGCCGAGCTCCTGGTTCAAGACGAACGTGCAGGAGGTGCGGAATCGCTACGCCACCTGGAACCCCGCCGCCTTCGACAACTTCACGGCCATCGACCGGCAGACCATATTGAACGACGACGACGGCTCGCTGACCGGCCTGAAGAACACCGTCTCGGTCAACGAGGACCCCTTCTTCAACGCCCCCCTCGAGGTCCTGGAATGCGAGTCCGACGCGACGGCCAAGACCAGCCCCTACGAGCACGTCACCACCGTCGTCTACCCGGGCTGCGGCACCGGCTGCGACCAGTCCCAATGGAACGCCAACTGCACCTCGGGCTGCTACGGCGTGCCGCTCTACCGGCAATACCTCAATCCTCAAGAGAACCCGCCGGCGACCAACACCACCAAGATCCGCATGATGGGACCCGCCATCGGGGGCCGCATCAACCTGACCGCCAATCACGGGAAGTACTACATCGCGACGACGGACGGCCCCGGCTCGCAGCAGAACGCGGCGCTGAAAAACATCTTCCAGGCCGATCAGTCCTATTACGTCTTCCTCGTCTACGCGCAGCCGACCACGCGGCAGACCTACCAATTGTACGTCGGCGCCAATCACCCCGATTTCCAAAACACCAACGTCCAGGCGGTGAGCGTCGACCTAGGCACCTTGGCGCTGCAGTTCCAAGACTTGAATTGGCCCTGGGATCCGCCGAGCTACGACCCCGCGACGGGCATCCTCAGCGTGACGGTGGACATGAGCGTCTTCGCCGACAATTACGCCTTGGCCAAACAGGACGCCTGCCAGCCGAAGAGCTTCTGCGAGTGGAAAAACGACGCCTGCCAATGCTCCGCCACGCTGCAGGCCGACGACCCCGACCTCTATAACGAGTGCATCCAGGTCATCGGCGAGGACGTGAAGCACGACATCTGCAGCTGGTCGGTGCGCGACATCGACTGTCCCGCCTTTATGGAAAACGGCGTCCTCAAGACCCTCTGCATCGGCTTCCGCGTCACCCTGCCCGTGGATTTCGTCGCCGACGACGTCGACCGCCGCCCCGCTCCCGAGTGTTTTCCGGACAACGCGGACTGGGACGTCCCCTGGGTCCCCGCCGCGGCGGACCTGGCGGGCTCCTGCGACGGCCAATCCCTGCCCGCGGCCCAGTTTTGTGGCGGCCTGGTCGGCAACCCTCCGCCTCCGGGCATCAAGGCGCTGGCCGATCGCGACCGGGACGGCATCCACGACGACTACGACAACTGCCCCGACCACCACAATCCCGCGCAGACCGAGACGGACGGCGACGGCCTGGGCGACGCCTGCGACGGCGACGACGACAACGACGGACAGCTCGACCACTTGGACTCGTGCCCCTTCGATGCGGACGGCTCCTGCCGAGCAACCTCGGTCAAGAGGGGGGGTTGCGCCCTAAGTTCGGCGGAAAATCCGCGCGGAGTCCCCCACCAGTTTGCGCTTTTCTTCGCATTGGCGGCGTCGGTCTGGACGGCATTCAGGATCGGAACGAGATACCGGAAGTGATTTTCCACGCAGGCCCAGGCGGAAATTACGAGGGCACCACCAGGACGGGACATGACACCCGGCTCAGGACCCTCGCGATCTCATCCTCTTTCGCGAATTCCGGCTGCATCCCCCAGATGACGCAGTCGATGCCCCGCTCCTTCACCACGTATACCAGCACGTTATCGAGAGAACCGATGAAGGACAGGGTTTCGAAAGAGATATTTTTCGGAGCATGAGCGCGCTTCGCATTTTCGAGCTCAGCCGCGAAGGCCCGGCTGGAGTTCTTCTTCCACTCGTCGTGGATCTCCACCCAGGAATTCGAAGAGGTCACGGGAAACGGAAAGGTATTGATCAGGATGAGTTTGGCTCCAACCCCGCTCGTCTCGAAAATCGAGACGCCGAAATCAAGCGCCCGCCGGGAAGCGGGGGTGAAATCCGTCGGGATCAAGATTTTTTTCACCTCATTAGATTAAACCCTCCGCCCCGGAAGGATGATGATTTCAGTCAGGAAAAATCCTGATACCGGTCATTTTCCAAGCGCTTATTGGACCTGCCGCAGGCCCTCCGGATCGACCACCAGGATGTCCCGTCCCTCGACCTTGATGTAGCCGTCCTGCTTGAATTCGCTCAAGGCGCGAATGACCGTCTCCGAGGCCGTCCCCGCCATGGCCGCCAAGTCTTCCCGGTGGATGCTCAGGCGGGCCGACTTTCCCTCCCCGCGAAATAGGCCCTCCGACAGCTTCACCAGGACCTCCGCCACCCGCTTACGCACCGAGTCATAGGCGAAGCTCAAGAGCTGCCTCTCCCGCTCCGCGACGTCCCCGGAGAGCATCTTGATGAACTTCGCGGCGACGTCGCGGTTCCGGTAGACGAGGGAGAGAAAGTCCTCCTTGGGGATCTTGCAGACCTCGCATTCCTCGAAGGCCGTGGCGGAGTCGGAGTAGCTCGCGTTCTCCAGCAAGGGCGCGTAGCCGAAGAAATCGCCTTTTTGGTAGAGGCCCGTCACGTATTCCTTGCCCTCGTCGTGGAGCTTGACGGTCTTGACCTTGCCCCGGTTGAGGAAGAAAAGATAATGAGGCGCGTCCCCCTCCTGGTAGATCGTCTCCTTCTTCTTGTAGACGGCGATCGGATATTGCTTGGAGAGCTTTTCCAACTCCCTGAAACCGCGGGCCTCGTCCAAAAATCGGGTCAGGCCCTCGAGGTCGCGCGAGAATTCCCGCCTCAGCCCTTCGCTCTTCTTCAGCCGCGCCTCGACCGCGTTGAGCAGCTCCGTCTCCTCGAAGGGCTTCGTCAGGTAGTCGTCGGCGCCCAGGTCCATCCCCTTTCGGATCTCCTCCTTCTCGGCCTTCGCGCTGAGAAAGATGAAAGGTATGCCGGCGGTCTCGGGATCCTTGGAGAGGATGTGCAGGACGCCGTAGCCGTCCAATTCCGGCATCATGACATCGCAGATGACGAGATCGGGCTTGGCCTCCTTGACCGCCTGCAGCCCCTTTTTCCCGTTTTCCGCGGCGACGACCTGGTAGTTGGCCAGCTCGAGGATCTCGGCCGTGTTGCCGCGGACCGCGGCGTCGTCCTCGATGAGCAGGATCTTTTTCATGACTGCGGCCCTCGCGATTTGGGCAGGACGATCTTGAAGGTGGTGCCGCGGTTTTCCAGGCTCTCCACCTGGATCACCCCGCCCATCATGTCGAGGTAATGCTTGACGATGTTCAAGCCCAAGCCCGTTCCCTGGATATTCCCCGTGTTCTTCGCGCGGAAAAAGGTCTCGAAGAGGTGCTTCTGCTCGGAGGCCGGGATGCCGATGCCGTGGTCCTCCACGACGACGCGGATCTCGGAGTCGCCGATCTCGGTGCACAGGCAAATCTCCTTCTCCTCGGACGAGTACTTGACCGCGTTGGACAAAAGGTTGAGCAGGACGCCGCGCAGCAAGCTCTTTTCCAGAAGCACAGGCTCGTCCTCTCCCCGGTGACGGTGATGGATGCGCTGCCCCGGCTTGGCCAAGGCTTGCATCTCCACCGCCAGTTCCCGACCCAATTCTACCAGGGAAAAACGGCTGACACGATACTCCACTCTTCCTTGCTCGATCCTTTCCAGGGAAAGAAAATCGTTGAGGATGCCGTTCAGGTTTTGCACGGCGGTCTTGATCGTCTGGATATGCCGCTCGCGCTTGTCGGCATCCTCCGGGGCCCGGTACCGCGAAAGCAGCGCGGCGGAGCTCAGGATGGCGCTGAGCGGGGTCCGAAACTCGTGGGAGGCGGTCGCCACGAAGCGCGACTTGAGCTCGCCCAGCTCCCGTTCCCGCTCCAAGGCCTCTTGCACGGCGCGCTCCGCCTTCTTGCGCTGCTCCATCTCCTGTTGGAGGTTCAGGTTGCCCTGCCGGAGCTCGAGGAAGGCCTGGGAAAGCTCCTGGGTGCGTTCGCCCACCTTTCTTTCCAACTCGGCGTTCAGGACCTGCAATGCGTCCGCGGTCCGCTTGCGCTCGGTGATGTCGCTGACGAAGGCGACGATCTCCCGTTTTCCCAGCCTTTCGTAGGGCGCCAGGCTCACCTCCACCGGAAAGAGCGCGCCGTCCTTTCTCCGCGCGACGAGTTCCATCCCTAAGCCCATCGCCCGCGCCCGGGGATGGGCGTTGAAATCGCGGCGATGGGCGACGTGCCGTTCGCTCAGCTCTTCGGGCAAAAGCACCTCGATCTTTTGCCCGATCAGCTCCTCGCCCTCGTAGCCGAAGAGCTGGTTCGCGAAGGGGTTGACCCGCTCGATCACGCCCTCGGCATTCGAGATGACGATGCCGAGCTTCGCGGACTGAAAGATGGCCTCGTAGAGATCCATGCTCCCTTTCAACAGATGCGCGGCAGCTGCTCGCCGCTGATCCGGTCGAGGACGCGAGCCACGCCCATCCGACTCTTCAGGGTCACGCCGGTGCCGGAGCGCACCGTCCCGATCCGGGCCGCGCCGCGGCCCAGGGGATGCGCCAGCATTTGGTCCAAGGCCGCCGCGGCATGGGACTCGGGGACAAATAAAACGAAGCGCCCCTCGTTCGCCACGTAGAGGGGGTCGAGCCCCAGGATCTCGCAGGCCCCGCGGACCGGCTCGCAGACCGGCACCGCCGCCTCCTCGATCGCTATCCCCAGGCCCGAGGCCTCGGCGATCTCGACCAAGGCCGTGGCCAGGCCCCCGCGGGTGAGGTCCCGCATGCAACGTATCGGAACGCCCGCGGCGAGCAGCTCCAGGACGAGGCCCGCCAGCGGCGCCGAATCGCTTTCGATCTCGGTCTCGAAGCCGAGCCCCTCCCGTGCCGAGAGGATCGCGATCCCATGCCGCCCGAGGTCGCCGCTGAGCAGGACGACGTCACCGTCCTTCAGCTCTTGCGGAGCGATGCGGCCCGGATATTCCAAAATCCCCACACCCGAGGTATTGATAAATACCCCGTCGCCCTTTCCTTTGTTCACCACCTTCGTGTCCCCCGCGACGATCTGCACGCCGGCCTCCCGGGCCGCGTCGCGCATCGACAAGACGAGTCGCCACAGGCTCTCCATCGGAAAGCCTTCCTCGAGGATGAAGGCCGCGCTCAGGTAGAGCGGCCTGGCGCCGACCATGGCTAGGTCATTGACCGTCCCGTGCACGGCCATCGCGGCGATGTCCCCGCCCGGAAAGAAGAGCGGGCGGACCACGTAAGAGTCGGTGGTGAAGGCGAGGCGATTCCCCTTCAGCTCCAGCTGGGCCGCGTCGTGTTGCAACTCGAGGGTCTGGTTGCCGAAGGCGGCTAGGAACATCTTTTGGATCAGCTGGTGCGTCAGGCGCCCGCCGCCGCCGTGCGCGAGCAGGACGTGCGGATATTCCTGAAGGGGAATGGGGCAGCTCAGGGACATGCGGCCCTCCCGCGATACCGATAATAGGCCGCGCAGGCCCCTTCCGTGGAGACCATCGTCGCGCCCAAGGGATGCTCCGGCGTGCAGCGGGTCCCGAAGGCGGGGCACTCGGGGGGCTTCTTGATCCCCTGCAGGATCAGGCCGCTCAGGCACTCGGGGTTCTCCTCCACGCGCAGGTCCCGGACGCCGAAGCGGAGCTCGGCGTCGAAATCCAAAAATTCCTCCGAGAGCCCCAGCCCGCTCCGCGGGATCTCGCCGATCCCGCGCCATTGCCGGGGAATCACGCGGAAGACGCGCTCGATCATCCGCCGGGCGTGGAGGTTGCCCTCGCGGCGCACCGAGCGGGCGTATTGGTTTTCCACCTCAGCCCTTCCCTCTTCCAGCTGCCGCACGCACAGATAGATCCCTTGGAGGATGTCCACCGGCTCGAAGCCCGTCACCACGATGGGGACACGGTATTTTTTCGCGATCGGCCCGTACTCCTCGACGCCCATGATCGTGCAGACGTGTCCGGCCGCCAGGAAGCCCTGCACGCGGTTCAGCGGCGAGGCGAGGATGCCTTCCATCGCGGGCGGCACCAGGACCTGACTGACCAATAGGGAGAAATTCTTCAGGCCGCGCTCGCGCGCTTGGTACACCGCCATTGCGTTGGCCGGCGCGGTGGTCTCGAAGCCCACTGCGAAAAACACCACTTCTTTTTGGGGATTTTCCTTCGCGATCCGGAGGGCGTCCAGCGGGGAGTACACGATGCGGACGTCGCCGTCGGTGGCCTGGACGCTCAACAGGTCCCGGCGGCTCCCGGGGATGCGGAGCATGTCGCCGAAGGAGCAGAAGACGACGCCGGGACGCGAGGCGATCGCGATCGCGCGGTCGAGGACCTCCAGCGGGGTAACGCAGACGGGACAGCCGGGCCCGTGCACCAAGGTGACGCCGGGCGGGAGCAGCTCGTCCAAGCCGTACTTGACGATGGCATGGGTCTGACCGCCGCAGACCTCCATGAGGGTCCAGGGGCGCCGTGCGGCGCGCGCGATGGCGCGGGCGAAGCCCCGGGCAGCCGCGGCGTCGCGGTATTCCTCCAGGTATTTCATGAGGACGCCTCGATTTCGGCGAGGCCTTCCAGTTCCGCAAGATATTCGAAGACCTTGCGGGCCTCGCTTTCCTCCACCCGGCTGATCGCGAATCCCACGTGGACGATCACGTAATCGCCTACCCCGGCTTCGGGGACGTAGGAGAGGTTGACCTCCTTCAAGATACCCCCGAAATCCACCTTGCCCGTGCGACTGAGCGGCTCCTCATGGAGCAAGCGGACGATTTTCCCGGGAATGGCCAGACACATCGCTCAACCTCGATCCTGCGCGGCGACGACGGCCGCCTGTCCCAGGGAGATCCCGCCGTCGTTGGGGGGGATGCTCCGGTGCCAATAGGGCTCGAAGCCCGCCTCCTCCAACCGCTGCACGGCCGCCTCGAGGAGGAATTTATTTTGAAAACAGCCGCCGGTCAACACGACCCTTCGCTCCCCCGCGAGGCGCGCCGCCTGCAAGAGACCGTCGATCAAGCCCAGGTGAAAGCGGCGCGCGATCCGGGCCCGGCCCACGCCTTGCCTAAGGTCCGCCAAGAGATGCCGAACCATCGGACGCCAGTCCAAGACGAAACTCTCGTTATCGGGCCGGGCTTCCACGGAATAGCCCGAGATATCATCCGCCTCCTCGCATAAAAACTCCAGCTCCATCGCGGCCTGCCCTTCGAAATTTTGGACCTGGCGCAGGCCGATCAGGGCCGCCACGGCGTCGAAGAGGCGGCCGACGCCGCTGCTGCGCGGGCATTGCAGGCCTTTCTCCAGCATCTCCCGCAACAGCTTCCACTCCGCCGGGGAAAATGCGGCGCGCAGGGGTCCGTTGAAATCGGAAAGGCCCGCCGGACCCAGGGCCTCGTAGAGCAATCCCAGGGCGACGCGCCTCGGCTCGCGCAGGGCCCGCTCGCCTCCCGGCAGCGGGAAGGGCAAAAAATGACCCGCCCGCCGAAAGGCCGCGCGCGTCGCCAATAAAAATTCCCCTCCCCACAGCGTCCCGTCGGGGCCGTAGCCGAGCCCGTCCCAGGCGACGCCCAACACCCTTCCCTCCAGCCCCTGCTCCGCCATGCAGGAGACGACGTGGGCGTGGTGGTGCTGCACGCGCCGCAAGGGGCGGCCGAGGCTTTCGGCGAATTGCGTGGAGGCGTAATCGGGATGCAGGTCGCAGGCGACGGTCTCGGGGCGGGTCTCGTAGCAGGCCTGCAATCGCTCGGCCGCCTCGGCGAAGGCGGCCATGGCCTGCGGCGTCTGCAGGTCGCCCAGGTGCTGGCTCACGTAGACCCGGCCCGAGACGCCGAGGGCCACGGTGTCTTTCAAATGAGCGCCCAGGGCCAGGACCGGCCTCGGGACCGACACCGCCATCGGCAGGGGCGCGAAGCCGCGGGCCCGACGCAGGAGCATCTCGCGCCCCGCCATCACCCGGAGGATCGAATCGTCCACCGGCCGCGCGATCGGCCGGTCGTGCACCAAGAAAGCGTCCGCGATGCCGCCGAGGCGCTCCAAGGCCTCGGCCTCGCGGGTGCAGATCGGCTCCTCGGCGCGGTTTCCGCTGGTCGCCACCACGGGAAATCCCCACTCCGCCATCAAGAGATGGTGCAGGGGCGTGTAGGGAAGCATCGCGCCCAGGTAGGGGTTCCCCGGCGCAACGGCGGTGGAAAGCCCCGCCGCGGCCCGCCGGCGCAGCAGGACGATGGGGGCCTCGGCGGACTGAAGCCACCTCGCCTCCAGCTCCGAGACCTCGGCGGCCTCGCGCAACGCCGCCAGCGAGGGAAACATCAGGGCGAAGGGTTTTTCTTCCCTCGCCTTCCGCCGTCGCAGGCGCGCCAAGGTCTCGTCGTTGCGCGCGTCCGCGATCAGATGAAAACCGCCGAGCCCCTTGAGGGCGAGAATCTTCCCCTCCCTAACGGCCCGGACAGCGGATTGCAGGGCCTCTTCGCGCGTCGCCAGCGCGCGACCCTCCGCGTCCCAAAATTCCAACCGCGGCCCGCAATGCGGGCAGGCGATCGGTTGGGCGTGAAAGCGGCGGTCGCGGGGATCCTCGTACTCCGCCCGGCAGGCCTCGCACATCGCGAAACCCCTCATCGTGGTGTTGGCCCGGTCGTAGGGCAAGGCCTCGAGGATGCTGAAGCGCGGCCCGCAGCGGGTGCAGTTGAGAAAGGGATATCGGCAGCGCCGGTCGGCGGGGTCGAAGAGCTCTACGAGGCAGCTCTCGCAGACGGCGAGGTCGGGGAGGATCGCGGCCACCTTTTCTCCCGCAAGGCTGGGCCGAATCTCGAAGTCGCCCCCGCCCCGGGCCGGGATTTTGCGGACCTCGAGATGGACGATCGCCGCGTGCGGCGGTTTCTCCCTCGGGAGACGGAGCAGAAAACCTTCCAAGGCCGCCTCGCTTCCTTCCAGCTCGAGGCTCGCCCCCGCCGCGGAATTGCACACCCAGCCCGCCAGCCCCAGCTCGCGGGCCAGGCGGTAGACGAAGGGCCGGAAGCCGACCCCCTGCACCACCCCCCGATCTCCAGGCGCAACCGCGACGCTTCCATGCTCACTCCGCGAGCTCCACGCTCTCCAATAGGATGTCCTGGGCCCGGGGGTCGTGGATGTCCTTCAGCTCCTCGGCGTAAAGGGCCGCCCCGGCCGCGAGCGTGCCGCGCGAGGCCTGCTCGAAGTGCTCGCGAAAGTGCTCGGCGGACATGTGGCTTAGGGCCCCCAGCTTGACGCGAACGCCGACCACGCGCCCCCCGCCGTTTTCCGCGACGATCTTTTCGATCTTGTGGAGCAGGTCTTGGATGAGATGGGCCTCATGCATAGTTCACCTCGTGGTCGGTGTGCAGGGAGAGCAGGATCTTCACGGCCTTGTGCAGTTCCAGGCCCTCGAAGAGAAAGCGGTAGATCAGGTGGGCGATCGGCAGTTTGATCTTGAGCTTGCGGCTCATGCGTTGGATGGCGCGGGCCGTATAATAGCCCTCCGCGATGCCGTGAAGCTCCTTGAAGGCCTGCTCCGGCGTCTTTCCCTCGCCTAGGGCGAGGCCCAGGCGGCGATTGCGCGACAGGTCGCCGGTGCAGGTCAGCACCAGGTCGCCGATGCCAGCGAGGCCCATGAAGGTCATCGGATCCGCCCCCAGCTTGACGCCCAGCTGGGTCATCTCGGCGGAGGCCCGTGAAATGAGGGCCGCGCGGGCGTTCAGCCCGTAGCCGAGGCTGTCGGAGGCTCCGGCCGCGATGGCGTAGACGTTCTTCAGGGCCCCGGCCAGACAGACGCCGACGGTGTCCTGCGAGGAAAAGATGCGGAAGGTCGGGGAGGCGATCGCCTCGCGCACCCAATCGACCGATTCCGGACGTTGGGAGGCCCCGACCAAGGCCGCGGGCAGTCCGGCGGCCAGCTCCTTGGCGAAAGTCGGCCCCGAGACGAAGACCGCGCGCTCCGCAATCTCGGCCGGCAGGACTTCGCGATAGACCTGCTCCGCCGTGTGAAAGCTTTCCATCTCCAACCCTTTCGAGCCGTTGACCAGGACGGCATCGGGTTCCAGGAAGGCCTTGGCTTGGGTGAGGGTCCCGCGAATCGCGTTGAAGGGCGTGACGCCGACGACCAGCGAAGCGCCTGTCAGGGCCTCTTGGAGGTCGCTGGTCACCTTCACGCCGGGCGCGAGCAAGACGCCGGGCATGTTGGGATTCTGCCGGGTCTGACGGAGCCCCTTCGCCTCTTCCTCGGTCCAGGCCCAGAGGCTGATCTGGTGCTCGTGGCGTTCCAGGATTTTGCAGAAGGCCGTGCCGAAGGCGCCGGCCCCCAAGACCGCGACTCTCATGGTTCCCTCATTGTAGCAGAGATTTCCTCGGCGAGCGCGCGCGCCGCCGCCGCAACCTCGTCGCTAAGGCCCTCCCCCGCGGAGAAATCCCGCCCCTCGATTCCGAAGACCATCACCCGGGCCGGCAATTGGTCAAGGGCCCGGGCCAGCTCGATCGCCTCGCCCAGGCTGAAGGCGTGGGTGGAATAGCGGAAGCTCCGGGCCGGCAGGGCCTCGCGGTGGGCCTCGAAGCGCCGGATGGCGCCGGGACTATGCCCGGATTGCAGGGCGTCAATCAGGATCACCGCCTCGGCGTCCTTCCACAGCTCCATCAATTGGGTGCCCTCCCCGCTCGCCTCCAGCACCTCGTAGCCCGCCGGCGCCCGCGCCTTCAAGGCCCGCGCGACCACGAGGCCCGCGGCGTCGTCCCGCCGGAAATCGTTGCCGATGCCGATGATCCGCTTCATCCGCGTTCCACCTCCAACTTCAAGAAATGCGTGGCGCAGGAGATGCACGGGTCGTAGTTGCGTACGGCCTGCTCGCAGTAGCCCCGCAGCTCCTCCTGCGGCAGGCGGACGTAGGGCGGGATGAAACGCCACAGGTCCGCTTCGATGGTCTTTTGGTTCTGCGAGGTCGGCGGGACGATCTTCGCCTCCTCGATCGCCCCCGCGGCGTCCAGGCGATAGCGGTGGTAGAGGATGCCGCGCGGCGCCTCGGTGCAGGCATGGCCCTCGGCCGCGCGGGGAGAGGCCTCGCGGTAGTCCTCGGCGGAGGTCCGATAATTTTCGACGATCCGCAGGGCCTCGTCGCAGGCGTAGAGGACCTCGACGCTGCGGACCAAAATGCTTTTGAAGGGATTGCGCTCCGACGGCCCCATCCCGACCGAGCGGGCGGCGTCCTGGACATAGGGCGAGAGCTTGTCGAAGTTCAGGTTGTAGCGGGCCATGGGCCCGACGAAATAGGCCCCGCGCTCCCTCAAGACGCAGTGCAGGGCATTGGAATACGGGACGTGTTCCTCGACGAAATGCGCCTCGAATTCCGCGGCGGAGATGTCCAGGCCGCGGTTGGAGACGATGCGGCCCTCATTGAGGGGATATTCCTCCGGGTGCCGCAGGGAGACGAACTCGTAGTCGCGCTCGAAATCGGGAAAGCGGAACCCCGCGGCCCAGCGCAGGGTCTCGAGGGCGGCCTCCCGGGCCCATTGCAGCGGCGCGATCAGCGCGCGAGTTCCTCGACCCGCGCGCCCGGTAAAAGCCCCCACCCGCACGTTGATCGGGTGGACCTCGGCCGCCGACCGGTCATGATCTCGTTGCCGATCTTCTTGAGCCTGAGTCCGCGCTGGACGACCTCGGGGAAATCCTTGGCCATGCGGGATCGCGTCGGGATAGCCGGAGAAGTCCGGGCGCGTGCAGCATGTAGACGTGCAGGGTGTGGCTCTCGATCCACTCGCCGCAACAGGAGCAGGCGCCGCAGGCAGCGCGCAGCGGCCGTCCACGCAGGCCCAGCGCGGCCTCCATGGCGTGGGCCGCGCCTTCATCTGGTAGGCGACCGGACAGATCCCGCAGACCCGCGAGGTGATGTCGGGCGCCTGCGAAAGCGCGCGCCCGCGCAGGGAAGGCTGCCTCAAAGAAGCGCGGCGGCTCGAAGATCTTGAGTTTTCACGTCGGCGACCTCGTCGCCCTTAAGCCGGATGTGGGCCCTCGACGCGGGCGAGTGTAGCCTAATCTGATGGTCCGGGCCCTGCCCTGGCGGGTTTTATCCTTTTCTGGTCATGCGCCCAAAGGCTCGCCGCGCGCGGAAGGCCTCGGCCCCCTGTCTGGAAGGTGCGATAGACCCGCACCAGGTCTCGGTCGGGAACGCCCAGTCAAGCTTCCACCAGTAAACCCAGCGACCAGGTGCCTGGAGTGACCCATCGGCCCGAAGCAGCCGTAGCAGCCGCGCCGGTAGGCGGGACAGATGGGCGCCGCAGCCTCGCGTGGGTCACCGCCCAGGCAGGGAATCCCTGCGCGACCATCACGCACCGTGCCCCTGCCGCTTGCACTCCCTCGACGCAGACGCTGTGGGAGCGGATCTGCGGGCGGCGGCGGTTCCGTGGAAGGCGCCGATCACCTCCAGCAATTGGCCCTTGTTTATTGGGGCAGCCGTTCAGCTCGAAATCGACCGGGACATGGGCGGAGATGGGCGTGCTGCGCTCGAGAGTCCGGATGTATTCCGGGCGCGCGTAGACGGCCGCGGTGAATTCCTTCACGTCTTGAAAATTTCTCAGCGCCTGGATGCCGCCCGCCGTCGCGCAGGCCCCGATCGTGACGAGGTGTTTGGAGACGCGGCGTACCCGCTGAATCCGCTCGGCGTCCTGCGGCGTGGTGATGGATCCCTCCACCAAGGAAAGATCGTAGGGGCCGCGGACCACGGCCTGCGAGGCCTCCAGAAACTGCGCGATCTCGAGCTCGTCGGCCAAGGCGAGCAGCTCGTCCTCGCAGTCCAGCAGGTTTCAGTTGGCAGCCGTCGCAGGAGGCGAATTTCCAGACGGCCAGCTGGGTTTTTCTGCCATTCACACTTCCTTCAGGTTGAAGATGCCGTGGATCCGGTCGTAGCGCAGCACCGGCCCGTCCTGCAGATAAATTCAGGCCCGAACTGGCAGTGCCTTCCGCAGAAGCCCAGGGCGCACTTCATGTTGCGCCCAGCGAGAGGTAGATGCGCCGGCGGTGAGGCCCTTGTAGACTGCGCTGTTTGATCGCCAGCCGCATCATGACCTCGGGCCGCACATCATCACCAGGGTCTTGGCGGGATCGAAGGCGACCTCGGCTGCGCAGGTGTGGCACCGCCCACCTTGTGCCTCCAGCGCCCGCCGGATTGGATCCGCCGTGAGGTGCACCTCGGTGTTGGGGGCGCGCCGCCACTCCTCAAACTGCCGGTGCAGGATCAGGTCTTTCGGGGCCTTCACGCCGTGGACGATCTTAATGGCGCCGTAATTCTCCCGGCGCCGAAACAGATAGTGCAAGGCGCCCAAGGTCGGCGCGCAGCCGAGCCCGCCGGTGATGATGAGGACATCCCGGCCCTTGGCCTCGTCCAGGGGCCAGCAGCTGCCGAAGGGCCCCCGCAGACCCAAGACCTCGCCCTCCTTCAGCGTCGCCAAGGCCTTCGTCACAGGCCCCACCGCGCGCAGCGTGTGGCCGATCACGTCGCCGTCCTCGGGATCCGAGACGATCGACATCGGCACATCCCCCGCGCCGAAGGCATAGAGCATGTTGAATTGCCCCGGCAAGAAACGGTAGGCGCGACGCGTCTCCTCGGCGGCGAGGCGGACGCGCAGCGTATAAATTCCCTCGGCCTCTTGGCGCTTCTCGACGATCTCGGCGGGTTGGGGGATGAGGGCGTTCATGGCGAAGGCTTTCTCAAGGCCGCGACCTCCTCCGTCAGGTCGATGCCGACCGGACACCAGGTGATGCAGCGCCCGCAACCTACGCAGCCGGAGCTGCCGAATTGGTCGATCCAGGTGGCGAGCTTGTGAGTGAGCCATTGCCGGTAACGCGAGCGGGTCGAGGCGCGCTGCGGCCCCGCCCCGTGGGTGTAAGAGAAATCGAGGGTGAAACAGGAGTCCCAGCTCTGCCATCGCTCCGCGTGCTCGCCCTTCAGGTCCGTGACGTCCTCCACCGTGCTGCAGAAGCAGGTTGGGCAGACCATGGTGCAGTTCGCGCAGGCGAGGCAACGGTCGGCGACCTCGTCCCAGCGGCCGTGCTCGTAATTTTTATAGAACAATTCCTTGATGCCGGAACTGTCCATCGCGCGGCCCATTTGCCCGGCGGTAGCGGCGACCACGCGTCGGGCCGCGGCCTCTTCTTCGTCGCTCGCCTCGCGGTGGGGAATCGCCCGCAGGACCTCGGCTCCCCCCTCCGAGCCGACCTCCACGAGGAAGTAATGCCGCCCCTCCGCCAAGACCTCGGTCAGGGCGAGATCGAAGCCCGATGTCAGGGCGGGACCGGCGTCCATCGAGACGCAGAAACAGGTGCCGCCCGCTTGGCCGCAGTTGAGGCCGATCAGAAAGGCCTTCTCTCGAAGCCCTCGATAGGAGGAGTCCTGATAATGGCCCTCCAAGAAGACCCGATCCTGGATCTCGATGGCCTTCAGCTCGCAGGCCCGCACCCCGACGAAGGCGTAACGCGTCCCGCTCTCGGGCTCGGCCCGGATCTCGAAGCCCCTTCCCTCGCGGCTGGCCTGCCAGAGGCGGCGCCGGGGAGGATGGAGGAATTTTTTCCAAGAATGAGGACCGACGGCGTAACCGAAGAGCGCGGCGTCGTCACGCCGCTTCAGGCGGTAGCTCCCGCCCTCCTGTTCGTCGGTCCAACCGACGGGAAGATCCGCGGTGCCGCGGATCGAGTCGTAAACGATGGCCCCCTCCCGCACGGTAGGACCGACCACTTCGTAGCCGAGCCCCGTCAGGCGTTGGAAGATCCCGTCCAGCCCGGGTCGTTCAACGACAAAAGCCATGCGAAATTTTAACACCCGTGGTATTTATGTCATGCTATTTCAGGAGTCGCCCATGCCTATTCCTTTGGCACATCTCGGCAGCCTTCCGCATCTTCACCCTCATACCGCAACCTGGATCGTCGCGGAGCTCCTGCCGTCCCTGATCGGCGCGGCTGCCCTGGGCGGACTGCTCTACGCGCTTTGGCGCCTGCGCCGCAGCAAGGCGACGACTTCCTCGTCCGAGACCTGGGAAAAATCCTCGAAAAACTCCCCCACCGCGTGAAAATACGGCGGAACCTCGAGGCAGACGATCTCGTCGGCGTAGGGCTCGAGGCGCCGCAGGGTGTCCGGCGGGGCCACCGCCGTCGCTGCGACCAGCTTTTTTCGGGCGACCTGACCTGCAGGCTCGCAGCGCCGCGATTGTCGAGCCGGTGGCGATCCTGTCGGATTACGATCACCACCCTGTTCTGGGATCGACCGGCGGTCGGGCCGGCGTGTAGAGGGCCCGGCGCTCGCGGAGGGTCTTCATCTGAATCTGTTTTTCCCGCTCCAAATAGGCGTCGTCGAGATCCAAGGCCTGCGCGTAGGGATGCAGGTAATAATGGCCGCTCTCGTCGATGGCCCCCACCGCCAGCTCCGGCTGGTCCGGGGCCCGCAACTTGCGCACCAAGACGACGTCAGCCTCGCCGCCCAAGGCCTCCGCGATGCGCACCGCCATCGGGACGGCGCCGCGGGGGATGGCCAAGATGAGGGGATTCCGTCCCCGATATTTTTCCAGCGCCTTGGAAAGTCCTTCCGCGGCTTGATCCCGGTTTCGAAACGGCAATCGCATCTCCTTTTTCCGTAGGAAAGGGACTCAGCGTCCCACTTCCCGTCAGTGTGCCCCGTTCGTGGCCTTCAGCGGGGTGCCCGCCTTGGGCAGGCCCACCACGCGGCCCGAATATTTGGAATGGACGTCTACATCCCAATCCTCACCGCTCTGCACCAGGCAACGGCGGATTCGGTCGGGGGTCCCCAAGTCGCTCCAGCCGCAGGGCGGGACCGCCAGGACCCCCAGGTGATGGGCCGCGCGCTCCAGCAGGTGCCTGGAGAAGTCGTAAGTCGGAAGGTCTCGATAGGTCTCCGCCAGCAGGTGGGGATCCCAGCTCTCCCGGGAATCGATGAGCCGATGCAAGAAGGGAGCCAGGAGGTCCGGTAGGATCTCGCGGTACAGGAACAGCAAGGTCTTTCCGGAGGCGGCGAACATGAAGCTGTTCCACAGCCCGCCCTCGCGAAACAGGCGTCTGGCCACGCCAAGCTCCGGCTTTTCCACGAAGCGCTCCACGCCGGCGACGAGCTCCTTCCCGCGGGAGTGCGGAACGATCCAGCCGTATTCGGAATCCGGGACATCCGGGGTAATGCCCAACAGGACCACCCTCTGAAAGACCTCGTGGGCCGCCGGTAGCGCGGCCTGGAAGGCCTGCTCGAGGACCGCCTCGTCGCCGACGAAATGGTCGGAAGGCAGGACCAGGACCTCCGCCTCCGGATCGCGCCGCAGGATCTCCATCAGCGGGAACAATATCCCCGCGGCGGTCCCCCGGTTGGCCGGCTGTTGCAATACGTTTTCGGGCGGAAAATCCGCCAGCTCGGGCTCCCACCAATGGCGATGCCCCGCGGCGACGACCGTGACGATGTGCTCCCTGGGAACGTGCCGCTCCGCGCGCTGCAAGGCGTCCCGCAGCATGGAATGCGGCCGCTGAAAGGAACAAAATTGCTTGGGTACTGCCACTCCTTCCGAGTCGGTGGTCAGGGTCCGCAACCGCGTCCCTTCTCCCGCCGCCAAGACGATGGCCCAACGATGATTCTCTCCCACCCTCTGCCCCTCGATGCCCATATCACCCTCCTCACGCGGCAACCGCGACCAAGCGGTGCTCGCAGATTGATTTTAAGGCGTCCAAAACCTCCTCTTGGCCGATGTTCTTCCTGCCCTTCCCCTCCTTCGCCTCCAGGACAATGTCGTTGAGGGAGAGCATGCCCAGCAATTCCCCCTCCTTTCCGACGACCGGCAGGCGGCGGACCTTGTGCTCCTTCATGGTCTCGAGGGCGGAACGAAGCTCGTCCTCGGGGCCGCAGGCGAAGACTTGGCCGCTGACCAATTCCCCAACGCCGATCTCGTCGGCCCGGCGATGCCGGGTGGCCACCGCGATGCAGATGTCCCGATCGGTGATCACGCCCTTGACCCTCCGATCGTCCTCGAGGACGGGAATCACGCCGCAATCGCCCTCCCACATCAGGGTGGCGGCGGTCGCGAGGTTGGCCTCAGGTCCGCAGGACCGGACATTTCGACTCATGATATCCTTGACTTTCATGGCTCCTCCCTTCGTTTTTTCCCCGCCCGCCGTTGTTTCGCCGCAAACTCGCTGCATTTTCCGAAAAAACAACCGCGGCGCCCATGAGATCGGTCAGCGAATCAAATGACTTTTGTCAGAGAAGACAATCGGTCTGTTGACGAACCACCGGTCGTCGG
The DNA here is from genome assembly GCA_048499175.1 of bacterium. GTDB lineage: Bacteria > UBA10199 > UBA10199 > DSSB01 > DSSB01 > DSSB01. The sequence continues at coordinate 57,858 of JASOAK010000011.1, forward strand.
GCCAAGCCGCCGAAGGCGGATTGGCGGGACCCGAAAATCCGAAGGATTTTTGGGCGGCGAATGGAGGCCGGATTTATTCCGGCCGGAAGGAGTCAGTTTGTCAACAGCCGGAATAGAGATTTGATTGATCCCGCCGCGAGGGGTCCGTATGCTGGAAAAATGTCCGACCCAAAGATAGCGCTCATCGCCTCCGAAATCGAGCCCTTCGCCAAGACGGGGGGCCTGGCCGACATGGTCGGAAGCTTCAGCCATGCCTTGGTCAAGCTGGGGCGAAGGCCGGCCTTGTTTCTCCCCAAATACGCCTCCATCCCGGCGCGGTATCTCGGCGCGGCGCGGGGACAGACCTGCCTCTCCGCCGGGGGCCGAAGCTTCGCCGTGAAAATTTTCTCGGGAAAGAACCCGACGGGCGCCGAGCTGTATCTCTTCGAGATCCCCGGACTATTCGACCGCCCCGGCCTCTACGGCGAAAGCTCGGGCGACTTCCCCGACAATTGCCTGCGCTTTACGGTGTTTTGTCGCGCGGTCTTGGAGTGGATCCGGGAATCGGGAAATCCCTATGAAATCCTGCATTGCCACGACTGGCAGACGGCCTTGATCCCGGTCTACCTCAAAACCAAGCTCGCTCAAGACCCGGCCTTCGCCAAGAGCCGCTGTCTTCTGACCCTGCACAACATGGCCTACCAGGGAAATTTTCCCCGCGAGGAGTTTCCCACGCTAGGCCTTGAAGAACGGTATTTCCACCCCGATTGGCTGGAGTTTTACCAAAAGTTCAGCCTGCTCAAGGGTGGGATCGTGACCGCCGACGCCCTCACCACCGTGTCGCCCACCTACGCGCGCGAAATCTTGGAGAGCGAGCTGGGCTTCGGGATGCAAGGGGTCTTGGAGAAACGCAGGGACCGTCTGATGGGCATCCTCAACGGCATCGACGAGGAGGAATGGGACCCGGAGCGAAGCCCCGAGCTGGCTTTCCATTACTCGGCCGAGGATTTGCGCGGCAAGGCCGCCTGCAAGGCGGTCCTCCAGCGCGAGCTGGGCCTTCCGGAGCGCCCGGAGACGCCCTTGTTTGGCACCATCAGCCGGCTGGTGGACCAAAAGGGCATCGACCTCCTCTTGGAGGCCTTTGGAAAATCCCCGGAGCTGGACTTTCAATGGGCGCTCTTGGGCCAAGGCGAGGCGCGTTTCGAGACGGGCCTGCGACGGCTGGCAGAGCGGATGCCGGACAAGTTGGCCCTGAGGATCGGCTACGACGTCGGACTCTCCCAACGCCTCACCGCCGGCGCGGATTTTTTGGCGATGCCCTCGCGCTTCGAGCCTTGCGGCTACAACCAGCTCTACGCCCTGCGCTACGGCACCTTGCCGATCGTCCACGGCATCGGCGGCTTGAAGGACAGCGTCCGGGATTTGAACCAATATCCCGAGGACGGGACCGGCTTCGTCCTGGAAAGCCTCGAAGGCGATGCCTTGCGCGAGGGACTGCACAGGGCCGCCGATCTCTTCCGCCGGAAGGACGCGCTCGAGGCCGCGCGCCGCCGCGCCATGGATGCCGACTTCACCTGGAAATACTCCGCCCGGCAATACCTTGAGCTTTACGACCGGATGCTGCAAGAGCCCCCCTGGCGACCCCCGACTCCGCAGGCTCAACCCTCGCCGTAAGGGAGGACTTTCACCAGGGTCCCGGATTCGATGAATTCCCGCCGCAGCCACTTCGCGTCCTCGGGGAAGAGCCGGACGCAGCCATGGCTCGCGTTGTAGCCGGGCACCTCGTAGGAGCCGTGCAGGGCGTAGCCGTCCGAATAAAACATGCAATAGGGCATCGGCGCGCCGCCGTGCGGGATGGGAAATTTTTTGGATTTGCAGCCGGCGCCCCCCATGCGCTCGATCCGATATTCCCCCGTCCGCGTCCGGCAGGCCTCGCCGGTGTCGGGACAGTAATCCTTGCCCCCGGCCGCGGGCCCCCACTTGAGAAGCCGGCCCTCCGCATCGTAGGCGGCCCAAGCCAAGCGATCCAAGTCGACCCGGATCTCCCGCTCTCCCGAGGCATCACCCTGGGCGGGAAAGGGAGCGAGGGCCAAGGCGTCCTTTTTTTCCAGCTCCTCCGGAACGGCCAGGGTCATGCCCGGCCTCAGGCGGACGTTCATGCGGTTCACGCGCTTCACCAAATCGCGCTGCGCCTCGTCCGGCCAGAGGCTCGCCCACTTGTCGCCCTCCTGGACCTCGAGGCAGCGATAGCCCTTCTCTTGGCAAAGGGTCTCGCCGTAGCGGGTCGGCTTGGCCTCGACCGCGGGCGCGCGCAAGACGCCAAGCAGCGTCGCCAGGAAGAGGAGTCCCGCGCTGCGCCGGTAAGGGATCCGCATCAGTCGCCCCCCAGCCAGGCCCCGCCGCTGGCCTCTCGGGCCGCCTCGGCGGCGAGGATCTTTTCCGTGGTCTTCACGACGGTGTCGGGATTGAGCGAGATGCTGTCGATCCCCTCTCCCACCAGGAACTCCGCGAATTCCGGGTAGTCGCTGGGCGCCTGGCCGCAGATCCCGATCTTGACGCCGGCGTCCTTCGCGCCGCGGATCGCCATGCGGACGATCTCCTTCACCGCCTCGTTGCGCTCGTCGAAGAGGCCGGAGACGATCTCAGAGTCGCGGTCCAGTCCCAGGGTGAGCTGGGTCAGGTCGTTGGAGCCGATGGAGAAACCGTCGAAATATTTCGCGAACTCGCCCGCGAGCAGGACGTTGGCGGGGATCTCGCACATGACGTAGACCTCCAACCCCCCGGTGCCCCGCTTCAGGCCGTTGGCCTCCATCTCCGCCAAGACCTTCCGCGCCTCCTCCACCGTGCGGCAGAACGGAATCATCACCTTGAGGTTCTTCAGTCCCATCGCCTCGCGGACCCGCTTCAACGCCGCGCATTCCAGGGCGAAGGCCTCGCGGTAGCGCTCGTGGTAGTAGCGAGAGGCGCCGCGGAAGCCGAGCATCGGGTTCTCCTCGGCGGGTTCGAACTCGCGGCCGCCGATCAGCTCGGCGTACTCGTTCGTCTTGAAGTCCGAGGTGCGGACGATGACTTCCTTCGGGTAGAAGGCGGCGGCGATCTTCCCCACCCCCTCGGCGAGCTTCTGCACGAAGTACTCGCCCTTGTCGGCGTAGCCCTCGGTCAGCGCCTCGATCTGCCGCAGGGCCTCCGGATCCCGTAAATGGGGGTAGCGCCGCAGGGCCATCGGATGGACCTTCACCGCGTCGTTGATGATGAACTCCATCCGCGCCAGGCCCACGCCGTCGTTGGGCAGGAAGGAGTGCTCGAAGGCGCGGTCCGGCTCGCCGACGTTGAGCAGGACTTTAGTCCTGGGTCGCGGCATTTTCTCGAGGGAGACTTCCTCGGTCTCGTAGCGAAGCAAGCCGGGGTAGACCTTCCCGACCTCCCCTTCGGCGCAGGACACGGTGATCTCTTGGCCCGCCGCGAGCTTCGCCGTCGCCCCGTCCGCGCCGACGATGGCGGGCAGGCCCAGCTCGCGGCTCACGATGGCGGCGTGGCAGGTGCGGCCGCCGCGTTCGGTCACGACGGCCGCGGCCTTTTTCATGAGCGGCACCCAGTCCGGGTCGGTCATCGGCGCCACCAAGACTTCGCCGTCGCGAAACTCCGCCATCTCCCGGGCCTCGCGCAGGACCCGCGCGGGGCCCTGGCCGATCTTGGCGCCGACCGCCTTGCCCACGACCAGCGGCTCGGCCTTTTCCAACAGCCGATAACTCTTCCAGGCCCTCCCCGCCTTGGTCCCGTGGACGGTCTCGGGGCGCGCCTGGAGGATGAAGAGCTCGCCGCTCTGCCCGTCCTTCGCCCATTCCAGGTCCATGGGACGGTCCTGCCCCGCCTTGGCGCTGTAGTGGGCCTCGACGAGCAAGCCCCAGCGCGCCAATTGAAGGATTTCCTCGTCGTCGACGCAGAAGCGCCGCCGCTCGGCGGGCGGGACCGGGACATTGCGGGTCTCCTTGCTGCCGCCGCGGGCGTTGTAGACCATCCGGATCTCCTTGGAGCCGAGACGCCTCTGCAGGATGGGGCGGTAGCCTTCGCGCAAGGTGGGCTTGAAAACCAAGAATTCGTCGGGATCGACGACGCCCTGGACGACGTTCTCGCCCAGGCCGTAGGCGCCGTTGATCAGCACCACGTCGCGAAAGCCGGACTCGGTGTCCAGCGTGAACATCACGCCCGAGCTGCCCAGGTCGGAGCGCACCATCTTCTGCACGCCGACGGAGAGCGCGACCTGAAGGTGGTCGTAGCCCCGCTCGGCACGGTAGGCGATGGCGCGGTTGGTGAACAAGCTGGCGAAGCACTTCTTGCAGGCCTCGAGCAGGGCGGCCTCGCCGCGGATATTCAAAAAGGTCTCCTGCTGGCCGGCGAAGCTCGCCTCCGGGAGGTCCTCGGCGGTGGCGCTGGAGCGCACCGCCACGTCGGGATTTTCGCCGTACTCCTCGCCGAGCCTTCGATAGGCCGCGCTCAGCTCGGCGTTCAAAGCCTCGGGCAGAGGGTGTTGCAAGAGGAGTTCCCGGATTTGCCCCCCGCGGTTCGCCAGGGTCCCCACGTCGCGCGGGTCCAGGCCCGAGAGGAGCTCGCGGACGCGACCTTCCAGGGAGGATTGGGCCAAGAACTCGCGATAGGCCTCGGCGCTCGTCGCGAAGCCGTCGGGGATCCTCACCCCTTGGGGCCCCAACTCGCGAATCATCTCGCCCAAAGAGGCGTTTTTCCCGCCGACCCTCGGGACGTCGGCCAGGCCGATCTCGCGAAACCATAAAATTCGGGGATTTTCCGGGCCTCGCTCCATAACGCTCCTCGTCAATTCCGTAATATTAATACTAACCAAATTTTTAGGCAGCCTTTATGATTCTTGTCATGGATGAATCGACCGTTCGGGACCCGCGGAAGCTATTGCCGACCGTCGCCTACTTCTCCATGGAAATCGGCCTGGACTCGGCGATCCATACCTACTCCGGCGGCCTAGGGATCCTCGCGGGAGACACCCTGCGGGCGGCGGCCGACAACGTCATCCCCATGGTCGGGGTGACCCTGCTGTATCGCAAGGGATATTTTCGCCAAGAGATCACCCCCGAGGGCTACCAGGTCGAGCACCCCGACACCTGGAACCCCGCCGATCACCTCGAGCCCTACGATCACAAGGTGAAGATCCGCCTGGACGGCCGCGACGTGTGGATCCAAGCCTGGCGCTACCGCATCCACGGCGTCACCCACGGCATCACGCCGGTCTATTTCCTCGACACCGACCTTCCCGAAAACAGCGACTACGACCGGACGCTGACCGACAGCCTCTACGGCGGGGACAATTATTACCGCCTTTGCCAGGAGGTGGTCTTGGGCATGGGCGGGATCGCGATGCTGCGGTCCTTGGGCATCCACCGCATCCATCCCTACCACATGAACGAGGGCCATTCCGCGCTCTTGACCCTGGCCCTGCTGGAGGAACAGATGGGAGAGCGCGGCTTGGCCGCGGCCACCGACAAGGACCGGCACGCGATCCGCCAAGAGTGCGTCTTCACCACCCATACCCCGGTGCCGGCGGGGCACGACCAGTTCGACATGGAGATGACCCGGCGCGTGCTGGGGCCCGAGCGCTGCGCCGCCCTCGAGGCCAGCGGCTGCTGCGTCCAGGGCAATCTCAACATGACCAGCCTCGCCCTCACCTTCTCGCATTACGTCAACGGCGTGGCGATGCGGCACGGCGAGATCTCGCGCGGCATGTTCCCGCACTACCCGATCGACTCGATCACCAACGGCGTGCACGCGGCGATGTGGACGGCGCCCCCCTACGCGGAGGTCTACAACAAGCACCTCCCGGGCTGGAAACGGGACAACCTCTACCTGCGTCACGCGCTGAGCGTCCCGCTCGCGGAGATCCGCGAGGCCCACCGGCGCAGCAAGGAGAACCTCCTGCAGGAGGTGCAAAGACGCAGCGGCGTCGCCCTCGACCCCAAGGTCTTCACCATCGGTTTCGCGCGCCGCATGACCGGCTACAAGCGACCGGACCTCCTGCTCAGCAACCCCGACCGGCTCCGCCAGATCGCCGCCCAGGTCGGACCCTTCCAGGTGCTCTACGCGGGGAAGGCCCACCCGCGCGACGAATCCGGCAAGGCCCTGATTCATTTCATCCACCAGATATCGCGAAGCCTCAACCACCAGGTGCGCGTGCTCTTCATCCCCGACTACAACATCTCGCTGGCGAAGCTATTGGTCTCGGGCGTGGACCTCTGGCTGAACACGCCGCAGAAGCCCCAGGAGGCCTCAGGCACCAGCGGGATGAAGGCCGCGCTGAACGGCGTCCCCAGCCTGAGCGTCCTCGACGGATGGTGGATCGAAGGACACCTCGAGGGCGTCACCGGCTGGTCCATCGGCGACGGCTGGGACGGGGAGAGCTCCCCCGCCGAGGACATCGAGGCGCTCTATCGCAAATTGGAGACTCAGATCCTCCCCCTCTACTACCAAAGGCCGGAGGAATACGACCGCCTGATGCGCGCGGCGATCGCCCACAACGGCTCCTTCTTCAACACCCAGCGCATGATGCTGCAATACCTGAAAAACGCCTATTATATGTTCTGAATGGGAACCGAGGCCGAACATCCCCTCCTCTCCCTCGCCCGGGCCTACGGCTTGGAGACGGCCTACGTCGACGCGGAGGGCCGACCCCGCGAGGCCGACCCCGAGGTGTTGTTGGCCGCGCTCCGCGCCTTGGGCGCGTCCCTCGATTCGGTGGCCGGGGCGAAGGAGGCCCTGCGCGCACGCCGGCTGGAAAAATTCCGGCGGGCCGTGGAGCCCGTTTGCGTCCATTGGCGAGGCGAGCCCCTCGAGATCGAAATCACCCTTCCGGAGGCGGAAGGGGAAAATCTTCTCCGAGCCGAGCTTCGCACGGAAGGCGGCGAGCGGCGCCGCCTGGAACTCGCCCCGGACCGGGCCTCGACCCAGGAGCGTCATCAGGTCGAGGGAATTTCCTTCCTGAAAAGGCGCTGGCGTTTCGAGGCGCCTCCGGATCCCGGCGTGCATTCGATCCTGCTGGAGGCATCGGGGCGCAGGATGGAGGCCGCCCTGATCAGTGCCCCGCCCCGAGCCTACGCACCGCCCGAGCCGGAAGGCCGGCGCTGGGGACTCTTTCTCCCGCTCTACGCCCTGCACCGGGAGGCCGAGGGAGGCGCGGGGGACTTCGGCGACTTGGAGGCCTTGATGGCCTGGACCCGCGACCAGGGCGGACACGCGCTCGGCACCCTGCCCTTTCTCTCGAGCTTCCTGGACGAGCCCTGCGACCCCAGTCCCTACTCTCCGGTGAGCCGGCTCTTTTGGAACGAGTTTTATCTGGACCTCGAAAAGATCCCCGAGCTAGCCGCCTCTCCCGAGGCCCGGGCCCTGCTCAATTCGCCGGAGTGGCGGGAAAGGCTCAAAGCGGCGCGTCAGTCCCGGCACGTTGACTACCGCGGGCAGATGGCGATGAAACGGCGCGTCCTGGAGCACCTCGCGCGGACCTTCTTCGCAAATCCCGGAGCGCGCCGGTCGGCCTTCGGAGCCTTTCGGAAAGACCACCCCCAGGCGGAGGATTACGCCCGCTTCCGAGCGACGGAGGAGAGACTGGGGACGACCTGGACCCAATGGCCGGAACGACTCCGTACCGGAGGTCTCGAGGCCGGCGACTTCTCGGAAGCGGCGCGGCGCTATCACCTCTACGTCCAGTGGCAGGCCGAGACGCAGGTCGCCGCCCTCGCGCAAACCGCGCGGGACCTGGACTTAAGGCTGTACCTGGACCTCCCCTTGGGCATTCACCCGCAGGGTTACGACGCCTGGCGCGAGCGGGGCCTCTTCGCCGCGGGCGTCTCGGTCGGCGCGCCGCCGGACGCCTTCTTCGCGCGCGGCCAGGACTGGGGCTTCCCGCCGCCCCTCCCCGAGCGCAGCCGCGCGCAGGGCCACGCCTACTTCCGCGCCGCCCTGCGCCGGCCCTTGAGCGCCGCCGGGATGCTGCGCATCGACCACGTGATGGGCCTGCACCGCCTCTTTTGGATCCCGAAAGGTTTCTCCCCGCGGGAGGGCTGCTACCTGCGCTATCCGGCGGAGGAGCTCTACGCGCTGCTCTGCCTCGAATCCCATCGCGCCCGCTGCCTCCTCGTCGGCGAGGACCTGGGCACCGTGCCGCCGGAGCTACGCCCCGCGATGGCCCGGCGCGGCCTCCTGCGCTGCCACGTCGCGTCCTTCGAGCTGCGCCCGGACGGCCAAGCGCCTTTCGGCACGGCGCCGCCCGACAGCGTCGCAAGCCTCAACACCCACGACATGCCGACCTTCGCCGGTTTTTGGGAGGGGCGCGACCTGGAGGACCGCCACGTCTTGGGCCTGATGGACGAGGCCGCCTGGGCCTTGGAAACGAAGCGGCGCCGCGAACTGCGAAATGCCTTGGAGACCTATTTCGGGCCGGGCGAAGCGGGCGGCGAGTCGTCCCATCTCCAAGCCCTGCTGCACGGCTGCCTGCGCCATCTCGCCGCGAGCGAGGCCGCCTGGCTCCTGATCAATTTGGAAGACCTGTGGGGAGAGCTCGAGCCGCAAAACGTGCCGGGCACCTCTTGGGAGCGGCCGAACTGGCTGCGAAAGGCGGCTTATCCCCTAGATAATTTCAAGACTTTGCCACAGGTCCTTAAGGTATTAAAAGAGGTCCGTCGACTCCGCCCTTGAGAGCTGACGCGTCCGCCCCCCCCCTTGCCAGGCTCCTGACGAATCTCATGTAATTATCCGCGAAAGGGCGTAAATTTCCTTATTCCCATTGGAAAGGAGGACCCCGATGAAGAAACGTTCGCAAAAACGCAAGCCCGGCGCCGCGAAGGCCAATCTCAAGAAACAATGGCAGGCGCACTGGAAGGAGATATCCAAAAAATTCGACGAGGCGAAGCGCGAGGGCAGCCGCCTCTTTTCGCTCAGCAAGCGGCAATACGAAAAATCCCTGCGCGACCTGGAGCGACAGCGGAAAAAGCTGCAAGGCGATCTGCACCGGCTGGCCGGCCGCAGCGACCTGGCCTGGACCGACGTCAAGAAGGGCTTCAAGGCCGCGGCGAAAGACGTCGATCGCGCGGTCAAAAGGGCCGTCGCGGACTTCAAAAGGCTAAGTTAACCCCGAGGCGCTTCATGTCCTATTATTTCGCAACACAATTACGGGTAGGCATGGAAGAAGCCGAACGCCGCGTAACCGAGCAATTGCAGGCGGAGGGCTTCGGGATCCTGGCCTCGATCGACGTCCAAGCCACCCTGAAGAAAAAGCTGGACGCCGACTTCCGGCCCTACAAGATCCTCGGGGCCTGCAATCCGCCCCTCGCCTACGAGGCGCTGCAGGCGGAGGACAAGATCGGCACCATGCTGCCCTGCAACATCATCCTGCAGGAAATCGAGCCGGGGTTGGTCGAGGTCGCCGCAGTGGACCCCGTGGCCTCCATGCGCGCCGTCGAAAATCCGAGACTGGAGGCCTTGGCGCAGCGGGTGCGGGACAAATTGCGGAAGGTCGTCGCGAGCCTGTCTTGAATTCCGCCGAGTCAAAAACCCATTTGGCCGAGGATCACCTCCCCGAAGCGATCCGGCGCCGGCTCGCTCGGAAGGGCGGCGTCGGGTATTTGGGCGACGCGGTCTTGGGCGCGATCGACGGCTGCGTCACCACCTTCGCGGTCGTGACCGGGGTGCTGGGCGGGGGGCTCCCTTCCCAGGTGGCCCTGATCCTGGGCTTTGCCAATTTGGCGGCGGACGGCTTCAGCATGGCGGTGAGCAATTTCGAGCGGGCCCAAAGCAACCGCGAATGGGTCGAAAAAACTCGCCGCATCGAGGCAGATCACCTCGAGCGGATTCCGGAAGGCGAACGGGAGGAGATCCGCCAAATTTATGCTCGCAAGGGGCTGCAAGAACCTACCCTCGGCCAAGTAGTGGCCGCCGTGACCCAAGACCGCAAACTCTGGATCGACACCATGATCGCGGAGGAATACGGCCTGCCCCTGGAAAGCCCTGTCCCTTGGGTCTCCGCGACGACGACCTTTCTGGCCTTCCTGCTGGTCGGGGCCATCCCCCTGCTGCCCTTTCTCTTCCAATCGGCCCCGCTGGAGCGGCATTTCGCCTGGAGCGCGGCCCTGACCTTGGGCGCCTTCTTCGCGGTGGGCGTCCTCAAGGGCCGGGTCTTGGGAAAAAATCCGCTGGCCGCGGGCCTGCAGACGGCCTTTTTGGGCGGGGCGGCGGCCTCCTTGTCCTTTGCTATCGGTTATGGGCTGCGGGCCTTGGTCCATGCGCCGCCTCCCTGAAACCGATAATTCCGTCGACTCCCGGGGCCCGCTGCGGGACAATGGGACGAATTCGCCGAGGGAATCTATGTCCGGAAAACATCCGCCTTCGCTGCACGTCTTGAAGCCCGCTCCGTCGCGGGCGGAGCCTGCTTTTTTCGGCGAGCAGGACCTTTACCTGTTCAACGAGGGCAACCACGCGCGCCTCTATGAGAAGATGGGCGCCCAGCCCGTCGTGGAAAAAGGAATCGAGGGGACGCGCTTCTCGGTCTGGGCGCCCGACGCCGAGTCGGTCGCGGTGACGGGAGACTTCAACCGCTGGGACCCGAAGGCGAATCCCCTGCACCCGGTCGGCCGCTCCGGGATCTGGAGCGGCTTCGTCGCGGGGGTCGGGCCCGGCGCACTCTACAAGTATCGCCTGCGCTCCCGCCACCATCGGCAGATCTTGGAGAAGGCGGACCCCTTCGCCTTCGCCGCGGAGTGCCCGCCCCGCTCCGCCTCGCAGGTCTGGGACTTGAGCTACCGCTGGGAAGACGAAGCCTGGATGCGCGGCCGTGGCGCGCGGCAATCGCTGCAGGCGCCCATTTCCGTCTATGAGGTTCACCTCGGTTCTTGGCGTCGGGACGCCTCGGGCCCGCTGAGCTACCGCCGGCTCGCCGAAGAGCTCGTCGCCTACGTCCGCGAGCTGGGCTTCACCCACGTGGAATTCCTGCCGGTGATGGAACACCCCTTCACCGGCTCCTGGGGCTACCAGGTCACCGGCTATTTCGCCGCCACCCGCCGTTACGGGGACCCGCAGGACCTGATGTTCCTGATCGACCGCCTCCATCAGGCCGGCATCGGCGTGATCCTCGACTGGGTGCCCTCCCACTTCCCCGGCGACGCCCACGGCCTCGCCAACTTCGACGGCAGCGCCCTCTACGAGCACGCCGATCCGCGCCAAGGCCTGCACCCCGACTGGGACAGCCAGATCTTCAACTACGGCCGCAACGAGGTGCGCAGCTTCCTGCTGAGCGGCGCGCACTTCTGGCTGGACCGCTACCACGCGGACGCGCTGCGGGTGGACGCGGTCGCCTCCATGCTCTACCTCGACTATTCGCGGCAGGAGGGCGAGTGGATTCCCAACCGCTACGGCGGCCGGGAAAACCTCGAGGCGATCGATTTCCTGCGCCGCCTCAACGAGACGGTCTACGTCCATTACCCCGACGTCCAGATGATCGCGGAGGAATCCACCGATTGGCCGATGGTCTCGCGCCCGACCGCCGTCGGCGGCCTGGGCTTCGGGATGAAATGGGACATGGGCTGGATGCACGACAGCCTCCGCTACTTTAGGCAGGATCCGGTGCATCGGAAATACCACCACCAGGACTTGACCTTCCGGATGCTCTACGCCTTCCACGAGAACTTCATGCTGCCCCTCTCCCACGACGAGGTCGTTCACGGAAAAGGTTCGCTCTTGGCGAAGATGCCCGGCGACGACTGGCAGAAATTCGCGAACCTGCGGCTGCTCCTGGGTTGGATGTACGCACAGCCCGGGAAGAAGCTCCTGTTCATGGGCGGGGAGTTCGGCCAACGGCGGGAATGGGACCACGACGGCGCCCTGGAGTGGCATCTCCTGCAATACGGCCCGCACCGGGGCCTGCAGCGCTGGGTGAAGGACTTGAACGGCCTGTATCGCCGCGAGGCGGCCTGCCACGGCTGGGACTGCGACGGGCGCGGCTTCGAATGGGTGGATTGCCACGACGCCGACCAAAGCGTGGTCAGCCTGATCCGCCGCGCGCCCGGCGCGGCGCCGATCCTCGCGGTCGCCAACTTCACGCCGGTGCCGCGCCTGAAGTATCGCGTCGGCGTCCCGCAGGGCGGCGCCTGGCTGGAGCTGCTCAACGGCGACGCGCGGGAATACGGCGGCAGCGGGCTGGGGAATCTCGGCCGGGCCCTCGCGAGCCCGCAGCCCGCGCAGGACCGACCCGCCTCGCTCGAACTGACGCTGCCCCCGCTCGCGGTGATGTTTTTCAGACCGGAGTAGCCCTTGGAGCGATACCTCTGCATCCACGGCCATTTCTACCAGCCGCCGCGGGAAAATCCGTGGACCGGCGCGGTGGAGGTCGAAGTCTCGGCCGCTCCCTACCACGACTGGAACCGGCGGATCACCGCGGAGTGCTACGAACCCAACCTGGCCGCGCGCATCCTCGACGGCCAAGGCCACATCGTCAAGCGATTGAACAACTACAGCCGGATGAGCTTCAACTTCGGTCCCACCCTCCTCGCCTGGATGGAGCGCGAGGCCCCGCAAGTCTACCGCGGCATCCTCGACTCGGACCGGGAGAGCGCGATGCACTTCTCCGGCCACGGCTCCGCCCTCGCCCAGGCCTACAACCACCTCATCCTCCCCTTAGCCTCGCGACGGGACAAGGAGACGCAGGTGATCTGGGGGCTCAAGGACTTCGCGCACCGCTTCGGCCGCAAGGCGGAAGGGATGTGGCTGCCGGAGACGGCGGTGGACCTCGAGACCCTCGAGATCCTGGCCGCGCAGGGCCTGCGCTTCACGATCCTGGCCCCGCACCAGGCGCGGCGTTGGCGGGAGGACGGCGGCTCGGCTTGGCAAAAGATTTCAGCGGGCGGAATCGACCCCCTGAGATCCTATCGAGTCTCCCTTCCTTCCGGGAGGGACCTAAGCGTCTTCTTCTATGAGGGCCCCGTCTCCCAGGCCATCGCCTTCCAGCGGCTGCTCAGCGACGGCGAGGCCTTCCTCAACCGCCTCCTCGGCCGCTTCAGCGGCAGGCCCGCCGGGCCCGAGCTGCTGACGATCGCCACCGACGGCGAGACCTACGGCCACCACCACAAATTCGGGGACATGGCCTTGGCCTACGTCCTGGACGCCGTCGCCGCGCGCGGCGCGGTTCGCTTGACCAACTTTGGAGAATACCTCGCGCGATTCCCCCCTCGCGCGGAGGTGGAGATCTTGGAAAACAGCTCCTGGAGCTGCCCCCACGGCGTCGAGCGCTGGCGCGCGGATTGCGGATGCAACGTCGGGGGCATTCCCGGTTGGAAACAGTCCTGGAGGGCGCCGCTACGCTCGGCTTTGGACGCCTTGCGGGAGGTCTGGGCCGTTTTTTTCCAAGAGGAGGCGGCCAAGTCCCTGCGGAACCTCTGGGCGGCGCGCAACGATTACCTGGACCTCCTCCTCGATCCTTCTCCGGCACGCCGCGAGGATTTTTTCCGCAGCCACGCCGCGAGGCCCCTCGACGAGGCCGAGCGAGCGCGCGTCGAGTCGCTCTTGGAGCTGCAGCGCCACGCGATGCTGATGTTCACCAGCTGCGGCTGGTTCTTCGACGACCCCTCGGGACTGGAGACCCTCCAGGTGCTTCGCTACGCCCGTCGGGGCCTGGAATTGGCGCGCGGGCTCGGGGCCCCCGATTTCGAGGTGGAATTTCTTCGTACCTTGTCGGCGGGGCGCAGCAATTTTCCGGAACGCGGCAGCCTGGCGGATATCTACCTCCAATCGGCTTGAGCCCGGACTGATCTTGATCACGGCATGGACTAGGACACATCCTAAACTTTCCCGCGTGCCGGATGCGGTCCATTTCGGTCCCCGGATTCCCCTAGCCCAAGTATTTTTCGAACCAGTCCCGCGCCAGCCCGGCGACCGTCTCCAGTTTTCCCGGCTCCTCGAAGAGGTGCGTGGCGCCCGGGACGATCTCGAGCCGCTTCGTGCAGCGCAGGCGCTCGTAGGCCTCCTGGTTCCAAGTGATAACCACGTCGTCGTAGCCGCCCACGATCAAGAGCGTCGGGGCCTGGACGCGATCGAGGACCTCCATCGCGAGGTCCGGGCGGCCGCCCCGCGAGACCAGGGCCCGGATCTGCGGCCCCAGCTCGGCGGCCGCCTGCAGGGCCGCGGCCGCCCCCGTCGAGGCGCCGAAATACCCGAGGGTCAATTTGGAAGTCTGGGGCCGCTCGCGGAGATCCTGCGTGGCGGCGATCAGGCGCCGGGTCAACAGCTCGATATCGAAGCGGTTGTCCGCCAGGGCGTCCTCCTGGGGCGTCAGCAGGTCGAACAGCAAGGTCCCGATGCCGGCTTGCTGGAGGACCTCCGCGACGTGGCGGTTGCGCGGGCTGTGCCGGCTGCTCCCGCTGCCGTGGGCGAAGAGCACCAGGGATTTCGCCTCGGCGGGCAGCACCAGGTCGCCTTCCAATTGCTTGCCCTTCGCTTGAATCCGAAAAGGTACGGCGTCCATGGCTCAAACCCCTTTCTTCTCCTGTAAATAACGGAGCAAATCGTTGAGATTGCGCAATTGCGCGTAATCGGACTCGGGGACGTTCACCCCCAAGACCTCGTAAATGCGGCCGAGGAAGTTCAAAAAATCCATCGAGTCGATGTCGACCTGGTCGCGCAAGGGCGCGTCCAGGTCGAGCCGGGCCGGATCGATCTCCGGCGCGATCTCCTGCAAAAGTTGCAGGACTTGGTCTTTCAGCTCCATCGTTCCCCTACCATTTCTCCGGCTCCTGCAGGTGCCGGCGGACTGCATTCAAGAACAGGGCCCCGCGATGGCCGTCGTTGGCGCGGTGGTCGGCCGACAGGACCGCAACGATCGCGCGCTGCGCCGTCACTCGGCCCGCCTCGGCCACGGGCGCCTCGTGGACTTTCCCGAAGCCCAGGATCGCCACCTGCGGCGGATAGATCAGCCCGAAGACCTTCTCGACGCCCTCGTCGCCGAGACTGGTCACCGTGATCGTGGGATCGGTGAGCTCGGACCCCTTCAGCCCGCCGCCGCGCACCCGCTTCACCAGGCCCTGCGTCTCCGCCATGATCTGCCTTAAGTCCTTCCGATCCACGTCGTGGATGGCCGGGGCCATCAGCCCGCCCTCGCGCAGCGAGACCGCGACGCCGATATGGATCCCGGGTCCGGGCTGGAAGGCGCCCTTCAGGTAGTAGCCGTTGAACTCCGGGACTTCTTTCAGCGCCAGGGCCACCGCCTTGAGCAGCAAGGCGATGGTGAGGAGGCGCTCGTTCGGCGGACGATCGCGGTTTTGCGCCTCCATCCACGTCAGGGCCTTCTCCATCGGGATCAGGCTTTCCAAATAGTAGAGCGGGATCTCCCGGTGGGATTTTTCCATGGCGGCGGCGATGGCCTGGCGCATCGCCAGCTGCTTTTCCTGCGGCCCCGCGGCGGCCACGGGGGTCTGCGCGGCGATGGCGACCTCGACGTCCTCCAGGACGATGACGCCCTCGGGGCCGCTGCCGCGGAGCTTGGCGATGTCCAGGCGAAACTCCTCCGCGCGGCGTCGCGCCGCGGGCGAGATCTTTGCGCGCTCCTCGGGACCGGAAGGCGGCAGGGGACGCGCCGCGACCGCGGGTCGGGTGGCCGCCGCCGGGGCCTTCTTGGGGACCGGCTCCGCCGGCGGAGGCGCCGCCGCGGCCTCTCCCTCCCCGCGCACCAACGCCAGCACCGTGCCCACCGGGATGTCCGCGTCGCTCGGCTGGACTAGGATCTTCTCGACCGTCCCGTCCTGCCAGACCTCGACGTCCACCGCCGATTTCTGCGTCTCGACCACCGCGATGACGTCGCCTTTCTTCACCCGATCCCCCTCCTTCACCAACCAGGAGACGAGCTTTCCCTTGTCCATGTCCGCGCCCAGCGAGGGCAGCTTGAACTCATGCATCTTTTCCCAAGACCTTTCCGGCGGCCGCCAGGATGTCCTCCACCTGGGGAATGGCCGCCTCTTCCAGGTGACGGGCGTAAGGGATGGGGACCTCCTCGCTGCAGACGCGCTGCACGGGGGCGTCCAGCGAATA
This sequence comes from bacterium, assembly GCA_048499175.1. Lineage (GTDB taxonomy): Bacteria > UBA10199 > UBA10199 > DSSB01 > DSSB01 > DSSB01. The sequence goes on from JASOAK010000011.1 coordinate 73,920, forward strand.
GAAGGCGCCCTCCATGATCCGGGCGCTGATCTCGGCGGCGAGGCTGCCGCTGCGCCAGCCCTCGTCGACGATCACCGCGCGGTGGGTCTTCCCCACAGTGCCCAGGATCGCCGCCTCGTCCAGGGGCCGCAGGCTGCGCAGGTCCAAGACCTCGGCCGCGACGCCCTCCGCGGCGAGGCGCTCGGCGGCCTGCAGGGCCTTGGGCAAGGTGCCGCCGTAGGCGATGAGGCTTAAGTCCTTGCCTTCGCGGCGAACGGCGGCGCGGTCCAAGGGAACAGGCCCTGCATCCTCGCGGAGCTCGCCCTCCAGATTATAGAGGACGGCATGCTCGAAGATAATCACCGGATCGGGCTCCTGCAGGGCGCTCCACAGCATGCCGCGCGCGTCCTCCAGGATCGCGGGGGCGAGGACGCGGATCCCCGGGATGTGGGCGTACCAGCCCTCCAGGCTGTGCGAGTGCTGGGCCGCCAGCTGCCGCCCGGCGCCGGTCGCCATGCGGATCACCAGGGGCACGCTGAACTGCCCGCCCGACATGTGCCTAAGCGTCGCGGCCCCGTTCAGGATCTGGTCGAGCGCGAGCAGGCTGAAGTTGACCGTCATCACCTCGACGATGGGCCGCATCCCGCCCAGCGCCGCGCCGATCCCGGCGCCGACGAAGGCGGACTCGGAGAGCGGCGTGTCGCGGATCCGCTCGGGGCCGAATTCCTCGAGAAAGCCGCGACTCACCGCGTAGGTGCCGCCGTATTTTCCGACGTCCTCGCCCATCAGGAAGACCCGCGGGTCGCGCTTCAGGGCCTCGTGCAGGGCGGCGCGGAGGGCCTCGCGGTAGGTGGTGCGGCGCATGTCAGGGGCGGTGGGCATAGACGTCCTGCAATAAATTTTCGACCGGTTCCCAGGTCCCGGCCTCGGCGAAGGCCGTGGCCTCGGCGATCTCGCGCGCCACCTCGCCCTCCAGGGCCGCGAGGCGCGCGTCGTCGAGCCAACCTCGCGCCCGCATCGCCTGGCTCAAGGCCGGGAGCGGGTCTTTCCGCCGCCACTCCTCGATCTCCTTCTTGTCGCGGTAGAGGTCGGGATCGAACATCGAATGAGGCCTAAAGCGGTAGGTGCGAAATTCGACGAAGCGCGGCCTCTCCTCCTCGCGAACCGCCCGAATCAGGCGCTCGGAGGCCTCCGCCGCCGCCAGGACGTCCATCCCGTCGACCGACTCGGCCTCCATGTCGTAGCTGCGGGCCCTGAGGCAGAGGTCGGTCTGGGCGTGGGAGCGCAGGATGTGGGTGCCCATGGCGTAGAGGTTGTTCTCGCAGCAGAAGAGCACCGGCAGGGACCAGAGCGAGGCCAGGTTCATCGACTCGTGGAATTCCCCCTCGGCCACGGCCCCCTCGCCGAAAAAGCAGGCGGTGACCGCCTTGCGGCCCTGCATCTTGTCGGCCAGGGCCAGGCCCAGGGCGACGGGCTGACCGCCGCCCACGATCGCGTTTCCGCCGTAGAACCTCCGCGCGGCGTCGTAGAGGTGCATCGAGCCGCCGTGGCCCTTGCTGCAGCCCTCCTGCTTGCCGAACATCTCCGCCATGATTGCGCCGGCGGGGATGCCTCGGGCCAGGGCGTGGCCGTGTTCGCGGTAGGTCGCGACGAGGGCGTCCTCGGGGCGCAAATAAGGAATGAGCCCGGCGGCCACGGCCTCCTCGCCGATATAGAGGTGGAGAAATCCGCGGATCTTGGTCTCGCCGTAAAGCTCGGCGGCCTTCTCTTCGAAGCGGCGGATGCGCAGCATCAGGTGCAGGAGCTCGAAGACCTTTTCCGGTCCTAGCCTGTCGGCGATCGAAGCTGATGTGGAATTCATGCGCCGCCCTCCAGTGTCGAGATGTCGCCTTCGGGGAGCCCCAGCTCGCGGGCCTTGAGGAGGCGCCGCATAATCTTCCCGCTGCGGGTCCGCGGCAGCGCCGGGAGGATGTCGATCTCCTTCGGCGCCACCGCCGCGCCCAGGCGCGTGCGGGCGAAGCCCAAGAGCTCCCGTTTCAAGGCCTCGCCGGCCTCGTAGCCCGGCTTCAGGCTGACGAAGGCCTTGACGACCTCGCCCACCGTGGGATCCGGCTTGCCGATGACGCCGGCCTCGGCGACGGCGGCGTGCTCCAACAAGGCGCTCTCCACCTCGAAGGGCCCGATCAAGTGCCCCGCCGACTTGATCATGTCGTCCGCCCGGCCCACGAACCAATAATATCCCTCGACGTCCCGCTTGGCCAGGTCGCCGGTCAGGTACCATTCGCCCGCGAAGCACTTGCGGTAGCGCGCCTCCTCGTTGAGATAACCGCGGAACATCGAAGGCCAGCCAGGCCTTAAGGCCAGTTCGCCCTGCTCGCCGTCCGGCAGGACTTCCACCGAGTCGTCCTCGCGGCGCCGCACGATGCCCGCCTCGATGCCGGGCAAGGGCCGTCCCATCGAGCCGGGCTTGATGTCCATCGCGGCGTAATTGGCGATCATGATGCCGCCGGTCTCGGTCTGCCACCAATTGTCGTGGATGGGTAGGCCCAGGGCCTCCACTCCCCAAAGCACCGCCTCGGGGTTGAGCGGTTCGCCGACGCTGGCGATGAAGCGCAGCCGGCTCAAGTCGCGGCCGCGCGACAGCTCGCTCCCGCCCTTCATCATCATCCGCACCGCGGTGGGCGCGGTGTACCAGACGCTCACGCGCTGCTCCTCCAAGATCTGGTACCAGCGCTGGGCGTCGAAATCCTGCGCGTCGACGATCATCGTCACGCCGTTGCTCAAGGGCGAGAGGATGCCGTAGGAGGTCCCGGTGACCCAGCCGGGATCGGCGGTGCACCAGAAGATGTCGCCCTCGTGGAAATCCAGCGCGAGGCGCCCGGTCTCGTGATGGGCCAGGATCGCCTGGTGCACGTGAAGGGCGCCCTTGGGCTTGCCGGTGGTCCCGCTGGTGAAGTGCAGGAGCGCGAGGTCTTCGGGATCGGTGGGCGGGACGACGAAGTCGGGACTGGCTTCGGCCATCGCCTCCCGCCAGCCGAGGGTCTCCGGCGTTTCCGCTTCGTCAACCAAGATCACGTGTTTCAAATTCGGAAGCGAGCCGCGGATCGCCGCGACCTTCCTTTTATAGAGCGCGGCGGTGGTGACAAGCAGCTTCCCCTCGCCCAGCGAGAGGCGGGTCTGGATGGGTTCGGGGCCGAAGGCGGAAAAGAGCGGGCAGAAGACGGCGCCGGCCTTCAGGGCGCCCAGGGCGGTCACGTAGAGCTCGGGGACGCGGCCGAGCAGGCCGAAGACCCGGTCCCCTTTTTCCAGGCCGAGGCGCCCGAGGAGGTTGGCGAAGCGGTTGGTGGCCTCGAAGAGCCGGCCGTAGCTGAAGTCCTCGGTTCCGCCCTCTTTATTCAAAAAGCGGATCGCGCATTGCTCCGAGCGATCGCTTAAGGCATGTCGATCCACCGCCTCGAAACCGATGTTCAGGCCGCGGCCCCCCGGCAGCCCCTGCAGGCCCGAAGCGGCGGCCTGCGCCCATGAAAAGGACTCCCGCGCCGCGCGGTAGTCTTGCAGATTGGGCGTTACCCTCCTCTCCCCGGGTTTTTTTTCGATGCGCAGCGCGGGCATGCCGTCCTTTCAGGCCCAGTACTCCCGCAGCTCCCGCGGCAGAAGGTGGACGATGTCGGCGATCTCGCCGCGGGAGACGTGCCGGGACAGGATTTTAAAGACCGCCGAGACCATGCGGCTTAAGTCCCCGACGGTCTCCAGCTCGGAATCGTTGTCGAAGTATTCGGCCACCCGAAGCAGGAAATCGGCCTCGTGCCGCTCTTTGGCTAGCCGGTCCGCCGGCCGCCAACCCTCGAAATAGAGCCCCCGGAGCAACATCGGCAGTTGGGCCCCGAGCTGGGCGGTTTCCCCGAGGGGGAGATGGTCCCGCAAGGCATGGAGCACAACGCGCAGGGCCCGATAAGCGCGTTGCGGGTCGTTCCATTCGAGCTCTTGCATCAATTCCCTGATCCAAGCATTCGATTTTTCAATTGTTTTTTCAAAGGCAGCCACGTGCATCGCCATAGGCCCCTCCTTCTTTTCGCAGGTTTTCAAAGTATCTCCTTTTTTCCCGGCAAAACCGATGAGACTGGTCAGTCGACTTCCTGACTTTTGTCAGGAATCGAGGCGAAGGAATCAAGGGCGGACCGTTTGCGACCTAAGCGAGGAAGCGATTGGCAAAGCAGAGGAGTTCCCCTAGAATCGGCGAAAGTTAAAATCCCATGAAACACCTCTTCTTCAGCCTCGCCGCCCTGCTATTTCTTTGGGTCCCACCGCCCTCGGCGGCGGCCGTGCCGATCCTGCCCCTGCAATTCACGCCGGCCGCGCTGCAATTCGGGATCGTCACCCTGGGCGACACCTTCGGCACCCTCACGATCACCTTGAAGCTGCGGGACCCCGCGACCGCCTTCGGCCCGATGCGGCTGCAGCTCAGCGACCCTCGCCACTTCGCGGTCGTCACCGACACCTGCTCGGGCGCCACCTTGAGCGGCGCGATGGAATGTCAGGTCGGCGCCTCCTTTTCGCCCGACGTCTTCGGCCACTACTCTTCCTTCGTGGCGGTCTTGGACGAGGCCGGCAATTTGGGGAACTTCGTGCCCCTCGAGGGGATCGGGGCGGAGAGCGGCTTCCCCGGGCCGCCGGGGCCCCTCGCGACCGAGACGACGGTCTCCCTCTCCGCCGAGCAACTGGACTTCGGCACGCAGCCTCCCGGCGTTTTGTCCGGCGGGCAGGGCTTCACCCTGATCAACACCGGCAGCACCGAGCTGCGCGTGCAATCGACCACCTTCGGCGGCGACGCGCCCTTCAACTTCGCCCGCATCGACGCCTGCGCGCCCCAGCTGGTTCCGCCGGGCGGCACTTGCGCGATCACGGCTTTTTTTAATCCGCTCAACGCCGATCCGGCCCAGGCCGCGCTGGCCGTCACCGCGAACGCCCCCGACAGCCCGCTGGTCGTCGCCCTGACCGGCAACGGCGCGGCGCCCTTCCCGACCCCGACCGGCGGCGGCTGCGCGCTGAACCCGGCGGCAACGGCCTCCGAATCGATAGTCCTCTTGGGCTTGGCCCATTCCTTGCTTGTGCTCGCCTTGCGCCGCCGCCTAAAATAGCTCCATGGCCAGCCCTGCATGGATCACCTCGGAATTCCTCCGCGCCATCCCCAAGACCGACCTTCACGTCCACCTCGACGGTTCGCTGCGCCTGGAAACGCTGATCGAGCTCGCCCGGCAGCAGCGAGTGGAGCTGCCCTCCTTCGAGCCGCAAGGTCTGCGGGAATTGGTCTTCAAGGATCGCTATGAGAATTTGGGGGAATACCTGCACGGCTTCCAATACACCTGCGCCGTGCTGCGCGAGCCCGAGGCCCTGGAGCGCGTCGCCTATGAGTTGGCTTGGGACAGCTTCGCCGAGGGAGTGCGCTACATCGAGCCGCGCTTCGCTCCGCAGCTGAGCGCCTCGGAAAAACTCTCGATCGAGGAAGTCTTGCTCGCCGTCGACCGCGGCCTGGAGCGGGCCAAGGGCGAGATCAACCGCCGTCCCGAGATCGCCTCCGGCGAGGAGCCGCCCTTCGACTACGGGCTGATCGGCTGCGCGATGCGGAAGTTCGGCAAGACCTTCTCTCCCTACTACGGCAGCTTCATCGGCTGTCACCGCTACGCCCCGCTCTCCCAGGTCTTTCCGCTGGCTTCGATGGAGCTGGTCCAAGCCCTGGTCGGCACCCGCGACCGCCGCGGCATCCCGATCGTCGGCTTCGACTTGGCGGGGGAGGAAAAGGGCTGGCCGGCCAACGCGCATCGCAAGGCCTTCGAGTACGCGCACCAGCATTTCTTGATGAAGACGATCCACGCGGGCGAGGCCTACGGCCCCTCGTCGATCTTCCAGGCGATCACGCAGTGCCACGCCGACCGCATCGGCCACGGCACCCATCTCTTCGCCAGCGACTTGGTCGAGCACATCCCCAGCTCGGAGCGCGAGACCTACACCGAGGCCTTGGTACACTACATCGCGGAGCGGAGGATCACGATCGAGGTCTGCCCGACCAGTAACTTACAAACCATCCCGAGCATCGGCGACATCCAGCATCATCCGGTGAAAAGGATGCTGGCGGAGCGTCTCTCCTTGACGGTCTGCACGGACAACCGGCTGGTCAGCCATACCACGGTAACGCAGGAGCTCGAGAAGTTGGTTAAGGCTTTCTCGGTCGACGCCCACATCCTGCGCGACATCATCGTCTACGGCTTCAAGCGGAGCTTTTCCCCGCTGCCCTACGTCGAGAAACGGGCCTATGTCCGCAAGGTGATTGATTTTTACGAGCGTCTCGAAAAAAAGTGGCAGAATGGGTCCAAATAACCTGGTGGCCGACGGTTTCGAAAAATTCAAGGCCGAGCTGCCGGAGGCCTACGATCACGAAAAGATGAAGGCCGGCGCGCCCCCTACCGCCTCGACGGCCGAGGATAAACGCGCCGTCGCAGAGGCTCCCAATCCGGCCCCGGCCGCGGCTCCGGCCCAGGGCGGGTGCAGCCTGGCGTCCAACGGCGCAGGACACGGGATGGCCGCCTGGCTCTTGACCTTGGCATGGCCGCTCCTCCGACAGAAGAAAAGAACCTAATTTAATGGAATGATAGATCCGCGGCGAAATCCCTTGCTTCGATCGCCGTCGCCGCGAGGGATCAGCCGCGCTTGAACTTCTTGTACTTGATCCGGTGGATCTTGTCGGCCTCAGCGCCCAAGCGGCGGTGTTTGTCTTCCTCGTATTCCGAAAAATTCCCCTCGAACCAGGTGACCTGGCTGTCGCCCTCGAAGGCGAGGACGTGGGTGGCGATGCGGTCCAAGAACCAGCGATCATGGCTGATGACCACCGCGCAGCCGACGAAATTCTCCAGCGCAACCTCGAGGGCGCGCAGGGTGTTGACGTCGAGGTCGTTGGTAGGCTCGTCGAGCAGCAGGACGTTGCCGGCGTTTTGCAGGGCCAGGGCGAGGTGGACACGATTTCGCTCGCCGCCGGACAAAACATTGATGGGCTTTTGCTGATCGGTGCCTGAGAAGTTGAAGCGCGCAAGATAGGCGCGGCTGTTGATCTCGCGGGGGCCCAGCTTCAGGGTCTCGTGGCCCCCGGAAACCACGTCGTACACCGTCCGCTTGTCGTCGGGCGAGAAGCGGTTTTGGTCGACGTAACCCAGTTTTACCGTCTCGCCGACCTTGAAGGTCCCCGCGTCCGGCTTCTCCATCCCCATGATCATCTTGAAGAGCGTCGTCTTGCCCGCGCCGTTGGGCCCGATCACGCCGACGATGCCGCCCTGCGGAAGCTTGAAGTTCAGATTTTCGAACAAGAGATTGTCGCCGTAGGCCTTGGCCACGCCTTGGGCCTCGATGACCATCTCGCCCAGGCGGGGGCCGGGCGGGATGTAGATCTCGATGTCGTCCTGACGCTTCTCGTTCTCCTGCGCGAGCAGGCTCTCGTACTGGGTGATGCGCGCCTTGCTTTTCGCGCGGCGGGCGGAGGGCGTCTGGCGGATCCACTCCAACTCGCGCTCCAGGGTCTTGAGGCGTTTGTCCTCGGACTTCTCCTCCTGGGCCAATCTTTTTTCTTTCTGCTCTAGCCAGGAGGAATAGTTGCCCTTCCAGGGGATGCCGTAGCCGCGGTCCAGCTCGAGGATCCAGCCGGCGACGTTGTCCAAAAAGTAGCGGTCATGGGTGACGGCGATAACGGTGCCCTTGTAGGCCTGCAGCTGGCGCTCGAGGAAGTAGACCGATTCGGCGTCGAGGTGGTTGGTGGGCTCGTCGAGGAGCAGGACGTCGGGCTCGCTTAGCAAAAGCCTAGTCAGGGCGACGCGCCGCTTTTCTCCCCCGGACAGGTTGGCGATCTTGGCGTCGCCGGGCGGGCAACGGAAGGAATCCATCGCCAGCTCGAGGCGGCTGTCCAGCTCCCAGGCATTGGCGGCCTCGAGCTTCTCTTGGACTTCGGCCTGGCGCTCGATCAGCTTCTGCATCTGGTCGTCGGTCATTTCGTTGGCGAAGCTGTTGTTGATCTCTTCGTATTCCTTCAAGAGCTTGACGACCTCGCCGGCCCCCTCTTCCACGATCTCGCGGACGGTCTTTTCGGGATCGAGGCGGGGCTCTTGTTCCAGCAGCCCGACGGTGTAGCCCTTCGAGAAGGTCACCTCGCCTTGGTATTCTTTATCGACGCCGGCGATGATGCGCAACAGGCTGCTCTTCCCCGCGCCGTTCAGTCCCAGGACGCCGATCTTGGCGCCGTAATAGAAAGACAGGGAGATGTCTTTCAGAACCTGTTTCTTGGGCGGATGGACGCGGCTGACCCGGACCATCGAGAAGATAATTTTTTCGGCTTCGTTCGACATGGGGAATCCTTAGATTTCTTGCATTGTGGACCGCTCGATTAGCCCGGAACTTGGCTAAGATCAAGCGTTGGGTCTTTTTGCGGTTTTCCGTGGAGTGTTATGCACCGGTTTTTGCTCGTCGCCACCGCGCCCCGAATCTGGGGGAGGCCCTCTTGAAAAACGGTGGCGATCCCTGCGCGGGATCGCCCCCTGCCGGCGCGAGTCCCTTGATACCGAGGCGTCAAGGGGAAGGGCCTCGCGAGGCTTTTCAAGAGAGCCTCCCCCAGCTTCGGGGCTTATTGCCGTGCCGAGTTCCTTTTGCGGCTTACAGTTTTTTGAATCTCGGAATGGTATGCCACGTCCGTAGGGGCCGTTCGCGAACGGCCCCTACAGCGATGGCAGAAAAAATCCGGCTGGAAATAACCACGAGCCCGGTTCGAGATGGGGGGTATACCCTCGGGCAGCCTCAGAAAAATTGTCCTTAAAGCCTGTGATAACCAATTTTTCTGCCCGCAGGGTTCGGGCCGGCTTAAGGCCCGGACCCGGTGCCCGAGGGTATACCCCCCCAGCTCGGGCCGGGCGGAGATCGCGACGGGCACCCACAAGCACCGCAAGGCACCCAAGCATCGTAATAACGACCCCAAAACCCGGCAAAAAAACCCAAGCCCACAGCCAAAGAAAGCAGACGCCTGGACAAACCCCAACCCCATGATTATCCTTCAGCATTTAAGCCCGAAAAAAAACCTCGACTTTTCCGCGACGTTTGGGCTAAAAGCCAGCGCCCTTCAAGGAGTTACACGCTATGCGCAATATCGAAAAGATCCGCAACATCGGCATTTCCGCCCACATCGACTCGGGCAAGACCACCCTGTCCGAGCGCATCCTCTTCTACACCAATAAAATCCATAAGATCGAAGAGGTCCGCGGCAAGAGCGGCGTCGGCGCCACCATGGACTTCATGGACCTCGAGCGCGAAAAAGGCATTACCATCCAGTCGGCCGCCACCTACGCCGAGTGGAAGAACATCATCATCAACCTGATCGACACCCCCGGCCACGTCGACTTCACCATCGAGGTCGAGCGCGCCCTCCGCGTCCTGGACGGCGCCGTCCTGGTCCTTTGCGCCGTCTCCGGCGTGCAGAGCCAGTCGATCACGGTCGATCGGCAGATGACCCGCTACCACGTCCCGCGCATCGCCTTCGTCAACAAGATGGACCGCGCCGGCGCCGACCCCGTGCGCTGCATGCACCAGCTGCGCGACAAGCTGGGCCACAACGCCCACCTGATCGCCCTGCCGATCGGCGCCGAGGACCGCTTCCAGGGCGTCATCGACCTGATCGAGATGAAGGCCAACTACTTCGACGGCGACAACGGCGAAAACGTACGCATCGAGGACATCCCCGCCGACCTCCTGACCGAGGCCAAAGAGCGCCGCCACGAGCTGGTCGCTGCAATGGGCGATTTCGACGACCACGTCGCCGAGCTCTACCTCGAGGACAAAGAGGTCTCCCCCAACGCGCTCCGCAAGGCGGTGCGCACCGCGACGCTCAGCCTCAAGTTCATCCCCGTGATGATGGGTTCGGCCTACAAGAACAAGGGCGTCCAGATGCTCTTGGACGCGGTCGGCTATTATCTGCCGGACCCCTCCGAGGTCAAAAACGAGGCCCACGACCAGCGCAAGGACGAAGAGAAAATCGTCCTCGAGTCGGTCCCCGATAAGCCCTTCGTCGGCCTTGCCTTCAAGCTGGAAGACGGCCGCTACGGCCAGCTGACCTATATGCGCATCTACCAAGGGAAGGTCGCCAAGGGGGACTGGATCGTCAACTCGACCAACGAGAAAAGGGTCAAGGTGCCCCGCTTGGTCCGCATGCACGCCGACGAGATGCATGACATCGACGTCGCCTACGCGGGCGACATCGTGGCGATGTTCGGCGTCGAGTGCGCCTCCGGCGACACCTTCACCGACGGAACCATCCGCTACACCATGACCTCGATGCACGTCCCCAACGCGGTCATCTCGTTGGCCGTCGCCCCCAAGGACAAGGGCGCCACCGCCAACTTCTCGAAGGCCCTCAACCGCTTCTCGAAGGAAGACCCGACGTTCCGCGTCCACCGCGACGAGGAGAGCGCCCAGACGATCATCTCGGGCATGGGCGAGCTGCACCTCGAGATCTACATCGAGCGCATGAAGCGCGAGTACAACTGCGAGGTCATCGCCGGCAAGCCTCAGGTCGCCTACCGCGAGACCTTCACCAAAAAGACCGACTTCGTCTACCAGCACAAGAAGCAGACCGGCGGCTCAGGCCAATACGCGAAGATCTGCGGCTATTTCGAACCCCTGCCCCCCGACGCGGTCCAGACCTACGAGTTCGTCGACGAGATCGTCGGCGGCAAAATCCCGCGCGAGTTCATCCCGGCCTGCGACAAGGGCTTCCAAGAGCAGCTCAAGAAGGGCCTCTTGATCGGATTCCCGGTGGTCGGCGTCCGCGTCGTCATCAACGACGGCGCCTACCACGACGTCGACTCCTCCGAAATGGCGTTCAAGATCTGCGCCATGACGGCGGTGCGCGAGTTCTACAACCAGTGCGGCCCCATCATCCTCGAGCCCATCATGCGCCTGCAGACCCAGGCCCCCGAAGAGTTCCAGGGCCAGGTCGTCGGCCAGATCAACCAGCGCCGCGGCGTCATCGTCAGCACCGGGACGGTCAACAAGTACGTCCAGGTCGACGCCGAAGTCCCTCTTTCCGAGATGTTCGGCTATTCCACCGACCTGCGCAGCGGCACCCAGGGCAAGGGCGAATTCCAGATGGAATTCCTCAAGTACGCCCCCGTGCCCCGCAACGTCCAAGACGAACTGGTCAAGCTGTACCAAGAGAAGCGAGCGGCGGAGAGCAAGTAATGCGGAAACTCGAGCGGGTATCCGAGGAGTTGAACGCCTTGCAGTTAGAGCTGCAGGGGACGGCCAACCGCCTCTGGAAGCTCAAGTTTTCCTTAAATTCCGCCTATTATCACGGCTGTTCCGAAGGGGATTTTTTACCCAGAAGGCTCCAATTTCTCCGCCGCCAGGAGCAAGAGCGCTTCGAGACCCTGCTCCAGCGCCTCAAAGGCCTATTGGTCTCCAACCTGAGTTCCCCGGTGCTCCTTTTCGACTCCGACCGCGACCTCGAGGCCCTGCGCCATATCCGCCGCACCATCCGGTACTTGAAAAACGCCTATTGCGCCGAGCCACCTCTCCTGCACGCCCTGGCCCGCATCAGCCGGGCCCTCCCCGCCCGCTCGGCCCACTGAGGCGAAGCCCCGCAAAAATAATTTGTACAGAAGTAAAAACCTCCCTAAAATATCCCGGATCCAGGGTTTGGTTAAGGGTATTAGGGAGGGTGGAACATGCTCTGTTTCAACAAGACCGTAACCTACGCCACAGATCACAACAACCTGGCCGAAATCGAGCCGAAGCTGGTTCCTTACCTCAAGGAATTCGACTTCTTTTCGATTCACGACCTCACCGAGCCGACCCGGCAATGGGTGCAGGAAAGCGGGATTCAAAACGGACTGCTGACGGTCCAGGCCCTGCATACCACCTGCGTCGTGGCGCTCAACGAGCTGGACGAGCCCTGCCTCTTGGGCGATTTGAACGGCTTCCTCAGGGACCTGATCCCGCACCACAAGCCCTATCTGCACAACAGCAAGATCCGCACAAAAAACCTCTGCGCGGACGACAAAAAGTGCGACCGCAACGCGGACGCGCACATGAAGTCCTTCCTCTTCGGCGCGGCTTCTCAGACCTTGATCGTGAAGGCCGGGCAACCGGTCTACGGGCGCTGGCAGAAGCTCTGCCTGATCGACTTCGACGGGCCGCGCGAGCGTTCGGTGGCGGTGCAGATCATCGGGGAATGATCTGTAGGGGCAGGCCCCCGTGCCTGCCCCGCGGCGGTCGGGCGGGCACAGGGGCCCGCCCCTACGAACCCCAGGGCATCGGGTTTATTCCGCCTTGCCCCGTAGGGGCCGTTCGCGAACGGCCCCTACGGCCGTCGCGTCTTCCGGCCAACGGTGCTTCGGATACCGCCGCATCAGCTGCTTGCGGATCTCCGGATAGGTGTTCTTCCAAAACCCCGCCAAGTCCCTCGTCACCTGCACCGCCCGCTGGTTGGGCGCCAAGAGGTGCAGCAGCAGCGGCACGCGTCCGCCCGCCAGCTTCGGCCCTTCCTTCATGCCGAAGAAATCCTGCAGCCGCGACTCGATCCAGGGCTCCCGCCCCCAGGGATAGCGCACCCGCACCCGCCGCCCCGCCTGCAAGACCACGTGGCCGGGCAGCTCGCGCGAGAGCAAGGCGGCCGCCTCCGGCGGCAAGGCCTCGAGACAGGCCCGAGGCAGGTCCAAAGACTCCCAGGCCTGGCGGGAATCGACGCCGGAGAGGACCTTGAGCAGGAACTCCCCCAGGCCCCGGCCCCGCAGCTCGGGGAGCGAGATCTCGGGATGGGCGCGCCTCAGCCAATCGACGCGCGAAAACTCCGTCTCCAGCGCCTCGGAACCGCCGAGGCGCTGCAAGAGCCCCGGCACCTCGAGGGACTCCGCCGCGGGTCCCTCCAAATCCAGACCCAAGGCCGATTTCAAAAAGAGCCGCTCCGCCGCCGCGCCGTCCTCCGGCGCCTCCCGGGTTTCCGAGAGCGCCAGTTGGCCGTAACGGATCCGCGAGACCTGGAAGACGCGGCCGAGCCTCTCGTCCCAGACCAGCTCCTTCTCCTCGGCCAGCAGCGAGCCCTGCCAATCGAAGAGCCACTCCGGCCGAATCGGCGCCAGGGCGCTGACGTGGACCTTCGGACGGGTCTGCCCCGCGTGCTGCTTCTCCTGGACGTCGAGGACGACGCACCACTCGCCCGCCAAGGGGGCCTCGCCGCGCAGCAGGCCGGCGCCGCCATTGCAGAAGACCAGCTCCACCTCGCCGCCCCGCTCCAGCGCCCGCTGCTTCTCCGCCGACGCGGAAGCCAGGCGCCTGCGGGCCACGCGGTCGGGGAAGCCCGTCAACAGCGCGTAGGCGAGATCCTCTTCGCGGCCTCGCGCCTGGACGGCCGCCTTGGGAAAGTGCCCGCCCAACATGGCGATCAGCCGGCGCTGCGGATCGGTGAGCCGCCCCGTCTCGAGCTGATGAAAGACGTCGAGCTCCTCCAGGGCGTCTTCGGAGACGAGCGCCGCCAAACGCAGCGCGGCGCCCAGACAATTCCGCCGCTCGGCCTCCAGGAGAAACCGCGCCAGACGAGGGTGGATCGGGATCCCGGCCATACGCCGGCCCAGCTCGGTCAAGGCCGCGTCCAAGTCCGGCGCCTGCGTCGCGCCCAGCTGGTGCAGCAAAGCGCCCGCGGCCTGCAGGGCGCCCTCCGGCGGGGCCTCGAACCACCCGAAGTCGCTCAGCCGCTCCGTGCCCATCGCCTTGATCTCGAGGAGGGTCTGCGCGAGGTCCGAGCGCCGGATCTCGGGCGTCTCGAAGGCGAGGCGCGCCTCCCAGTCCGCGGCGGAGTAAAGGCGATAGCAAAGGCCCGGCGCGGTGCGTCCCGCGCGGCCGGCGCGCTGGATCCCCGAGGCCTTGCTGGTCGGCCGCGTCTTCAAGGCCGGGATCCCGCTCCACCAGGAGTAGCTCGCCTGCCGCTGCAGGCCGCTGTCGATCACCAGGGTCACGCCCTCGATGGTGAGCGAGGTCTCGGCGACGTTGGTGGCAAGGATGACCTTCGGCCGGTCCGCCTTCCTGAAGACCTTGGCTTGGGCTTCCTTCGGGAGCTCGCCGTGCAGGGGCAGGACCGAAAATTCTGCGCCGAAGGCCCGCTCGAGGGCGTCGGCGCAGCGCAGGATCTCGGCCATGCCGGGTAGGAACACGAGGACGTCGCCGCGGCGGACCTCCGCCGGCGCCTGGCTTTTGGCGTAAGCCAGGGCCTCCCTCACTTTCGCCTCGACCGGCTTTTTGGGATCGGAGGGCAGGTATTCCACCGCGACGGGAAAGGCCGGCGCCTCCAGCTGAAAGACCCGCGAGCCGGGCAGAAATTGCGCCAGGCCCTCGACCTGCAAGGTCGCCGACATCACCAAGAGCTTCAGGTCGGGCCTGAGGCCCTGCTGCAAGGACCGCAGGTAGCCGAGCGCCACGTCGGAATGCAGATGCCGCTCGTGGAATTCGTCCAGGATCACCATCCCGGCGCGCTCGAGGCGCGGGTCTTGGACGAGAAAGCGCAGCAGCATCCCCTCGGTCAGGAAGCGCAGCCGCGTCTTCGGGCCGGAGACATTCTCGAAGCGAAACTGGTAGCCGACCCTTTCGCCCGCCGCCTCGCCCAGCTCCTCGGCCACCCGCAACGCCGCCATCTTGGCCGCCAGGCGCCGCGGGACCAAGACGAGGATCTCCCGGTCCGGCTTGATCAACCCCTCCGCCAGCAAATGGGGCGGGATGCGCGTGGTCTTGCCCGAGCCCGGCGTGGCTTGGACGATGAGGCTCGGCGCCTCGCGCAGCGCCGCCGCGATCTGCGGCAGCAAGGGATCGATGGGCAGGGCTTGGAGTTTCGGCATAGGTCTATAGACGATCGACGAAGAAGGCCCTCACGCCGCTCATCGCCATCTGGGCCCCGATCGCCAGCAGGATGAGTCCCATGAAGCGCGAGATCAGCTTCTGGGCGCGAACGCTGAGCCACTTCTCCATCATGACGGAGGCCCGCAGGGAGAACCATAGGATCACCGCGTTGAGCAGGATCGCGCCTAAGACCACCAGCAAGTTCACGACGCCCTCGTCGCGGGTGGTGAGGGTGATCGCGGTGGTGATCGCGCCGGGGCCGGTGACGATCGGCATGACGAAGGGCACCAGCAGGCCGACGGACTCGGCGGGGTTGACGTTGGCGGCGGCAGGTTCCTTCGCGGTCTGCGCCTCCCCCCAGAGCATGCGGAAGCCGACCGTCATGATGACCAGCCCTCCCGCCGCCTGGAAGGCCGAGGTGGAGATCCCGAAGGCCATCAGGATGTAGCGACCGACCAGGGCCGAGACCGTCAGGATGGTGAAGGCGTAAAAGGTGGCCTTGAGCGCCGCCTGGCGCAGCTGCGCGGGCGTCGCCCCCTGCGTGAAGGTGGGGAAGAACTGCGCGGCCTCGAGGGGGTTGACCATCGCCACCAGCGCGACGGTGGCGTGGAGGAAATAATGCAGGTATTCCATCGGCCGGTTATATTCTCAGCGCGCCGCCCGCGGCAAGTTTTTGTATGGAATCCGACCGGGATTTTCGCTAGCTAGAGGGGATGAAATCGCAAGCCCAATACCGCGGAACCCACGATTATGTCGCCTCCGACGAGCTCCAACAGGTCGTCAACGTCTCGCTCGCCATCGGCCGACCTCTCCTGCTCAAGGGCGAGCCCGGCACCGGCAAGACGCTCTTGGCCGCCTCCATCGCCGAGTCCTTGGGCCGCCCCCTGCTGCGCTGGAACATCAAATCCACCACCAAGGCCGTCGACGGG
>JASOAK010000012.1:0-81965 GCA_048499175.1 bacterium
TTCCAGTTGCAGGGCGACCTGGAGGACGCAATTGTCGGAACCCTTGACCGCCTCCGCCTCCACGAAGACGGAATTCCCGTCGAGGGCGCCCGGCGTCGTCTCGGCGTTCTTGAGGTTGCGCGCCTTGAGGAAACGGGCGTTCCCGCCGGATCCGGCCAGCCCCATCGTAAGCGCGATCTCGTCGTACTCGCCCGGGGCGACCTCCTCGATCTCGACGATATCGACCGCCTCCTCGTCGAAGAAATCCGCGCTGAAGCTTTCCTTGACCTCCGCCTCGCCGAGCCGCATCCCGGAGAAGGCCATCGCGAAATGAGTGAAGGTGAAAACGTAACCGTCGTTGCTGACATAGATCTCACCATCGTCCAAACCGGCCAGCTGTAGGGAAAGCCCGGCGGAGCCGGTCTCCTCGTCGGGGGACTGGCCGGGGCCCGAGGCGCAGGCGGCCGCGGCCAGGAAAAAGGGGATGCTGAGTATTCCTAAGAGTCGTTTCATAAGATTCTCCTTAATCAAAACAGGATCAACGCACGACGATGCAGTCCGAAACAGGGGTATCCGCGGGCAGGCCCTCCATCCGCACCGTCGCCGGCGTGACGATCGCGTCGTGGCGCGAGCCCTCCAGGTGGTGGGTCGGGTGACCGTTCCATTGCAAGTCATGCGCCGCCTCGTCCTCATGAACGCCGCGCCGCAGGATGCATCCGACCCTTCCCTCGGTGAATCCGCGCCGCAGCTCCGGCTGCGGGCTGTTCAGCGCCGCGCGGTAGAGCGTGTAGGCCTCCATGAGGTCCATCAGGTCCTGAGAATACGCGAATTAAGCGGAGGGAGGAGCTTGGGAGAATTTTCCGAGCAAAATGGCGGAAAAGGCGAATAGCGGGGATTCAGGATCAAGGGTCGAGGCGATAACGCCGTCGAAACCCAATCCAAGATCCGCATGGGAAGGCGCCTCGCCGGCGCGGGCCTGGTGCCCGACGACGCAAACCGCGCAATGATCCGCGGCCTTGGCCTCGCCCGCATGGTGGTGGAAGGCCATCACCAGGCCCGAGGCGAAGATCGCCAGGGCGATCAGGCTCGAGAAGAATCGGTTTTTGGCGCGATTTCGAATCATGCGTGTCTCGTTATGAAGAATCGGCCCTCGTCTTGTCAAGTTGCTTCCCGTCGTTGACAGGCCGGGGCTTCTCAAGTAAGGCTCGGCTCTCATGAGGAAAGCTCCCTTCATCCCGCGCGCCGCCACCGCCTTCCTGGCGCTGCTGCTCTTCGGCACGAGCCTCCTCGCCGTCTCGCATGCCCACGCCGCCTCCGGCCCTGAAAAATCCGAAACTTGCGCGACCTGTCACCTGCTCCCGCACGGCGTGAAGCTGCTGCCGAAATCCGCCGTTTGTCAGGCGCCCACCACTCCCTTCGTCTCCCCCATCCTCGAGCCGACCTCCGCGGTCCCGCGCTCCGCGGAAATTTTTTCCACCGCCATCCGCGGACCTCCTTCGCAAGGCTGACCCTTTCCGCATTCCCTTGAAATTTTTTGTTTGAAGGAGCCTTTATGAACCGCTTCGGGTTCGCACTTTGGCTCACGATCCCCTTGCTGCTTGGCCTCGCTCTGCCCGCCCGCGCGGAGAGCGAGGTGGAGATGCTGCGGCGGGAGGTGCGCGAGCTGAAAAACACCGTTCAACAATTGACCCAGACCGTCCGCGAGCAAAATCGTCGTATCGACCAAATCGCGCCCGGCGGCGCGCCGGCGACAACCGCGACTCCGACGGAGAAACAAGGTCTTCCCTCTCCGGCCGCCAAGACGGCCCAAGAGACCGCAAGCGAGGCGAGCGAGGACACCGAGGTCTCCGCCCTGCTCGACACGGTCAACAGCGCCCCGCCCAGCCCGGGCTCGGATTCGCGCTCGATCGGATTATGGCGCTACCCCTCCGGGGGCGGCGGAGCTTCAAAGCTCTTGCCGGACATCAGCTTCGTTCCCATCTTTGGCGTGGGATATTTTTCCCAGGATCCCACGGGCGACGTGGGTCATGACCCAGCACGCACCGGCTTCACGCTCCAACAAATCGAGATGGCGATCTCTTCGGCAATTGATCCGTATTTTCGTTTCGACATCTTCCTGTCTTTCTTGGAAGACGGAGTCGAACTCGAGGAGGGATATTTCACTACCTTGGGGGCCGGCTTGCCCCGCGGCCTGCAATTCCGCGGCGGAAAGATTCTGCTGCCATTCGGCCGGCAGAACCCGAAGCACCTGCACTTCTGGTCCTTTGCGGACAACAACTTGGTCAACAGCCGCCTGCTCAACCCCGAAGGCTTGGGCGAGCTTGGCATGGAGATGTCCTACCTCTTCCCGACGCCGTTCTTCCTGCAGCTGCAAGGCGGATTCTACAACGGCGACAACGACACGAGCTTCGGCGGGACCCGCAAGCAGGACTTCCTCTACAACGCCCGGCTCTCCACCAGCGTGGACATCACCGAGGACCTGACCGCCCTCATCGGCTCTTCGCTGGCCTTCGGCTTCAACGATACCGGCCCCGGCAACCGCACCGACCTCTTCGGAGGCGATTTCTTGTTGAGGTGGAAGCCATCCGCGCGCACCGGTTTGTCCTGGCAGACCGAGTACATCCTGCGCCGCATGCAGTTCCCCGGGTTCTTGGCCTCGGACGGCGGGCTCTACAGCTACATCGAAGGCCAATTCCTTAAAAATTGGTACGCGGCCTTTCGCTACGACCAGATGGGCATACCGCTCGGAGTCGTCCCGCGGGAATTCCGCCTGACGCCGGCCATAAGCTTTGCTCCGACGGAGTTTTCCCGGATTCGGCTGCAATACGAATACGACAAGACAGCCAACGTCGACCCGGTCCACTCGATGTTCCTGCAGTTCCAATTCAGCCTCGGGCCGCACGGCGCCCATGCTTTCTAAGGAGAATGAGAAAATGAAAAAACTACTGCTAGTTCTTTCCATGCTGCTGTTTCCGGCCTGGGCTCAAGCCAAGGTGAATGTTGTCGCAACCCTGCCCGTGTTCGGCGCCTTGGCGATCGAGGTCGGCGGCGATCGCGTGGAGGTGAAGTCGCTGGCGCGCGGCAACCAGGACCCGCACTTCCTCGACGCCAAGCCCTCCTACGTCGTCGCCCTGAACAAGGCCGACCTCCTGATCGAGGGCGGACTCGACCTCGAATCAGGCTGGCTGCCGACCATCCTCGTGCAGTCGCGCAACGGCAAGATCCAGCCGAATACCGACGGCAACGTCAACGCCTCCAAGGGCCTGCGCATCCTCGAGATCCCGGGCGCCAAGTTGGATCGCTCCATGGGCGACGTCCATCCGCTGGGCAATCCCCACACCTGGCTCGATCCGCGCAACGCCAGGCTGATCGCGGCCAATATCTATCAACACCTCGCGAAGGTCGACCCCGAGGGACAACCCTACTACGAGGGCCGTCTCAAGGACTTCCTCCGGCGCCTCGACCAAAAGGCGGCGGAATGGGCGCCGCTGCTGGATAGAATCCGAGGCAAGAAAGCGATCAGCTACCACAAGAGCTTCAGCTACTTCGCCGATTGGGCGGGCCTGGAGGTCGTGGCCAACATCGAGGCCAAACCCGGCATCCCGCCCAGCTCGAAGCACATCGACGACCTGCTCAAGATAATCCCGCAACAAGGGGTTCAGGTGATCCTCGCCGAAGGCTTCTACCCCAAGAAGGTGCCTGCCTATCTCTCGGAGAAGGCGGGGATCCCCTACGTGATGCTACCCTCGAACACCGACGAGTACGGGATCACGACCTATTTCGAGTTGATCGAATACCTGCTTCGTGAGATTGCTAAGAACGTCGGATGACGACTTCTATCCTTCAACTCCAAGGCCTCGTCGTGGGGTATCCCGATCGTCCTTGACCTCGCGCTGTCCGCCAGCTGCCCGCCGGCTCTCGGCTGGGCATCATTGGCGGCAACGGCAGCGGCAAGAACCCCACCCTGATGCGCACCCTGCGGGCCGCAGTCCCGCCGCTGAGCGTACGCCTGAAGGTGGAGCGACGGGACCGCGCTCGCTTCACGTCCGCAAAGAAAACCAAGTCGACATGCTCTTCCCGCTCAGCGTCTTCGACCTGCTCAAGATGGGGGCTTCGGGCGCCTGCCGCGCTTCCGCCGCAGCTCGAAGGCCCTCGGGGTGGCTCTGCGCCGTCGAGGCTCGAGATCCTGCCGCTGAAGGACGCCTTGCTGCGCGACCTCTCCGGCGGAGAGCAACGCGCCCTGATCAGCTTGGGGCCTGGGTCCAGTGTTGCCCCAGGCGTTTGCTCATGGACGAGCCCTTCAACTCCCTCGACTACCACCAAGAGCGTCTATGGAAGATCCTGGCGGAGTGGCAGCGAACTCAGTCGCTGACCTTGATCCTGATCGACCACGACCTCAACCGATTGATCAACCAGGTCGACCACCTCATCGTGTTGGGACCTGAACGCGCCCTCTGCGGGCTAGCCGCAGACATCTTGCAACCCGAAACCCTCAGTCAGGCCTATGGAGCCCCCCTGCATGTCCACCGGGAAAACGATTTACTTCAGGTTCATTTTTTATAGCCTGATCACGGCGGGCCTGATCTTCGCCGGATATCGCCTGCGACCGGTCGAGACGCTCTCCTTCTTCGAAAGCTGGGGGCTGTGGCGGGAACCTATCTTCGCCGGCCTGCTTTGCGGCCTGCTCGCCTCGGGGCTGGGCGTCTACATTCTGCTAAACCGCATCGTGTTCATCAGCTTAGGCATCGCGCAGGGCGCCAGCTTCGGGATCTTTTTGTCCTTCTTCATCGCCGGCGCCTTCGGGATCTCGCTGCACGAGTCGCCCGTCTCCCTCCTGACGGGCTTAAGCGTCGCCCTGCTCGCCACCCTGCTCTTCGCCTGGCTGCGCCGCGCGCGGCGCATTCCCGACGAGAGCCTGATCGGATTTCTCTATGTCGCCGCCTCGGGGCTCACCATCCTGCTCGCCGACCGCGTCGCGGAAGGGCATCACGGCATCGACGACCTCTTGTTCGGCAACGCAGTCGCGGTCACCGCCTTCGACTTGAAGGTGATCGCGGGGGTCACCTCGCTGCTCTTCGCGGCGCACTTTATCTTCCGCCGGGAATTCCTCTACACAAGCGCCGATCCCGAATTCATGCGGGTCAAGGGCGTCTCCGCGAAATTATGGACGATGCTGCTTTATTTCACATTGACCCTTGGCATCACCTTCAATCTTAAAACCTTGGGCAGCCTCCCGGTCTTCGCGCTGATGGTGGTCCCGCCGCTGATCAGCCTGAAAGGCGCCCACGGGATGCGCGAGGCCTTCGCGATCTCGATCCTGCTCGGGGCGGTGATCCCGCCTTTGGGCTATTATTTTTCCTTCATCTACGCCTTTCCCACGGGAGCCAGCCTGATCGCCGTGGCCTGTCTCTACACCCTGTTCAGCTTCGCGGAGGCCCGCATCGGCTCCCGGATCGCCGCCAGGGGGCGGGCGTGAAAGAGCAAGCGCCGCTCACCCTAGCGCTGGTCGGCATGGGCTCGGCGGGCCGCTCCCGGGAGCGCGCCTGCGCCGAGGTCGAGGGAGTCCGGCTCGCCGCGCGGGTCTCACGGCGGCCGGGCGGCGGGGATCGGCCGCTTTCGGAAGTCCTGCAAGACCCCGCCGTGCGGGCCCTGGCGGTTTCCACCGAGAACACCGCCCACGCCGACCTGGTCCAGGCCGGACTTAAGGCCGGCAAGCACGTCCTCTGCGACTATCCGCTCGCCCTGAGCGGGGCGCGGGCCCGCGAGCTTTTCGATTTGGCGAAGCAAGTCGACCGGGTCCTGCACGTCGAACACATCGCCCTGCTCTCCGAAGAACACCGGAATCTCAAGACGGAGGTCACGCGGGCCGGAAGGCTCTTGAAGGGCGAATACCTCTTTCAGGGAGGTTGGAACGAAAAACTCGCCGACACCGCTTACGCCGGCCCCCATCCCTTTTTGGCGGTCTCTCGGCTGGTGCAGGTCGCGGACCTCTTCGGGCCCTTCGCGATCGAGTCGGCGCGCGCCGAGACGAAGCCGGAAGGTTTTTCGCTGCACCTCCACCTCCGCTTTCCGGGCGGGGGACTCCTCGGTTTCACCGAGGAGCGACTGGCGGGCCTGCCGCGGCGCCGCAGCCTGGTCGCGGAGTGCGAACGCGGCCCCGTCGCCTTGAAGACGGGGACGATGGGCGGGGGGCTCTTCGCGAAGGACTTGGCCTGGTTTCGCGACCGGGTCTTGGCAGGAAAAGCCTGCTATTACGACGAAGAGTCCATGTTGGGAATTTTGGAGCAGCTGGCGGCCCTGTAGGGGCGAACACAAGGTTCGCCCCTACGGCAGGATCAGCATGCAATCGCCGTAGCTGAACAGGCGATACTCCCGCTCGATCGCCTCCCGGTAGGCCCGCAGGATGAACTCCCGCCCCGCCAGCGCGCTCACCAGCATGAGCAGCGTCGACTTCGGCTGATGAAAATTAGTCAGCAATAAATCCACGCAGCGAAACTCAAAGCCCGGCCTAATGAACAGCTCCGTCTCCCCCGCGGTCTTGCCGGTCAAAGCCCAGCTCTCCAGCGCGCGCAGCGAGGTCGTTCCCACCGCCAGGACGCGCGCGCCGCGCTCCCGGCAGCGCCGCAGGGCCGCGAGCGTCGCTTCGGGGATCTCGTAGGACTCCGAGTGCATCTTGTGCTCGGCGACGTTCTCGGTCTTCACCGGCAGGAAGGTCCCCGCGCCCACGTGCAGCGTGACCGTCGCCCATTCCGCGCCCGCCTCCCGCAGCCGCGCCCGCATCGCCTCGGTGAAATGCAGCCCCGCCGTCGGCGCCGCGACCGCACCGGCCCGGCGGGCGAAGACGGTCTGGTAGCGCTCGCGGTCCGCGGAGCGCGGCGCCGATCTCGCGATGTAAGGCGGCAGCGGCATCTCGCCCAGACGCTCGAAGGCACGTCTCTCATCCGCTTCGGAATCGAAGCGCACGCGAAAATCCCCTTCCTGCAGCGAAACCAGCATCACCGCGATCTCCGGCCCCGCCTCGCCCGCCCGCGAGAAGAGCGGCAGGCGCTGCCCCTCCGCCAGCCCGCGCGCCGGCGAGAGAAAGACCGACCACTCCAAAAGCCCCGTCGAGCGCAGCAGGAAGACTTCGACCTTCCCCCCCGTCGGCTTGCGCGCGAAGAGCCGGCAGGCCAACACCGACGTGTCGTTGGCCACAACCAGGTCGCCGGGGCGCAGGTAGCGCGGAAGCTCAGCGAAGCGCGCATGCTCAAGGACCTGCGCGGCGCGCCTCAGCACCATCATGCGCGAGGCGCCGCGCTCGGCCGGCGGCTCCTGCGCCACCAGGCCCTCCGGGAAGGCATAATCGTAATCGCGAATGTTTTCAGTCATCTTGACAATACCCACCTCGCGGCTTACAGCCTTGGCCGATGCGAGACCGCCTCCTCCGCCGCTACGCCCGCTGGCTCAACCGCCGCCCGAAGACCGTCGTGGCCCTGGCCTTCCTCCTCACGGCCCTAAGCCTCTGGGTCTCGATCGCCTACCTGAAAACCCAGACCGGGATATTGGACCTCTACTCCGAGGACACGCCGGTCAACCAGCGCTTCCTCAGTTACACCAAAAAATTCGGCGCCGTCGAGTCCCTGATCCTCGTCTTCGAGGGCGATAAGCCCGCCCAGCGCCAAGCCGCGATGGACGCCCTCGCCGCGCGGCTCAAGGCCGATCCCCAGGGCTACGTCCAGGACATCTTTTATAAGATCGACCTGGGCCTCTTCAAGAAACACGCCTTTCAATTCCTCTCGGAATCGCAGGCCAAGGCGCTGCTGCTCAGGCCCCAGGCACCGGACGACGGCATTCGCCCTCTTTCAGGCGCATAACTTCCCGGCAACTGTCGCCTTCTCAACGAGTCCTCGAGGCCGGGATGAAAAAGGCGCCCCGCGCCCGGCGCGGACGCGGCGCAGAGACTCCGCAAGCTGCTGCAACCCGTCTTCCTGCTCCGCGACTTCCTGGACGGCCAAGAGCTGGTACGCCGAAGGCGATTACCACGCGCACTCAGACCGGCCCCGAGGCGCGCCATCGACGACGAGGGCTACCTGCACCACGACGACCGGAAGATGCGTCATGTTTGTGAAGGCCGGCGGACCGCAAGCGCAGGACTACAAGGTCGACCAAAAGCTCTTGAAGTGGAGTGCGGGAGGAGATCCCGGCGGTCGAGGCCGCTTCCCCGGCGTGAAGATCGGCGTCACCGGCGGTGCGGCCCTCAACAGCGACCAATTCCAGATCAGCCAGAAGGACTGACCCTGGCCAGCATCTTCGCCTACACCTCGACGGCGCTGATCTTCCATCCTGGCCTTCAGGTCTTTCGCGCGGCCTTCCTGGGCCTGCTCACCCTCAACCTCACGCTGACCTGGGTCTTCGGCTTCACGACCCTGGCGATCGGGCATCTCAACCTCTTCTCGCTCGCCTTCATCGTCATCTTGGTCGGCCAAGGCACCTATTACGGCGTGCACGTCGTCGCGCGCTACGAAGAAGAGCTGCACCGCGGGCGCGGCGTGCCCGCGGCGATCGAGGAGACCATCGCCAACGTCTTCGGCAACATCAGTACCTCGGCGATCACCACCGCCGCCGCCTTCTACGCGACGACGCTGGTCGAGCTGAAGGGCTTCGCCGAGCTGGGTTGGATCGCCGGCACCGGCGTCCTGCTCTCGGCGTTCAGCATGCTCTTTCTCCTGCCGGCCTTCCTCCTGCTCTACGACCGCCGCCGCTCGCCCGAGCTGCTCAGGGGCGCCGGCGAGCTGGCCGAACCGCCGCTCAAGCCTTGGATGCTCGTCTTGCGCAGCGCCGTGCAAAACCACGCCGTCTGGGTGATCCTGGCGGTCAGCGCGGTCGGGCTGTGGGGCGCCTACATGTTCTACAGTCCCCGGCACGGCGTCGCCTTCGACAACAACCTGCTCAACCTGCAGGCGAAGGACACCGAGGCGGTGCGCTATGAAAAAAAGCTGATCGAGACCTCGCTTTCACCGCGCGCGGGGATCTTCATGACCGGCTCGCTGGAAGAGGCCGAGCGCCTCGCCCAGGCGGCCAAGGCCCTGCCCACCGTGCAGCGGGTCGAGTGGCTGGGCGACATCTTCCCCGAGGGCGGGGTCACCCCGATCACCGCCCAGGCCCTGCGCCGCGCCATCGCCGGCCTACCCGAAGCGCCGCTCTCCCCGCCCGACCCGGCACGGCTACGCGCCGAGCTCGAGCGCCTGCGCCGCAACCTCGAGGCGGCCGAAAACCAGGCCCTCGGCTACAGCCAGGGCGACAAGATCCTCGAGGTCGCCGAGGCCGGCATCCAAGCCGTCGACGGAATCTTGAAAAAATTCCCGGAGGCCTCCGGAGATGCGGCCACCCGCAAGATGCTCGAGGCCTCGTATTTGACGCCCCAGCTGGCCGAATTCCAAAACCGCTTTTTCCCCGCCGTGCGCGGGATGCTCCGCGCCGCAGCCGCGGCGCCGCCCATGGCCCTGGACCAAGTGCCGAAGGAAATCCGCGAGCGCTTCCTCGCCCCGGACGGAACCTATGCGGTCTACGCCTTCCCCAAGGTGAACATCTGGGAGCGGGCTCAGCTGGAGGTCTTCGTCGCGGAGCTGCGCCAGGTGAGTGCCGAGGTGACGGGGCCGCCGGTCATGTTTTTCGAGATCCTGCGGCTGGTGCGCAAGGATTACTTCAAGGCGGGCTTCTATTCCGCCTTGGCGATCTTCTTGATCTTCCTGATCGAGTTTCGCTCGCTGCGCTACTCCCTGCTCGCCTCGCTTCCGCTGGTGATCGGCGTCTTCTCCCTCTTCGGACTCATGTCCTGGCTTAAGATCTCCTTCAACACCGCCAACATGATCGCCCTGCCGATGATCCTCGGCATCGGCGCCGACAACGGCGTGCACATCCTGCATCGTTTCCGCGAAGAGGGCGGCCGAACCATCGACTTCCTGTTCAAGTCCACGGGCAAGGCCCTGCTCATCACCTACCTCGACTCGGTCACCTCCTTCGTCGGCCTGGCCTTCGCCAACCACCAAGGCCTCGCCTCGCTGGGCCGGATCGTCGTGATCGGCCTGACCTGCTGCACCGTGGCGGGGATCGCCTTCCTCCCCGCGGTCATGTCCCTGCTGGTGGGGCGCCGGGCCAAGCGCCGGGCCGCGGACGCCGTTTCCACTTATTAGTGGACTCTTTTGTCGGTCGCCTTCATATTTCTAGGGGTCTGCAACCATTCTTGGGAGGTACCTATGTCGATTCGAAGTCGCTTAGAGCCCCTTGCCTTGACCCTGCTGCGCATCTCCACCGGCATCATCATGGCCGCGCACGGCTGGGATAAACTCCAAAACCTGAACGCCACCGTCGAGCAATTCGGCGCCATGGGCATCCCGAAGGCGGGCGTCTACTTAGCCATCGCCGGCGAGCTCGGCGGCGGCCTGGGCCTGATCGTCGGCCTGCTCACGCCCGTCGCGGCCTTCGGCGTCTTCTGCACCATGGCGGTCGCGATCCTGCACGTCCACCTGAAGAACGGCCTGTTCGCGAAGGACGGCGGCTTCGAGTACCCCCTGACCTTGGCGATGGTCGCCCTCTACTTCATCATGCGCGGCGCGGGACCGGTCAGCCTGGACGCGCTGTTTTGCAGGAAGAAAGAGGCGGCGTAGGGGCGGGCCCCCGCGCCCTCTCTCCCCGCGGGGCGACCACAGGGGGTCGCAGATTCCGCGCAACATTAGATGACATCTCAACCCCTGTAGGGGCCGTTCGCGAACGGCCCCTACGGATTTCGCGCCAGTCCACAGTTTGGGTTTCCCGGAGATCGTGATAAACTGACCCGGCATGAACAAACCGCCGGAACATCGCGACACGGACCCCCGCGAGACCGAGGACTGGCTTCAGTCCCTCGACGCGGTGCTGCAAAGCCAGGGCAAAGAGCGCGTGCGCTTCCTCCTGGGCAAGCTCTTGGAGCGCTCGGCGCAAAACGGCGCGGCCTACCCGCCGATCCTCAACACCCCCTACGTCAACACGATACCCCCAAGCGCCCAACCGCCCTATCCCGGCGACGGCGCCATCGAGTGGCGGATCCGCAGCCTGGTGCGCTGGAACGCCATGGCCATGGTGGTGCGGGCCAACAAGAAATACCCCGGAATCGGCGGCCACATCTCGACCTTCGCCTCCGCGGCCACGCTCTACGAGGTGGCCTTCAATCATTTCTTTCGCGGGAAGAACCACGACCGCGCCGGCGACCAGGTCTACATCCAGGGCCACGCCGCCCCGGGGATTTACGCCCGCGCCTTCCTCGAGGGCCGGCTCAGCCTGGCCCAGCTCGAAAACTTCCGCCGCGAGCTGGAGAAGGGCGGCGGTCTCTCCTCCTACCCGCACCCCTGGCTGATGCCCGATTTTTGGGAATACCCCACCGTCTCGATGGGCCTCTCCCCCTTGGCCGCCATCTACCAGGCGCGCTTCAACCGTTACCTGCAGGCGCGGGGGATCAAGGACACCTCCGACTCGCGCGTCTGGGCTTTCTTAGGCGACGGCGAGACCGACGAGCCCGAAGCGCTCGGCTCGCTCTCGATCGCGGCGCGCGAGGGCCTCGACAACCTCACCTTCGTCGTCAACTGCAACCTGCAGCGCCTCGACGGGCCGGTGCGCGGCAACGGGAAGATCATCCAGGAGCTCGAGGCGGTCTTCCGCGGCGCCGGCTGGAACGTGATCAAGGTGATCTGGGGCTCCGACTGGGACCCGCTGCTCGAGAAGGACGTCCACGGCCTCTTGGTGAAGCGGATGCACGAGGCCCTGGACGGGCACTATCAAAAGTATTCCGTCGAGCCCGGCTCCTACACCCGCCGGGACTTTTTCGGCGTCTCCCCCGAGCTGCTCGCGATGGTCGAGCACTTGAGCGACGAACAGATCCAGAAGCTGCGCCGCGGCGGCCACGATCCCGACAAGGTTTATGCCGCCTACCACGCCGCGACCCGGCACCGCGGCGGCCCGACCGTGATCCTGGCCAAGACGATCAAGGGCTACGGGCTGGGCGAGGCCGGCGAGGGCCGCAACGTCACCCACCAGCAGAAGAAGCTCAACGAGCAGGAGCTGAAGCTCTTCCGCGACCGCTTCGAGATCCCGATCCCCGACTCCAAGCTGGGCGAAGTCCCCTTCTACCGCCCCGACCCGAAGGGCCCGGAGATTCAATACCTGCTGGAACGCCGCGAAAAATTGGGCGGCCCCCTGCCCCTGCGCCGGGTCCGCAAAAGGCCCCTCGAAGTGCCGCCGCTCGAATCCCTGCGGGAATTCCTGGAGGGTACCCAGGACAAGGCCGTCTCGACCACGATGGCCTTCGGCCGCCTGCTCAACCTCCTGCTGCGCGACAAGAAAATCGGGCGTCGCATCGTCCCGATCATCCCCGACGAGGCCCGCACCTTCGGCCTCGATCCCCTGTTCCGCCAGGTCGGGATCTACTCCTCGCTCGGCCAGCTCTACGATCCCGTCGACAAGAACATGCTGCTTTATTACCACGAATCGAAGGACGGACAGGTCCTCGAGGAGGGCATCACCGAGGCGGGGGCGACGGCCTCATTCACCGCCGCCGGCACCGCCTACGCCGTGCACGGTGAGCCGATGATCCCGATCTATCTTTTCTACTCGATGTTCGGCTTCCAGCGCACCGGCGACCAGTTTTGGGCCTTCGGCGACATGCGCGGCCGCGGCTTCCTCTGCGGCGCGACCGAAGGCCGCACCACGCTCGCCGGCGAGGGGCTCCAGCACCAGGACGGCCACAGCCACCTCTTGGCCAGCACGGTGCCGAACATCCGCGCCTACCACCCCGCCTTCGCCTACGAGATCGCGGTGATCGTGCAGGAGGGCCTGCAGCGGATGTTCGTCGAGCAGGAGGACGTCTTCTACTACCTGACCCTGCAGAACGAGAACTACCCGATGCCGCCGATGCCCGAGGGGACCCGCGAGGGGATCCTCAAGGGGCTGTATCGCTTTCGCGCGGCGCCGCACCGCCGCGAGCGGCGCGTACAGCTCTTCGGCAGCTCCTCGATCCTGCGTGAGGCCCTGCGGGCCCAGGAGATTCTTGACGAGCACTACCGCGTCGCCGCCGACGTATGGAGCGCGACCAGCTACCAGCAGCTGCGCCGCGAGGCTCTGGCCGCGGAGCGCTGGAACCGCCTGCACCCCGAAGCGCCGCCGCGCAAGTCCTACCTGGAATCCGTCTTGGAAAAGGAAAACGGCCCCTTCATCGCCGCGGGCGACACGATCAAGGCGGTGCCCGACCAGATCGCGCGCTGGGTGCCGGGCGGCCTGACTTGTCTCGGCACCGACGGCTTCGGTCGCAGCGAATCGCGCGAGGCCCTGCGGCGCTTCTTCGAGGTGGACGCCGAGCACATCGCGGTGGCCGCGTTGGCGGCCCTGGCCCGCGAGGGGAAGGTCGAGCCGAGGGTGGTGTCGCAGGCGATTCGGGATTTGGGATTGGATCCGGAAAAGCCGAATCCCGTCGACGTGTAGGGGCGAACTTGTGTTCGCTCCTACAATAAAAACACTACATTTGGATTTTAATGTCGGTGGCTTCTTCGGCGGGAAAGGCCTCGATCAGGCGACGGAACAGCTCGACGTGGCGTTCTTCCTGCTTGGACTCGGCGAAGCGGAGGGCCTTCTCGAGGTAGGCGCGGCACTCCTGGAGGCCCGAGCGCTTGCGCAGCAGGGCCTCGACCAGCTTGAGGTCGATGTTGCTGGCGGAGGGAGTGTTAATTCATTAACGGCAGCAAATTGAATGACATGTGAATGCCTTGACGGAATTAAAATCTTGAGGGAAAGGTAATCGCTTAGATTTCATCTTACAACAAATTTCCCGACGATCGGGTAACCGTCAGATCAAGTCGAAACCACTACACTTTATTTTTAATTTCCTATGCATTTTTTTAATTTACCAAAACCCCTTATTTGTTTGTTCCAGTTACTAATATTGACTGTCTTTACTGCTGAAGCGAGTGCCTTGACCGCCATGGGCTTTGAGAAACCCCTTTCCAAAAAAATAATCGACCTCGGTCTTAGCCCGCTTGCACCTGGGGGGGCAGGTCAAATTGTTTTGCTACGCCTATAAAAACCATATCATTCTCGAAAAGAACAACCCCGGCATTAAAGGGGCCGAAATGACTTTAATTCGAAAAAAACTAAAGGGAAAAGCGCAAGAGTATTGTTCCGAGACTTCGCAAGAGGGAGATATCCTCATCACAGGCCCTGCATTCTATAAATTAAATGGGTTACCCTGGAATGGCAGTTATTTTCTCGGTGTTTTCGGCAAGTTGATTTTTCTTGAGGCCGCTGACGCCTTTGGCGATCTAAGGGCTTTTTCGGTTTTGGATTCTGATACGGGAAGGAAATTATTTGAAGACATTTATCATGTAAGGCGGGGCTTTGAAATAAAGGCTGGTACAAACACAGAGCTCATCTATTTTCGCTACCTCAAAGCTGATTGCACCCCCGTTCGTGACCCATCAGCTTGCTGGCAAAAAATCCTCACGGAAAATAAAATCTCCAGCACCCCACGGATTAAGCCGCCTGACTGTCAAAGCGAATTTCGAAGGAAGAAAACCTCTGAAGACGATCTGGCATTGATTGCTGCAAAAGTCTCAGTGACCGACATAGTAGGAGATACAAAATTCTCTTACATTCCCGAGCCCGTTCTTTGTTATCCAAGTCCTTAATTTTATTAAAAAAACTCCGCTCAAGGCGGAGTTTTTTTAGTGGCGTCCCCTATGAGCTGGAGGAAGTTCCGATAATCGTCAGGT
This sequence comes from bacterium, assembly GCA_048499175.1. GTDB lineage: Bacteria > UBA10199 > UBA10199 > DSSB01 > DSSB01 > DSSB01. The sequence continues at coordinate 14,751 of JASOAK010000012.1, forward strand.
TTTGCCTTCAAATATCGGGGATCTAGCCTTCCCTTTTAAAAATTCTGTAAATTTGGATAAACGTCAGTTAGCCGCAGGCGATGTATAAACTGTATCAAGACCTTCCCCGTCGATATCCTAAAATTTCGCTTCGAGAAGCGGCTAACAACGCCTGCTGGCAGGATATTTATTCCGGCAAAATTAAGGTGCCAGGTACGCGCCTAAGTCGAACAATGGTAAGCAGTATGGCCGTTTGAGCTAGGTACGTACGCGGCACCAAAGTCTTCCCGGTGGCTTAAGGAAGCAGGGGATTTAAATATTCCACCTTGGATGGGAGAAGTTCGAATTTATAGCCACCCAAGTGGCCATAGCGCGCGCCGGGTTTGGCGAAGAGGACGCCCGTGACGCGCACGCGCTGCGGGGCTGGCCTTCCGGGAGCAAGCGGTGGTGGGCCGGTGATCACAGTGTCGTTCCGAGTCGCGAGCCAGATTTCCTTATCCAGCGCGGAAATTTCAAAGCCGTACTGATACATTCCCTCATAGACAATGAGTTTCCGGTTAAAACGCGCGGGATTTGCCTGTAGCGCGGCCAGGGAAGGGACCACCTCCGCCGCCGAGAGCGGCACCGGATCCCAAGAAGCAACGCGAATCACGTAGGATGGACGGCGGCTTTGCTTGGCGAGATCTTCATCGCTTAAGAATTCTCCGCGGACTTTCAAAGGCGAGGTAACGACCTTGTCGAATTTATGGCGGTAGCGCTTCGGATCGTTCAATTGAAAGGCTGAAGTGACCAGGGATAACTCGGTCCCCGCCATGGCCTCGGGTATTTGGATTTGGTATTTGACGTATTCGCTCGTGGCCAACGCCGCCGGCGTCACGGGCCCGTATAAAGGCTCTACGATTTCAACATCGACTACACGATTGAGGTATGTTTCTGGAGAGGCCAATAGATCCGCAGGCCGAAGCGGGTCTTGCCCATGGCAGGAGAGAGCGGGCAGGAAACATCCAAGGATGGCGAATAGCTTATGCGCGTGATAAGACAAGCGAGTAAATTATGACGTAAAAGTATGACGGAGTATAAGGAATTTGAAGACGGAGTAACTTCCCACTTCAGTGCTCGATACCCTTGGCCTTCAATTCCAGATTGCTCAAAAAAAAACTTCACGAAAACTCCCGTTCGTAGAAGAACGGGGAAGCTGACGATTGCCCTTCCATATGTAAAAATTGACTAATTTGTTTCAAAAAAAGCTCAGAATACCATCCCATTTCACACGGTTTTTTTTGAGGCCGTCAAGCAATGCTTATAATTTTATTAATAATATCAGATGCTTAACAATAGAGCGCGGATTGGCATCCCGATTGAATTGCATTCCAGTAGGAGGATTTCTATGCCAGACAGCAAAGCCAAAATTTCCACCTATACCTTGAATTGTAGTTTTGCCAAAACCACTTCAGAAGACAATTCCATGCAAAATTGTTTTGACCTCGTGCTCCAGGAGAAAAAAACCCAGAAAGCTCAAGGGAAAACCTGTGACCTCTTTGTTAAAGACGAGCCGAATACCAAATTCACTTTGACTTGTAAGGACCGTAAGGATCGTGGGGTGTTTTCTATGTTTTGGTCGCCCGCCCTTTGGTCAGGTCTTAAGGCGAATCCTAATGCTTCCTCGAACACCGAACAGGAATTTCGCTTTCGCCCCGATCGCGGGGAGGAAATTATTTTTTTGGAATCCCGTCTTGGTCCTTATTCCATCGAAAAATTCAATCAACGGCTCCCACTCGAACCGACTGGCCCATGGGCAGGGACGATGACTTTCGAATTGGGAAAAAAGAAATAGAAGACGCCTATGAAAAAGTTCTAGTCAAGGCAAGACCAGCCGATAGATGGTTGCCCATACACGCCTATTCGTCCTATTCCCTCTGAGGGAGCGGACACGGTCGATGATTCATATTCGGGCTGCCCAATCGGAGGTTCGGTCTTTTATTGGACCAGTCTTACAGCGAGCTCACCCGACTTGGCGACAAACCTTATTCGTATCGTAATCCACTTTTTTGATGGCGATGTGCCAGCAGATCTCGGCCAACTTTCTTGCCACCGCCACGGTGGCTTTGGCTCTGCCTTTTTTAAAAGCAATTCGATCAAAAAATCTTTTTAGATTTGGGTCCGAACACTTCGCCTTTTGAGCGCCTTCGACCAGGATCCATCGGATGTTTTTATTACCCTGCTTGGTGATGGAGCCGAATCGGGTCTTGCCGGCGCTGCTTCGTTGCGAGACGGCTAGCCCGCAATAACTGGCAAAATGCTTGGCTGTGCGAAATCGTTCCATCTCTCCCGCCTCAGCCATGATGACTTGCGCCGAGAGCTGGCCAATGCCCGGGACGGTCATCAATCTCAAGATAGTGTCATTTTTAGCGCAGTTTCTTCGGATTTCGGCATCGAGCTTGGCGATATAGGCATCGTAATGCCTAATCGTCTCCAGACTCTCTTCCTTGATCCGCTCGTGAACCGGGCGAAGGGTAGTTGCCTCCAGCCAAACACGGCCCTTTTTGCCGAATAGGTTGGAATACTCCGGGACTTGATGATTCTCCACTCGAAACAATCTTTTGATTTGCGATTTGAGCCGGGCCCTTTGGCGACTCAAATCAATTCGATATCTTAAAAAAGTTCTCTGATCCCGAATTCCGGGGCTCGCCACGTAGGCTTCTGGAAGATATCCAGTCCTTAATAGGTCCGCCAACACCCTGGCGTCGACTTTGTCCGTTTTAATTCGGGATTCAGCGATCAATCTTACTTTGTAGGTATTTGCCAGATGCACTTTATGACCCAGGCTCTGCAGAGCATCCACGACCCAACCCCAATTATCGACCGGCTCCAGCGCACATTGAAGGATGGGTTGTTCTTGGAAAAAAGATTCTAATTCCCCACAGTTGTGAAGGAGCTTCCTTTGCTGGATAATTTGACCTTCCGAGTTCATGATACAAATTGCGCTAAATCTCTTATGTAAATCGATTCCACAATATGCTTGAATTTCCATGGCTGGTCTCCTTTCTTAAAAGATTGTTAGCCTGATCGTACGCCTCACGGCGTCTAGGCAACAAACGGGAGATCAGCCTTTTTTTCATAGGATCGGAGGTATGATTCTCGGTTGATAAATTTCGACTTATTCGGATTTCGAACCGTCGTCTTTAATTCCGCTAATTCCACCCCGTATGTCCTTTCAGTAGGTTTTTTCCACACCACAAAAGTGTTAAAGTATAAGAAAATCAAAGGCCCTATCTGGGGTTCCAAGTTTTATATCTGAGCGTAATTGGCCGGGATTCAGGTGAGTTTTTATCTGCACCGGCAAGTTGAGGCCTGGCAAAGAGGTGTAGTCCCCCCTCCATTGTTCTAAGATGCGGCCTGGGAATGCTTTTGGGGCTGTTCAATATAGACCCCTGCCTCTCCGATCGCCCTTTTTCGAAAACGACGGCTTTTCCCCACTCAAAATATCAAAATCCGAACTCTACCTGGGGCGGCGGCCTGGCTGGATGAATAACTGGAGGTGCCGTGAGAATGCCCAGGTGGCCGAGGAAACGCTCGATCCTCGGGGTGTCCAAGATGGTGGCAAGGACCTTTACCTTCCCTCCGCAATGGACACAGGCCTCAAGGTCCACCCGAAAGACCCGTCTCATCAATTGGGCCCATGAAAGGCGCCGCCTCCGATAGGGCCTGGGTTCTTGAGCGACCTCGGAGTTATTCGCCTTATAGCTTGCTGAACCACCTTGGCCCGGATCTTGGCGTTGGGAGCAAGACAGCCGTGAAATCTCGTCAGATGCACCCTGGGGATGGGAACCAAGGCTGCAAGCTTTTCCAAGAGTTCTTCTGGAGAAAAGAGGAGGTACTTCGTCCCATCCTGATAGGCCTTCTTGAGCTGGTAGACCAATAGCCCATCGGATCTCTTGGAGAGCCGGTCCACGGCGATCGCGGGTCTCGCGACGTAGCGACAGAGTCGTTCCAGTTTGTCAAGCTCCCAGGCTTCACAGGCGGTATCGGCATGCAGGGAGAATCCTCCGAGGGCGGCACAGCGAGACCCGGTCAGTTCAGCCTCTTCATAGAAGCATTCCCGGAGGGTCCCCAGCTTCCTCACCCTTTGACCAGCCCTCTCTCCCAGGGCGACCCGGTAGCGGATAGACGCGGCCAGGCAGGAGGCCAATAAGGGGTTCGATTCCGCGAGGGGATCGTGAGCCAGGGACTCTCCTTCCAGGTAGCCCTTGCGGAGCAAGGATCGCAGGATGCGCTTCGACAGGGTCTTGACGAGTTTCCTGACTTCTTCATCGCTGGGTAACGGCACTGGGGTAAAGCAAGGTTCCCCCTGTTGATCGACAAAGACTCCTTCCAGGACGAGCATATGGAAATGAAGATTTAGGTTGATCGATCCCCCGAAGCGCTGGACGAGGGTGACGGCCCCGCATTCGAGGGGGCCTTCCTCACCTTGGGCCCTCGCCTTCCTGCGGATCAGTCCCGTGATGGCGCGCAGGGTGATGGCCAAGACATTCGTCAACACCTTAGAATTTGATGCCATCAGGTAGCGCAGGGGAATAGGGAAAGACAGCACCCATTGCCTAACCGGAACCTTGGGAAAGACCTCATCGACCAGATATGCGGAGGTATCCGCCATCCTCCGGCCACCGCAGGAAGGGCAAAAGCCCCGCCGCTTGCAGGAAAAGCCAACCAGCTTCTCATGCCGGCAATCCCCGCAGCGCACCCGCAGGAAGCCATGGGCCAGAACACCGCACTTACGGAACTCATAGAACTCTTGTCGGACATAATCCGGCAGGCTTTTTTTATTTGAGTCTCCATTGCAAAGGGCTAGGAAGGTCTCGAGATGCTCGGCAATGGTCTGATAGAGGACCGACTCTTCCGGCCGGCGGCGTGCATAGCTGGGAAAGATCTCCTGCGGGGAAAGCTGGTAGGCATCGCGGGACACATCGTCCGAGAGATGCAAGGGCGTGCCAACCAAAGCGTGTCATGATTTCTTGGGAGTTTTTCTGTTACCGCTCCCTACCAGTGGACGAAAATCGGACGATGGGGAACTTCTCAACCGCTATGCACGGTGCCGAACATCCGCGCCTACCACCCCGCCTTCGCCTACGAGATCGCGGTGATCGTGCAGGAGGGCCTGCAGCGGATGTTCGTCGAGCAGGAGGACGTCTTCTACTACCTGACCCTGCAGAACGAGAACTACCCGATGCCGCCGATGCCCGAGGGGACCCGCGAGGGGATCCTCAAGGGGCTGTATCGCTTTCGCGCGGCGCCGCACCGCCGCGAGCGGCGCGTACAGCTCTTCGGCAGCTCCTCGATCCTGCGTGAGGCCCTGCGGGCCCAGGAGATTCTTGACGAGCACTACCGCGTCGCCGCCGACGTATGGAGCGCGACCAGCTACCAGCAGCTGCGCCGCGAGGCTCTGGCCGCGGAGCGCTGGAACCGCCTGCACCCCGAAGCGCCGCCGCGCAAGTCCTACCTGGAATCCGTCTTGGAAAAGGAAAACGGACCCTTCCTCGCCGTGGGCGACACGGTCAAGGCGGTGCCCGACCAGATCGCGCGCTGGGTGCCGGGCGGCCTGACCAGCCTCGGCACGGACGGCTTCGGCCGCAGCGAATCGCGCGAGGCCCTGCGGCGCTTCTTCGAGGTGGACGCCGAGCACATCGCGGTGGCCGCGTTGGCGGCCCTGGCCCGCGAGGGGAAGGTCGAGCCGAGGGTGGTGTCGCAGGCGATTCGGGATTTGGGATTGGATCCGGAAAAGCAGAATCCGGTGGATGTGTAGGGGCGAACACAAGGTTCGCCCCTACAATCTAATAGATCGCCCGGCGCGGGGGGCGGGGAGGTGTTCCGCGGAGGCTTTTCCGATGTTCGAGCGTCCTTTATTCGTCACTCGCACCGGCATCCAATCATTTATCAGCACGGCCATCCAATAGATCGCGAGTTTCGGAAAAGCCGGAGGGGAACACCTCCCCGCCCCCCGCGCCGGGCGCACCTTATCGATCAAGGGTGGCAAAAAACTACATCTGGATCTTAATGTCGGTGGCCTCTTCGGTGGGAAAGGCCTCGATGAGGCGGCGGAACAGCTCGACGTGCCGTTCTTCCTGCTTGGACTCGGCGAAACGAAGGGCCTTTTCGAGGTAGGCGCGGCACTCCTCGAGGCCGGAGCGCTTGCGCAGCAGGGCTTCGACGAGCTTGAGATCGATGTTGCTGGCGGAGAGCAGCCCCTCGAAATCGTCCTGCATAGCATCGACCAAGCAAGACACGGCCTTGGTGCGCTCGCCCTTTTTCAGGTAGGCGAGGCCCATGGTGACGTTAGCCTGGTGGAGGAAGGGCGGATCGCTGCGCGAGATCTCGAGGACCTTCTGGCAGCGGCGGATGGCGGTGTCGAATTGGCCGAAGACGTCGATCAGCAGCCGGGCCGAGATCAGCTTGAGGGCCGGGTCTTCCGGCAAGAGCTTCTCGGCCTTCTCGTAGAACTTCCACGCCTTGGGGAATTCTTTCTTGATCTTGTAGAGCACGCCCAGGCTGGAATAAAAGAGCGCCGCGAGGACCTTGTCTTCCTGGGCCTCCGCGTCGCTGAGCCCCGCGTGCAGCTCGGTCTCGGCCGCGTCGAGGTCCTTCGCGGCCATCAGGTCGAAGGCCTTGTAGAGTCGCTCGCTTTTGACTTTTTCGTGAACGCTTAACACCATGTTTTTCGAACCCGGAGACCTTTTTAACAGATTAACGGGCGAATGGCACTAAATACTGCGGCCCCTTATTGAGGGTCCTCCGTCGAGACGATCAGCTCCGAGGGGATCAGGATTTGCAGGGAAGAGAGGTCGAGCGCCTTGGGCTGCCCCTGGAAAAAGAAGTCGATCTCCGGCAGGTCTTGGTCCAAGGTCAGAATGGCGTTGTTGCTGCTCAAGGCCAAGGTGCTGAAGGTCAGATTTTGGTCCGGGGTCTCGACGATCAGGCTGAGGGTCATCGTGTTGGTGCCCGACGGCTGATTGTTGCGGTTGAGCTTGAAGACCGTGGCCGTGGACTCGAAGTTGGGATCCAGCACCAGATTGATCGGCCCGATCCCCTCGAAATTGGCGGTGACGTCCAGGTCCAGCACGGTCAGCTCCCAGCGGTCGCTGAGCTCGTTGACGACGTCGGCCACCAGGCCGCCATCCACCGTTTGCGTGACGGGATCGACCAAGAAGGAAACCGGGCTCGGCCCCGCGTCGCCGATGACGATCGTGGCGGTGGTCACCATCGTGAAGGGCTCGCCGCTGCCGCCGCAAGCGGTGAGGGCGAAAGGGACGAGGATCGCGACCGTCAAAGCGAGCCTTCCCGCGACTTTTCGAAACCAAGCGCTCATGGGCGAAACTCCTGCGTGGGGTGATTTTAGCAAGTCTCGCCCTTCCGCCCAAAAAGTTTCTTGGAAAATAGTAAAAATTCTCTTGGGTTAGGCCGAGGAACGCCCCGCGGCGACAAACGCCGAAAAACTGGAAAACGGCCGCCGTCTTGATTATTAACTTGTTGAAATTAAATGCTATTTAGGGGAATCACGGTCTCGCGCCCGCCAGCACCTCGACCATCGCCTCGTGCAGGCGGCCGTTGCTGGCGAGGATTTCTTTCGAGTAGATGTCGAAGGGATTTCCCCGAAAGTCGCTGACCCTGCCGCCGGCCTCTTGGATCATCAAGAATCCCGCCGCCACGTCCCAAGGGAAGAGATTGAGCTCCCAAAATCCGTCGAAGCGCCCGTCGGCGACGTAGCAGAGGTCGATGGCGGCCACGCCGTCCCGGCGGATCGCGCGGGCCCGCATCAGGAAATTCTCGAAGTTGTCGAGGTTGTTGTTCTTGGCCTCGCGGACGTTGTAGGCGAAGCCCGTCGTCAGCATCGCGTGGCCTAACTCGGCGGTCTCGCTGACGCGGATCCGCTCGCCGTTCAACGTCGCGCCCGCGCCCTTCTCGGCCAGGAACATCTCGTCGTGGTTGGGCTCGTGGACCGCGGCGACGACGATCTCGCCCTTGTACTCCAGGGCGATCGAGACGGCCCAAAGCCGGTAGCCGTGGGCGTAGTTGGTGGTGCCGTCCAGCGGGTCGATCACCCACTTGTACTCGCTGTCCTTGCGCCGGCCGCTGCCCTCTTCCGCCAAGATGTCGTGGTCGGGGAAGCGCCCCTGCAAGAGCTCGACGATGGCCAGCTCGCAGGCCTTGTCGACGTCGGTCACCAGGTTGATGCTGCCCTTGAACTCGATGCGCTTCGCCCGCTTCAGGCCTTCCAGCTGCAGTTTGCCGGCGATGCGGCAGGCCTCCTCGGCGCTCTGTAAAAATTCCTTCACTGGGTCTCCTTTCGCCCTCTGCGTGCCAGGGTCCACACCTGCACCGCTTCAGCCCCCGCTTGCAAGAGGCTTTTGCTCAAGGCCTCGACGGTGGCGCCGGTGGTCATCACGTCGTCCACGACCAGGATCCGGCGGCCGCGAACCTCGCCTTTCCGCCCCACGACGAAGGCGCCCCGCATCGCCCGAAAGCGCTCCGCCCGTCCGCGGCGGGCCTGCGGCGGGCTGCCGCGCCGCCTGATTCCTTGCGCGTGGGGGATCCGGGTTCCCAAGCCTTTTTGTAAGATCTCGGCGAGGACATAGCTCTGGTTGAAGCCGCGGCGGAGACGGCGCCACCAGGCCAAGGGCATCGGCAAGAGGGCCTGCGGTGCGAAGCCCTCCAGGGCCGCGGCGAAGCTCGCGACGGCGACGGGCAGCAGCGGCCGCAAGGCCCGGACTTGGCCGCCGAATTTGAAGGCGTGAAAGAGCCGCGGCAGGGTCCCCTCGAATTCCCAGGCGCTGCGCGCCCGCTGAAAGCTCGGCGGCCGTTCCAGGCAGTCACCGCAAAGCCGCCCCGGCGGCGTGCCGGCGGGAAACGGCAGGGCGCAGACCCGGCACTGGGGCTCGAGCAAGGGAAGAAGCCCCGCGGCGCAAGGTTCGCAGAGCGCCGGCGGACGCGGGACGAGGGTCTCGCAGGCCTCGCAGCGCGGCGGCGCCCAGCAGGCCGCGAGCCAATCGCGAAGGAGCGGGAGGAAAGGACGGCGATCCGCCGGACTTAAGGAGGGACGATCATGCTTTTCCCGCTCATCTCCGGAGGCTGGGGGATCCCCAGGATCTGCAAGAGCGTCGGGGCGATGTCTTCCAGTTGTCCCTCCGGTCGGAGCTTGGCCTGCTTCCATGCCTCTCCGATAAGCAAGAACGGGACCAAGTCGAGGGTGTGGGCGGTGTGCGGGTGGCCGTTCTCGTCGACCATGCGCTCGCAGTTGCCGTGGTCGGCGGTGATCACCATCGTGCCCCCGCGGGCGGCCATGGCTTGATGGATACGGCCCAGCTGCTCATCCAAGACCTCGACGGCGCGGATCGCGGCCGGCAGCTTTCCGGAGTGCCCGACCATGTCGGCGTTGGCGAAGTTGAGGACGATGAGGTCGTAGGCGCCCGAGGCGATGCGCTTCAGCACCTCGTCGGTGATCTGCGGCGCCGACATCTCCGGCTTGAGGTCGTAGGTCGGCACCTCGCGCGGCGAGGGGATCAAGACCCGGTCCTCGCCCGGAAAAACGGTCTCGTCGCCGCCGTTGAAGAAGAAGGTGACGTGGGCGTACTTCTCGGTCTCCGCGATGCGCAGCTGCTTCAGGCCCCGCTGCGCTAGGACCTCGCCCAAGGTGTTCTTCAGGTGGACCCGCGGAAAGGCGACCGGCAGAGCGAGGGCCTGGTCGTACTCGCTCATGCAGACGAAGCGGGAGAGCTTGGGAAAGACCTCGCGGGGGAAGCCGGAGAAATTGGGGTCGGTCAGGGCGTGGGTCAGCTGCCGGGCGCGGTCGGCGCGGAAGTTGAAGAAGAGGACGGCGTCGCCGTCCCGAAGCTTGGCGACGGGCAGGCCTTGGGCGTCGACGTGTACGATGGGCTTGACGAATTCGTCGCCCAAATGCGCCGCGTAGGAGGCCTCGACCGCCTTTTCTAAGTCGACGCTCGCCAAGCCCTCGCCCTGCACAATGGCGCGGTAGGCGAGCTGGGTGCGCTCCCAGCGCTTGTCGCGATCCATCGCGTAGTAGCGCCCGATCACGGTGGCGATCCGGCCGACGCCGAGCTCGCGGATCTTGGCCTGTAATTGCCGTAAATATTCAAGCCCGCTGGTCGGCGGGGTGTCGCGGCCGTCCAGGAAGGCGTGGATCGCGACCTTCGCGACCCCCTCGCGCTTGGCCATCTCCAGCAGGGCATAGAGGTGGTCCTGGTGCGAGTGCACGCCGCCGTCGGAGAGCAGACCCATCAGGTGCAAGGTGGAATCGTTTTCGCGCGCGGCCCGGAAGGCGGAGCGCAGCTCGGCGTTTTGAAAAAAGCTCCCGTCCTCGATGGCCTGGTAGATGCGCGTCAGGCCGACCAAGGCGACTCGGCCCGCGCCGATGTTGAGGTGGCCGACCTCGGAGTTGCCCATCACGCCCGCCGGCAGCCCGACGGCCTTGCCCGAGGCGTCAATCGCGGCGTGCGGGTATTCTTTCAGCCACGCGTCGTAGTGGGGCGTGCGCGCGAGGGCGATGGCGTTGTTCTCGGGAGAAGGATTGAGGCCCCAGCCGTCCAGGACGACGAGCATGACGGGGCGCTTCGCGGCGTTATTCATGGTGGTACGGGACGTTCTTCAAAATGGTCAGGGCGCGGTACAGTTGCTCCAGCGTCAAGACCCTAGCCAACTGATGGGGCAAAGTCAATTTGGAGAGGCTCAAGCGTACCTTCGCCTGCTGCTTGAGCGAGTCCGCGATCCCGAAGGCGCCGCCGATCAGGAAGGCGATCTCGGAAACGGGCTCTTGAAAGAGCCTCCCCAGTTCATAGGCCAAGTCGACGCTGGACCACTGCTCGCCCTTCTCGTCCAGGACGATCAGATAGGAATCGCGCTTGAGCTGCTTCTCGACGCGCAGCGCCTCCTTCTCGAGGATCTTGGGGATATCGGCCCGGTCGTTGACCTTCTCGTCGGGGATCTCGATCACCTCGAGGGGGTGGAAATGCCGGATGCGGCGCTCGTATTCATCGGCCAGGTTTTGGAAGGCCTCCCGCTTGATCTTCCCGACGGCGAGGAGCTTGAGCTTCATTTGGGTTTCTTCTTTTTCGCGGGGGATTTCTTGCCCGCCGCCTTTTTGGCGGGCTTCGCCGGGCGCTTGGCCGCGGCCTTTTTCTTCGGCTTCGCCGCGGCTTTCTTCGCGGGCTTGGCCTTGGCGGCGGGACCCTGCCCGTCCAGCGAGATCAAGGGGGCGTCGGCCCACATCGCGTCGAGGCCGTAGTACTTGCGCTGCTCCTCGAGGAAGACGTGCAGGACCACGTCGCCGTAATCCAAAAGCACCCACTGGCCGCTCTGCAGGCCTTCATAGCTGATCGGTAGCCGGCCGAGCTTTTTCTTCACCTTGAGGTGGACTCGGTCCGCGATCGACTTGACGTGGCGGTCGCTGGTCCCCGTGGCGAGGATGAAGTAGTCGGTGTAGCTGACCAGGTCGCGCAGGTCCAAAAGCTTCAGGTCTTGGGCCTTGGTGTCGAGGGCCTCTTGGGCGATTTCTTTGGCGAGGGCGAGAGTTTCCATGATGTTTTTTAAGCTTATTCGCGGACCTGTCCGTCGCCGCGCACGACGTATTTTTGGGTGGTGAGCTCCTCGAGGCCCATCGGGCCGAAGGCGTGGAGCTTGGTGGTGGAGATGCCGATCTCAGCGCCCAGGCCGAGCTGACCGCCGTCGTTGAAGCGGGTCGAGGCGTTGACCAGGACCGCCGAGGCGTTGACCTCGCGGAGGAAGCGCTCGGCGTGGGCCTCGTCGTTGGTGAGGATCGACTCGGTGTGCAGCGAGCCGTGGCGTTCGATGTGGGCCAGCGCCTCGTCGAGGCCCTCGACGACTTTCACCGCGAGGATGAGGTCGAGGTACTCGGTGTCCCAGTCGGCCTCGGTCGCGGCCGCGGCCTGGGGCACGATGGCGCGGGTCGCCGGGTCGCCGCGGAGCTCGACCCCCATGCGCTGCAGCTCGGCGGCCATCCGCGGCAGGAAGGCGTGCGCGACCCTGCGGTCGACCAAGAGGGTCTCGAGGGCGTTGCAGACGCCCGGCCGCTGCACCTTGGCGTTGAGGACGATTTTCTCGGCGCGGTCCAAATCCGCGTTGTAGTCGACGAAGATATGGCAGACACCCTTGTCGTGCTTGATAACCGGGATCTTGCTGATCTCGCGGAGCAGCTTCATCAGCCCCTCGCCGCCGCGCGGGATGACCAGGTCGACGTCGCGATCCTGCTCCAGCAATACCTTTAAGGCCTCGCGGTCCGTCGTGGGGACCACTTGCACCAGGTCGGGATTCACACCCGAGGCCTGGAGCGACTCGCGCAGGATTTCGCCCAGGATGCGGTTGCTGTGAATGGCCTCGGAGCCGCCGCGCAGGATGACGACGTTGCCCGACTTAAGGCAGAGCCCCGCCGCGTCGACGGTGACGTTGGGGCGCGACTCGTAGATGATGGCGATGACGCCGAGCGGGATGCGGACTTTCTCGACGCGCAGGCCGTTGGGCCGGGTCCAGCCCTTCACCACCTGGCCGACCGGATCGGGCAGTTCGACGATCTCGCGCAGGCCCTGGGCCATCTCGGCGACGCGCTTCTCGTTGAGCGTCAAGCGGTCGAGCATGGCCTTGGAGAGCCCCTTGGCCTCGGCGGCGCGGAGGTCCTGTTGGTTTTCTTCCAAAATCCTCGGCTGCGAGGCGATCAGGTGCTGGGCGGCGCGCTTCAGAACGGCGTCCTTCTGCGGCGCGCGCAGGTTGGCCGCCTCGCGGGCGGCGGCCTTCGCGGCACGGGTGATTTGCAGAATTTCTTCGAAGGCCATGAGCGGTAAATCCCTTGCGCTTTCCCGGCGGAAGTCCGAGACTTCGGCCTGTCCAACCACTTAAGCAAAAAGGAGGTCCTATGTCGAGTCTCCAAGAGGGCCAAGCCGCCCCCGAGTTCAGCGCAAAAGACGACCAAGGCCACAGCGTCCGGCTCCAAGATTTCAAAGGCAAGAAGAACGTCGTGCTCTACTTCTACCCCAAGGACGACACCCCCGGCTGCACCATCGAGGCCTGCAACTTTAGGGATGCCTATGCCCAATTCCAGACCAAGGACACCCAGATCCTAGGTGTCAGCTTCGACGACGCCGCCAGCCACCAGGCCTTCAAGCAGAAATTCCATTTAAGCTTCCCCCTCTTGGTGGACAGCGACCGGAAGATCGCCCAGGCCTACGGCGTGCAGGGCGACAAATACCCCAGCCGCGACACGATCCTCATCGGTAAGGATGGAAAAATATTGAAGATTTTCCGCAAGGTCGATCCGGCCGGCCACGCCGGCGAGATCCTGAACCTCTTGGGAGAAAAATAAACGCAACCTTGACACGGCGCGTTACGATACTTATGGTGTGAATACGAAGGCCTTCGAGGGAACCCAGCCTTCCTCCGTGACCCACAAGGTCACGAGGCTAGGACGGGCTAAGAAAGGAGGTCCTCCGTGAAACACACTCAAACCAAGGGCATCCTCCGCCGAACCCCGACCCCGATCCGGGCCGGAACACCCAAACGAAAAACGCCAGGGGCCTACTTGAAGCGCCCCCACCTGGGCCTGATGGATCGCTTGCTGCGCTCTTTCAATCAAGTGGCCCCGGAGGAATGGATCCCCAGCCAGTACCTCACCTTGTTACATCACAGCCGACAAGCTGGAAAACTGCATTGATCCAGGCCCCGCTTCGGCGGGGCTTTTTTTCTCGACCGTCGCGATTTCGAACCCCTGAGTTCGAAATCGCGACCCTTCCTCCCCGGTCCTCGGACCTTCCGGGCCGAAACCGCAAGAATTTCGGGCGCCCATTCGGAATGGCCCGACGGCCCTCGCCTTGCATTCCCTTCCCGCAAACCTATTGCGAAAGGAGAACGCCATGCGAAAATTTTTCTGGACGGGCCTCGTCGCCGCGGTCCTGAGTTGCCCTTCCCTCTCCCACTCCGCCTTCGAAACCCGCTTCCAGGCGCCCGACCCGCAGCTCTTAGAAGAGATCCAGCAGCTCTTCCCCGAGGGCCGTGAGATCGCGCCGCGACTGCTGGACTTCCGGGTCGACCCCAACCTTTATTTGCATCGCGAGGCCGAGATCGAAGTCACCTTCCTATGGGAGGGCGCCGGTTTTCAAAACTCCTTCGGATACTTTCTCTACCATGACGCCGACGGAGACGGACGGATCTCGGAACCCGAGATCACCCTTCGGGAAACCTTGTGGGAGAACGCCTCGCAGCAGGGCAGCGGTGGAGAACTACGCAGCGGAGAGACTTTAAAATTGGGGAAATTTCCGGCCGGGACGCGGATGGGCTTCTTCCTCGAGGCCGACGGAGCGCGGGCCGCGAACGCGACCTATTTTACCTTGGATTCCCTCAATCCCGACGGACACCGGCACCTGGCGATGATGGCCACGGCCGATCGCGAGCGGATCGTCTTGGGCATCGAAGACCTGCCCTGGAAGGTCTCGGACCGCGACTTCAACGACCTGATGTTCTCGATCCGCGCGGATCCCCACTCGGCCTTGGAGGAGGCCATCGATTCGGGAAATATCCCGGTGAACCGGGGACCCGACCCCGCCCCGCCGACCCCGGACCTGCCCGAGGCGCCGGAAAAAATCGTGGAAGTCTCGGCGCCGACGCTCGAGACGGCCGCCTCCGCTCCCGCCTATTTAGAAGGGAGTGGCTTGGGCTGCCGTCTTTCCCCAGCCTCGCAAGAGACGGTCGAGCGCTACGCCTGGTGCCTGCAATGGGCGGGCCTCGCCTACCTGTATTTCAAGCGCCGAGGCAGGATGCCTTGAACTGCCGAGGGGCGGAAATGGAAAAACCAAGACGCGTGCGGAACCGGGATCTCCATCCGGCGCGAAAAATTTGGCTTATCAAAATCTCTTAGGGATTGCCGCCGCCGGGACGGCGGAGGGGATTTGTGAGGGAAGGGAGATTCGGGAGACTCGGGAGGCGCAGGGGTCCCGTCGGATTGGGCGCATCGGGGCGCGGACCTTCCGGCGGACGGAAGATCGGCGGCAGGCGCAAGGGGCCTTGCAGGATGGGCGGCAGATTGCTGCGTGGGGCGTCCGGCCGCGGGGTGTTCGGGCGAGGCGCGGCCGGCCGGTTGGCCTGGCTTAAGCCTGGATCCGAGTCACGCAGATATTGATCGCGGTCCGCATAGCGATCCCCAAAATCGTCCCCTCCCCGCCGATAGCGGGACCGCATCGAACCGTGGTCTCCTTCCCCGTGATTGTCATCGTAGCCTCGGCTACGAGGCGAGTTGTTGCCGCCGCTGAGGGGCTCGTTGGGCAGTCGCGAATGGTAATCGGGCGCGGACCTGGGGTTGAAGGAGGCATAATTGTCCCCTCCGGAGGCCCCGCCCCCGCCCGGGAACAGGATCGACCGGGTTAACTCGCTGAATTGATTGTTAAACCAATACATGGCCCAAGCTCCGCGCCCTCGGTGGGGGGCGCCTGAGGGATTATCGGCGGGAAATGTATACTGGATGCCAGTTTTTTATGTCAAAACTTTTTGGCCCCGCCACCAGCGGACCTGCCGGCAGATCCCCCGAAAAATCCTCACCTCCTTGTCGGTCGGCCGGGCCCGGTTGAAGAGCTGCCGCAGCAAGCGCATGAGATGCTTGGGGTTTTGCTTGTTTAAAAAGCCGATCTCTCCCAAGAGCGCGCCCAGGTCCTCGTACATGGCTTCGAGGGCCTCCAGCTTGGCCGCCTTTTTCTCGGCGGGGACGGAGGGTTTCCGAGCGAGAATGCCCGAAGTCGCTAAAAAAAGCTCGTAGGCGATCACCATCACCGCCTGCGCCAGGTTGAGCGAGGGAAAGGCCTTATGGCTGGGGATGTGGATCATCCGCTGGCAGAGCGCGACGTCGTCGTTAAGCAAGCCGCTGTCCTCGGGGCCAAAGATGAGGGCAATCTTATAGCGCGGCGGAAATTTTGGCGCGGCCTCGGCGAAGGTGCGGGGCTCGGTCCAATTACCGCGCTCGCGGCCCTTGCGCCGCGAGGTACCGACGACCAGGTCGAAGCCGGCGACCGCGGATTTCAAATCGGAAAACACCTTGGATTTTTTCAGGACGTCCTGGGCGTGGGCGGCCATTTTGCGCGCCTCGACGTCCGTTTTGTCCGCCTGGGGCGCGACCAGGCGCAGGTCCTTCAAGCCCATGTTCTTCATGGCGCGGGCGACGGAGCCGAGATTGCCGGAGAAAAGCGGTTTGACGAGGATCACCGAAAAGGAAGCCACGACGGATCAGCCCTCGGTCCCGTAGCCGCGGGCCAGGACCTCGCGGCCCTTCGCGCCCATCGGGGCGCTGACGATGCCTTCGGCCTCCATGCGTTCGATCATGCGGGCGGCGCGGTTGTAGCCTATGCGCAGGCGACGTTGCACCATGCTGATCGAGGCCTGGCCGGTCTCGGTGACCACGGCGACGGCCTGATCGTAGAGCTCGTCGCTCTCCTCGTCCATGCCGTCGGGGCCGGCCTCGGTCGGGTCCTTCATGTTCATGATCTCTTCGTTGTAGACCGGGCGACCCTGGCTCTTGAGATGGTCGACGATGCGCAGCACCTCTTGGTCGCTGACGTAGGCGCCGTGCACTCGCATCTGCTTGGACAGGCCGGGCGGGATGAAGAGCATGTCGCCGTTGCCCAAGAGGTGCTCGGCGCCGATCGAGTCCAAGATGGTGCGCGAGTCGTGCTTGCTGGTCACCTTGAAGGCGATGCGCGAGGGAAAATTCGCCTTGATGATGCCGGTGATGACGTCGACGGAGGGCCGCTGCGTCGCGAGGATCATGTGGATGCCGGCGGCCCGCGCCATCTGGGCCAGGCGCGTGATGTACTCCTCGACCTCGCGGCCGGCCACCATCATGAGATCGGCCAGCTCGTCGATGATGATGACGATGTACGGCAGCTTGGCGTCGTGCACGATCGGCATCTCGCCCTCGGCTACCGGCGCGGCCGGATGGTCCTTGAAGCCGCCCTTCTCGAACTTCTTGTTGTAGCCGGCGATGTTCCGAACCTGGCCGTCCGAGAGCAGCCGGTAGCGACGCTCCATCTCGGCGACCGCCCAGCGCAGCGACATGGCGGCCTTCTTGGGCTGGGTTACGACCGGCAGGAGGAGGTGCGGGATGTTGGCGTAGATCGAGAGCTCGAGCATCTTCGGATCGATGAAGATGAAGCGGACGTCTTCGGGGGTGTTGCGCAGCAGGAGGCTTAAGATGAATGAATTCAAGCCTACGGATTTGCCGGCGCCGGTCGCGCCGGCGACCAGCAGGTGGGGCATCTTCCCCAAGTCGGCGACGACCGGGATGCCTTCGATGTTTTTTCCGAGGGCCAGGGTGAGCTTCGATTCGGCCTTTTGGAAGCGGACGTCGGCGACGATCTCTTTATAGTAAACCGTCTCGCGCTCGTGATTCGGGATCTCAATGCCGATGGCCGGCTTGCCCGGCAGCGGCGCCACGATGCGCACCGGGCGCCCGCCCATGGAGAGCGAGAGGTCGTCGACCAGATTGGTGACCTTGTTGACCTTGACGCCGGCCGCGGGCTCGAACTCGTACATGGTGACGACGGGCCCCGGGTGGATCTCGGTGACGCGGCCCTCGACGCCGTAGTCGCGAAGCTTGCTCTCCAGCAGGAGGGAAGAGGCCTTCAGGCTCTCCTCGTCGACGGTCTGCTCGCTGGCGCTGGGCGGCACGGGGTCGAGCAAGGCGATGGGCGGGAGCTCGAAGTCGCCGGAAAGCTTCTGGATGGGCAGCTGGTCGTCCTTCTTGTTGTCGTTCTTGACCGGGGCGCGCTGGAAGATCTTCGGCTCGGCCCCGCCGGACGCGGACGGGGCGGGCGGCGGCACGGGCCGCAGCGCCGGGGACGGCGCCTCGGGGGCGCGCGGGGCCGCAGCGGCCTCGCCGGGCTTGGGCTCGGGCCCGTCGATGCGCTTCGGCAAATTGATCTTCGGCTTGGAGACGGGCATGGCGGCGCGCGCCTGGACCAGCGACTCCTTTTCCTCCCGCTCCTTCTCCTGCCGGCGCTTTTCCAAAAATTTCTCCCAGCGGGCGCGATAGATGGTGGCGAGCGAGGCCAATTTGCGGGCGATGCCGGCGAAAAAGAGCCGGACCTGCTCGGCCAGCTCGACCAAGGAGATCTTGGTCCCCCAGATGAAGGCCAGCAGGCCCACCGAGACGACCAAGAGATAGGAACCGACGTCGCTCAAGTAGCGCCGCAGCTGCTCGCCGATCACCGCGCCGATCAGGCCGCCGGCCAGGGTAGTGTGGCCGAAGAGGGAGACGGTGTTCCATTTTAGCTGAAAAAGCACGGAGGCCATGACCAGGGCCAGGACCAGCAGGAGGGCCTCCGGGACGCGGATGCGCTCGCGCTTTTTGGTGAAGCAAAGATAGGCCGCCAGGATCAGAAAGGAGGCGATCAGAAAGCTGCCCAGGCCGAAACCGGAGATGAGCAAGTCGGCGAGGTAGGAGCCGATCAGTCCGCCGTAGTTGCGGACCTCCTTGCTGCCCGCCGCCGAATTGAGGGAGGGGTCGAGCGGAGAATAGGAATAGAGGCAGATCAAGACGAAGATCCCCAGGGTCATCGCGACGATGCCGAGGATCTCGTGGAGATAGCCGCGGGATTCGGGTACACTTTCTTTTTCGGGGTTCTTTTTCGCCATTCGCTTGTCTTATCAGTTCCGCGTCTTTGCGGAATCCGTAGGGGCCGTTCGTGAACGGCCCCTACCGAATCGGCAAACAGATACGATTCGCGAAATCATAGCCCCAAATCCGCCAAAACTAATCCGCCTGCTTTCGCAGAAAGGTCGGGATATCGTACTCGTCTTGGCTCATGTCCACGACGCCGATCTCCGCGACCAGCTTTTTCAGCTCGCTCATCTCGCCGCCCGCGCGGCTCTTCAAGAGGTCGTATTGCTTTTCGCCGTCGTCCTCGTGAAGGGTCGCCTCGCGGGAGAAAAACTTGGCGCGGATGTCCGCTTGGGGCAGCTCGCGGCGTTCGGCGGCGGGCGCCGCTTCGACGGGGGCTGCCGGCTGGGAGCGGATCACCACCGGGGTCGGGGGCGGCGGCGCGGCATGGGTCGCGGTGGCATGGACGTTCTTGTATTTCGGCAGGGTGGTCGCCGGGGCGTAGGTCGACTTCTTGACCTCTTTATTGAAACCGGTCGCGATCACGGTGACGCGCAGGGCGTCCTTCATGCGCTCGTCGATGACGGCGCCGAAGATGATGTTGGCGTCCTCGTGGGCCTCTTGCTGCACCAACTTGCTGGCCTCGTTGACCTCGAAGAGCGTCATATCGGAGGGGCCGGTGATGTTGATGATGATGCCGGTGGCGCCGTTGATCGAGACGTTTTCGAGCAGCGGCGAGCTGATCGCCTTCTGCGCGGCCTCCATGGCGCGGCTCTCGCCTTGGCCCATGCCGGTGCCCATCAGCGCCATGCCCATCTCGCCCATGATGGTGCGGACATCGGCGAAGTCGAGGTTGATCAGGCCGGGGATGGTGATCAGGTCGCTGATGCCCTTGACCGCCTGCAGGAGGACCTCGTCGGCCATCTTGAAGGTGTCGATCATCGGCGTGTCCTTGCCCGCGACGGTCAGCAGGCGCTCGTTGGGGATGACGATCAGGGTGTCGACGCTCTCCTTCAGCGACTCGATGCCGAGATCGGCGTGCTTGGAGCGCTTCTTGCCCTCGAAGGCGAAGGGCCGGGTGACGACGCCCACGGTCAAGGAGCCCAACTCTTTGGCGACCTTGGCGATGACCGGCGCCGCGCCGGTGCCGGTGCCTCCGCCCATCCCGCAGGTGATGAAGACCATATCCGAGCCGCCCAGGACCTCGGCGATGGTCGCCTGGTCTTCCATGGCGGCGTTGCGCCCGACCTCGGGGTTGGCGCCCGCGCCCAGGCCCTTGGTCGCCTTGGTGCCGATCTGGATCTTGATAGGAGCCTCGGAGTACTTGAGGGCCTGCACGTCGGTGTTGGCGGCGACGAAGTCGACGCCGTCGAGCTTGGCGCGGATCATCGTGTTGACGGCGTTGCCGCCGCCTCCGCCGACCCCGATCACCTTGATTTTCGCGTTTTGGGCGAGATTTTCTTCGAACTCGAACATGGGACCTCTCCTCCAGGCGCCGCCGACGTCGCGAAGCGGACGCATGAGATTGATATTGTCGATGGATATGGGAAACGCCCGGGGCGTTTTTTAGGACCTGGAAGAGACAAAAAAAGGGTTGGAAGATTTCCCTTTTTTCGAAAACCTATACTGAATTTCCCTATAATCCCAACTAAAAAATTTGGCTAGTGGCGCGCGCCCGGGGAGGAGAAATTCTTGCAAAAAAATTTTTGGGGAGGCGGCTAAATATTCAGGAGAGTTATAGGAGAAACTGAAAGTAAGTCTTTACCGTTAAAAAATCTCCCCGAACCACTCTTTCATCCGGCCCTTCACCTTGTGGTAGATGTTGGATTCGCGGACCTTGAAGCGCTGGTGGTCGTTGCCCTTGCTGCCGGCGATCACCAGGCCGACGCCGGTGGCGTACATGGGGCTCTTGACCACGTCGACCAGGCCGCCGATGGCGCGGGGGGTGCCGCGGCGGACCGGCATGTTGAAGACCTGCTCGGCCAGCTCGGGCATGCCTTCGAGGATGGTGCTGCCGCCGGTGATGACCACGCCGCTGGCGATACGGTCGTCGTAGCCGGACTTGATAATCTCTTGGCGAACCAGCGAGAAGATCTCTTCGACCCGCGGCTCGATGATCTCGGACAGGATTTGGCGGGAAAGGATGCGCGGCTTGCGCCCTCCCACCGAGGGGACCTCGATGGTCTCGTCTTTCTGCACCATCGAGCTGAGCGCGCAGCCGTATTTTTGTTTGATGCGCTCGGCCTCGCCGGCCGGGGTGCGCAGGCCGACCGCCACGTCGTTGGTGACGTGATTGCCGCCCAGGGTCAAGACCGAGGTATGGACCACCGCCCCCTCGGAGAAGACGACGATGTCGGTGGTCCCGCCGCCGATGTCGACCAGGGCCACGCCCAGCTCTTTTTCGTCGGGGGTAAGCACGGCCTCGGCCGAGGCCAGCGGCTGCAAAATGATGTCGGCGACGTTGAGGCCGCAGCGGTTGGCGCACTTGACGATGTTCTGGGCGCTGGTCACCGCCGCGGTCACGATGTGGACCTTGGCCTCGAGCCTCACCCCGGACATGCCGAGGGGCTCTTTGATGCCGTCTTGGTCGTCGATGATGTACTCTTGGGGGATGACGTGGATGACCTCGCGGTCCAGCGGGATAGCCACCGCCTGGGCGGCGTCGATCACGCGGACCAAGTCGTTTTCGCCGACCTCTTTGTCCTTGACCGCCACGATGCCGTGGGAATTGAGGCCCTTGATGTGCCCGCCGGCGATCCCGGCATAGACCGAGGTGATGTCGCAGCCGGCGACCAACTCGGCCTCGCTCACCGCCCGCTTGATCGAGTCGACGGTCGACTCGATGTTGATGACCACGCCCTTGCGCAGCCCCTTGCTGGGGTGGGAGCCGATCCCGATGATGTCGATGCCGTCTTCGGTGACCTCACCGACGATGGCGCACACCTTCGTCGTGCCGATATCGAGGCCGACGATCAGGTCTTCTTTCTTGGCCATGAATTGTCTCTCTCATCCCGAGCGGTTCGCACCTCGCGGGCCCTTCCCGGTCCAGGGGACGGCCCGTCTACAGCGTCATCAAGACCTTCCCGGGGTAGTTCAGGTCGATGGAGGAGATGCGCGCGCTGGATTTTTGTACTTTATCCCAGATCTCTTCGAACTTTTTGATCTTATCGGGAAAATCCTTCAGTCCTACCTTGATACTATACTTTTTCTTTTCTGGGTAGAGGGTAAATCCAATATTTTTTTCATAATGGATCTCGCTTAAGCCCAAATCCGCCGCGAAGGAGGCCTCGCGGAAGGCCTTTTGCAGCTGGGCCGCCGCCCGCATCGCCTCGCGGGAACCCTGCGGGTCGGTCAGGATGCTCTCGTCGCTGAAGCCGGAGAGCACGACCAGGTCGCGGCTCTCGTCGGAGTCGGTGATGTCTTTGAAGATCTCCCCCTCCTTGTCGACGTAGTAGAGCCGCCCGGCGTTGAGGACGAATTCGGGCAGGTGCTCGCGGATCTCGAGGACCAGGGTATGTGGAATCTGGCGCTGGACCGAGACGAATTTGAAATAAGGGTGCTGTTGGAGGCGAAATTGCACATCCTGCACCTTGATCTTGAAGAGGTTGGTGCCGAGCTGCACCCCCGAGCGGCGAATGATCTCGGCCTCGCTCAGGCTCTTGGGGCCGCCGGAGACGACGATCTTTTGCAGGTCGAAGAAGTCGAGGTAGGTCAGGGCCCGGCCGCCGCCCCAAACCAGGCCGCCGACCAGGGCCGCGACAAACAGGGCCCGCGCCAGCCACTTGAAGCGCCGCTGCCGAGCTTCTTTTTTGACGTTCTTCTTGCGCAACAAGGGGCTTCGCTTCTTCACTGGATTTTCACCCTCGCCGTCGACAGGATCTTTTCGACCAAGTCCTCGAAGGACATCCCCGTCGCCGCGGCGGACTTGGGCACCAGGGAGGTCGCCGTCATGCCGGGCAGGGTGTTGATCTCGAGGAAATACGGAACCTGATCCTCGCCGATGATAAAATCGGCCCGCGCCACCCCCTCGCAGCCGATGCGGCGGTAGATGCGCTTGCCGTAGTCCTGCACCAAGGCGGTCGCCGCCTCGCCGATCTCGGCCGGGCAAATATAGGTGGTCGCCCCGGCGGTGTACTTGGAGGCGTAGTCGTAGAAGCCGCTCTTGGGGACGACCTCGAGCACCGGCAGGGGCTCTTGGTTGAGCACCGGCACGGTCACCTCGCGCCCTTGGACGAACTTTTCGACCAAGACCCGGCTGTCGAGCTGGGCCGCCTCGTGGATGGCGGACTTCAGCTCGCGGGCGTTCTCGACCTTGGCGATGCCGATGGTCGAGCCCTCGCGGCTGGGCTTCACGATCAGGGGAAAGGAGAGGCAGAACTTGGATAAGAAGGCGTCGAGATCCTCATGGAAGGCGTCGAAGAACAGCGAATCGGGAGTCGGCAGGCCTTCCTGCCGGGCGATGTCCTTGGTCAGGTGCTTGTCCATGGCCAGGGCCGAGGCCAGGACGGAGGAACCGGTGTAGGGGATCCCCGCGATCTCGAGCAGACCCTGGATGCAGCCGTCCTCGCCGTAACGGCCGTGCAGGGCGAGGAAGGCGACCTCGATCTCCTTTTTTTTCAGCTGCTCGGCGATGTCGACCCCCACGTCGATGGGCACCGCGTCGTAGCCGCGCAGCAGGAGGGCGTCGAGCACGGCGCCGCCGCTGCGCAGCGAGACCTCGCGCTCTTTGGAGAGCCCGCCCATCAGGACGCCGACGATCTTGTCTTTAAACGGGTTCATCTTCGCCGATCACCTTCACCTCGAGCTCGAGCTTGACGTCGAGCTCGTCTTTCACCTTGTCGCGAATGAGGCCGATCAGCACCAGCACGTCGCGGGCGCTGGCCCCGTTCTCGTTGACGATGAAGTTGGCGTGTTTTTGGCTGATGCGCGCCCCGCCGACCCGCACCCCCTTGAGGCCCAGCTCGTCGATCATCTCGGCGGCGAAGCCCTTTTCGGGGTTCTTGAACACCGAGCCCACGTTGGCGGTGTCGAGCGGCTGCGAATCGTGGCGCTTCTTTTGGTATTTGGCGACCGCCTCCTGCACCGCCGCGGTATCGCCCTTCTTAAAGCGGAACTTTCCGGAGACGACGATCTCTTTGCCGGGCAGGTTGGAGCTGCGGTACTCGAAATGAATCTTTTTGCGCGGGTAGCTGTGCAGCGTGCCGTCGGGCCGAAGCACGGTGATAGCCTCGACGAAGGCCGAGATGTCGCCGGCGCGGGTGCCCGCGTTCATCTTGAGGACGCCGCCGACCGAACCGGGGATGCCGTAGAGGGTCTCGACGCCCAGCCAGCCGTTCTGCTTGCCGGCCTCGACGATCTTGGGGAGCGGCACGCCGGCCTCGGCCTCGACGAGGGCCTCGGTCTCGGTCTGATCGAGCACCTCGAAGCGCGAAAAGGTCTTTTGCAGGCGGAACACGATGCCGCGGACCCCGCCGTCGCGGACCAGGACGTTACTGCCCCAGCCCAGGATCATCCAGGGAACGCGCTTGTCGTGGGCAAAGGCGACGAGAGCGCGCAGGTCCTCGAGGTCGGCGGGAAAGACCATGGCGTCAGCGGGCCCGCCGATTTGCAAGGTGGTGTGTTTCTTGAGCGGCTCGTCGAGGCGGACCTCGCCGCGCGCGAGGCCGGTCAGCTGTTGCTGCCAACCCTCCTCCGGAAGCTGCGGCGCCCGTTCCTGAAGCAAGGATTCGATCAGTGCGGCATCCATGATGTGGTAAAAACTCCTATCATCCCGTTTGCAGAATAGAAGGCCCTCCAAAACCGGGTTGTCGGTTCGGCGGCCTAGAGATCCTTTAAGGGGTTTCTTGGCCAAAGTAAAGAAAAGAGATTGTTTTTAAACACTTTTTTCACATGCCCAGCAGGGACATCAGCTCCGAGCGAATCCTCAGGTATTCCCCGCGGATCTCGGCCAAGCGGCGTTTTTCCTCCCAATATTTTTGCAAGGCCTCCAATAATTGCGGCCCGCTTTTGACGCCCCGCCGGTACTCTTCCGAGGACATAGTCAGATATTTATCTCCCAATTGGATATTCTTAGAAATGAGCGCCATCAATTTCCTCCGGTTGACAAGCTCATGCTTCAATTTTTCAAAGAGGGCTTCCAATTCCCGGCGCCTTTGCTCGGCTTCCAGGGCATAGCCTTTGGCCTGGTGTTGCAGCGCCCTCCCCTGCGTGCGGGCATGCAACCCGTCAAAGATCTGAAAAGTCAGGTTGGTGCCTCCGAAGGCGGCCTTGCGCTCGTCGATGGACTCGAATTGAATCTGACGGAAGGTGTAAAGCGCGTACCCCCCATAAACATCCACCGCCGGCGTCCACCAACGATCCGCTTTCTTTTTTTGGAGCCCGGCGATTTCGGCCTGTTTTTTCAGGATGAGGACGTCTTGATGGTTTTCCAAGTTAGGGGAAAGAATCAACAGCTCGTCCTCGGAGCCCTTTTGCACTTCGGTCGCCATCTTGATCTCGGTCTCCGCGGGCATCGCCAGAACCGCCTTCATTTCGCTTAGCGCATGCTCATAATCCTCGCTTTGCAGCAATTGCTCGGATTTCAGCGCGTTGAGAAACATCTCGAATCCAAGGCGATCCGACTCCGTGGTGAGACCGGCGGCGACCTGCTTTTGCACCATGTCGAGTTGGCTTCGGGTCAGCGCGGCGATTTTGGGCAGGTCTTTCAGGATCTCCTGGCAATAAAGCGCGTCGGCGAACAGGAGCCGCGCCCGGGAAAGCTCGCGGAAATAGGTCTTGGATTTGTTCGTCTCCGAAAGCCTCGCCTTGGCGCCCAGGATGTTTTCCTCCAGCCGATCCTTGCCGCCGCGAAACAGGTTCACGCGCGTTTCAATCTCGCCGTAGGGCTCGATCACCGTATCGAAGGTACCCGTCTTTCCGATTTCGCCGCCCCCCTCCGCCCGAACGGTCGGCAGGTAGGATCGTTGATAGTGGCCCGTCTGGGATCGGGCGCCGGCCGCAAACGATTCGCCGGCCATCACATTTTGATTTTGAGCCGCCACAAGTCGAGGCAGGTCCTCAAAACGGATGGCCACGGGCTCCGCGCGGGCGGAGGGGAGCGCGACCAGAAAAACAAGCAGGGGCAGGACTCTCATCGCTTTCCTCAATCCAAATTATCGAAGGCCGCGAGCAGCTCTTGGGTCTTGGATTTAAAGGTGACGTCGATGCTGAAGGGCTTGGCTGCCGGCGCCGGGGCCTTGCCGACATAGTTGGTTCCCTCCAAATTCAATGAGAAAGGGAGTGCCGTGACTTTCCCGCCTTTGACGGAAATGACATTGGCCGTAGCCGTCTTATTAAGGGCGTCGGCGGGAAGCGGTTTCATCGTCGGGTCGTAGACGTAGATTCGGACCGTCCCGTCTTCGCTTCTCGCCAATTCCGCCTTGTAAACCAATGCGGCCTTGGCGCCTTTGGAGGCGTCCTTGCTTTCCACGACGGCGGTGAGGACGCCTCCGTAGTTGCCGGTGTCGGTGAGCTTGGGGCCGTGGCCTTCGTCATGCGCGAAGAGCGGGCTCGTCCAGGCGAGGCACGCGGCCAGCAAGAGTATTTTGGTTTTCTTCATGGGCTTCTCCTGTTCTAGGGTTGTATGCGGTCTTGTTTTGCGGAGCGCATCCAACGTTCCGCGGCTTTCTTTCCAAATTTGTAAAAAACGGCAGGGGTCACGAGTAAATCGAGCAAGGTGGATGAAATCAGACCGCCGATAATGACCACCGCGACGGGATAGAGGATCTCCCGTCCCGGTTCTCCCCTGGCGAGGGCGATGGGCGTCAGGGCCAGGATGGCGGACAAAGCCGTCATGGAAACGGGGACCAGCCTTTCCAACGAACCTCGCAGGATCATCGCCTTTCCGAACTTCTCCCCTTCTTCCTGAATCAAGTGCAGGTAGTGGCTGATCAGCAGAATTCCGTTCCGCGAAGCGATCCCGCAGAGGGTGACGAAACCGACGAGGGTGGCGACGGAAAGATTTTTCTCCGTCAAGTAAATCGCCAGGACGCTGCCGACCAAGGCCAGGGGGATGTTGATCATGATCTGCAAGCTTAGGATGACGGACCGGAAATGCAGGTAGAGCACGAAAAAGATCGCCGCGAGGGAAAGTATCCCTAAATAGAGAATGAGTCGGGAGGCCCTTTGTTGGCTTTCGAACTGTCCCCCGTATTTGATGAAATACCCTTGCGGGAGCTTGATTCGCTCGGCGATGCGCTTTTGCACCTCGTCGACGACGCTGCCCAGGTCCCGGCCCTGGGTATTCGCGGAAACAACGATCCGGCGGAGCAGATCCTCGCGGTTGATGATATTGGGGCCGTTGGAGGGATAGACGTTGCTGACCTCGCCCACCGTCACCTTGTCGCCGCTGGGCAATGTCTTCACCGGGATGGACTTGATTTTTTCGAAATCCTCGCGCGAGGCGTCGGCCAGCCGCAGGAAGATCTCGAACAGCCTTTGTTTCTCGATAAAGTGGGAAACCGTCTTGCCGTTGAGGATGCTTTCCAAATCCTCGGCCAGGGCGCCGGCGCCGATCCCGCGTTTTGCGGATTCGAGCCTGTCGATCGCGATCTTTAATTGGGGCACCAGCACCAAGGGCTCGGTTTGCAGGTCGACCAGCCCGGGAATGTCTTTCACCGCCGCCTGAATCTCTCCGCCGAGGCGGCGAAGCTCGGCCAAGTCGGGACCGAAGACCTTGACGGCCAATTGAGCGCGGACGCCGGACAGCAGGTGATCCAAGCGATGACTGATCGGCTGGCCCAAATTGACGCCCAAGTCGCCGACTTTGAGGATATTGTCGCGGATCTCTTGCAGCACGATCGAGCGCTCGCGGCCGCCCTCCTTGAAATCCACGTCGATCTCGTGCCAGTGCACCCCTTCGGCATGCTCGTCCATTTCGGCGCGGCCGGTGCGGCGGACCGTCGATTTCACCTCGGGACTTAGCAGGATGGCCTCTTCGATCTTTCGGCCGAGTGTGTCCGAGGCGGCCAGCGAAATGCCGGGCCCCGCGGCGACTCCGATGGTGGCCGTGCCTTCGTTGAAGGGAGGCAGGAAATTCTTTCCGAAATATGGAATGACGGCCAAAGCGCCGAGGACCAAGAGCAGCGACACCAGCATCACCGCGTAAGGATGGTCGAGAACCCGGGCTAGAACCTTCGCCAGGACTTTTTTCAAAAAACGGACGAAGAAGCTTTCACCTCGTTCCGACAGGGAGGACTTCGGCAGCAAATAATAGCTCAATACCGGAGTCAGGGTCACGGAGACGAGCAGCGAGGCGGCCAAGGAAACGATGTAGGCAATCCCCAGCGGCGCGAACAGCCGCCCTTCCATGCCGCTTAAGGCGAAGAGCGGGACGAAAACCAGGATGACGATCACCGTCGAGATGACGATGGAGTTTCGAACCTCGGAGGAAGCCTCATAGACGACCTGCAGGGCGGGCTTGGGATTCGGCAGCGTTTTATTCTCGCGCAGCCGGCGAAAAATATTTTCGACGTCGACGATGGCGTCGTCCACCAACTCGCCGATGGCGATGGCTAGGCCGCCCAAGGTCATCGTATTGACGCTCAGACCCATCCACTTGAAGACCAGGGCCGTAATGACGAAAGAAAGCGGGATGGCGGTCAGGGTGATCGCGGTCAGCCTAAGGTTGAAAAAGAAGAGCATCAGAACGAAGGCGACCATAAGCGCGCCCAACAGCAGCGCTTCCCTCACGTTGAACATCGAGGTTTCGATGAATTGGGATTGCTTGAAGAGATCCGACTCGATCTTCACGCCCGGAGGCAGGGCTTGCTGCATGCCCGCGAGCATGGCGTCGATATTCTTCGTCAACTCGATGGTGGCCGCGCCCGGTTGCTTTTGAACGGTCATCACGACGGCGTGCTTGGCGTTGATGCTGCCCTCGCCGCGCTTGATCCTGGGGCCGATTTTCACCTCGGCGATATCCTTGACCAGGACCGGTCTCCCCAGGTGCATGCCGACGAAGGAATTTTCGATCTCCTCCAGGGATTCCGTTCGGCCCAGCGGGCGGATGAGGTATTCCTTGCCCTCGGAATCGACGAATCCCCCGCTGGTGTTTTCGCTGATCTTACCGAGGGATTCCCGCAAATTCTCCAAAGTGATCCCGTGGTAGAGCAGTTTTTCGGCGTCGACCAAAATCTGATACTGTTTGACCTCCCCGCCCATCACGACGACTTGGCTGATGCCGGGAATGGTCATGAGCTGCGGACGGACGGTCCAATCGGCGAGGGTTCGCAATTCCATCGGCGAGACCGAGCCGTCGGGGCTGGTCAGTCCCACGAACTGAATTTCGCCCATGATGGAGCTGATGGGCGCCAATGCCGGCGTCATCCCCTCGGGAAGCCGCTCGGCGGCCAGCTGGAGCCGCTCCGTGACGAGTTGCCGGTTGCGAAAGATATCGGTTCCCCAGTCGAACTCGACGTAGACGATCGAGATGCCGATTCCGCTGGAGGAACGGACGCGCACCACTCCCGGTATCCCGCTCAAGGAAGCCTCGATGGGGATCGTGACGATCGTCTCGACCTCGTCCGGGGCCAAGCCGTGGGCCTCGGTGAGGATCGTCACGATGGGGCGGTTGAGATCCGGAAAGACGTCGACTGGGAGCCCCACAATGGTCCAGGCGCCGTAAACCAGCGCCGTGATCGACAATATCAATATCGTCAACCGGTGATGCAGCGAATACTGAAGGAGGCGATCGATCATGCGTTCAAGAGAAACGGCAAAATGCAAAGAGGTGTGGCGAACCGACCGAATTCAAAGGCGTCGGGGACGAAAAAGGCGGGATTATGCCGAGGGAGGGGCGCGGAGACGATGAGAGGCGCGATATTCCGTCAAGGCGGGCAGCTGATTTGCTTGATCGAGACGATCCAGGAGGAGGCCGGGAGGATCGTGTTGAAAAGGAATACCCCAGAGACTCGTATAGGATTTCAGAATGGCATCGAAAAATAAAACATCGGCGAGCCGCGCCTGGTTTTGGAGAGTCATCAAAACCGGGTGAAAATAAAGATCGTGAATTTTCCCCGATGCATGGTCTTCATGCGAATGCGCTGCACCGGCATCGTAGTGCGTATGAATAATGCCTTGCTCATGGACGAGCGTATGAAGGGCGGCATGAAAATTGGGAGTGATGTAAAAGAAAAAAAACAGGACGAACAGCGAGAGGCCCGTCTTCTTCGCCTTGGAAGGATGTGGGAATTTTAAAGAGGCGGTCTGCATAAATCCCCGATTTTCGAGGCTAAGTAAAAACGAATGGCTTGTAAAGCCTGAAGTATGGATGCCGGGAGGATTGGCCCCCGGCTCGTTTATATGAGTCCGTTCTTCGATATTTCGCGGAAAAAATCTCCAGCTTTCGATTGACGAAGCAACCTATTCCGGATTAATCCGAAAATAGAATTAAGAACGGGGGCTCGGGTCGTTTTCTTCGCTTCATCGCGAAATCCCCCATCCAAAAAAGCACTCCACACAAGGCACTCCACCCAGGCGACAGGTATCAATACAACCTGCTTTCGCGACGCGGGGGTTTGTCTTCGCTTAAAAAGTCTACCCACCCACACTCATCCCGTTCCCATTCCGCAAGGAATCGCAATCCGGGGGCGCAAGCTATCGGATTCGGGGACGGGGAGAACCCGGAACAGCCCGGACGCCACAAGGCGTCCGGGCATTTTTTTTTGCCGGTGCCGCGTCCTTAAGCTCCCGCGACACGAATCCGCGCCGATGCGTTCCACATCATTGGATGGCCGCAAGGCCTTGGTCGAACCGTCATTTATTTTGGAGAAGCCTTGAGCAGCTTGGCCAAGTCGTGCCCGATGCGGGTTATATCGCCCGCGCCCAGCGTGAGCAGAACATCCCCGGGTTGGCTGGCGGCGGCGACCGTCGCGGCCAGGGTGGCCTTGTCCGGGTGGTAGACGGTCTTCGCCTGGTCCATCGCGTCGTAGAGGGCGCGGGAGGTGACGCCGACGATGGGGTCTTCGCCGGCGGCGTAGATCTCGGTGAGATAGACCTTGTCCGCGTCTCGGAAGGCCTGGGTGAAATCGTGAAAAAGGTCGCGGGTGCGGGTGAAGCGATGCGGCTGGAAGAGCGTCACCAGGCGGCGGCCGGGAAAAGCCGCTCGCAGCGCGCCCAAGGTGGCGCGGATCTCGACGGGGTGATGGCCGTAGTCGTCGATCAGGGTGACACCGTTGTCGCAGAGCACCTGAAAGCGACGTTCCACGCCACGAAAGGCCTTGAGCGCCGCGGCGATCTTGCGGAAGGAGATGTCCAGCTCGCGCCCCACCGCGATGGCGGCCAGGGCGTTGGCGACGCTGTGCCGGCCCGGCGACTGCAGGACCACCTCGCCCAGCCTCTCCTTGCGGTAGAGGACGGTGAAGCGCTGCCGCAGGCCTTCCTGGACCATTTTCTCGGCGCCGTAGTCGGCGGGCGACTCAAGCCCGTAGGTCACCACCTTGCGCTGGAAGCGCGGCAACAGCTCCCGCACCACGGGATGGTCCGCGCAGGCGACGATGCTGCCGTAGAAAGGCACCTTGTTGGCGAAGGCGACGAAGGTCTCCTTGAGGGCCTCGAAGTCCTTGTAGTGGTCGAGGTGCTCGGGATCGATGTTGGTGATGACGGCGATGGTCGGGTTGAGCTTCAGGAAGGAGCCGTCGGATTCGTCGGCCTCCGCGACGAGGAACTCCCCCTTGCCCAATTTGGCGTTGCTGCGCAGGCTGTTGAGGCGTCCGCCGATCACCATCGTCGGGTCCATGCCCGCGCCGGACAGCACCTGCCCCACCAGGGAAGTCGTCGTCGTCTTGCCGTGCGAGCCCGCCACCGCGATGCCGTACTTCAGGCGCATCAGCTCGGCCAGCATCTCGGCACGGGGGATGACGGGGATGCCCGCCTTCTTGGCCGCCGCGACCTCCGGGTTGGTCGGCCGCACCGCCGAGGAGATCACCACCACCTGGGCCCCCTCGATGTGCGAGGCCTTGTGGCCATAGTGGATGCGGGCGCCCTTCTTCTTGAGCCGGGCGGTGATCGGGCTGCGCTTCTGGTCGGAGCCGGAGATGCGGTAGCCGAGGTTCAGCAGGACCTCGGCGATCCCCGACATGCCGATGCCGCCGATGCCGACGAAGTGGAGGTTTTGGTAGCGCTGGAACACGCCCCTCCCCTAAAGACCAAGGGGTATTTTTTCAAGGAAAATGCGGAATTTCCGCCGAAGCGCCGGGACGCACCCTTTCTGGACTTTTGCCGATAATCCCGTTAGGCATTCGCCGGGGCACATGAAAGACCGAAGGATTTCATGACGCCCCCCGCCATCTCCAACCAGCACTGCTCCCCGGAAATCCGCGCCAATCCGCTGCCCGGCGACCGTTGCGCCGACATGACGCAGCCCTACCATCCGCCCGAGCGGCGCTTTCGCATGCTCTCGGTGAACGTCGACTTTCCCTTGAGCTTCAGCGCCCGCTCCGGCCGCAGCCGCGGGCCGGACGCCGGCTATCCGGAATTCTACCGCCTGGGCGCCGGGGCCCTGTTCCGCCCCATCCCCTGGCTGGGGATCGGGGCCCAAATCGACAGCAATTGGGCCTTCAACGAGCTCAACCTCTTGGGCCGCCTGCAGGGCAGCATCCCCCTGCACCGCCACGGCATGTTGCGCCTCGACCTCGCGGCCCTCGCGGGGCTGCGGCAACTCTTCGGCCAGCCGCACGAGCTGGGCGGCGGCGAGGCCAACGTCTCCGGCTCGCTCTTCGCCGCCGGCGGCCACGCCTCCTTCAACATTCAGCTCACCCAGGAGTCCTCGATCTTTCCCTACTTCCGCTTCCTGATCTCGCCGGCGGCCGGGGTCACCCGGGACGCGGACGGCTCGGCGGCCTCGCTGCCGCTGAGCTGGGAGCTGCAATTCGGCGTCGGCTGGAGCCTCGACTTCCTTCCCTCGGGAATTTGATTTTTTGAACGCCCGTGCTTCGGGTAGAATGACGCCATGCCCAAAGGGAAGAACCCCGTCCTCTACCGCAGCGAGCGTCTCTACCTCTCCCCCTTAAGCGTGGAGCACGCCGAATACTTCGTAAAGTGGTTCAACGACCCGGAAATCTTCGGCCACCTGCGGGACATGACCTACCAGACCAATTTGCAAGAACAGATCCGCTGGGTGGAAGAGACCAACCGCGACCCGACGCAGCGGGTCTTCTCGATCTTCTACATCCCCGACAACCAGCTCATCGGCGACGGCGGCTTCATGCACATCAACTGGGAGGATCGCAAGGCGGAGGTCGGGTTGGCCCTCGGGGAGAAGAAATACCATGGCATGGGCCTTGGCGCGGAGGCGCTGTGGCTGCTCTGCAAGTACGGTTTCGAGGAGCTGAAGCTGCACAACATCCTGGGCGAGAACTACGCCGACAACCCGATCGCGATCAACAACGCCCGCAAGATCGGCCTGCGCTACTTCGGCACCCGCCGCGAATCGCGTCGCATCGGCGACAAAGTGATCGACGTGCATTACTCCGACATGCTCCCCCACGAGCTGATCAAGCCGGAATGGAAGCCGAAGAAATAAGCGCCCCGCCGCTCACCCCTTTTCCTCCCGAGCCACGGTGGGAACGAACCTCTCCGGCGGGGACGCCGGCGGCAGGCCCAAGATCTCCCGGGCGCGGTTGAGCGCAAGGTCGACGTTGGTCAGGACATTGGCTTCCCCGAACAGCTCGAGCTTCCCCGCCTTGTCGATGGCCAGGTAAGGCTGGGCATGCACCCCCGAGAGGATCAGGGTCGTCCCCTGCTGGTCGCAGCGCCGCTTGAGATCGACCAGAGCCATCAACCCGGTCGCGTCCATCGCCGGGACGTGGCGCATGCGCAGGATCAATACCTTCGGCGGCTTCTCGACGATGTCGAGGGTGTCCTTCAGGCTCTCCGCCACCCCGAAGAAAAACGGCCCGCTGATCTCGAAGACCTCGACGCCCGGCGGCACCTCGCGGCTGTGGATCGAGAGCGGGTCCTCGAGATCGACCCCGGCGCTCTGCGGGTCGGCGATCTGGCGCGTGATCATCCCGATATTGGTGACGTCGGCCATGCGCTTCATGAAGAGGAAGGCCGCCAGGACCATTCCTACCTGCACCGCGAGGGTCAGATCGAAGAAGACGGTCAGAAAGAAGGTCGCCAGCAACACCGCGACGTCGCTCTTCGGCGCCTTCAGCAGGGTCTTGAAGGCGTGCCACTCGCTCATGTGATAGGCCACCACCACCAAAACCGAGGCCAGGACGCAGAGCGGGATCAGCTTGGCCCAGCGGCCGAAGAGCAGGAGAATCAGGAACAGCACCAAGGCGTGCACCATCCCGGCCACCGGCGTGCGGCCGCCGTTGCGGACGTTGGTGGCGGTGCGCGCGATCGCCCCGGTCGCGGGGATGCCGCCGAAGAGCGGGGAGGCGATGTTGGCGATCCCCTGGGCGATGAGCTCGGTGTTGGACTTGTGCCGCATCCCGGTCATGCTGTCGGCCACGACCGCGCTGAGCAGCGACTCGATGGCGCCCAGCAGCGCCACGGTGAGGGCGGGACTGAGCAGCATGCGAATCTTCTCGAAGCTCAGGTCGGGAAAGGCGGGCTTGGGCAGGGTCGCGGGGATGTCGCCGAAGCGGGAGCCGATGGTCTCGACGGGCAGGTGAAACACCTGCACCAGAAGAGTGACGAGGAACATCGCGACGATCGAGCCCGGGATTCGCCGGGTCACGCGCGGCCACAACACGATGACGGCGAGGGAGAGCGCGGAGAGCAGGACGGTCGTCAGGTCGGCCGAGCCGAAATGCTCGAAGTAGCTCCGCCACTGCTCGGTAAAATGCGCCGGCAGGCTGGGGATCTTCATGCCGAGCAGGTCCTTGATCTGCCCGCTGAAGATGATGACGGCGATCCCGCTGGTGAAGCCGGTGGTGACGGGCACGGGGATGAATTTGATGAAGCCGCCCAGTTTGGCGAGGCCGAAGCCGATCAGCATCAGGCCCGCGAGGATGGTGCAGATCACCAGCCCGTCGTAGCCGTATTTTTGGACGATGCCGTAGACGATGACGACGAAGGCCCCGGTCGGGCCCCCGATCTGCACCCGGGAACCGCCCAAGGCCGAGATCAGAAAGCCCGCGACGATGGCGGTGAAGAGGCCCCGCTCCGGGGGAACGCCGGAGGCGATCGCGAAGGCCATGGCGAGGGGCAGGGCCACCACGCCGACAATGCCTCCGGCCATGAGGTCCTTGAGGAATTGCGAAAGGCTGTAGTCTTTAAGAGATCGGATCGATTCGGGAATCGACGGCATTGCGAAAAACCCTATAAGGCCTTTGCGACGATTTTTCGAGTTTTTTTCTTTCCGCCTCGCTCCCTAAGGACACAACCTTTCCCGGCCCATCCCGAAAAACCCGTCGCATTTCCTTCATTTAGGCTCGGGACCGGAGGCCGCTCCCCGCGCGGCGGCTTGACCGGAAGATTCGCGCGCCCAGGGCCATGAACCGACTTTCGACAAAGCCATTCTCGCCGCCACCCGGTCTCACGGCCTCGCTCGATGCGGCCTCCGCCGCCGAGCTTGCGGCCGTCTCCTCGGATCCCGACGCGGACCTGCGCGCCGTCGACCTGTTGCGGCTCGGCCGCCGGTGGCGGGCGGAGGGCCACGACGAGCGCGCGGCGCGGCTCTTCGGCGCCTTGCGGAACGGGGACGCTTCCGGAAATACCGGAGAGACGGCCGCAACGGAGTTGGCCGCCGTCGCCGGGTCGGGGCGCTTCGGACCGAGATTCGAGTACCTCGCCTCCCGCTTCGCCCGCGACCTCACCGACTACCGCCAATTACTACCGATGCTGGCCGCGGGCGGGGTGGGCGAAATCGCCGGGGCCGCGGCCTTGGCCCGACTCGGCGGCGCCGGACGATCCGCTTTCGCGACGCGTCTGCTTGCGGGCGGAGCCGCCCTGCTCGTCGAGACGCCGGTCCTCGTCGGCGTTCAGCGGGCCCTCGCCGCCGGGCCCGCGCCTCCTCTCGAGCGCGCCTGGACGGCTTCGGTTCTGGGCTTGGGGACCATGCGGTTGTTCGGCGGTTTGGGTCGTGGCGCCGCGGCGCGGTTGCCCGCGAGGTTGGAATTCGCCCGGCCCGCAATCTTCCAGGCCTCGCTCTTCTCCGGACTGCTTGCGGCCCGACGCGCAGAAGAGGCCGTCGGCCTGCGCGAGCGCCAAGCGGACGCCACTCTGTTTACGGATACCCTGGCCGCATACCTTGGGCTTCGCATCGGCGCCGACCTGGGGCGGCGCCTCTTGGGGCCGGCACTGGAGCCCCGCAGCCCGGCTCTTCCAAGAAAAGAGGCCGGGAGGCTGGACGCGCTTTTCCCCTCCCGCTCGCCGTCGAGACGCGCGGCCTTGGCCTGCCTCGCCTTCGACCTGCATTCGGCCTCCGGCAACGGTTCCTCGGTTGGGCTGCCTCGCCTGCTGGTCGCACTCGCGCTCGCCGGCCTGGGGGTTTACGGATTCCTGCGCTGGGCGCGCGTACCGCGCCCGAAACCGGGGGAATATTTCTACATCCCCTCCCCCAGCGAGCGCTGGCTGCTGCGGGATTTTTTCCCCTTAGGGAAGGTTCCCGAGCGCATCAGCTGGACCGCGTGGAAAAGAGTCCAAGGCAAGGTGCTGCGCGCCTCCGACCTGTTCGACCGCCGGGAGTCGCGGCGTTCCCCCCGGGACTGGAAGCGCCAGGAGCTGCGCACGCTGGCGGTCAACGTCTACACGGGCAAGGAGTACCACTACCTGCGCTCGAACGCCCCCTTCCCGCGAAAGGCTCCGGCGCCGTACTCGGTTCAGGCGGATCCCTTCCCGACCACCGACGCGAAATCGGATTGAGCTAGGCGGGGCTGGTGTCGATGCCCGCGACGGCCACCTGGTTGGGATCGGCAGAATCGATGCGCACCAAGAGGCGCGCCCCGGGCTGGAATTGGGGGATTTGGAGCATCGAGATGACCATCTTGGTCTGAACCTGGTAGGGACGACGGCTGCGGTCGGGGGTGACCTCGAGGGTCATCAAGACCTGGGGATGGTTGTTGATCTGAACGCCGGTATCGGCCAAAGCGAGGACCTTGGCCTTGCCCGGTTCGCCGGTTTGCAGGATGCGCTTGGCGTTTTGGTTGGGTTTGATGATCTTTATATAGACGAAGTAGAAAACGACCGCGAGGATGCCGAGGGTGAAGAGCAGGGAAACGGCCGTGAGGATGAGACCCGTCATCATGGAAAAGCTCCTTTATCGAGCCCCGAGGGCGGCCAGATTAACCGAATCCCTTTCGGCGGCAAAATTATTTTTGCGCGGGGGCCGGAGCGGCGGGCGGGGCCTGGGCCTCGGCCCCCAGGGCGGGAGCGGCGGCCAGGGACAAAAACAGGGCGGATAAGGCAAACAATTTCATAAATCCCTCGCTTGGATTTTGGAGTTGATAGATTTTACCGAATTCATTAAGCGAATGCGAAATCTTATTCTTTCGGGGATCGTCTAATGGTAGGACTATGGACTCTGACTCCATCAATCTAGGTTCGAATCCTAGTCCCCGAGCATTGCTGGACGCGCGGCCCATTGGGCCATCCAGTTGAAGGGCTTTTTTAAGGAATATTCAAGGGTTCCGTTTCGCAGGTAGTAGTTCGATTTGATCAGATTGAGAAGTTCCCGCTTTTCTTGGTTGGTCGCTCGCAAATACAGTTGGTGCGCGTGTTTGCCGAGTTCGAGTATCTTATTTCCACTCTCATAATAAGGCATGTCGGCGTGACCGTAGGCATTGAGTTGGGCCTCAAGGGTCAGCTTCTCTTCATGCCAGCGGTTTGTGTTGGAAAGCCAAAACTCTTCGCGGATTTTTCCGTCCAGTTTATCGGCATAGGCTTGGTCGATCCGGGCCTGTAGGGTGTCGATCTTTTGGCGAAGGCCGGCAATGGCTTCGTCCCGGAAGCGGTTTTTGTCGTGAAAGCTCTCCTTGAGGGCTGAGACGATGGTTTCGATGATGTCCTCTGGGACATGGATAGATTTGATTACCTCTTCAAATTGTTCGGCGAGCGCTTCTTCTCGGACATAAGCATTACGGTAACGGCACTGTTTCTTGATTCTGGAGCAGTGATAATAAATGTATTTGGCTTTCTTGATCTCGGCAACGATGGCGCAACCGCAATCGGCGCAGGTCATCAGGCCAGTAAAGACAAAATTGTGTTTATCCTGAGTCGCCGGCTTGCCGGTTCTCTTGAAGGCCTTTTGGACTCTATCCCAAAGTTCTTTGCTGACAATCGGGTCGTGGGTGCCTCGGTACAACTTGCCTGCATAAAAGAAACCGCCATAATATACGGGATTTTTTAAGATATGTTCGATGGTTCCCCTGGCAATGGGCTTTCCATACTTGGACCATAGCCCTTGCTTCAGCGCCCAGGCGTGAAGGCTATCTACAGTATATTTTTCCGTCGCATAGAGCTCGAAGAGTTTCTTGATCAAAGGGCCGCGCTTGGCATCGACCCCCAAGATATGTTCTTTGTTTTCGTTGATGATGTTCAGATAGCCGATAGGGGCTTGGCCGGGATACTGACCTCGAGAGGCCTTCTCATATAGGCCCTTTTTGACTTCTTCGCTCAAGTTATCGATGTAATTCTTGGCCATCAGGACTTTAATGCCGTGGATGAATTTTTGGTGGGACTTTGAATCTTTGGAAAGGATCTCGTTTTCTTTAATGAGATGGATTTCGATATCCTCGATCTCATCAATCGTCACATAGTCCCGAAAATTTCGGTAAAGGCGGTCGGTCTTCTCGACTAGAAGGGCCTTTACATCGGCGCGCTTCAGGAATTTAAGCATGGCGTTAAATTGTTCTCGACCTGCCGTCTTCGCGGTTTCGGCGTCCGTGAACTCTTTCACGATGGTTATGCCATGCTTATCGGCGTAATCCTTTAGGAGTTTGATCTGGGCGGGGATGGAGAAGCCTTCCTTTTCCTGCTCCTTGGAAGAGACTCTCGCATAGATGACGGCTTTCTTCAGCACAGTCGTTCTCTCTCGTTGATTCGATGCAGTAATTCGAAAAAGCTTACCAGGTTTTGGATTTCTTCCTGGGTAAACGCAGAAGGAAAGCTATACCCTCCAGCCGAAATAAATCTAGGTAAATTCTCTTGGTTATTTTGGACAGGGAAAGGCCCGGAATCTCGGGGCGTAAGCTCCCCCAAAATCCAGACAGGTAAAAGGTAGAACTTTCTGGCATAAGAAGCCAAGGAGGTTCGATGAAAAAGACCCGATTTAGCGAGTCCCAGATCGTTTCGATTTTAAAGGAGGCCGATGCCGGGGTCTCCGTGAAGGAGATTTGGCGGAAGCACAATATCAGCTCCGCGACCTTCTATAAATGGAAGGCGAAATATGGCGGGCTGGACGTCCACGAGCTCAAGCGCATGAAGGAGCTGGAGACGGAAAATAGTAAACTAAAACGAATGTATGCCGACCTTGCCTTGGAAAATACGGCGCTGAAGGACCTCATCAGCCGAAAGCTCTAAGGCCACCAGAGAAGAAGGAAGCGGTCCAATATCTGGTGGCCGAACACAAATTATCCGTCCGTCGGGCCTGTGCGACGGTCCAAATTTCCCGTGCGAGCTACTATGAGCCGGGACGGGACCGATTGGCAGCCGATCGGGAGGTTATCGAAGCGCTTCAGGAAATGGTTTCGAAGAACCGAAGATGGGGATTTTGGAAGTGCTACAACCGGCTTCGGTTGAATGGCCGAACCTGGAACCACAAACGCGTCTATCGAGTTTATTTGACCCTCGGGCTGAATCAATTGCGTCGGACCAAGAAGCGATTACCCGCACGGGTCAAGCAAAGCATGGAGGTGGTAGCCGCGGCCAATCAGACTTGGTCGCTCGATTTTATGAGCGACTCTCTGTATTGCGGCCGGCGATTTCGGACCTTGAACATCCTGGATGAAGGAGTCCGGGAAGCCCTTGGCATCGAGATCGACACCTCTTTGCCGGCGGAACGGGTGATTCGGATCATGGAGCAGATCGGCAGCTGGCGGGGACTGCCGAAGGCCATCCGCTGCGACAATGGGCCGGAATTGATCGCGCAAGGCTTCGTGGATTGGTGCAGGGATCGGGGGATTCAGCTGCTCCATATCCAGCCCGGCAAGCCTAATCAAAATGCCTTTATCGAGCGTTTTAATCGCACATATCGAAACGAGGTCCTGGATGCCTATTTATTTGAGGACCTGGACCAGGTTCGGGAAATAACTCACGAGTGGCTAATTGAGTATAACGAACAGCGGCCGCATGATTCCCTGGGAGGACTGCCCCCAAGCCTTTACAAACTGAAACTGGAAACAAAAAACTCTACTTTTGAATTGTCCGGTTGACGGGGGAGCTTACGGGGGAAATTCACCGGGCTCTTGGGCGGGCAAGAGTCTTCTCTTTGTAGGGTTAGAAGGCCTCACAATTAAAAATCTTGAAAGGGGTCGGGGGCCAGGAATGGGAGACTAGCGGCCTTCAATTTTACGGATCGTTTTGGCCTTATAAGCGGCGATCGAAAATAGGGTAGCCTTAGCCCTAGGTTCCTCCAAAATCGTTCGTCTGAGAGGCAATAAATTTTTTTGACCTAGGCCCTCACGCCACCTTTTCATGTTTTGGGAACCTACCTCGAGCCCAGCGATTTGCCGGTTTGGATTCTTGGAGGGGAGTTCAATCCCGAGAATTTTTAAAGCCAATCGCCATTTTCGGCGAGGGATGGAAAATATTCGGGTTGGTCCGACAATGCATCGTCCCACTAGCATTGCGAACGACCAGCGCGCGACCTGCTCGGCGATTTCTGGGTCTGAAGTTTGAATTCGGCAGGTAAAGTCATCGATGACCCAGGAGCTTGTTTTATGATCTTTGGAAAAATAGACGTCATCGTCCATATGGCCATACTCCCTCAAAGTTTTGAGAGAGAATGGCCTAATCGAGGGATTCACTCAACGGACATAAGCGGTCAAATGAGGACAAATGCGGACACTTCATGATTTGTAGGCGGTTATAACGCTTTGCATTTGCCAGAGTTCGAATTTTTTAAGTTTTTCCCAACACAAGTCCGAATTCTGACAACAGCGCCTCCCAAGAAGACACGGCGACTTGCTCAATTTCAAAAAGATCGCCAATTTTTTTATCATCCTTATCAACCACGTCTCCCGTAATAATTGCACAAGCTGTTCCATCTCCAGATATTTGGGGAATACCACCAGGTCCAAAAGTCATCGTTACACTTGATCCCGCTTCGGGCTTGGTCGTCATTTGCATAACTCGGCTAATGTTAATGACCTTCGGGGCTAACCCAGAGCACCCATCATTCCTGGGGGGATATCCATGTTTGTCATTATTCGATAAATCTTGGATCACTTTAAGAGGCTCGGACCCCTTGAAGGTAGTTTCTATCTTCCCCTCCTCTTTGCCATTTTTTTTGGCCCACCGGCGTAAGTGGTCCTGAAGATTGGCGATATTATGTATTACAGTATGAGCAACATTATGGATGTCCTCTTCACCCAGACCACCGGAGAAGTCCTGAAAAATACCTTCGAATTTATCGTTTTTGATAATCTTAGCGGGCATTTTATTCATATCGAATTCTTTAGATGCATTAACCGCCGCATATATGCGGCGAAGTCGTGTCAAAAGTTCTTCTTCAGTCATAATGTTATTCTAATGGTATTTTTCTAATAATTATTAAGCGCTTAAAAACACCGATTAGCTAGGCTGCCTGGTTTCTTCGGATTCATCTTGAAGTCCAGGATCAGGGGCTTTCTTAAAACCGGCTAATAAAAAAAGGCAGTTAAGAAGAAGTTCGGTAACCCGACGATCGAAATGGCTTTTCTTCATAAGTCCATGGGAAACGCGATGCCGAAT
Organism: bacterium; assembly: GCA_048499175.1. GTDB lineage: Bacteria > UBA10199 > UBA10199 > DSSB01 > DSSB01 > DSSB01. Next base: position 56,260 of record JASOAK010000012.1, read on the forward strand.
ATTTAGCCCTCTTTGATCAGCAAGCGTTACCAGAAAATAAAGTCTTAGATCTTCTGGAATAAATTTCATAATCTCTTGATTTGCTAATACGTCATTTAGATTTTGCTCCTGCATTGTCCCTCTGGTCTTCGCTGGTTTATTTGTTGGCTGCCCGAGTAAGGATAAAAATCTTCTTAGGATGTGTTCGACCTGAGGGACAAGGACATGGATAGCCTTGACATAATCTTCTGAAAAATAAGCCAGGATTCCTTCATCCAACAAATCCCTTCTTTCGGGATCAAAAAGCGGGGATTGATATAAATAATTCAGGATATCCTCTGAGGAGGGTTTGAATTTTTCCCGAATTTTATCAATCGCTGCGGAAAGCAAGGGAGTGTATATTGATATTCTTTGCGAAAACTCCAACCGTAGTCGACCTTCGGGATCATCTTTCACAGATCCTGATTTCGAAATAATCTGACCATCTCCTATTGTGGTTACTCCTATAAGGGCCTGTAATGGAAAATCCTTTTTCATTGCATCAAGCCCAGATCGAACCTGGTTTGCCTGGGGAACCAATTGAATAGCAACTTTCTCTAGGGATGAATTTAAATCACCTGAGGTAAAATCAGCCAGAATCTTCTCCATTTCTTCTTTAGAAATTTCGATCTTTGTAACTATTTGTTTCATCGAGCCTATTGCATTTTTACCTTTTTCCTTAGCCTGTGCTTGGACTTTTAAAGCTTCCTCTTTCATACCTCTTTCGCGATAGGCCTCATGAACATCTTGGAGCCAAGACATGGCAAGAAGGGGATCTGCCTTTTTCGCAATTGCCTCGAAAGATGCCCCATAGGTTGAAATTGCTCGTTTTGCTTCTTCAGGTTTACCAACTTTTTTATAATGTTTTTCCAGTCGTTCGGCCGCCGCCTGGGCTCCCCAAGGGCTAAACTCATCTCCCACATTAGGATTACTGGAACGTTTTAAGATTTCTTCGAGAGAGGTAATTATTTTTTTCCTTTCGCCATCAGTAAGAGACACCTTTTTGTTTTCATAAAGGCAATCAAAGAGGAAGGGCCAAGTTCCATCTAGGCCGGGCTTGGCAATTCGATCGAATAGGCGAAATAATGCGGCTTTTACCGATTCAATTCTTTCTTTATCATTTATCGAAATTGCTAATTCTAAGGCACGTTCAAGGTGTCTTCGGCTTTGCATTTGTGTTTCATCATTTACTCGGTCAGCAGAATTTATGTAAGCATCGATGGCTAATCTTGCAAAATCAACATCACTCCTCTGACCCGTCACAATATACGAAAAATCCCAAACTAAATCCGCGTATCGAGCTAGGATAACAGGGTGATTGGACTCATTAGCGCGAATTTTCCAATAATCGATAACTTCAGGATCGATTTCTTTAATATCTGGTCTGCAGCACTTGGTTCCGTCCTTATATTCCCAGGTAGTGAGCGGCCCAAAATGGGTACCCCAAATGCTTTGCTCTTCCGCTGGCGATTCTGAAAAGTGAAAAGCTGCTGATTCAGCCCACCATCCATTTCTCAAATCTTGGGGCGTGTTTGAATCAGGTTTAAAAACATTTGAAATTGCACTGTGGAGTGACAATTCTTCAAATGCCTCTTTTCGACCATCAAAACTCTCTAAAACCTTTTTGACACTCTCAGGAACAGAAATTGTCATAAAATTTTTTACTTGTTGGATAATGGCGGCTTGAGTTCCCCGGCCTTTAGCCTATTAAGCTGAAGTAGGCGTTCTTCCAGCTCAGACCCAGATAGGAAACCATCCCGAAATAATTTTCGCAGAAATTCATCGGCAGACATTGCCCCTTTCCGATTATTCGCCTCTCTTGATGCAGCAACAATATTTCGATAACCATTATTTCCGTTTGGACGTGAGACAACATGATCGATGACGAAATTTTTCTCATCGAGTTGGGCAAGGGTATAAAAACAGCGATTGTTCTCGCGCTTAAGAATTAAGAGCCTATTTTCAGGCACTTCAAAGAAGTCCATTTCTTCTAAATCAATCGGTTTTGCTTCTTCAGGATTTGGAATAAGACCGGGGATCTCGTTCGGTAGATGTAGGCGTATAAGCCGACCAGTGTGTTCTGTGCGGAGGACCGAAATTGCACCTTTTGACTCGAGGGTTCGAAGTTTGGAGTAGGCAGTGCCCTCGCTCATGGGCTTACCATGCTCGCCAATACCACACGCCATACGACTTCTCGCTGATTTGAAACCGATATTGACTTCTTCCAAGCCGATGAGCCGGGAGTGCCGCCAAATGTAAAGGTAAATGGCCTGCTCGTAGGTATCGAGCTTTGGCGCCAGGAAATCCTGAAACTCCGTGAAGAATCGATGTAAATCCATAGTCGGACTTAGTTATTCGGGGTGTCTATTTCCTTTTCCTAAATTGCATTCATTGCAAAGTGTCTGCAAATTATCCAACGTTGCTTTACCACCTTTTGAAAAAGGCACAATGTGGTCGATATGTAACTTGACCCCGATATCTGTTGCAGGGCTTCTTCCGCAAAAAGCACAACGAAAATTGTCTCTACTCAAAACTTTTAGTCTAACGCCAAGAAGGACAGTTCTCCCACTTCCAGTTTTGGTAGAAATTCCTTTTTGCGCCTTCTCATTCTCCCCCTTTTCTCTAAGAGGTTCATTGGTCGTGATAACCCCGCCCATTTTGAATTCTATAAAATTTAAACAGGTACTCGTCCAGCCTCCAAAACGGTTTTTGTAAGCGTTATAGCTTATTTTAGGGTCGGAGGCTTCCCATTCATTGCGTGAAGGCCGGTGTCCAAGGCTTACCCAGATTCGCTCCATTTCCTGAAACATTTGTTCATCCGAATACTGCCTATTGTAAGGGAACTTTCGTGGAGCTAAGTCTAGGCCTTTTCCGTTTAGATATTTTTTTAGTGCCGATAAGGCTTCTCGCCAAGTTCCAAATTCTCGCTTAATTGTGCCTGCACTAATGTTTCCATGTTTGTTAAAATCTCTCCAACCAAATTCCACGTGATCAAAAATTTTAGAAACTCTTTCCATCTCTTCAATGATCTTTTGAGAGGGAATTTTATCAGTTCTATTTCTTTGAAATTTGAATTCCATAATCGGAAATTATTTTTTATCTTATTTCTTTTTAAAGATGATCTCTTCTTTTCTTCAAATTTGTGAGATTTCGAAAATCCTCGCTCCTCTCCGCGATGGGCTACGCCCCCTTTAAAGTGCCACACACCTTACGCAATTCTCGTTCGAGAATTAACTACTTAAAATGATAGGCGAATTTCAATCTTTGCCCCCACTTTAAAGGGGGTTCGATTTGTCCGCCATTGTCCGCTCTTTTCTAACTCATTGAAAATAAAATATCTTTCGGGCGGACAAAAGCGGACAAAAATTTGCCTCCGTTCAGGAGTTAAATTCCATTTCAAACAATTTGATCCCTTCCATCACCTCATCCCATGAAGCCGGATCTTCAAAAAACATTTCCCGCATGGCTTGGTAGTCTCTTCCCAATTCGTCAGAAATGCGATCGGGAGGGGCGAGCTTCAAGGTGCCTTTTTTCGCAAATTGGTATTTGGCCCATGCCGAGGGGAAATACACTTCTTTGTGTTTTGCGACTTTTTCTAAAAGGTCCTGGTTGGCCAAGGCTGCAGATTTTGCCGAAGAGCTAAGGAGGCAGTGAAAGTCATAATAGTGTCGGGATAAACGCGGAGGCAGCTTCTTGTCGGAAGGAATATTCGCATATTGATGCAAGATGGTAGCCTTCTCCCAGAACGTTCTTTCAACATTCAAAACCTTCACGATGACACCGGTTTCCTCAACTTGCTCACTCACCAATTCTTTCACATAACTTTGAATTGTCTTGAGGGCCACAGGCCAATGCTCAGCCCGAGCACCCATTTCGATCTTAACTGAAGGTTGGACATAACCGGTTCGTGCGGTTGTAACAGCCGGATAATCAAAAAGCAGGGTTTGATTTGTTGGGTCGGTCTTATCAATTCTAAGATTCCACCCATCCGGCGAGTTGAGTTCTTTGGAAAATTCTTCTGCAAGGGCTTTCAAGAGTTTTTGCTGAACATACTGGCCACATTCCTGGGAGAGCTGTTCCAAAGATATGCTTCTTTGCTTACGGGTCGAAAACTGCTCAGGAGATCTATCCTCAGAAAAACCAAAAAATGTTTTTTCGATGGATAAATCAACATCTTCTGAAAATCTCCGGATTAGATTATAAACCTTGGAAAGGGAGGTGCCCCCTTTGAAAGTGAGATGATCTTTGATCTCAGCTATATTGAATAGGCGCCCTAAAACCCAAACGACCCAATAATCCTTCTCGATCAGAGGAACAGTTATCCCCATCTGGCCCGCGGCCTTTTCAAAATAGGGCAGTCTTTCTTCTGGAGTGAGGAGATGAATTTTATCCATTCATGTCCCCTCGTAACTTGGTAATGACCTCGCGGATCCAAGCCGGAGCATAGCGAATCCCACGATTAAGATGCTTCTCATCAATGGTAAGGAGATGTTTTTTCAATTTCTCTGCTTCGGATTTTGCTAAATGGTCTTTGCCAATGTATTTCAGCGCCTGAAGGATTAAGCCCAACAGGGTGCCTGCATTCACCATATTTTTGGCGGTGGTTTTTTTAAAGGCTATCTCGGTCTTGCCCACTTTGATCTTTTTGGAGGCTCCGTCCGTGAGAAAAACAACTCGAGAAGGGACCTGTTCGGAGAGACCTAAGAGGTTGGCTGCATAAGCGCCTGAAGGTTGGATCTTGATGTTATCCCTCTCGGAAATAGCTTGAGCAACTTTATCAACCGATGGCGGGAGAAAACCTAATTTTTCATGGACGCGAGGATATTCATAAAGGCCCTGGGCAAGGCGGCGGATCATACCAGCCTTGTTTAGACGGTACAGCGCGAGCCTAACCGCCCCCTCCGTGCCCAGCCCCCCAAAATGCTTTGGGGTCATGCACCAACCCCTAGCATGGCCGTAAATTCTACTTTTTATAATAGTTTCAATAGCTTGTGAGTTATTTTTAGTCATTTTTTGTAACAAAAAGTAGTATGTTTTTGTTACAAAAACAAGGGGGATTTTTTTTGAGGTTTTTCTTATCGAGAGGTGAGAAACCAAATCGAAAACTTTAGGCCGCGATTCGACTCATCGCAAATTCCAAAAGCTCTTTTCCTTCCGGGCTCACCAAAAAAGTTCGATAACAATCCACGTCCCCGAGCATTACACCTTCGCAACAAAACAGTCTCTCCCTCAACGCCCGAAGACCAAGAATCAATATCCGATCAATTGGATAAATTCGGCGATTTCAAAATCGAGGTCGAGGGTATCTTCGGGTCCGACATCTGAGACCTCACCTTCACGGAGCAAACCACCGCATCCGAAGTGCTGTCGCTCACATGGAGCGTGACCGAGCCGTCTTGCCCCGTATCTCCCGAAATAACTTCGAATAGGTAACGGCCGGGGTAATGCATCGCCAACATCGCATTCTTTTCGCAAGAATCGATCATCTTTTGCGCCCCCCAGCCCGGCGCATTGACGCTGATGCTGACATTCATCGGCTTGCCGCCGGACCGGCCCTCGATGTTCAGCGCCAGGTAATTCGCTCCGACGCCCGGATTGTGCTGTTGCTCCACCTTGGTGACGGATTCGAGGGCAACCTGACTTATCGCCCAATTTTGCGCCGATAAATCCCCCCACGATCCCGCGATCAAAAATACAGCCGTCCATAGAGCATATTGCCAAAACCTTCGAAACTTCATCGCCATCTCCTTTAATCGACAATCATGCGAAACGCCGCATCGTCCTCGTCCGCCTTGCCTTCATCCTTGTCGTCGTCCTGAAGCCCCCCGACACCCTCCGAGCCGACCTCGGCATCGCCCTCGCCGCCGGAGAGGCCTCCATTGGAGGCACCGTTGGAAAGATTGGTTTTCCGATCCTCCGCGACCGGCTGCCGAAGTGCGGAACTCTCCCCTGGGTCCTCCCCCTTCTTACTCGAGCAGGAGACAAGAAAAAGAAGAACGAGAAACAGAGCTGAGAAAGGACGCAATGAAATAGGTAACGCGTGCAAACGAAGCGGCATAGAATGATTAAAAATTCCCGAATCCCCTATTTCGGGATCCTAGCAGCCAAAAAAATATTAATCCAGACAAGACCTTCCCAGGGTTGCCGCAGTGCGCCTTTTTTCGCTGGCCCCTGGAGAAAGCTCAGTTGTACAATGTGTCACCGTTCAAGGGTGGACAAGGGGGGAGTCATGGCCGCTGTCTTCGAAACCTTCGAAAAATCCGCCAATAAAAACGCGCTTCGCCCGGCCGTCGCCTTCATGCGGGACGGCTCCAAGGTCCACTGGACCTACCGGGAGCTGCTCGACCGGGTCAATCGCTGCGCCGCCGTGCTGCGGGGGCTGGGGCTCCAGCAGGGCGATCACGTCGCCCTGATCTCCGCCAACGACCCGAACTGGTCGGTCGTCGACCTCGCCATCAACAAGCTCGGCATCGTCCTCGTCCCCATCCACACCGTCCTGACCGTCGATCAGATCGCCAAGGTCCTCGCCCAATCCCGCTCCAAGATGCTCGTCCTGGGCCCGGGGCTCGAGGACAAGACCACCGCCATCCTGGGCAAGCTGCCGCCCTGCACCGAATCGGTGCTGTTTTTCGAAAAATCCCTCAAAAAAGGCGAGCTGCCGAAGGGGAAACAGGCCCACTTTCTCGACGAGCTGATGAAGCGGGCCCAGCCTCTTCCGGCGGCCGACGCGCCCAAGGTCCAAGGCGAGGACCTCTCCACCATCATCTTCACCTCGGGGACCACCGGCGACATGAAGGGCGTGCTCCTCACCCACCGGGGGCTGACGGATTCCACCATCTACGGCAACGAGCCGGTCGAGGCCTCGCCGGAAGACATCGTCCTTTCGGTGCTGCCGCTCAGCCACGCCTTCGAGCGCAACGCGGGACTCTTCGGCCCGCTCTTTCTCGGCGCGCAGATCAACTACGGGCGCGGCCTCCCCCAGCTGGTCGAGGACATCCAGGTCTTCCGGCCCACCCGCATCAACGCGGTGCCGCGCCTGCTCGAGAAGATCCGCGCCGGGGTGATGGACAACCTCAAGAAGCGCTCCGAGGGCCTCTACAACGTCTTTCTCAAGATGCTGGAGCAGAGCACCCAGCTGCATCGGAAAAAAAGCGAGCGAAGCGCCGCCGCCCTCCTCCACCTCCCCGCCGACCGGATCGGCGAGCTGCTCTTCTACAAGAAGATCCGGCAGAAGTTCGGGGGCCGCCTGCGCCGCATCATCTGCGGCGGCGCGCCCATCGATCCGGAGGTGGTCGAGTTCTTCGAGTCCATCGGGATCGAGGTCCTGCAGGGCTACGGCCTGACCGAGGTCTCCCCCACCGTCAGCGTCAATCCGCGCCGGCGCAACAAGATCGGCTCGGTGGGCCTGCCGCTCCGCTGCGTCGAGGTCAAGCTGGGCGACGACGACGAGATTTTGGTGAAGGGCAGCACGCTGATGCGGGGCTACGACAGCGAGCAGGCCACCCGCGAGGCGATCGACGCGGAAGGCTGGTTCCACACCGGCGACCAGGGCTATATCGACGAGGACGGCTACCTCTACATCAAGGGCCGCATCAAGGAGATGCTGGTCACCTCCTACGGCAAGAACGTCATCCCCTCGGTGGTCGAGCAGGCTCTGGAGAAAAGCCCGTGGTTCCTGCAATCCGCGGTCTTCGGCCACGGCAAGGCCTACCTCGTCGCCCTGCTGGTCCTGAACCAAGAGATCGTGCGGCGGGAATTCTCCGCCCCCGAGTACGCCGCCCTCGCCTGGCCCGAGCTCTGCCGGCACCCCAAGGTCCTGCAGCGGGCCAAGGAAGAGCTGGCTCGCGTCCAGCAGGAACTGGCCTCTTACGAGCAGGTGAAGAGATTCGAGATCGTCCCCGAGGAATTCTCCCAGGACAACGACATGCTCACCCCCACGCTCAAGCTGAAGCGGCGCAAGATCCTCGAGCGCTATGAGTCCTTGGTCGCTGGGATGTATAAGGGCGGGGATTAGGGATCCAGAATCAGGCGGTAGTAAATATCAAAGCGGAGTTTGTCGAAAATTCGGAGCCGACGTCTTGATCCTTAAGGAACCCGCAAGGCGCTGGAGGGCAGGAACAAGCGAAAAGTCGTGCCCTCGCCGACCCGGCTCTCCACCTCGACGCGACCGCCGTGCAGGTTCTCGACCGCCGTCTTGACGTTGGGCAGGCCCAGGCCGGTGCCGCCGGAGTGCTGCTTGGTGGTGAAGCCGAATTCGAAGATGTGCGGCAGGTGCTCGGGAGGGATGCCGATCCCGGTGTCGGAGACCTCGATCACGACGTGGGCGTCGCGCGGATAGGTGCGCACGCGCAGGGTCCCGCCCTCGGGCATGGCGTGACAGGCGTTGACCAAGAGGTTCAAGACCGCATTGATGAGCAGGGCCTCCTCGCCGCGCACGGTCAGGGCCTCGCTGCCGAAATCCGTCTCCAACCGTATCCCCTGCTTCTGCCGGGCGCCCTCGTTGAGGCGGAGTGCCTCGTTCAGCATGGGCTCCATCGAGAGAACCGTCACCTGACGCGGGCTGCCCGCGACGATGCGCCGCCAGCTGCGATAAAAATCCATCACCTTGCCGACCGAGCTGCCCAGGTCCTTCACGCGGTCCGCGAAGGCGCCCCAACGCGAGGACTCGCCCGCGGCGCCCTGCACCCCGACCAAGCGCTCCAACAGGCCCTCTCGGAAGGAAAGATCCGAAAGCAAATTGCCGCCGTCGTGCAGGAAGCGCTCGGCCAGCTGCGACTTGGCCTCGAGCCTCACGTTCTGCTCTTGAAGGGCTACCGCGCGCTCCCGCAGCACCTGGAGCTCGGTCACGTCGCTAAGAAAATGCGCGATGAAGCCCTCTTCCCCGCCGAGGTTCCGGCTCTCCATCCGCCAATAGGTCAGGTCGTTCTCCGCCCGCGACCAGACAAAGAGGCCGGGCTCGCTCGGGTGCGGCTCGAAGACCTCCATGATGCGGATGTTGGCGAAATCGAGAAGCGTGGGCTGGAAGATCCGGCGGGCCGGCCCGTTCGCGTAGCGGATCTCCCCCTGCCCGTCCACGACCAGGACGGGATGCGGCGAGGCCTCGAGGACCTCGCGGAAGCGCACCGGGCTGGGCGCGGTCACCGATTCCAAGCGGGGACCGGTCGGACGCGGGGCCCCGCCCTCGTCCTTGGGCCGCTCGTTCATCGCCGTAATATCCTCGAAACCCCGCCTCGGCTCGCGCGGCGCGCGGCCGGCGGCGGCCCAGGCGAGGTTGCCCTCGGGCCGCCAGGCCCCGAAATCCCCGCCGCCAAACGGAGGCTGCGGCGCGGAACCCAGCGCGCGGGACTGCGCCTCGAGCCCGCGGGTCCAGGCCCCGAAGCTCCTCGGCTGAAGCGACTCGAAGATCCGGCCGCCGACGTTGAAGTGCAGCAAGGTGGCGAGAGAGTCGACCAGCAAGGTCGCGGAGTCGCCGCCGGGCCGCAGCCCCAAGGCGCTCTCCGCGCGGTGGGCGAGCAGCAAGGCGCCGAACATCGCGGTCTGCGGGATGAGGACCCGCGAGGCCGCGGCAAATTCCGAAAGGCGTGCCACGCGCGAGGCACCCGGGGGGATGCCATGCAGTCCGCGGAAGGCCGATTCCGAGGCCGCGCCCGCGCCGCGCATCAGGCCGAGGGTGATGCCGTTGACGAGCAACTCGCGGCGAATCGATTCCGCGTCCCAGACCTGCCGCTCGCCGAGCGCCTCGCGCAGCGAGCGGTGGCTAAGGGTCAGGGCGAAGGTCTCGCCGCCCAGCCCGACCAACGCGGCCAAGGTTCGGGCCCGCCAGGCGCGGGTCGCAAAGCCCGCCGGCGCCGCGGTCAGACGCGCCAGGGTCAGCAGCCGAAGACTTTGGAAGGCGCCCGCGCCCGCGGCGAAGCTCGCCAGGGTCGCGGGGTGAGAGACCTCGCGGGCGAAGTGACGCAGCAGGAATTCGACGCGGGGGCCGACCGGACCGCGCCCTTGGACGGCGTCGCAATCGCGGTTCAAGGTCGCCCAGGCGGCCGGGGAGAGCGCGCCCCGCCACTCGGGGTGGTCTTGCAGGCTCCGGCGCAGGCCCAAGGGGAGGGCCGCGGCCAGGGCCGAATCTCCCGCGCCCTGCAAGCGCCGCGCTAAGCTCAAAATACCTTGAAGGAATAAGTCCGGATCCGACTCCGAGGCGAGCGCGGTGAGCTCGGCCAACGCGGCCGGCCCTACCCGCTTGGCCAATTCCGAGCGACGGTAGAGGGGAAGGGCCTCCAGGCTGCGCGCCAAGGCCCCGGGACCCGAATCAAGCCCTTGGGAGATCGGCCGCGCCTCGTGCCAATCGGCGAGGCCCTCGAGGAGGGCGGCCACGAAGGCGGAATGCCGCTCGTCGGGAGAAAGTCGCGGCGCGTCATAATCGGGCCGAAGCCGGGCGGGCGCATCTACCCTGAATCCCGCGGGTTGGAACCGTTCCAACATGAGCTACCCTGCCCTGTCCTGACCCGTGCCCACCGAAATGACGAATTTGTCTCGAGAATCGGATTATCACCCGATCTCCCGATAAGTTGTCTATAGTTTTTTCCCCGCCGGCGCGGCGGCATTTCCGGGTTGAAGTCGCCGTTATCGCGGGGCTATGAAGGAGGAGATGCGGAAGGAACGCCTTTTTTCCCTGTTGAACAAATACAATGTCCCCGGGCCCCGCTACACCAGCTACCCGACGGTCCCGGCCTGGACGGAGTCCGTCGGCCCGGAGGACTATCGAAAAAGCCTCCAGAATCTGCGCCCCGGCGACCCTTTGTCGCTTTATTTCCACCTCCCCTTCTGCGAGCGGCTCTGCCATTTTTGCGGCTGCATGCGCGTGATCACGGGCGACCACAGCCGCTCGGCGCCCTACGTCGAGGTGCTGTTGCAAGAGCTCGACCGGGTGGTCTCGGCGCTGCCCGCCGGGGTCCGCGAAGTAAGCCAGGTGCATTTCGGCGGAGGCACCCCGAATTTTTTACAACCCGAGGAGATGCGGACCGTCGTCGAGAGGATCCGAAGCCGTTTCCGCTTGATGCCCGACGCCGAGCTCGCCATCGAGATGCATCCCCGCACCAGCACGCCGGCTTTCTGCGAGACCTTGGCCGAGCTGGGCTTCAACCGGATCTCGTTGGGCGTGCAGGACTTCGACCCCAAGGTCCAGGCCCTCATCAACCGCCACCAAACTTACGAAATGACCGCGGAGATGCTCGCGCTGCTGCGCGGCTTGGGCTTCCGTTCCTTCAACTTCGACCTCATCTACGGCCTGCCCGGCCAGAGCTTCGCGGGCTGGGAGCAGACCTTGGCGCAGGTCCTGGAGCTCAAGCCCGACCGCCTCGCCGTCTACAGCTACGCCCACGTCCCCTGGAAGAGCGCGGTGCAGCGCTCCTTCAAGGACTCCGACCTGCCGTCCCCCGGCATGAAGCTCGAGCTCTTCCAAAGGGCCTACGAGACCTTCACCGCCAAGGGCTACCGCTCGATCGGCATGGACCACTTCGCTCTGGCCGACGACGAGCTCGCGCGGGCCGCGGAGAGCGGCGGGCTGCACCGCAACTTCATGGGCTACTCGACCAAGGCCGACGCGCACCAGCTGGGCTTCGGGGTCAGCGCGATCTCTTACGTCGGCGGAAATTACTTCCAAAACCTCAAAGAACTGCCGGACTATGAGGCGGCGATCCGCGGCGGCCGGCTGGCCGCCTTCCGCGGCTTCCTGCTGAAGCGCGACGACGCGATCCGCCGCGACTTGATTACCCGCATCATGTGCAACGGCCGGGTGGACTGGGCCGCCTTCGAGTCTGAATGGGGGCTCAAGCACCGCGACTACTTCGGACCGGAGCTGCCCGCGTTGGACGCCTTCGTCGCCGACGGCCTCCTCGAAAACGACGAACGAGCGCTGCGCGTGCGGGGCGAGGGCTTCCTCTTCCTGCGCAACGTCGCCATGGTCTTCGACCGCTACCTCGAGGACATCCGCAGCCAATCCGCCACCCCAACTTTCTCCAAGACGGTTTGAGGGAAATTTGCTAGGGAGGCGCCCATGCTTTACCTCTGGCTGAAGGCCTTCCACATCATCTTCATGGTCGCGTGGTTCGCGGGGCTCTTCTATATATTCCGCCTCTTCGTCTACCACGCGAAGTATCAAGACCAGGCGAACATGCGCCAGGCCTACTCCCTGATGGAACGCAAGCTGCTCTACGTCATCATGCACCCGGCCATGCTCCTGACCCTGCTGCTGGGCGTCCTGCTGATCGCTCTCAACCCCGCGGTGCTGCGGGCGCCCTGGTTCCACGCGAAGCTCCTGGGCGTGGCGCTTTTGATCGGTTACCAAATCTTCGCGGGGATCACGGCGAAGCGCTTCGCGCGGGGGGACTTCTTTTTGTCGGAACGGGCCTGCCGGTTCATCAACGAGGTCCCGACTTTGCTGTTGATCGCCATCGTTATCCTGGTGGTGATCAAGCCCTGGGCGTAGGGGCGAACCTTGTGTTCGCCCTTGGTCGCAAATATAGCTAAGTCGGATATCTAGCCGGCATTGTAGGGGCCGTTCGCGAACGGCCCCTACGGATTCGACAAAATGTCGGGCGTTTTTTCAATGAATGCCGCCGCGGGGCGAACACAAGGTTCGCCCCTACAAATACAATGCAAGACTCGAAGAACAAAATCGGCGTCCTCCTCATCAACCTCGGCACCCCGAAGGCGCCGACCGCCAAGGACGTCCGCCGCTACCTGCGGCAGTTCCTCTCCGACCCCCGCGTCATCGACATCAACCCGGTCGGCCGCTGGCTCTTGGTGAACCTGATCATCGCGCCCTTCCGCTCGCCGAAGTCCGCCGCCGCTTACCGCAAGATCTGGACGGAGCGGGGCTCCCCGCTGCTCTTTCACACCCAAGACCTAGGCCGCGCGGTGGCGGAGCGCCTGGGCGAGAACTACGCGGTCGAGATCGGCATGCGCTACGGCGAGCCCTCCATCGAGTCGGCGCTGCGGCGCCTCTTCGACCGGGGCGTCCGGGAGGTCCGCATCCTGCCGCTCTACCCGCAGTACTCCTCCTCGGCCACGGGCTCGACGCAGGAAGAGGTGTTCCGCGTGGCGAAGCGGATGTGGAACATCACCCCCGTGCAATTCCTCCTGCCCTTTTTCGATCATCCCGGCTTCATCCGGGCCTTCGCCGAGGTCGGGCGCGACCGGCTGCGGGAGTTCCAGGCCGACCACGTCCTGTTCAGCTTCCACGGCCTTCCCGAGCGCCAAATCCTCAAGGGCGACGTCGGCGGAAATCACTGCCTGCAAAAGCCCGACTGCTGCGACAAGATCATCCCCGCCAACGGGCTCTGCTACCGCGCCCACAGCTACGCGACGGCCCGCTCCCTGGCCGCGGCGCTGGAGCTGCCGGCGGAGCGTTATACGGTCTGCTTCCAATCCCGGCTCGGCCGCACGCCCTGGATCAAGCCCTACACCGACCTCGTCATCCCCGAGCTGGCCAAGGCCGGAAAGAAGCGCCTCGCCGTCTTCTGCCCAGCCTTCGTCGCGGATTGCCTGGAGACGCTGGAGGAAATCGGCATGCGCGCCCGCGAGCAGTTCCGCTCGCTGGGCGGCGAGGACCTGCTGCTGATCCCCTCGCTCAACGCGGAGCCGGTCTGGGTCGAGGCGGTCTGCGCGATGGTGAAGGGGGATTGAATGAGCGAACGCGATTCCCTGGTGCTGAACATCGAACTCACGCTCATCAGCATCATCCAGGGCGTCGCGCTCTACTTCCTGGTCGAATCCTCGCGGGTCCCGATCGTCGAGCGGCACTACGCGGCCTGGCCCTACATCGCCGGCGGCCTGGCGATCATCCTCTTGTTCTGGTCGCGCTCGATCATCCACGGGCTCACCGTGATCCGCTGGCCCCTGGAATTCGGCCACAACTTCCTCTACATCGCCCTCACCCTAGTCGAGTGCGTCGCCTTCACCCAGGTCGGGAACCCCCTGAATTGGTTCGCGCTGAACGCCGTTTACGCCGCCTTGATTTGGGCGCTCTTCATTTGGGATTTGCGCCTGATCCGGAGGCGCGCCGAGGAAGACCGCAGTCCCTCGGGGCAGAGGCTTTATGCCGTCGTGCAAGAGGACCAACTGCGGAACATCCGCCTCCTCTTGCCCGCCGCCCTCGCCTTCACGCTTGGCGCGACGTTGCTCATCCATTATTTTCCGGGATTCTTCCTGGAGCGCGGCGGGCATTGGTATCCGGCGCTATTCCAACTGGCGGCCGCCCTCGCCTACCTGGCCCACAGCCTCCGCTTTTACGAACGGCTCAAGCCCCTGCAAGACAAGGCCCTGCCTTAATTCACCGCACCGTCCAGGAATGGACGAAATCGACCAAGGCCATGACGTGGTCGACGGGCGTCTCGGGGAGGATGCCGTGACCCAGGTTGAAGATGAAGCCCGGCTTGGATCCCGCCGCCTCGAGGATCTTGCGCGCCTCGGCGCGGATGACGTCGGGTTTTGAAAAGAGGAGAACCGGATCGAAATTTCCCTGCACCGCGACGTCGCCCAGCTGCCGCCAGGCCTGGGCGATGTCCACCCGCCAATCGAGGCCGATCACGTCGCCGCCCGCCCCTTTGATTTGATCGAGCAGGGAGGTCGTGTCGGTGCCGAAATGGATGGAGGGGATGTCTTTGGGCAGCTCGGAGAAGAGCCGCTGCATGTGAGGGAAGACGTATTCGCGGTAGTCCGCCGGCGAGAGGCAGCCCACCCAGGAGTCGAAGATCTGCAAGATTTGGCAGCCCGCCGCGACCTGCGCCTTGAGGTAGGCCACCGAGGCCGTCGTAATCTTCTCCATCAGGTCGTGCCATGCTGCGGGCTCTTGGTGCATCAGCGTCTTGGTCGGGATGTAGTTGCGCGAACCCTTGCCCTCGATCATGTAGGCGGCGACGGTGAAGGGCGCGCCGGCGAAGCCGATCAGGGGGACGTCGGGCCGCATCGCGGCGCGGACTTGGCGGATCGCCTCGAGGACGAAGCCCAGACCCGCCTCGGGATCGACCGGCTTCAGCTTGCGGATGTCGTCCAGGCTGCGGACGGGGCGCCCGATCACGGGCCCCAGGCTCTCTTTGAATTCCAACGGCACGCCCATCGGCTCGACGATCAATAGGATGTCGGCGAAGATGATCGCCGCATCGACGTTGAGACGCTCGACGGCGTCGAGCGTCACCCGCGCGGCGAGCTCGGGGGTCTTGCAGAGCGTGAGGAAGTCGACGCCGCCGCGCACCAGTTGATATTCCGCCATGTAACGACCGGCCTGGCGCATCAGCCAGACGGGGATGCGGTCGACGGGCTGCTTGTGGCAGGCCCGCAGCATGCGGGAATCCTGTAGGGGCGGGCCCCCGTGCCCACCCTCCCCCACCGTTGGGCGGGCACGGGGGCCCGCCCCTACGACGCGGACCCACGCCTCGTCCGCCCGCTCGTTCTTCCTCGCGACGATCTCTCCGGCAACGGCCGCCATCTGCGCCACCAACTCCGGCATCTTGTTCGGCGTCGCCTCGTAATCCGCGAACAGCTGCCGTTCGCGCAGCGCCTCGCTGGTGGTGGGCCCGATCGAGCCGATCGCGACGCGGTGCAAGGCGCGGCGCAGGGCCGACTCGCGCGGGCCCGCGACTTGCAATAGATGGTGCACCTGCGTGGCGGTGGTGAACAGCAAGACCTGCACCTCGCCGCACAGGAGGGCCTCGATGCCGCGCTCCAGCGGCCCCAGGTCCTCGGGCAGGGCCCATTGGTAGATCTTCACCGGGCGCACTGTCGCGCCTCCGGCGCGCAGGCCGTCAAGGAAATCGACATTGGAGGCGCCGTATTCCAGAACCGCGATCTTCTTCCCGGCGAGCAGCGACTCCTCGCGCAGGATGGCGAGGATCTCCTGCCAGGTGTTCGGCTCGGGCACGGTCACCGCGACAGGGATGTTTTGCATCTTGCAAACCGCGAGCGGCTTGGGGCCGCGGACGACGACCTTGGTTTTTTCGAAGGCGGCAAGGACGCGTTCCTTGGGGTACTTGGTCTCGAGGGCGGCGAGCAGGGTACGCAGACCGACGCCGGTCATCAGGACGAAGAGGTCGTAGGCTCCGGCCTCGAGTTCCGTGAAGAAGCGGAAGGCGTCGGAGTTGTCCTCGAGCGGGACCTCGCGCATCGAGGGGGCGCTCAAGGCCTTGCCGCCGGCCTTCTCGACGAGCTTCGCCATGGGCAGGGCCATGCGGCTCTCGAGGGCGAGGACGGTGAGGCCGTCGAAATTTTTCGCGGTTTTCGAATCCATTTTATTTAATAGAGCCTGTATCGTAGGGGCGAACCTCGTGTTCGCCCCTACAGGGAACGCCCCATCAATGCAATCAAGGGCTTCAGCTTCTCCATCATCTCGGCGAACATCTCGAGGGTCAGCGACTGCGCCCCGTCGCTCAGGGCCTGCTCGGGCGTCGGGTGCACCTCGACCATCAGGCCGTCGGCGCCCACCGCCGCGGCCGCCATCGCCAGCGGCGGGACGTAATGCCTAACGCCGGTCCCGTGCGAGGGGTCGATGATGACCGGCAGGTGGGTCTGCTCGCGCAGCACGGGCACGGCGCTTAAGTCCAACGTGTTGCGGGTCGCCGTCTCGAAGGTGCGGATCCCGCGCTCGCAGAGGATGACGTCGCGGTTGCCCTCCGCGAGGATGTACTCCGCGCTCATCAGCCATTCCTTGATTGTCGTCGACATCCCGCGCTTGAGGAGCACGGGCTTTTTCACCTGTCCCAGCTCCTTGAGCAGGGCGAAATTCTGCACGTTGCGCGCCCCGACCTGCAGGATGTCGGCCGAGCGCTCCACGGTCTCGACGTCGCGCTGGCTCAAGACCTCGGTGACCAGCGGCAGGCCGGTCTCGCGCTTCGCGATTTCCAAGAGCCGCAGCCCCTCCTCCGCCAATCCCTGGAAGTCGTAGGGCGAGGTACGCGGCTTGTAGGCCCCGCCGCGCAGCACCTGGGCCCCGGCCCGCTTCACCGCCTTCGCGGTCTTGACGATCTGGGCCTCGCTCTCGACGCTGCAGGGGCCGGCCATCACGATGAAGGACTCGGGGCCGACCGCGACGCCCGGGGCGACTTTTACGACGGTGGGCTTCGGCCGCAGCTCGCGGCTGGCGAGCTTGTAGGGCTTGGAGATGGGGATCACCGCCTCGACCCCGACCAGGGTCGTCAAGACCATCAAATCCTGCTTCTTTTTCTCGTGGCCGACCGCCCCGACCACGTCCCGGTCCTGGCCGTGGATGACATGGGCCTTGAAGCCCATCTTTTCGATGTGCCGGACCACCTCTTTCAGCTGGTCTTTGGTGGCGTCGGTCCGCATCACGATGATCATGGTTGTCACTCCTTGGCTTCTGGTTTAAAGCTATCCTCTATTCATGCGGCTGAAAAAAGAACAAATCCAAAAAATCGCCGAACGGGTCCTCGACCAGCTGGAGAAGTCCAAACAGATCGTCGCCAAGGCCGACCGCCCCACCCTCCTGCAAAAGATCGATCAGGTAATCACCGCCAATTTCCAAGCCGAGGACCGCCTCGACGAGGAGGCCAAGGCCCTGCTGGACAAATTCCGCCGCCAAGTCCCGGCCGGCTCGATCAACGAGCACGAGATGTTTCAGAAGATTAAGAAGCAATTGGCCAAAGACAAGAAATTCGTGATTTGAACACTAAGAATCATTACCGAGCAATTCTAACGAGAATGGCTAACGATTAATGATTTCATGATTTCCACGGAGCAGCCCTACCGAGAGTGGGGGGTTACCCCTTGGAGCAACCTTTGAAAAATCCGTCCTTAAAGCCATCTAATCTTCCTTCGGATTTTTCAACCGTAGGGGTCTCCCCGGCTTAAGGGGAGACCCCGGTGCTCCAAGGGGTAACCCCCCACTCTCGGTAGGGCGGTCGCAAAAACACGAAACCAAGGCAAAACACCAAAGGCATCCCCAAGAGGCCCCCATGAAGCTGAGCGAAGAAAGAGTCTCCCACCTAGCCCACCTGGTCTGGGACGCCCTCTACGACGAGGACCTGGTCGACTATCCCAACGACGAGGAGGCCCTCAAGGCCATCAAGCGGGCGATGCTCGACTACCTGAGGACCGACGACCAGATCGACGACCTGGCCCGCCAGAAGATCCTCTCCCAGAAGCGCGGCATCCAAGAGGGCAGCCGGGAATGGGACATCCTGTACCGAAAATATTATGAGGAAGAAGCCGCCAAGAAGCGCTTTTAGGAAATTTCCCCCTTTTTTACACTCCCTCCCTTGACACCTTATCCACAAGGCATATATGTGTCCCCGTCCTTAGCACTCGTCCGTTTGGAGTGCTAAGCCGACGTCGTTTTTAAATAAATTTTAAATAATTTCAATAAGATACACATCAGGAGGATGTAACATGGCCAAGAAGCTCAACATTCGTCCCCTCCGGGACCGGATCATCGTGAAGCGCCTGGAGGAGGTCGAGAAGACCAAGGGCGGCATCATCATTCCCGACACCGCCAAGGAAAAGCCCCAAGAGGCCGAGGTGGTCGCGGTCGGCAGCGGCCGGGTCGACGACAGCGGCAAGACCGTCCCCGTCGAGGTGAAGGTCGGCGACAAGGTGCTGTTCAGCAAGTATTCCGGAACCGAGATCAAGATCGACGATGAAGACTACCTGATCCTCCAAGAGAGCGACATCCAGGCGGTCGTCCTCTAAAAATTAATTGTAGGGGCGAACCCGGTGTTCGCCCCACCAAAAAGGAGATTCTAAAATGGCTAAAATTATCGCTTTTGACGAAGCCGCACGAAACAAGATCCTCGCGGGGGTCAACACCTTGGCCGACGCCGTGAAGGTTACCCTCGGTCCCAAGGGCCGCAACGTCGTCCTCGAAAAATCCTTCGGCAGCCCCACGATCACCAAGGACGGCGTCTCCGTCGCCAAGGAGATCGAGCTGGAGGACAAGTTCGAGAACATGGGCGCGCAGATGGTCAAGGAAGTCGCCAGCAAGACCAGCGACGTCGCCGGCGACGGGACGACCACCGCCACCGTTCTCGCCCAGTCCATCTTCCGCGAGGGCGCGAAGATGGTCGCCGCGGGCCTCGATCCCATGGCGCTGAAGCGCGGCATCGAGAAGGCCGTGGCCGTCTGCGTCGACGAACTCAAGAAGCTCAGCAAATCCACAAAAGACCGCAAAGAGATCGCCCAGGTCGGCACCATCTCGGCGAACAACGACGAGACCATCGGCGGCATCATCGCCGAGGCGATGGACAAGGTCGGCAAGGAAGGCGTCATCACGGTCGAAGAGGCGAAGGGCATGGAGACCACCTTGGACGTGGTCGAGGGCATGCAGTTCGACCGCGGCTACCTCTCGCCCTACTTCGTCACCGATCCCGAGCGGATGGAAGCCGTCCTCGAAAACCCCTACATCCTCATCCATGAGAAGAAGATCAGCTCGATGAAGGAGCTGCTCCCCGTCCTCGAGCAGATCGCCAAGCTGGGCCGGCCCCTGCTGATCATCGCCGAAGAGGTCGAGGGCGAGGCCCTGGCCACCCTGGTCGTCAACAAGCTGCGCGGCACCCTGCAGGTCGCGGCCGTCAAGGCCCCGGGCTTCGGCGATCGCCGCAAGGCCATGCTCGAGGACATCGCGATCCTGACGGGCGGCAAGTGCCTGGCCGAGGAGCTGGGGCTGAAGCTCGAGCAGGTGCAGCTTTCCGACTTGGGCAAGGCCAAGCGTATCGTCATCGACAAGGACAACACCACCATCGTCGACGGCGCCGGCAAGAAGGCCGACATCGAAGGCCGCGTGAAGCAGATCCGCGCGCAGATCGAGGAAACCACCTCCGACTACGACAAGGAGAAGCTGCAAGAGCGCCTCGCGAAGCTGGTCGGCGGCGTCGCCGTGATCAATGTCGGCGCGGCCACCGAGGTCGAGATGAAAGAAAAGAAGGCCCGCGTCGAGGACGCCCTGCACGCGACCCGCGCGGCCGTCGAGGAGGGCATCGTGCCCGGCGGCGGCGTGGCCCTGATCCGCTGCATCCCCGCCCTCGAGAAGATCAAGGCCTCCGAAGAAGAGCAGTCGGGCGTCAACATCGTCCGCCGCGCCCTCGAAGAGCCTTGCCGTCAGATCGCCGAGAACGCGGGCGTCGAAGGCGCGGTCGTGATCGACAAGATCAAGGCCGGCAAGAACGCCTTCGGCTTCAACGCGGCCAGCGAGGAGTTCGAAGACCTCCTCCAGGCCGGCATCATCGACCCGACCAAGGTGACGCGTTCCGCCCTGCAGAACGCCGCCTCGATCGCGGCCCTGATGATCACCACCGAGGCCCTGATCGCCGACAAGCCGGAGGAAAAGAAAGAGATCCCCGGCGGCCACGGCGGAGGCATGGGCGGTATGGGCGGCATGATGTAATCGAGAACCGGCGGCCGTTCCCTGAACGACCGCGGCGAATTTTGGAAGGCCTCGCGGGCCCAAGCCCGCGGGGCCTTTCTTTTTACCCCTCCTAAGTCCTTTTTTATTTTGACCTTTTTCCCCGAAGTGCTAGAGTCGGCCTCGGACCGGGGATGAAGCTAAGACTATGATTCGCCTGGCTTTTTTCCCGACACACTCCAAAATTTCTTTATTTCGCCGGCACCGCTATCTTTTCGCCGAAGAGCCTTCGGTTTAGCGAGGCCCAGCCGCCTGTTGTTGAAGGGAGGAGATCTTCATGAAACGCGCCCGCACCCGTCTATTGGCCCTTCTCGGAGCCTGCGCCGTCGCCTTCGGCGTCGCCGGCCAAGCCCAGGCCTTGAGCTTCTCGGCCCACGGCTACTACCGCCTCTTCGTCGATTGGTCCCTCGACCTCGACACCCAGACGCCCTCCAACATCGCGCAGGGCAAGCAGCTGGGCAACGACCGCTTCGGCAACATCCTCTTCGGGCAGCAGCGCTTCCGCATCGAGCCCGTCCTCAAGATCAACGACAATATCTCGATCCACTCGCAGATCGACATGCTCGACGACGTCATCTTCGGCACCAACGACGTCGAATCCCTCACGGTCTTTAATCCGGTCACCGGCACCATCACGCTGCCGGGCGGCGCCGGCGCCTTCGGCGTCACCGGCCCCGAGGCGGGCGACATCGTCACCGGCGGCGGCGGCAGCCTCAACGTGCGCCGGCTCTACGTCGACATTCTCACGCCCATCGGCAAGTTCCGCCTCGGCCGCCAGCCCAGCAACTGGGGCTTGGGAATCTTCCAGAACGACGGCAACGGTATGTACGCGAAGTTCGGCGACACCTTCGACCGCTTCCTCTATCTGGGCAAGTACGACTTCGCCGACTCCAGCAGCCTGGCCTTCGCCTTTTTGGCCGACTTCGTGTTCAACGACCAGCAAGACCCGACGATCGGCCTGCTGGAAGACGAGATCGGCACCGTCAGCAACGGCACCTACCAGCTGACCGCGGCCCTGGTTTACAAGCGGCAGGATTGGGAGATCGGCACCTACTCGGGCGTGCGGCTGCGCGGCGGCACCGGCCGGCGCGAGGGCATCGCCTTCGACGCCAACGGCAACGCCGTGCCCGGCGCCATCGACGGCGATACGCGCGCCTTCTTCTTCGACCTCTACGGCAAGTACGAAAAGGGCCCCTACCGCGTCGCGGCCGAGTACGTCTTCCTGGGCGGAACCATCGGCTCCGACGTCTGCGTCAACGCCATCTCGGTGCCGGCGGGCTTCACCAACCCGCTGCCCAACCCGGTCTGCCTCGACGGCAGCAACGACCTGCAAGTTCACCTGGGCGCCCTCGAGGCCTCCGGCAAATACGACTTCGGCGGCGAGTGGAAGTTCATCGCGGGCATGGCCACCGGCGACTCCTCGCCGCTCTCCAGCCGCATCACCCAGTTCGGCTTCCGGCCCGACTACGAGGTCGCGCTGATGCTCTTCAACATGCCGCTCGGCACCTCGCCCGCCATCCAGGTCAACGGCGAAACCAAGCTCGGCAACAAGCCGATCACCTCCAACCGCGTCAACAACGCGATCTACGTCGGCGGCACCTACTTGCACACCTTCGACATCTCCAACGCCATCCCGCAGGCCCAGTACTTCAAGGCCGGCATTCACCTGCTGACCGCGTGGGCGCCCTCGCGGGTCTTCGACATCGATTTCGCCGAGATCACCGGCATCGCCGGCCTGCCCCGCGTCGTCAACAACAGCCGCTGGTACGGGCTCGAAACCGACATCATCCTCGAGGCGAAGTTCTTCGACCACCTGATCTGGAACATCACCGGCGGCATCTTCCTCCCGGGCGGCGTCTTCGACATCAAGAACGACGACTTCGCCAACGGCGTGCTCGACGGCAACCCGATCAACGCGATCCAGTTCGACGGCGCCTCGCCGGCTTACGCGGTGCGCTCGACCCTGTTCATCGAATTTTAATTTCAGGATGAAACGAATGAACTTAGGGGCTCACACGTTGAGCCCCTAAGTTTTTAAGGGCGGTGGGCATGGGAAAACGGCTTCGCATCGCGCTGCTTCTCGTCATATTCGCCACGCCGTTGAGCGTTCTCGGCAAATCCTCCTCTCCTTTGGTCCTCGTCGAGGGCCCCGCCTTCCTCCTCGCCCTCCGCTACAATACCGAAGACAACTTTTTGAAAAAAAACGTCTATCGCGACTTCGCCCTCGACCGCTGCTGGGTGCACCCGGACCTGGCGGCCAAGCTGCAAAAACTCGCGCCGCTCTTGGAGGCGAGGGGGCTGAAGCTGGTCTTGTGGGACTGCTGGCGCCCGCTCGCGGTGCAACGGGCGATGTGGGCCCTGGTGCCGGACGCACGCTATGTCGCCGATCCCAAGACCGGCTCCAACCACAACCGCGGCGTCGCGGTGGACGTCAGCCTGGCCAAGGCCGACGGGACGCTCCTCGAGATGCCCACAGCCTTCGACGACTTCTCGCCCGCGGCGGCCCCGAAGGCCCCCTGCAAGCCGGAGCGTCTTTCCGCCTGCTCCAACCGCGACCTGCTCTTCGGCTTGATGGCTCAGGTCGGGCTCCAGCCGCTGCCGAGCGAGTGGTGGCATTTCCAATTGCCCAACGCCAACCGTTACCCGATCGTCGAGGCCCTGGATGCGAAGCAACCTTGAAGCGGCCCGCAACTGGTTCGCCTTCGCCTGGCGGCGGAGGCTGCGCGCCCTGCAGAACGCCTGGCGCGCCGGGAGCTTCGCCGCCGAACGCGCGGCACAGGACCTTCCCGTGACGATCCTCGAGCACCGCCTCCCGATCTATCGGCGCCTGTCCGGCGTCGATCCGGAGCTCTTCGAGAACAAGCGCCGCAACCTCGAGCTCGCCATCGCGCGAGTCGACGGACTCGTCCTCCCGCCGGGCAAGATATTCTCGCTTTGGAGGCTGGTGGGACCCCCTACCGCCGCGCACGGCTATCTCGAGGGGCTCGTTCTGGAGCGCGGCCGCCCGGCCCGCGGGGTCGGCGGCGGCTTGTGCCAACTGGCCAACGCGCTGTTTTGGCTGGCCCTCCACTCCGACCTGCGCGTCGTCGAACGGCACCACCACAGCCTCGATCTCTTCCCCGACGATCACCGCCGCGTCCCCTTCGGAACCGGGGCGAGCGTGGTCTACAACTTCAAGGACTTGCGTTTTGCCAACGAGGGAAGGCTCCGGTATCAATTCCGCCTGGCCCTGACCGATCGCGAGCTCGTCGCGCGGCTGCAGACCGAGTCCGAGCCCGAGCTCCGCTACCGCGTGCGCGAGGCGGAGCACGCCTTCGTCACGGCGCCGGACGGCCTGTACCGCCGGAACATCATCCTGCGCGAGGCCGAGGACGCCTCGGGCCGGCGACTCGCGACCGAAACCTTATTCAAAAATTTTTCGAAGTGCCAATACTCGCTCCAGGAGGCCTCATGAAACTCGCGTCCATCCTCGCCCTCGGCGTCGCCTTGCTCCCGCTCGACGCCTCCGCCCAGCCCGCTTCGCGACTGCTCGCCGCCGCCGTCACCAGCAGCGCGCCGGGATCCGCGCCGGCCACCTGCCTGCTCGATCCGAAATGCGAGGGCAGTTGGGTCTCCGGGGCCGCGGACGCCGGCGCCGACGAGGGCATTTATCTGCAATTCGAGCTGCCGATCCGGGCGGGATATCTGATGATCCTGAGTGCCGGTAAAAACCCCAAGGCCAACTCCGAGCTGCGCGTCTACATCAACGGCAACACCAGCGCGGCGCAAGCCCGCGGCCAAGTGGCGAGCGACGCCGACGGAAACCAGTTACTGCAGTTGAGCGGAGGGTCGGAGATCGAGATCAAATCGCTCTTTCTCAAAGTCGAGGCGCCCTCCGAGGCGGACCGCAAGGCCCTCCCGATTCGCAAGATCCTGCTCTACCCGGCGGCGCCGGACCCTCAGGCGATTTTGAAGGGAGAGGTCGCTCCGATACGCCCCGAGCTTCCCGTCTTGATTTCCGCCGAGGTCTCGGCGACCTCGATCCTTGAGCCCCGTTCAGCCTACCACCCCGCCCATCTTTTCGATTCGGCCTACGACATCGCATGGTCCACGGACGGAAAGAAAAACGACGGCAAAGAGGAATCCTTCACGCTGAATTTCAAAAATCCGCAAACGATCGCCGGGATGATGGCCTGGAACGGCTACCAGCGCTCCGCCGAGCATTTCAAGGCGAACGGCCGCGTCCTCGAGGCCGAGATCCAGGCGGACGGCATGGTCCCCTTTCGCATCCCGCTCGCCGACCGGATGGGCGCCCAGGAGATCGCCTTCCCGAAAAACCTGCCCGCCGTCAGCAAGCTGCGGCTGACGATCAAGGCCATCGCCCCCGGCAAGGCCTACAAGGACGTCCTAATTTCCGAACTGCGCCTGATCGGCGATCAAGGCAGGCTCATGCTGCCGCAGGTGGAGCTGCCGCGGACCCAGGCGTCCGCGACCTTCCAGGCCATGGTCAACCGTTCCTACGCCTCCATCCTGCACCAGCCCATCGCCGGAAAATTGCCGGAGGACTACGACCTCGAGTTCTCCCTCGGCGCCCGCTGCGACAACGCCCGGATCCGCCTGCGCGACAACGGGACCTTCGTCGTCTACAAAGACTTCAACTACGGAAAATCGGACAGCGCCGCGAAACCGACCAGCATCAACGCAGGGATCCTCGAGGGCAACTGGGAGCCGAAGGGGGACAAGCTCAGGATCTTCGGAAAAAAATACGTCAGCGCCTTGCAAAAATCGGAGTACCTGCAGGAGGCAAGCTCGGGCGAGCCGCGGGTGCAGATCTTTCAAAGCGAGGTGGAGGCCAAGCCTTACCGTTCGCTGACGCCCGAGGAGAAGCAGAAGCTCTTCGCCTTCCTCTGGGCCAAGAAACAAGGCCCGGCCAACCGCAATCAAAACCTCCTCTGGGTCCTGGGCGCGACGAAATGGAACGGCACCGACGCCTACAAGAAGGCCCAGGTCGAGGGCGCCGACTTCGAGGCCTTGGTGAAAAATCTCGATCCGATCCTGCAAGAGCTCAACCCCGTCTATCTCAGCTCCTCCGTCCTGACCGACCTCTTCCTGCCCACCGACGAGACGCAGGCCTGCTGGTCGAGCCGTTCTTAATGCGAATGAAGGCGCCGCGGATCCTCATCGTCGCGATCTTGTGCCTCTCCGCGGCGGGGGCCTCGCTGGCCCTGGCGAAGCGCCTCGCGCGGGAAGACCTGCTGCGCGGCGCGGACGCCTATTACTACGCCCTGCAATCCGAGTATTTCGCGAA